>JAZNAG010000052.1:0-48252 GCA_045586405.1 Acutalibacteraceae bacterium | reverse complement strand
TATCTGAAGCATAAGAGGAACGCCTCTTATTATCCAGACAAAAACGCGGGAAATATTTTTGACAACCTTAATTTTGCTCATAGAACAAAAGGCTATAGGTAAACCAAGCGGTGCGCCGCAAAGCAGCGTCACCGCAAAGATAAGCAAAGATATTTTAAAGCCGTCAAACAAAAAAGTAATTACTTCTAAGAAAGACATCTAAAATTCTCCGATATATTATTTCTGGTCAGCAAAATCAGTAATAATGGAATTGGCAACCTTGGGATATTTCTCGCCGAGTTTAGCAAGAGTGCCGTCTTTAGCAAGAGCTTCAAACTGCGCATTTACATTAGCGGTAAGTTCACTGCCTTTTTTGAAGCCAACAGCGTAATATTCAACATCGCTGGTAAGAGCATCAACAATCATAAGATCAGCATAGTCACCCTTGCCGCAGTAGCTGTTTGCAAGCTGAGCGTCAAGTACGGCAAAGTCAGCATTGCCTGCTTTTACAGAAAGAAGGCAGTCGGTCTGTTTGATAGAGCCTTTGAAAACAATGCCTTCAAAGCCTTTAGCGTAAGATTCGCCTGCAGAACCGATTTCAGCATCGGCAATTTTGCCGTTTAAGTCGGCGGCAGCGGCAATTCCTGAGTCCTTCTTAACAACGATAACCTGACGGTTTTCCATATATTTGTATGTAAAGTCTACCTTTTCGCTTCTCTGGATACCGTCATCGTCGGCAGAGTTGCAGGTGAAACCGTTCCAGATACAGTCGATACTACCGGAATCGAGCTCGGTGTATTTATTTTCCCATTTGATCTCTTTGAAAACAACCTTGTAACCAAGATTACCGAATACAGCTTCAGCAAGTTCGGTATCAAAACCAACGAGCTTACCGCTTTCATCCAGATAGTTCATTGGTTCATAAATTGTGTAACCAACAACTATGGTCTTTTCGCTTCCACAACCTGCGAAGCAACATACAATCATCATAATGGCTAAAATAAGTGCTAAAAGTTTTTTCATTTTTATCATTTCCTTTCTTAATTTCTAAATGAAATTTTAAACTGTAACCATATTATACTTCAACTCGCTGAAGTTGTAAAGTATTTTCTTTAAAAAAGTTGAAAAGTTGGTTGTTTTTGTTATAAAACATAAATAAAAACAGCCTTTGTTGACAAAAATCATCAGCAAAGGCTGTTACTTTACTCTTTAAGAGCTATCATTGCGGCAAGAATACCGCGTTTTCCACCTGTAAAACGGTGGGAATGAAAAATATCGGGGTGGCAATTTGTGCATAGGTCGGTAACATCTATATTCTCAGGCTTAATACCCGCGTTTATCAGTATCTGACGGTTGGTTTCCCACAGGTTAAACATATATTTACCACTACCTTTGTCTTTAAATATACTGCTTTTATCTAAATAACCTATTTTAGATACAGGCTCAAAGACAGGGGAGTCTACTTCGTAACAGTCTTTACATATAGAAGGACCGATAGCGGCAACAATATTTTCGGGTGAAGAGCCAAAAACCTCTTGCATTTTTTCAACAGTTATTCTGCCTATTTCACTTGCGGTGCCGCGCCAACCTGCGTGAGAAGTAGCTACAACCTTTTTAACAGGATCGCAAAAGAGCAGAGGGGTACAGTCTGCAAAATGGGTAACAAGGCAGACACCCGGTATATTTGTAATAAGACCGTCAACATCATCGTAGTCACGCTCTTTACTAAGGCCTTTGCCAATATCGTCATTAGTAACTATTCTTACATTATTAGTATGGGTTTGACGTGAAAGCGTTACCTTATTTATATCTACACCTATAATACTGCACATACGGCGGTAGTTTTCAAGTACATTTTCACGCTTGTCGCCGTTTGAAAAACTCATATTCATAGAACTGTATATACCGTCGCTAACTCCGCCAAGTCGGGTTGTGAAAGCATGGGTTACACAGTTTAAGCCGTCAAGCTTTGGAAAGGTAACGTAGGATATACCGTCTTTATTATGCAGATTAAGAGCATTAGAATGAATCATCAAAATTTCCTTTCAACTGATTTTCAAGCTTTGTACTGTTCTTAATACAGGTAACTATTTGCGGATGAAAAGATACACGAAGGTCGCTAAAGGCTTTTTTCAGCATTACAGGTCTTTCTCTAGCATCGTGGCAGTCGGAGGCAATATAGCTGACAAGATTATTTTTTAAAAGCTTATATACCACCTTTTTAACAGATTTGTCGGTGACAAAGTCAGCAGAAATCTGAGCCTTGGCGTGACCGTCGGCAACTGCCTTTAAAAGTTTTTTGAAAAGACGTTCTTTTCCGTATCTTTCAATATGGGCAATTATAACCGACATACCTATATCCATATCAAGCTTAATAATTTCGTTTATCATATTATCTGTAAGAGGATATAGAAACGGTATTTCAAGCAAGAGAATATTGGTATTTTCAAGGCAAAGCTTTTCAAGATTTTCACTTCTTGAAATTCCTGAAAAATACTGTACTTCAAAGCCTAAATAAATGTCAGGCAAATCTTTATCTTTAATGGCTTCTTTAAAGGCAGAAAAAGCCTCTTTACATTTGTTATAATGATCATTAAAACTATGGACAGCGGGGTAGAAATGCGGAGTTAAAACAACAGAAGTAACGCCGTTTTCTTTTTCCTGTTCTAAAAGAGCAATAGCTTCTTCAAAGTTTTTTGCACCGTCATCTACATCCGGTAATATATGTGTATGAGTATCAACTAAACCCATTGATTACCTCCTAACAAGCAACCGGCAGGGAAAGCCCTACCGGTTATCATTTTAATACTTATACTGATATTTATATGAGTAGCGGTAGCCACTGTATTTGTACTTGCGGTAAGAATATTTGCGGGAATTCTTAGTATCAACACAGTTGAGCACAGCGCCCAGAACATTAATGTTTGCAAAACGACATGCAGAAAGAGCATGATGAACATCGTCTCTTCTGGTCGAACCTTCAAGCACCAATAAAACAAGACCGTCGGTTTTCGGAGCAAGCGAAATAGCGTCGGAAACTATGTTTATGGGAGTAGAGTCGAACACAATGAAATCATAGCTGCTTTCGAGAGATGATAACAGCTGGGAGAGAGCGTAAGACTCAATAAGCTCAATTGGGTTAGAGGGAAGTGGACCTGAAGTCAAAACGTCAAGATGGTTATTGGAATGCTGAACACATTCATCAAAAGTAGCAGTGCCCGAAAGAACAGAGCAAAGACCTTTTGTGTTTATAAGCTTAAGCTTTTTGTGGATAGAAGGTCTTCTAAGGTCGGCATCAATAAGCAGTACTTTTTTACCAAGCTGTGAAAAAGCAACAGCAATATTAACAGCGGTAGTAGATTTGCCTTCGCCGGGAACCGAACTTGAAATAACGAATGAACGGCAACCGTCTTGAGGCAGAGAGAACATAAGGTTAGTACGAATGGTCTTATATGCTTCTATTACCGCAAAGGGAACCTTTTTAGAAGCAGGAGTTTCAGTTGGCTGTTGTGTAGGTTGTTTGTTTTCCATAATTACTGACCTCCTGTCTTACTGGATACAACACCCGATTTAGATCTATATGCATAGGTGGGGCTGTTATCAAAATCAGGCACAGTGCCAAGTATGGGTATATCAAAGAAGGAAACAAATTCTTCTTCACTTTTAATTGCCTGGTCGGTAAGGGCAATAATGAGAATTATAACACAAGAAGCAATAGCACCAAGGAAAGCGAAAATAACGGTTGTGTTTAAAGTCTTAGGATAAACCTTACCTGCAGTATCAGATTCTTCAAGTATTTCAACCTTTACAGAGGGAAGCGTAGCTTCTATGCTGGAAGGAGCCAACTTAGTAAAAGCGTTAACAAGAAGAATAGCTTCTTTAGGATCGGTACTTCTGAAAGATATGGATATAAAAAGACTGTCTTCGTCTTTTCGCGCAATTGTAAAGCCGCTTTTAAGTGATTTGTAGTTATACTTGTCAGAAGTAGCTGAAGCGAGCTCTTTGTAAATCTTCTGCGACTTTAAGATGTCAACACAGGTGTTAACAAGATAGATAGAGGCAGAAAGGTCGCCTGATTTAATTGTGTCATCTCCGCTTTCTGTAATAACACCACCGTTTGTAATAAGTATAGAGGTGGTTGCTTTGTAAACAGGAGATACGATAAATTTACAGTAACTGAAAGCAATAACAGCACAAAGTACAGTTACAATAGCAATCAGCCAAAGACGTTTCATAAGTATGGAAACGACACTGGTAATAGAAATTTCGTTCATGTTCTATGCTCCATTTCTAAAGTTTGTTTATCAAATAACGATAATTTTACATACAAATACATTATATAACATTAAATTATTTAAGTCAAGGTATGTTTTCGCTTTTTGGTGTTACAAATAAGGTTTTTTCATTTGAATAAATTACCATACCGGGTTTTGCCCCATTTGGTTTTTTAACATATTTTATAAGAGTGTAATCTACAGGAACACCTGAAGAATTCTGAGCTTTTGAATTATAAGCTGCAATACCTGCCGCGTACATTAAAGTTTCTTGGCTTACCTCTTTGCCGTCGGTTACAAGAACGGTGTGACTGCCGGGTATATTTTTTGTATGAAACCAAATATCATTTTTAGCGGCAATATTCAGTGTTAAAACATCATTTTGTCGGTTGTTTTTGCCCACTAAAATTTTTAGACCGCAGGGAGTTTTATATTCCTTAAAATTATTTTGAAACTTAGGCTTTTTATTTGTGTTTCGCACAATTTTAATAACCCCTGCTTCGTTTAATTCTTCTCTTATCTCATCAAGGTCGGAAATACTTTGCGCACGAGATAGGTTATCAAGAACAGAATTAAAGTATTTAAGGTCGGCGGCATCCTGCTCTATAAACTGACAAAGTTTCTTTTCTGCCGTATAAGATTTTTTGTATTCTTTAAAATATCGGTCAGCATTTACGGCTGGGGATACAGAGGGATCAAGGGGAATATTTAATAACGAGAAGTTTTCGTCATAATAGTTTTCGGCATCAAAGGTAGACGCCCCTTGAGGAATTCGGTAAAGGTTAGCCTTGATAAGTTCACCGTAAATGCGGTACTTTTCGCGATCCCTGCTTTCTTCAAGGTCTTTTTTTCTAAGCTGTGTTTTTCTCTCGGTTCGGCTTATTAAAAGGGTGAGAATTTTAAAAATATCCTGCGCACTTTTTTTGATTCGCTGTTCATTTTCACGCTGAGTGTAAAAAATGTCGAGTGCGTCGCAGAAAGAATCAGCTTTTTTTATGGTATATTTTTCGCCGTACTGTGAAATATTTGTGTAGGTATAATCAAAGGGATATCCATTCTGGTCTGAAATTATAACGGGCGAATTTTTAACAAGTATATCACTTTTAATGCCACTCAGAGTGATAATAAGGTTATCTTTCTCAGCTTTGTTAAGGCTTTCGCAGATTTTTTCAAAATCACCGCATACCTTTAAGGCAATTTCTCTTGCAATAAGGGGTGAAAAGCCTTCAAGGGTGTCGAGTATAGCTTTCCACAAAGGTAAAGCATTGTTGGAAAGTATTTTGTTTATAACTTCGGTTTCATCGGTGTCTATAATGTTCAATTTATTGCTGACAGCAGGTAATTCATAAATTGCACCCGGCTGAATAAGACGGGCAGAGCTTTCGATATCACTTCTGTGAACAGCGTCTATTATCACATTGTTTTCGTCTGTTAAAATGATGTTTGGTTTGCTTCCTATAAATTCACAAACAAGATTTAAAGGTACCGTATCACCCATTTCGTTTTTAGAAGAAAAGGTAAGGGTGAGTATTCTTTCAAAGCCTTTTTGCTGTACCGATATAAGTTTTGAAGCGCCAAGATGTTTTCTGAGCAGCATACAAAACATAGGGGGATTAGCAGGGTTTTCAGGCTTAGAAGCGGTTGTATGAAGCCTTGCGGCACCCTGTCTTGCACTGATAAGCAAACGGAAAGCGCCTTCTTTAGAACGCAACAAAAACACCAGCTCATCCCTTGATGGCTGGTAGATTTTATCGGTATGCGCACCAATTAAACTTGATATTTCGTTTTTTATTTTATGTAGAAATACTCCGTCTAACGCCATTAACAAATCTCCAGTGATAAATCTATATATTTTTTAATTTCTTTATACTTTAATGTGTCATTTTCTTTGCCGTCAAGGCTTTCCAGGTCGGCTATAACGGCATTTATTCGGTTTAACTGTTTTTCAATATAGGCTCTGCCGTCAGGAGTGTTGGCTTTAACTTTGCCGATGTATAAAAAACCGTCGGAATATGGAGTTTTTTCTCCCGTAAAACAAGCCTTTATAACAGAATAAACCTTGCCCTGCTCAGTAAGAGGGGTTTCCTCAAGTATAGAAAATCGGTTATCTAAAAGATATTTTCTAAGTATTTCGGCGCTGGTCATTGGCTGAAGCAAAAGGGTGATTTTGCTGTCCTTAATCCAGTTGCAGTCGCTTAGAATTTTAGAAATCACATCGCCGCCCATACCTGCAATAACGACAGTATCGGCCTCACCGAAACTAATTTCCATAAGGCCGTTACTAAGTCTTGTATCGATATCAGTAATACCGAATTTTTTAATATTTTCCCTTGCTTTACTAAGGGGTTTTTCTTTTATATCACAGGCAATAATGCTTTTGCATTTTTTTGACAGCGATAGGGCAATAGGCAAATAGGCGTGGTCGGTACCGATATCGGCTACCTTTGCGCCGTCATTTATAAGATCAAAAATTACCTGAAGCCGATATGACAGACTGCGCATTATTTGTCTGCAAAATACTTGTTAAGCTTTTCAACAAGTGCATCACAGTCGGTGTTGTGCACAGCGCAAGCCTGCTCAATAGATTCACCTCTTGATGCAGGACAGCCAAGACAGTGCATACCGATTTCAAAGAAATACTGAGCACAGCCGGTATCTATATCAAGTACGTCTCCAATAAGCATATCTTTTGTAATTTTCATTTTTGTTTCTCCTTTATATTAAAATAATTTAGTTTCTTTAGTGAAATCACTTTTTCCGTGATTATAAAGCTTTCTGTTGTCCATCGACCAAAGTCTGCCTGTGAATTCGCCCTGTGAAATACCTTCAACAGCCTCTTTCATTTCATAAATTCTGGCATCAAGCATATCAAGTTCGCTGAGTATTTCTGCCTCCATAAACATAGGACGTACAGCTGCACCAAACTCAGGATCACCGTGGTGAGAAAGAAGCATATGTTCAATAAGATTAGAGGTTTCTTCGCTTACCCCTGCTTTAAGAGCAGTCTGTCTTACAAGGATAGCGCCTTCAGCCAGATGACCGATAAGATTACCCTTAACGCTGTAGCCTGTAGCAATACCGCTGTCAGCAACTTCAAATTCACCTATTTTGGCGATATCGTGAAGAATAGCGCCTGAAATAAGAAGTTCTCTGTTGACAAAGGGGTAAATCTGACAAACATTTTCACAAAGCCTTACAATAGAAAGTGTGTGAAGAAGCAAACCGCCGCGAATAGCGTGATGCAGTTTGAAAGCAGCGGGCCAGTAAAGCAGACTCAAACGATTATCACTTAAAATAGTAGTTACAAGCAACGATAACTCTTTATCCTCAAAATTTGAAGCCAAATTAAATAAAGCGTCATACATAGCTTCACCGTCATAACCTGCGGTTTTGACAAAGTCTTCTATTTTAACGTTATCCTCGTCGTTTACGGGACGAATTCTTTCAATGCGCAACTGGTCGGTGCCGTTATATACCGAAACCGTACCGCGCACCTTTACTAAAATATTGCTGTCATAAACGCCGTGTAAATTTTCGTTGTAGCTCCAAAGTTTTGCGTTAATTTCACCGTCGCTGTCAGAAAGGGTAAAATCAAGATAAACATCGCCCTTTGAAGAGGTCTTTTTTTCAACACTTTTTATTAGACAAAAGCCCTCAACCTGACCTTTGCCGTCGATAGATTTGAAATTCATAAACAAATTACCTCTTGAATATATTATTGCTTATTCATTATACATCATTCAGCTTTTTTATGCAATATAAAATAAAGAGCCGTTACCAAAAAAGTAACGGCTTTTCAGTTTAGTCGGCAAGATAAAATTTCACAAGATTTTGGAGCAGGGTATCACGGTCAACCCTTCTTATAAGATTACGCGCATTGTTGTGTGTAGTGATATAAGTGGGGTCCTCGGACAAAATATATCCGACTATCTGATTGATAGGGTTATAACCTTTTTCTTTTAATGCTTCGTAAACCTGCATAATTATCTTGCGGATTTCAAGCTCTTCATCATTTATTAAAGAAAATTCCATCGTTTTATCAATCATATTTAACACCTCTTTTAATATATATTACAACACATTTTAAAAAAGTACAAGTAAATTTTTTATTAACTTAAACTCTTAGCGTTGCGCCTGCTGCTTCTAGTTTCTTAATTATCTTCTTACTTGCGGCCTCTATTTGCTCGTCGGTAAGGGTTGCATCACTGCTTCTGAGTGTAACACTAAAAGCAACGCTCTTTTTACCTTCGGGAATCTGATTGCCTTCGTATACATCGAAAAGTTCAACGTTTTCACAAAGTTTTCCTGCGGCATCTTTGATGATATCCTGCAAATCGCCAACGGGAATTGACTTGTCACAAAGAAGCGCAAAGTCACGGGAAACCGCAGGGAATTTGGGCAGGGGCTTATAAATTGTCTTTTCGGGGGTAATGGCAAAAATCTTATCAATATAAATTTCGGCAACATAAGCTTTAACGCCTATATCGTACCGACCGAGCACGTCGGGGTGGACCTCACCCATAACAGCAACACATTCACCGTTAACGGTAACCTGTGCCTGTCTGCCGGGGTGGAGATAAACTTCAGCACTTCTTGCAAATTTACCTACTGCACCGAAAACAGCAAGTACATCTTCAACAATACCCTTAAGGGTGAAGAAGTCTTCGTCTTTACCGTAAAGACCAACCGACATTGTAGGAATTTCATCGGGGGCATCGGTTAAGGGAAGAGCCTTTGGAATAAAGCGTTTGCTTATTTCAAACATTCTGGCTTCACTTATTTTACGGTTATAGTTTGTAGAAAGTACAGTCAGCATATTTGTTATAAGCTGAGTACGAAGAGTAGAATATTCGTCACCAAGAGGATTAAGCAGTTTTACAGCAAGTCTTCTGCTGTCGTCTTCTGCAAGACCTAATGTATCAAGTGCTTTTGAAGAAATGAATGAGTAGGTGGCAATTTCGTTTGCGCCAAGGGCAATCATAGCAGATTTTATAAGGTCAGACTTAATTCTTTCTGCATTTTTTCTGCCGCGTCTTACACTGCCTGTCATAGGAGTGCTTACAATATGGTCGTAGCCGTAAATTCTCATAATTTCTTCGGCTAGGTCGGCTCTGCCTTCAATATCGTCTCTGATAGAGGGAACATTTACGGTCAGCATATTGCCGTCAAGTGTAGCGTTAAGACCTAAAGCGTTTAAGATTCTCAGCATCTCGGTCTTTTCAATTTCAAGACCTAAAAGTGCATTTATAGAATCGGTTGTGCAGTTTAGTATTCTGTTTTCGGGAAGGCCTTCATTTTTATCAATAACTCCGTCGATAATGTCGCCTGCGTCAAGCGCGTTAATAAGATTAAGAGCGCGGTCCATAGCAAAACCGGTGTTGTTTATATCAATGCCTTTTTCAAATCTGCCTGAGGACTCGGTACGAATACCAAGGGCTCTGCCGGTTTTACGGATATTATCTCTCTTAAACTTTGCAGACTCGAGGAAAAGGTCGGTGGTGGTGTCGGTAATTTCACTTTCAAGACCGCCCATAATACCTGCAAGGCAGGAGGGCTTAACACCGTCGGCGATTACAAGCATATCTTCGCTTAAATTGTGCTTTTTCTCGTCAAGAGTCTGAATAAACTCGCCGCTTTTTGCGTTACGGACAATAATGTGCTTGTCGGCAAGGTCGTTGTAGTTAAAGGCGTGCATAGGCTGACCTGTTTCAAGCATAACAAAGTTTGTTATATCAACAATGTTGTTAATGGGACGCATACCGCAGGTTTTAATTACCTGTTTTAGCCACTGAGGAGATTCTTTAACACGAAGATTTTTAACAACTCTGCCGACATAACGGGGGCAAAGGTCATAGTTTTCAACATCTATCTTTATGTGTTCGTTTATGTCACCGCCAACGGTTTTATAAGAACTGTCAGGCATTTTAAAGGGAGTGCCGAGTACAACACTAACCTCTTTTGCAACACCAATAATACAGTTACAGTCAGGACGGTTTGCGGTAATTTTAAAGTCAATAACATAGTCATTAAGACCGAGAATATCACGCATATCTGTGCCGACTTCATATTCGTCTTTAAGAATAAGAATTCCGTTAACAGAGGCACCCTCATAATCGGCATCGGTAAGCTCGAGTTCACCGCCCGAGCAGAGCATACCGCGAGATTCAACACCGCGAAGCTTACCCTTTGTAATGTGGGTACCGTCGGGAAGATAACTGTCGTGGAGAGCGGCAGGAACAAGTGCGCCCTCAAAAACATTTTGTGCGCCGGTTACTATCTGTACAGGCTCACCTGTACCAATATCCATCTGACAAATCTGTAAATGGTCGCTGTTTTCGTGAGGAGCAATAGATATGATACGGGCAGCAACAACATTACTCATTTTGTCAGCAAGGTTTTCGATAGATTCTACCTCAAAGCCTGCCATAACCATTTTATCGCAAAGCTCTTCTACCGGTACGTTTATATCAACATAATATTTAAGTGTATTAAGTGCAATTTTCATTATTATTACTCCTTTCCTTAAAACTGGTCAAGAAAACGCTTATCATTTTCAAAAAGCAGACGAATGTCGCTGATTTTATAACGGGTAGTGGTAAGACGGTCAAGACCTATACCAAAGGCAAAACCGGTGTATTCTTCGGGGTCAATGCCGCAATTCTTAAGTACATTGGGATGAACCATACCTGCGCCTAGAATTTCTATCCAGCCTGAGCCTTTGCAAACTCTGCAGCCTTTTCCGCCACACTCAGAGCAGGTAACGTCAACTTCAACGCTGGGCTCGGTAAAGGGGAAGAAGGAAGGACGGAACTTAACCTTAGTTTCAGGTCCGTATATTTCGTGAGCAAACTGCTCAAGCACACCCTTAAGGTCACACATTGTAATGCCCTTATCTACAACAAGACCTTCTATCTGATGGAATACGGGAGAATGGGTTGCGTCTACCTCATCGGCACGGAAAACACGGCCGGGGCATACCATACGGATAGGGGGCTGTGTCTTTTCCATTGTACGAGCCTGCGCCGCAGAGGTCTGGGTACGCAGAAGCAAAGTGTCGGTAAGATAAAAGGTATCCTGCATGTCACGGGCGGGGTGGTCGGCAGGAACGTTAAGCTGTTCAAAACAGTAATGGTCGGTTTCAACTTCAGGTCCGTCAACTACGTCAAAGCCCATAGACTGAAAGATATCCAACATATCGTCAAGAACTTTGTTTAAGGGGTGTAAAGCGCCGATTTTTCTTTTCTTAGAAGGCATTGTAACGTCAATAGCTTCACTTGCAAGCTTAGCGTCCTGCTCTTTCTTTTCAATAATTTCTATCTTTTCACTAATGGCGCCGTCAATGGCGGTTCTTACTTCATTTGCCATTTGTCCTACAATGGGGCGCTCTTCGGCAGAAAGGCTGCCCATAGTTTTTAAAATAGCGGTTATTTCACCTTTTTTACCTAAATATTTAATACGCACATCTTCAATTTCCTGACGGCTGTTACTACTTTCAACCGCCGCTAAAGCTTCAGCTTTAATAAGTGATAACTTTTCTTTCATTTATCTTTCCTCCAAAATAAAAATAGTCTCCGTCCCAATAAAAAGGGACGAAGACGTAGATTCTCCGCGGTACCACCCAGGTTTTTGCATCAGAGCAAACACTCTTTGGAAATATAACGGTTTCCTAACCGTCGGCACTTACTTTTAATTCGGTGCTGCCGCTCAGAAGGGAACTTCGGTAAAGGGACGGTCTGTATTTTTCAGCCTTGAACACAGTCTCTGTAAAGGTCGGTCTTTACGTACTTTCCTTCATCAATGCGTTTGCATTTTTAAAAATAATAACACAAAATATTTTTAAAATCAACCTTTTTATGAAAAAAATTGAAAAAGTTACGTTTTTATGCTATACTAACTTAACGGAGATGGTATTATGTTAGAAAATATAGCAGAACAAAGCTTTAAATCTACACTTGAAATAATAGAAAAAGCAGGTCTTAAAAAGGGAGATATCTTAGTGGTAGGTTGCTCTACCAGTGAGGTTGTCGGCAGTAAAATAGGTACCGATTCTTCTCCCGAAACAGCAAATGAAATAGTAAAAGGTGTTCTGAAAGCCGCAAAGGGTAAGGGAATTTTTATTGCCGCCCAGTGCTGTGAGCATTTAAACAGAGCCATAATTATTGAAGCCGAGGCTGTAAAAGACAGAGAAACAGTAAACGTTGTGCCTCAGCCTAAAGCAGGGGGAAGCTTTGCTACCGCTATTTATGAAAAGCTTAAAAATCCTGTTGCTGTAGAAGAAATAAGCGGGGCTGCAGGTATTGATATTGGCTTTACAATGATAGGTATGCACATAAAAAAAGTAGCAGTTCCCGTAAGGCTTGAAAATAACCGTATAGGAAATGCTACAGTTCTTGCCGCAAGAAGCCGTCCTAAATTTATTGGTGGCTGCCGTGCGGTATATAATGAAGATTTGCTTTAAAATAAAGAATGCAGTGAAAAGGTTTCGCCTATTTTTAAATGAGCAATTTTTTCTTTAAGCTCGGCAGATTCCTTTAAAAAATCTTCTTCGTCACCGGTACGCACCCGACAGATAGATATACTGATATCTTCAAGGGTTTCGTGGTTAGTAAAAATATAAAGCGTCGGTTCAAAATCTTGCCAGACTTCTTCCAGTTTGTCAAGAGATGAATCGGTGCTTTTTTTATTATTAAAATCTTTTTCACTTTGTTCTATAAGTTCAAGAAGCAAGTGGGTACTTTTGTTCACCGTATAGGTAGAAAATGCGATAAGTCCTGCCGTTATTAAAATCAGCACAAAGGCGGCAATAAGACGTTTCATCTATTTTGCCTCCTTCATAATTATTTCCATACTACCGCTTCTGTCAAGTGTCATAAGAAAGATATCATATACTCTTGCAGGTGAAATCATTTTTTCAAGGCGGTCCTCAGTTACACCTAAACTGTTTATTGATTCTTTTATTATTTTTCCGTCACTTATAACCGGTAGGGGAAGGGTGGCTTCGTCTAAGGTAAGGCCGTCAATATCGCCCGTTTTGAGAGGCCGGCACATGCTCTTTTCTACAACGCTCAGGTTTCCGTTTACCTCAAGCACAGCAAAGGCAATATCCTCAATTTTAAAATATCCCTGACCGCGCAGAAGTTCAATAAGGTCGATAACGGTGAGCCTTACTTTTTTCATTGTTTTTTGGTCAATTACTCCGTTTTTGATTATTACGGCAGAGTTGCCGTTCATAATTTTACGAAGCGTTATTGATTTCATAGCCAGTATAGACAGAATAATTTCTAATATTACCAGCATAAAAATAGCGACTATTCCGTTTAATACAGGCTGAGTATTGTCCTGTAGCGGAATAGCGGCAATTTCAGAAATAAGAAGGGTAATAACCAACTCGTTAGGCTGCATATCACCTATCTGCCGTTTGCCCATAAGCCGTATTGCAAGGGTTACAAAAAAATAAACAACTGCGGTTCTGATTACAGTTACTATCACTTAAATCACCGCAGTTATTATTTGTTTATTTTTCTTTGTTATTCATATTGTAAGATAAAACCATAAGCTTGTCGCCAAAGTGCACATTTTGTACCGAAACTTCAGGATAAGCAAGACCGATATCGTAATGGCTGAAGTTTAAAAAGCCTTTAATACCAAGCTTTATAAGCTTATATGCGATAGCCTCAGCCGATTCTTTCGGAATACAAAGAACGGCGGCAGTAGGGTTATTTTCTTTGCAGAATTCATCAAAGGAATCCATAGAGCGAATAGGCAGATTATGAACTATCTGACCTACAAGAGATTCTTTTTTGTCAAACAGACCGATAAGCTCGTAACCTCTGTTATCAAAGCGTATGTGCGTAGCGATAGCACGGCCTAAGTTACCCATACCGATAATTACTATTTTCTGAGGCTTGTCAAGACAGAGAATTTTAGCAATTTCGGTGGTCAGATGGGGGACATTGTAGCCGTAACCCTGCTGACCGAAACCGCCAAAGCAGTTAAGGTCCTGACGGATTTGACTTGCAGTAAGCCCCATTCTTCTTGAAAGCTCTGCTGAAGATATTCTGGTTATGCCTTGTTCTTTAAGGTCTTGTAAAAATCTATAGTATCTCGGAAGTCGGCGAATTACCGACGGAGATATTGAACGGTAAGCCATATTGCACCTCCACATTTTTTTACTTTATTATTATGTATCAAAAAGTCAAATTTGTCAACACAAATAATATATGTTTCATTGACAAAAATTATTAAAAATAGTATACTTGTCATAACGATTATTAAAGAGGGAATATGCTATGAAAAAATTGTCAGCGTTGCTTGTTTGCTTACTGCTCGTTTTAACTCTGTGCGGTTGTAACAATACCGAAACAGTACTTGAAAATTTGACTGATGCAGGCTATACGGTTGAGGCAATGAGTGAAAATAAGATAAGCAGTCTTAACTCTGATATGAAGTATACTTATAATGGCAAGGGTACGATTACCCAGGGGTATCATGCTGTCAATGAAAAAGGCGGCACTGTGTTCGTGCTTGAGTTTACCGACAGAGAAGATATGACCGTTGCTTACAGAGAATTAAAGGCTCAGCTGCAAAACGGTGAAATTATAGATGTAAAAGGTAAAACTGTAGTGTACGGTATTGAACACGGTGTAAAGGCAGCCATAAATTAAGCCTTGAATAAGGTATATTCTTGTGATATACTTTTGTTAATTAGTTTTGCCGTTGTCGGCAGGGAGGAAGCAAAATGCTTGATATTAAATTTATAAGGGAAAATCCCGAAATTGTAAAAGAAAACATAAAAAAGAAGTTTAAGGAGCATAAATTACCTTTGGTTGATGAGGTAATTCGTCTTGACGAAGAAAAACGTTCCGCTCAAACTGCCGCTAACGAACTTCGTGCTCTCAGAAATAAGGTAAGTAAAGAAATCGGCGCTTTAATGGCTCAGGGCAAGCGTGAAGAAGCTGAAGAAAAGAAAAAGCTTGTTACTGCTCAGGCACAGGAACTTGCCGCTCTTGAGGCTAAGGAAACCGAACTTTCTGCCGCTCTTAAAGAAAGCCTTATGAAGATACCTAACATTATTGATGACAGTGTGCCTGTTGGTAAAGACGACAGCGAAAATGTTGAGGTTAAACAGTACGGCGAACAGACTAAGGTTGATTTTGAAATTCCTTACCATACCGATATTATGGCTCTCTTTGACGGTATTGATAAAGAGTCGGCCGGTAAGGTAGCAGGCGAAGGCTTTTACTACCTTTGCGGCGATATTGCCCGTCTTCACAGCGCAGTTACCGCTTATGCAAGAGATTTTATGATAGACAAAGGCTTTACCTACTGCATACCGCCCTTTATGATTCGTTCAAATGTTGTTACCGGCGTTATGAGCTTTGAAGAAATGGACGCTATGATGTATAAAATAGAGGGCGAAGACCTTTATCTTATAGGCACCAGCGAACATTCTATGATAGGTAAGTTTATTGATACCATAACAAACGAAGAAAAACTTCCTTTAACCCTTACAAGCTATTCCCCCTGCTTCAGAAAAGAAAAGGGCGCTCACGGTATAGAAGAAAGAGGTATTTACAGAATACATCAGTTTGAAAAACAGGAAATGATAGTTATCTGTAAGCCTGAAGAGAGTATGCAGTGGTTTGAAAAGATGTGGAGCTACTCTGTTGAACTTTTCAGAAGTCTTGACATCCCTGTAAGAACATTAGAGTGTTGCTCAGGCGACCTTGCCGACCTTAAGGTTAAGTCTTATGATGTAGAGGCTTGGTCACCCAAGCAGAATAAGTATTTTGAAGTTTGCTCTTGTTCAAATCTTGGCGATGCTCAGGCAAGACGCCTTGGTATAAAGGTTAAGGATAGTGATGGCAATAAATACTTCGCTCATACCCTTAACAATACCGTTGTTGCTCCTCCCAGAATGCTTATTGCTTTCCTTGAGAATAATCTTCAGTACGACGGTGAGAAGTATTCTGTACGAATTCCTGAGGCTTTAAGACCTTATATGGGCGGTAAGGATTTAATTACTTACTAAACCATAAAACTTAACTTCATAAATATAATAAGAAAACCTCGATGAATTTCATCGAGGTTTTTATTATATGATAAGAAGGTATCACTTCAAGAACATACTGTTTATTTGTAAATATTTGTCGGCGCACATATACCAACTTGGGTCTTCGGGAGCACAACAGGTGCGAACTACCATTCCCCACATTCCCGCGTCTTTATATTCGCCCACCATCTGCTTTACAAAATTCCAATAATCCTCTGATTTTTCTTCCCACAAAAGTTCTTTACAGCAAATATAACTTACACCTTCGCCTAAAACCACCGGTCTGTTCTTGCCCGCAAGTTCAAAAGAAGCTTTCATATGGGCTCTGGCTTTGTTTACAAAATCATCTCTGTTTTCTCTGAATTTCTTTGCAAGGGCTTCTTCGAAATCCTTTAAATATGTCATATTCAGGTCATTGTAACGGGCAACACGGTCGTACCAAGAATCGTTTATGGGGCGTCTGTCTTCACGGGTTTTTCTTACGTTGTCTGCGGTAATTTTATTCATAGCCCACTCCGGATGTTCGTTTAATACCGATGAGTAAATTCCCATAAGATGATATGAATGATAATTATATACCTGTGCATTTTCGGGCATATGACCTTTTGCGTACGGATTTCCCGTATCATAAGCAAACAACAGTTGAGGATGCTGCTTTTGAAGAAAAGAAAGCGCATCTTCGTGTTGCTTTTTAAAAAAAGCAACCTCTTCTTCACTGACTTTATCGGTAGAGCCGCAACAACCCCGTTCACCGCAGAAATAGGGGCAATGGGAAACCTCGTTAAACAGTTCTACAAAGGCAATTTGGTCGTCAAGCCCTCTTTCTTCAAGTTGGAGCAAAATATAGTGCCAGAATTTTGCAAAGGCAGGGAAACGCTCCTTTACGGGAATAGCAAACATCTCGTCACAAAGAGGGTCGCCTTTTTTATGAAACCAAAAGGTATGAAGAAAATACCACTGGGATAAAATTATATAAATGCCATGCCTCTTTGCACTTTCAAAGGTTTTAATAAGTCGGTCGAGCAAATCAACCTCGCCGCCGTCCCCCAGTATATTTTGCTGACGGGGAATTTTTTCAAAGTTACCGTCAAAAATATTAGTCATATAAAAGGGCTTTCTAAGGTTTCCGTTTATATCGTGAATAAGACCGGGGGCACCGTCTATTCTTATACAGTTAAAACCACGTTCAACATTTTCCCGCATTAGT
The DNA here is from genome assembly GCA_045586405.1 of Acutalibacteraceae bacterium. Classification (GTDB taxonomy): domain Bacteria; phylum Bacillota; class Clostridia; order Oscillospirales; family Acutalibacteraceae; genus SIG607. The sequence continues at coordinate 30,740 of JAZNAG010000052.1, read as the reverse complement.
TTATCAATGTCAAAGTACGGGGAATATTCCCCCTTTGTAGCATAAACTACCCATAGAGGAAAACTTATGGTAAGTCTTTTCGGAAGCCTTTTAAAAGCAGGATGGTTATACACAATTTCTAACTCCTTTTATAAAAATAAAAGTGTACCTATAATACATAAAATAACACTTGCTGTTTGGTAAGTCGAAAGTTTTTCCTTAAAAAGAATTACCCCTGCCAGTGAAGAAAACAATATACTTCCACCGGTGCAAATAGGGTATAAGACCGAAGCAGGTAACTGAGTTGCACCGATAAGCTGAAGCATATAAGAAACACCGCCGATAAGGGCTGAAGCTACCATAATAAGTATAACTTTTTTAGAAGAAAAATAAAGACCTTTTTCTTTTTTGCAAAATATCAGGGCAATAGAACTTAAAATAAATTTACATATACCCGAATACATTACAAAGGTGGTGCTGTCAACAGTTTCAAAGGAAGTGGTAATTTGATGGCATTTAGAAATAATACTCACCATACCGTTTAATACAAATATAAGAAGGCATAGCAGGAGTAGTGTTGGATTAAATTCAAACTTTGTCCTGTTGGATAAAAATACAGCAACAAGCATTATTATAATTCCGACAATTCGTAAAAGTGTGGGTTTTTCGTCTAAAAAGCATATACCGAATATGTAGGGCAAAAGCATACCGCCGCACATTAAAAATACGGTGTATACAGATATGTTGGACAATTTAAGTATTACCAACCCTATAATACTGTAAAGCATACAGCATGCCGACATACCCAGTGCAAGTAACATAGAATAAAGAGAAAAATCAGTATTAAATCCCGATAAAATAAAAAAGATAGCGGCGCTGAACAGTCCTATTGCGGCATTAAATTTAAGACCTTCAGAGAATGCGGTGCCCTGTGACATTTGATACATTTTAGCAAATGAAAAGTCAAAAGCCAATAAAACCGTCGCAATAATAACAAGTATATAATTCATTTTATTGCACTCCCTACATAATATCAAAAAAATGTTGTTTTTCCACAAAGAAATATTTGGTTTCTTTAGGCTCAAAGTGTACTTTTGTACCATCTTTTCCGACCTTGTAGGTTTCACCGCCAAAACAGTCTGTCAAGGTGCAGTTTTCAGGGCGGTAAAGGGTTATATCTCCACCTTCAAAAGAGTATACACATTCAAAACCTTCATTTGTGTATATAGGTGTATAGCGGTCACAGTAACGCATAATTTGTGCATATTCGGCAATTTTGGCTATTAGTTCCTTGGGTATGGGAGCGCAGGCTGTAAAGGCGTCAAAACCTCCGTCTTTACGGAATTTTATTCCGCATGCAGCTTTACCGTTTTCACGAAAACGTCCCAACACTATATCAAGATTAGTGGGTGCGAAAATAGGGGTAACAGGACGGTCATTTTCGCGGCGGTGGAACCAGGTATCACCGGGTACGGCACGGTCAGAAAAGTCATAGGTTATCCCTTCACCGCCCTCAAAACAAAGCTCTACCGTATTATCAACAAGTTCACAGCGTTCAAAGGTAATACCTGTATGCAGGGTCATAGGCTCTATGGACAGTTTGTCCTCAAGAGCATAATAGGGGGCATGGAAAAACAGTATATTTTTACCTTTTTTCCTTAAACCGTCAAGTGTATCTACTATCTCGGGCGTGGGACTGAACAGTATGGGCAGCATATAAAGTTTATACTTGTCTTTGTGGAAGCCTTTTTTATTGATATCAAAGGTCATTCCCACATCATAGGGAATTGCGGTGCTGTTAAGTTCAGGTAACATATGTTCAACCATTGGATAAAAAGAGTCGCCGCACAGATAAAAACTTGATTCCTGGTCAATAAGCATAACCGCCTCGGCAACACTTTTGCTTGACCTGTTAAGCAGTTCTTCCTGCACGTTTTTAATCTCAAGAATAGATTCCATCATAACAGGGTCATCATAAGAACCGGAAAACATATCAAACCACCAGTATCCGTGGCCCTTTGCCATAGCTATGCCTGCTTCTCTGCGGATATACATAATATTATCTGCGGGACAGGTGAATTCTTCATCTCTTCCTCTTGCGTGGGCAACGGCGGCAGAGTCAGCCTTTTTCTTTAATAAATATGATGCGCTGTCGATTTCGTGAACACATAGTTTACCTGACAAAGACAGAGAGTCCACCGGCATACGCCAGGCACTTGTTGACTCTAATTTTCGGCAAATATATGACGCAGGACAAAAGAGCATATCTACATCTTTGCTTTCAAGCATACGCTCAAGCTGGTTATAGCCCATCCAGGTTCCATAGTCCACATTTTGTCCGTATACACCGCCGTAAAACAGTCCTACAAGCCGACTTCCTCCTGTAACCTCTTTGGCTACACGTGCAAAATACAAAACAGTATCAACCGTGGAGTCATTGATAAATTTCATATAGCGAATAGACTCACTGTCTTTACTTCTGCTGCGAATAAAACCGTCATCAGCAGAGCAAACCTCCTGCAGAGTGGGAAGTGTTGCATTTTGGTCACCGCAATAATCACGGTATGCCTGACGCTGAAGCTCAGACGGATCATTTATAACTCTTAACGGGCGGTAAGAGTACCATTCGGTTGTGCCGCCCGAAAGCAGAAAAATAGCGTACAGTCTTTCGGGGAACCACTCATCAAGTTTTTTTACAAGGGCGCGTAAATAATTTGCAGCTTCTTCTTTCCATTCTTTGTGAGAGAGATTTTGCACCATTTCTTCCCAATGGTCACGAAGTTCGGGGTGCTGCTCTACAAACCACTCGGGAGGGTCCAAATGCACATTTACTGAAAAGTATGTATTTTCATCAATATTTCCTATAATTTCGTCACATTGGGCCCTAAGATTATCCCAATTATATTCGCCTTTTCCTGTCCATACCGGTCCAAAAAGTGAATAGGGTACGGTTCTCTTAAGCAAAGCGGTCATAATACCGCTGGGGAAAATATTAAAAAACTTTAGCCCATAATCAGAAAATTTTTTTACTACCTCTTTTTCAGGACGAAAGGAGCGATTTGCAACAAAAGGATATACTTTCCCGTTTATATCAATAAAGAAATTGCCGTTTTTTTCAGAAACACTAACCTTCATATATCATTCCTCCTGTTATTTGCACTTTAATTGTAAAAAAATCCGTTACCCCAGTCAATGTCTATCATTGTTATTTTTTGTACTATATTGAACTTTTTGAAAACTTGTGTTATATTTAATGAACAGAAAGTCACAGGGAGAGTTTGTTATGATATATGACCTTGATTATACAGTTAATGCGGTAATGTTTGGTAAGGTTACGCAACCGGTCAGTCCTTGGAACAAGGGTTATCATGCACCGTCGGATATTGTCCTTTATTGTACCGATGGCGAAATAAATATGACGGTTGACGGCAAAGAATACCACCTTGATATCGGTGATATCCTTATTATTCCTAAGAAATCTTTTTACAGACCGCTAAAGGGTGGGCTTTGCAGGTATTATTTCTTTCATATGGAAGCTGTGCATGCTTGCTGCATTGAAACTCTGCCCACAAGAGCGACTGTTATTCCCCATGCAGAGCTTATTGACGGTTTCGGTTTTACCTACGACCAGCATCGTTCTTTAATAGATGTTCCGTTGTACACAAAAAATGTTTCTGTGGACATTAGAAATTTATTTACAAGAGCAAGTCTTTTAAAACCCGAGAGTTGTTTTTTTGATAAATTACTAATGGATAATTTGCTTAGAGAACTTATAATCTGTTTAGGCAAAAACAATACGCCCCACAGTAGCAAAAAGCTTGACTCAATAGCCAATTATATTGCCGCCCATTATACAGAGCCGCTGACCTTAACTGTTTTAGCCAAGCACTTTAAGCTGTCTCCGTCTTACATTGCGCGTATGTTTCGCAATGAGCTGGGAATAAAACCGTCGGCATATATACATCAGGTAAAAATTGCTGCCGCAAAAGCGTTGTTACTTGAATCTGATATGTCAATTAACGAAATATCCGAAAAATTGGGTTACTCAGATATATATTACTTTTCAAAGGTGTTTAAACGGCTTATAGGCAGCTCACCCTTGCAGTTCAGAGGCGGAAAACAATAGCAAAAATTAAAAACATTACTTAAAAAAAAGATGCACAGAATTTGTGCATCTTTTCTTTTTTTACTTTATTTAATAATCCAGCTTGTTTAAAGTCGGAACGTTGTTGCTTATTTCAAATTACTGGTTGTTAGCCTCAAAATCGGAGAATACACCTGCAAGGTAAAGTTTCATAAGAGAAAGGTCGAGGGTGTCAACAGCATCGCTCTGGCTAACATTGGCAACTGCCAACTGCTTTTCAGTAAAGTCAGTAGCGTGTACAAGATAACGTTTAAGCATTGCAAGGTCGGTGGTGTTAACTATTCCGTCGTCGTTAATATCACCGAGAAGCATCTTAACTGTGATAACACATTCTGCTGAGTAAACGGTACCGTTGTATGTGAAGGAAGCGGTAATTGTAGCTACACCCTCAGAAACAGCGGTAACTTTACCGTTTGCTACGGTAGCAACCTCTTCGTTATCAGATTCCCAGTTAACGTTTACACCTTCAGGAAGGGTGTTAGCGGTAATGGTGTAGTTTTTATCAAGGATAACAATCTTTTCTTCGTCAGAAAGGGTTATTGTAGGTGTCTTAACTGTAGCATTAAAGGTATCAGAGAATCCACCGTATTTAACGGTAACAACCTTGTTGCCTGCAGTACTGAAATTGTATTCGGTTGTGTAACCCTCAGTTATTTCTTCGGTATCGCCATTATTGAAGGTAACGGTAATGGTAATGTCGTTTATAACAAGTTCGTCATCAATGTAATACTCAGTTTTTGCATCAATATCTGTAATTTCAATACCTGTAATAACTACGGGAATAACGGTAATAACAAAGTCGGCTTTGTAGGTGATATCGTTATATACTATTGAAGCGGTAATGGTAGCTTCACCTTCAGCAACAGCGGTAACTACGCCGCCGTCAACAGTAGCGATATCTTCATCATCAGATTCCCAGTCTACGTCTACGCCTGAGGGAAGAACATCAGCAATAAGTGTATATTCATCACCGGCTATAACAGTTTCGGCATCGTCTGAAAGGTTTATGTAGGGAGAAATAACAGTTACGTCGAAAGTAGCAATACCGCCTTCATAGTTGATAGTTACGGTTTTTGTACCTGCGGCAGAAAAATCATAGCTGGTTTCATAACCGGTGGTTACGGTTTTCTCGTCACCGTTATTATAGGTTACATTAAGAGAAACAGAGTTGATAACGAGTTTATCGCCTACATAGTAGTCGGTTTTAGCATCAATATCGGTGATTTCTACTTTGCTTACTGCTATCTGATCAACCTTTGTTGAACAGTCTGTTGCGGTAAGGGTAATAGCCTCTGCATAGGGCTTTGCATCAATAACTCTTGAAGCATCAATAAAGGTTAAATCAAAGTCATAATTGCCCGAAGCGGCAACGTCGTTAACCTTGAAAGTAATGGTTGCAACAGTACCGTTTGCGGTAAAGTTATCATTACCTTCTGCATCCCATAGCATATGGATAGTGCTGCCTTTGGGATTGTAGTTAAAACGAGCAACTGTGTCTTCTTCAGTAAAATCAGAAGTTGAAACGCAGTTGACAAATGTAAATATGTCAGAATTAAAACCGAGGTCTGCGCGCCATGTGTAAATACCTGTGTTTTCGGAAATTTTAACATCTACCGAAAAGGTCTGGCCGGGGTAAACGGTTTCAGGTGCACCTTCTACACTGAGTACTATGTCGGTATCAACGGGAGTAACCGCAAATACGCTCATAGGAACAGCTGCAAGCAGAAGAGCAACGGACAAAAGGATAGCGAGTAATTTTTTCATAATCATTCTCCTTATTAAAATGGTAATTATATTATACCGATATTAGAAAAAAATGTCAACATAAACAAAAGTTTAACAAACCGAAAAAATTAAAGTATCTGCTGAGTGAGTGCTACGAAAACAGGCATTGTTATTATTGAAAAAAGTGTAGAAACCGAAACGAGTTTTACAGAAAGTGTAGTATCTCTGCCAAATTTTTCGGAGAAGATAGTGGTGAATGCCGCGCAGGGAGCACTTGCCGCAATAATGCAGGCAACAGCAAGTGTATTTTCAATAGCCAGGGGTGTAAATTTAAGTAAATAAAGAAGTGCAATGGAAACAAAAGGCGCAACAATAAGCCGGAGTATAGTAGGTATCCATATGCGTTTGTCCGTAACAGCGGCTACAATTTTTGATTTTGAAAGATGGTAACCTATAATCAGCATAGGCAGGGGAGTATTAAGATTGCCGATATGGGTAGCGGCGCTTTGTATGGGGGCGGGAACATATTCCGTAATATTTAAAAGGAAAATCACAAGACCTATTGCAACACCTATTACACCGGGGTTAAAAATAAGTTTTGCGGTGGTGATTTTTGTACCTTTACCACCCATTAAAGTAACACCGAAGGTCCAGGCTATAATGTTGAATATAACTACATAAGCTGAACCGTAAAATACACCGTCTTCACCCAGAATTGACATTTGAAGTGGCAATGACATAAAGCCTGCATTAGAAAAAATTACGCCGTACTTTTTAACCACATCTGAATTTATATCTTTGTCATGGGCGCCTATATAGGCTATGCTTATTGCAATAATATGAAAAATCAAAGCAATTGCAAAGGAAATGAGCAATTTAAAAAGCATAGCGCTGTCAAAAGGACGGAAAAAAGAGGTTATGATAACTGCAGGGGTGGAAAAATATATACATATATCCGAAATCCCTTTTGAAGTGTTATCGTTTATCAGCTTCGTTTTGCCGCAGATAAAACCTACTGCAATTAGAATAAAAAGAACAAGCACTTGTGATGCAACGGTTAAAAAATTATCTATCATATATTTATACACACCTTAATTGCGCTGTTGTGGTCGGCTATAAAGTTAACCGACGGGAATTTTTTGGCTAACATTTTGCAAAGCGGTTCAATTATCACATCTTCGGTAGGAAAGTGACCTGCATCTATAAGGGTAAAGTTCAACCTTTCAGCCTCTAAAAATAAATGATGCTTAACCTCGGCAGTAACAAGAGCGTCACAGCCGCTATTTATCGCATCAAAAAGGTATTCACTGCCCGAACCACTGCAAACGGCAACATTTTTTACGTAAGCTTCGCCTACGTATTTTACCGCAGTATCAAGCTTTCTTCCTACAAAAGCGGCAAAATCGTCGCTTGACATTTCACTTTTAAGTACGCCTTTTCTGAAACTCATATTGTCAGAACCTATAACCGTTTCGATTTTTTTAAGTTCGAGAGCCTTTGCAAGAGCATCACAGACACCGTTTTTGCCTGTGTCAAGGTTGGTATGCATAGAAATAGCAGAAATGCCGTTTTCAATAAGGCGATAAACCATATCACCCTTTGTTACGCTGTCTATTCCGCCAAAAATAACGGGGTGATGGGTAATTATTAAATTTGCACCGTTTTGAATAGCAGTATTTATGGCGCTGTCGGTTAGGTCAAGCGCTAAAACAGCAGACTTTACGTCTGCTGCTTTGTCACCGATTAAAAAACCGACATTGTCATAGTCTGCAGCGCTGCTTATGGGAAATTTTTTATTTAAAAAATCATAAATTTTTTCTGCAGTCATTTTATTACCTTATTTCTTAAAAGAATCTTTAAGTGCAACAATGCGATTTATAACTGTTTTATTATCATTTGTGTCAGGGTCAATGGTGAAATAGCCTTGACGCATAAACTGGAAACGCTCTCCGACAGCGGCATTTTTAACTTCAGCACCGATTTTACAGTTTTCTAAAATCTGTAACGAATCGGGATTCAGGTTGTCGGCAAAGGAAGAAACACCTTCCTCGTCAGAGGGGTTTTCTACATTGAAAAGCCGTTCGTAAAGACGCACCGATGCATCAAAGCAGTGGTCGGCGCTTATCCAGTGGAGTGTACCCTTAACCTTTCTGCCGTCTGCCGTTTCACCGCCGAAGGACTCAGGGTCATAGGTACAGTGAACAACGGTTATATTGCCGTTTTCGTCGGTTTCATGAGAAGCATAGCGAACGTAGTAAGCACCCTTAAGACGAACTTCTTTTTCGGGACACAGACGGAAATATTTTCCGGGCGGCTCGAGCATAAAGTCGTCCTGCTCAATATAAAGAGTTTTGGTGAAGGGAACGGTGTATTTACCAAGCTCGGGCTTGTTTACATTAACCTCAACTTCAATAAGGTCGGTTTTATCCTCAGGGTAGTTATCAATAACAACCTTTAAGGGACGAAGTACCGCCATTGTACGAGGTGCATTGATATTAAGTTCGTCACGAACACAGGATTCAAGTAAAGCGTAATCAATAACGCTGTAAGCCTTTGAAACGCCGATTTTATCAACAAATGCGCGTATAGCCTCAGCGGGATAACCGCGTCTTCTCATACCGCAAATGGTAGCCATTCTGGGATCATCCCAGCCTGATACAAGACCGTCGTTTACAAGCTTTAAGCATTTACGTTTACTGGTTAAAGTATAGTTTACGTTCATTCTTGCAAACTCTATCTGACGGGGCGGCATCTTGATTTCAAGAGCGTTTAAAAACCAATTATAAAGAGGACGGTGATTCTCAAACTCAAGAGAGCAAAGAGAGTGAGTAACACCTTCTTTAGCATCAGACAGCGGATGCGCAAAGTCGTACATAGGATATACACACCACTTGTCTTTTGTGCGGTGGTGGTACGCCTTCATAACTCTGTAGATTATGGGGTCGCGCATATTAAGGTTTGGAGACGCCATATCAATTTTTGCTCTGAGTACAAGGGTGCCTTCGTCGAATTCGCCCTTTGTCATATGGGCAAAAAGGTCCTTGGTTTCCTCTATCGGTCTGTTTCTGAAGGGGCTTTCTTTACCCGGCTCGGTAAGGGTACCTCTATATTCTCTTATCTGCTCGGGGGTAAGCTCGTCAACATAAGCAAGACCTTTATCAATAAGGGCAAGAGCGCACTCATAAATATAATCAAAGTAATCGGAAGCATAGTATACATTATCGTAGTTAAAGCCTAACCATTTAATGTCTTCCTCGATAGCCTCTACATATTCGGTGTCTTCTTTGGTGGGGTTGGTATCGTCAAGGCGCAGATTACAGCTACCGCCGTACTTCTCAGCAGTAGAAAAATCAATGCAGATAGCCTTGGCGTGACCGATATGAAGATAACCGTTAGGCTCAGGCGGAAAACGGGTTTGAACTCTGTCATAAACCCCTTCCTCAAGGTCTTTATCTATAAAATCATAAATGAAGTTGGAGGGTTTCTCAGCCGCCTCTATTATATTTGTATTTTCGTTTTCCATTATAATCTCTCCAAATTAAATAAACACAGAAATTGCTTTGTTTATTCTCTCTATACATTTATCTTTGCCCATAACCTTCATAATACTGCAAAGGTCGGGAGTGTTTCTTCTGCCTGTTATGGCAATACGAAGTATTGTAGATAAATCACCTGCGTGGCCTTTGTATAGGTGGGGCTCAGCTTTATAAGCCTTTGTTTCACTTGCAAAACCAAGAGACTGGCAAAGACCTTTAATTTTATTAAACCATTCTTCCTTTTCATCGCTTTCGCTGTAAACCTCTTTATATGCGTTAAGGAAGGCTTTTGCATCCTCAGCCTTTATATTTTCGGGCAGAGTATAGTCGGGACAGAACAGTTCTTCAAAAAAGTAAGATACGTAATCTTTGGCATCTTTCCATTTTGCTATATCCTTACGGGGTTTAGCGCAGTCGCGGTCAATAGAGAAAATAGCTTTTGTGTAGTCGGTGTTACGGGTAAGAAGCTCATAAAACTCACCGTCAAAATCTTTTGCCCACTGAGTTATTTTTTGGCTGACTTCTTCGCCAGACATTTTTGAAATAACGTTTTTGCTGACGTCTAAAAGCTTGTTTTCGTCAAAAAGCGCACCCGAAACACTCATTTTTTTAAGATTAAACTTAAACTCGGTATAAGATTTATCGGGGTTGGCACGTCTGAAATCTTCAAAGTCGGAAGCGGCTATGGTCATAAGATATTCAACCACACTCAGCGCATCAAAGCCCTCTTCAATAAAGAAGTGCACGGCGGCTTCAGGGTCTTTTCTTTTTGATATCTTGCGCTTTGCACCGTTTTCAAGCTTCATAATAGGAGAAACGTGAGCAAATTTCGGCACCTTGAAGCCTAAAAGTTTGAAAAGCTGAATATGTTTGGGGACCGAAGAAATCCATTCGTCACCGCGCATAACGTGGGTTGTATGCATAAGGTGGTCGTCAATGGCGTGGGCAAAGTGATAGGTAGGAATACCGTCAGACTTAAGCAGTACAAAGTCTTCATCGTTTTCGGGCATTTCTATTTTGCCTTTAATCAAATCGTCAAAAACTACCTTATTTTCTTCGTTACCCGGTGACTTAAGACGAATAACAAAGGGCATACCTTTGTCAATATTTTCTTTAGCCTCTTCAAAGGTAATTTCTCTGTGAATAGCCCATTTGCCGTGGTAACCTGTACGGATATTATCTTTTTCCTGGAGGCTTCTTACCTGCTCAAGCTCTTCTGCGGTACAAAAACAGGGGTAGGCAAGACCGTTACGGATAAGTTCTTTAACATAGGTCTGATAAATCTCGGCGCGACGACTTTGCTGGTAAGGACCGTAAATACCCTTTTCTTCTTTACCGCTTATAAAGCCTTCATCGATGTTTATACCAAACCTGTTAAGACCGTCTATTATGTTTTCTATACCGCCCTCAACCTCACGCTTTTTGTCGGTATCTTCAATTCTTGTGAAGAATATACCCTCACTGCTGGTAGCGGCAATTCTGTTTACAAGTGAGGTAAACAGAGTACCAATGTGAAGATAACCGGTAGGGCTGGGCGCGACACGAACAACCTTTGCCCCTTCTTTAAGGTTTCTGTCAGGATAAAGGTCTTCGTAGTACTTTGGAGTTTTATCGATGTGGGGGAGTAAAAGCTCCGCCATCATTTCATTAGCTGTCATATTTTGCCTCCGGGGGAAATCATTTGCTTTTTAATGTGTTAAGTTCTTCAAGGAAAGAGGAAATGTCGTTAAATCGGCGATAAACCGAAACAAAGCGCACATAGGCAACCTCGTCAACAGACTTAAGCTTGTTCATAACAAGCTCGCCGATGTATTCCGAAGTGACCTCGCGGTCAAGGGAATTTTGTATTGAAAGTTCAATTTCGTCAATAAGAGTTTCAAGGGCGCCCAAAGTAACAGGACGCTTTTCACAAGCGCGAAGAAGACCGTTAAGGAGTTTTTCTCTCTTAAAGGGCTCACGGGACTTGTCCTTCTTAATAACTATTATTGGCAGACTCTCTACTATCTCATAGGTAGTAAAGCGCTTGGTACACTTAAGGCACTCGCGTCTTCTTCTGATTTTTTCGCCCTCATCGGTAGGGCGTGAGTCTACAACCTTGCTTTCTTCAAAACCGCAAAATGGACATTTCATAATAATATCTCCTATCTTTGCATAATTATAATTAAGTATACCACAATATATAGATACTTGCAAGTATAAAATTAACTATTGAAAAGCATTAAAGATACTGTTAAAATATAGATAATTAAATAAAACATAAGGAGAAATAATATGCTTAAACAGTTAAGACCTATAGAGAAAGGCGATACCGTAGCCGTAATGCATACCACTATGGGTGATATCACCATTAAACTCTTCCCTGAGGAAGCCAAAAAAACTGTAGAAAACTTTACTACACACGCCAAAAACGGCTATTATAACGGAATTATTTTCCACCGTGTAATTAAAGATTTTATGATTCAGGGCGGTGATCCTACCGGTACCGGTATGGGCGGAGAAAGTATTTGGGGCGATAGCTTTGAGGATGAATTCACTCCCGAATTACATAACCTGAGAGGCGCTATTTGTATGGCAAATGCAGGTCCCAACACAAACGGAAGTCAGTTTTTTATCGTTCAGGCAAACTCTGTTCCCGCCAATATGCTTATGCAGATGAAGCAAATGCCCGATAGTTTCCCACCTGAATTTGTAGAAGCATATAAAGAACTTGGCGGTACACCTTGGCTTGATTTTCGCCACAGCGTTTTCGGTCAGGTAATGGACGGTATGGATGTGGTTGATGCTATTGCAAATGCAAAAACAGGCGCAAACGATAAACCTATTGAAGAAATCTCCATAGTTGGCATTGAAATTAAAGAAATATAAAAAAATAACGACCATATGGTCGTTATTTTTTTGCGAGTTTACCTGTAAGCCGAGTTCTGTCGTGGACGACTATCTATCTGGGAAGAATGTTGCCATTCTCCTCAAGCCGCTTTTCACGGCACATCGAGCAAATGTATTGCCGTATTCAGCGTTGCTCCGGATAAGGTTTACAGGGCAGATATGTCTCCATATCGCCGGTGAGCTCTTACCTCGCCTTTCCACCCTTACCGAAAAATTCGGCGGTATATCTCTGTTGCACTATCTCTAAGGTCACCCTCGGCGGCCGTTAGCCGCTATCCTGCTCTGTGGGGCTCGGACTTTCCTCATACAAAATGTACGCAGCCGTCCGGTAAACTCGCAAGGGTATTTTAACATAAAACTCCCTTTGTGTCAAAGCCTTTTTAAAACGCATAAAGTATAGAAAGGCTATATATTTAAAGGGAGTGCTTTTATGTCAGTAGATAATTTTCCTAAGTTTTTTCTCTGTTCAAACTCTGCCGACGGTTTTATTAACGGCTTTAATGACCTGACCTTTAAAAAGAAGGGTTGGCAAACATATCTTATAAAGGGCGGTCCCGGTACGGGCAAGTCCTCGTTTATGAAAAAAATTGCGCAAAGGGCGGCGCTGAACAAAATAGACACCGAAATAATACCCTGCAGCAGCGATCCTGCATCTCTTGACGGGGTTATTTTAAAGGATAAAAAGACTCTCATAATAGATGCTACGGCACCCCATGTAGTAGAGCCTGTCTATCCGGGCGTTTATGACCATATACTTGATTTTTCGAGGTTTTGGAACAGCGATGTTTTAAAAGATGGCGGAAATGAAATAATAACTCTTACCAATAAAAACAAGGAACTTCACAAAAGGGCTTCAGGCTATCTTTCGGCTATGGGGCAGGTAATGCGAAACAATATGAAAATAGCTCTGCTTGCCGCCGATATTGATAAAACCTTTGACTATGCCGAAAAACTTGCCAAAAGGTATCTTAAAAGGCAAAATAAGCAGGGGGTAGAGTGGGTAAAATATTTGTCTGCAGTAACACCCGAGGGGTATATTTTTTACAAAGACAGCATCTCTAAACTCTGTGAAAAAAAGGTTGTTGTAATGGATGAGCTTGGCGCTGTATCAAGTATGATTTTCTCAGCGGTAAAAGATATTGCGCTGTCTTTAGGTTATGAAATTATAACGGTAAAAAACAATATTTTGCCCGGTGAAAAAATAGACCATATACTTATTCCCGAAATTTCTCTTGCATTTTGCACTAAAAACAGTTTTAATAATATTGACAGTGAAAATGTACGGCTTGTTCACGATAAGCGTTTTGCGGATAGAGAAATTTTAAAAGAAAACCGTAATAAAATAGCCTTTAGCAACCGACTTATAGATGAACTTATGCAGTCTGCCGTTTATACTTTGGCTGAGGCAAAAGAGGTTCACGATTTGCTTGAAGCATATTATATACAGGCAATGGATTTTAAAGCTCTGTCAGTTTTTGCAGAGGAATTCAGCTTAAAAATAACAGAAAGGTAAGAGAAAATGGGAAGTCAAAAATTTGTGACGCTTATTGTTACGGCAGTATCTTTGGCGGTAATAATGGGAACATTTATGGGTGCTTTATGGGTAGCTCAGGCAAACCGAAAGGGCAGTACAGACGATTTTTTACAAACTCAGTATTCGTCTTTTCCCCTGACATCTTCAACCTCTCAAAGCAGTAGCAGCCAAAATTCAAGCGATGAACAAAGCAGCGTTGAGACTTCCTCAGAGCCTTCTGAAGAAACAATTATAGAGGTGGGCGACTATATAAATGGAAACGATAAGATTACCGTAATAAGCAGTGAAAACGGCTTTATAGAGGCCTCGGCACAGTGCGGTGAAATCTCTATGGACTTCTCCGGTCAAATGGTAGAAAACAGCCTTGTGGCAACGGGTACCGATAGCCTTAATAATACTGTTGAAGTCTCCCTCGTTTTTGAAAATAATACCATAACAGCCCAAAGCAAACCCCTTATAATGTATGAAGAAAGTGTAGAATGTATAGAAATTTCGGGTACATTCATCAAATAAAAAAACGGCTATGAAACGAATTGTTTCATAGCCGTTTTTTATACCTGAGCAATAAATTTTAAGAAGGCTTTTTGTCCTTCCGCCGTATTTTTATATACACCCGCATCCTCTAAAACCTTTAGGAAAACAATGCCGATTTCTTTCTTTAAAATATCGGCTGTATTTTCCTTTGTTTCCTCATAGTCTTCAAGCCCTAAAGCGCTGAGCAGACTGTTTCTTATAAATATTTCATCACTATGCTCAAAAAACTTTTTTTAAGCCCGTATCGTACAAGTTCGTCAATATATTTGTATATCATATCTTCGCCTTTTTTACTGTTCCGCTGTGCCTTGGCCGAAACCGTTATAGTCGGCAAAAAAGTCTTCGGCGCATTTTTGCATATAAAAACCTATCTTATTATCACTAAAGCCAAAGGTCATATTATTAATACCGAAGCACTTATCAATAACCTGAACCTTAAGAAACAGTTGGTTATAATTTACCCAACCTGCCGAAACGGCGCAGTCGAATATAACGTCACTTTTAACCGAACCGATTTCATAAGGATAGCCTGTTTGGGGGAACTTTGTAAACTCATTATAACCCATACCAAAGTTAAGTTCCTTTACACCCTGCGAATTTTCGTAGCACATTTTACCCTTACCGTTTTCAAAGGTAAATTTAATCCATTTAATCTTCATTGGGTTGTCGTTTAGTATGTATTTTACGTTATTTATTTTATCCTGAAGATTATTTTTGCACCTATTTTCAACTGCTAAAAGTTTTAAGTCTTTAGTATAATCCTCAAGTGCTTTAACAGCCTGTGCATCAGCAGAAATTTCAGTATCTTTAGCATTTGCGCTGATTATGTTAAAGAAGTTATCAATAACTACACTTTTTGCAACGCCGTTGCCCTGATTATCGGAATTATATACTAAAATAATATCTTTTTCGGGAATACAAACAGCAAGTTGACAGCCCATACCGTTCATAAAGAAAGCATTACCGTAAAGCATCCAGAACTGATAACCGTAGCCCTGAGAATCGAAAGATGCACTACCGTTAAGGCTGTTATCTATCTGCTTAGTGGTGGCAAGAGTCATATATTCTTCATTTAAAATTTGCTCGTTGTTCCACTTGCCCTTGTTCATACAAAACATTGCTGTTTTAAGCAGGTCGGTGGGTTTGCAAAGCAAAGCCGAATCACCCCAGGAATGTCCGCCGGGGCAGGTGAGGAAATAAGCGTCACTGCTTACACCTATTTTATCAAACAGCTTTTCTCTTAAATATTCTATAAGGGTTTTACCTGACTGTCTTTCAACAAGTGCGCCCAAAATAAAAGAGCCGTTGCTGTCATATTCAAATACCGTGCCTGAGGGGCGGGAGGTTTTATTATTGTTGGCAAAATACTGGGCTACGCGGTCACTTGGACGCTCAAGCATCCAACCCGCCGCGGGTTTTGCGGTACTCATCATAAGCATATGACGAATGGTCTGATTCCGCATATTTTCGTCCTGCTGATTTTCAAGCTCTTTTGGAAAATATTTTACAATAGGATCGTCAAGGCTAACAAGGCCGTCTTGCTCTAAAAAGCCGATAGCCAGCGCTACAAAGCTTTTTGAAACAGAGTACATTCTATGTAAATAGTCTTTATGGAAAGGCTTCCAATATTTTTCAAAAATTATTTTGCCGTGGCGCATAATAATCATATTATGGGTAGAAAGATGCTGACTTTCTAAAAGCTTTACATATTTAAGAATATCGGCAGAGCTGATACCTTCTTTTTCGGGTGAGGAATATTGAATGCGGTTCATTTTTTATCATCTCCTGTTAAAATTTGCAAAAAACAGAATGAAAATCTGCCTTTAAAAGTTCAGTCTTTTAAAGGGCTTTCATTCTGTATCTTTTTTTGTTACCTTCTTTTTTGTGCCGTCGGCATAAAGAATGGTTGTATTTTCAAGTTGGACTTCAAGACTTCTCTTGTAGGAGTCTATATATTCTCGTCTGAGTACAGCCTGTTCAGCTTTTTCTTCATCAGTGAGGCCTTCTGCACGGCTTTTACGGGCGAGAAAATTTATTCTGTCAATTTTTGACTGCTCCATTATATTTCGTTTCTCCCTTCAAGTGCGCGGGTAAGGGTTTTTTCGTCGGCGTATTCAAGGTCGCCGCCTACAGGTATACCGTATGCAAGACGGGTAACCTTAAGCCCCAGGGGTTTGATAAGTCGGGATAGGTAGCTGGCAGTAGCTTCGCCCTCTACCGTAAGATTTGTAGCCATTATGACTTCTTTTACGTTATTGTCTGAAAGTCTTGTCATAAGCTCTTTTATTTTAAGCTGTTCAGGGCCGATTCCGTCAAGGGGAGAAAAGGCACCGTGAAGCACATGGTAAAGACCTTTATATTCTCTCGTTCTTTCAAATGTCAGAACGTCTTTGGGGTTTTCTACCACGCAGATAACCGAAGTGTCACGAGTTTCGTCATTGCAAACAGAACAAATTTCAGTATCGGTAAGGGACTGACATTTAGCGCAAAAATGTATTTTTGCCTTTGCATCAACAAGTGCTTTTGCAAAGCTTTCAGCGCGTTCGGGCGGTTGAGCCAAAATATGAAAAGCAAGACGCTGAGCGGTTTTTTTGCCTATGCCGGGCAGTTTTTCAAACTGTTTAACAAGCTCGGTAAGGGAAGCAATACTGTAAGCCATAATTAAAACATTCCCGGAAGATTAAGACCGCCGGTAATGGCGCCCATTTCTTCCTCAGCGGTTTTAGCAGCAGACTCAACAGCGGCGTTAACAGCAACTGTTACAAGGTCTTCAAGCATTTCAGCATCGTCAGGATCTATGATTGAGGGGTCAATGGTAAGCTTTTTGATTTTATACTTGCCGTCAACAACAGCGGTAACGGCAGAGCCGCCTGCAGTACCCTCATATTCTCTCTGCTCAAGGTCTGACTGAAGGTTAGCCATATCCTCCTGCATTTTCTGAGCCTGTTTTATCATAGCGTTCATATTTGAAGGACCGCCGGAATTTGGAATTCTTACTTTCATTATTCATTTCCTCCGTTAAGGTTTATGTTGTTTAACTTATCGGCAACCACTTTAAGAGGGTCTACACCCGATGAAGTTGTTTTCTTTTTATAGGGCCCCAGTCTGAAAGAACGACCGAGTTTTTGTTCTGCCACCTGACGAATAGAGTTTCTCATTGTATCACTGCTGTTCATCATAGAACGGAACATGGGATTTTTAGCGTCAATTAAAAGGAAATCACCCTCAATATAAGCCTTTGAGTCGTTAAGTATGCCCATTGCAGGCGGGCAGAGCAGAAATACTTCTTCTAAAATTTCTTCCCAACAACCAACAAGTCCGTCACCTACATCAGAAACCTCCTCAGAAGGCTTTTCAGCTTCGGTTTTCGGTTTGCTTATAACAGGCTCAGCGGTTACTTTTACAGTTTCTGTCTGTTCAGCAGTTTTGCCGTTTGAGCGCACAGCCTCTTCAAGAGAAATTATTCTTCTAAGCAAATCGGCAGAAGTGGTGCTGCTGTCGTCCTTTCCGCAAAGACGGATAAGCGCCATTTCCATCTGAAGACGGCGGTTGCCCGACTGCATAGCAGGGAAAACCTGCTGTAAAGCTTTAAGAGACCACATTATATCACGAAGAGGAAAACTTTCTGCCTGTACCTTTAATTTCTCTAAATGGTCAGGTGAGCATATAATAGGCTTTTTATCACTGTTTACCGTTTTAACTATCATAAGGTCGCGCAAATGCTCGGTAAGTTCATTTAGAAGTCTTAGCATATCGATAGACGAATTATGAATACTGTCAAGCAGAGAAAGGGCGGCAGAGGCATCTTTATCCTTAATAGCCTCGCATAAATCTATAAGATAATCTTTACCTGCCATACCGCAAGCAGAAGAAACCGTCTGCTCATCAATAACACGGCCTGAAGATACACAAAGGTCCAAAAGACTTAAGGCATCACGCATACCGCCATCAGCCGCGGCAGCAATAAGGGTGGCGGCACCGTCGGTAATTTCTATATTTTCTTTACTTGCTACAAATTTAAGACGCTCTGCAATAACCTTGCTGTCAATACGATGAAAATCAAAACGCTGACAACGGGAAAGTATGGTAGCGGGAAGCTTGTGTACTTCGGTTGTAGCAAGAATGAATATTACGTGGGCAGGGGGCTCTTCCAATGTCTTTAAAAGTGCATTAAAGGCATTGTCAGAGAGCATGTGCACCTCGTCAATTATGTAAATTCTGTATTTAGAAGAAGCAGGCGCAAAGTTTACCTGGTCTCTGAGGCTTCTGATATCGTCTACACCGTTGTTGGAAGCGGCGTCAATTTCCGCAATATCGGTATTTTCACCGTCAATAAGACTAAGACAAGCTTCACATTTTCCGCAAGGGTCACCCTTTTCGGCAGACAGACAGTTTACCGCCTTGGCAAGAATTTTTGCGCAGGTTGTTTTACCGGTACCTCTGGTACCCGTAAAGAGATAGGCGTGGAATATTTTATCGTTTGCCAACTGATTTTTTAAGGTTTCGGTAATATGCTCCTGACCTACAACCTCTGAAAAGGTAGAAGGACGGTATTTTCTGTATAATGCCTGATAAGCCAAACGTTTTCCCTCCTCTTATAAATTAAAATGTCCCCGAGTGTACGAATGGACCGATTTACTGCGGCGCACGAAAAAATCCACTTAATGCTGCTCGGTTCCCCGCCTGACATGGTTCATGGCATTCCGTCGCACAGGACCCGCCCATTCGCACACTCGGATACACATCTGCTTTATTATATACTATTTATAATAAATTTACAAGCATAAATTTAAAAGGGTTGAATAGTCGGTGATAATTTGTTATAATATAAAATAAGTTATGATAAAAGCGGAAATTTTTCGCTGAAGAAAAGGAACACCGAATATGGAAAAATGGGATATACTTGATTCCACCGGTAATGTTACCGGCAAAACGGCTGTTCGAGGTAAGTATTTTATGCGCCCGGGTGAATATCATTTGGTTGTGCATATATGGGTAGTGTCTGATAAGGGAGAATTACTTATTCAGAAACGAAGCAAAAATAAAAAGTTAATGCCTGGTGAGTGGGCTGCCACAGGCGGCTCGGCTATGTCGGGAGAAACCTCTTTTTGCGCTGCTCAGCGTGAACTTCTTGAAGAGCTAGGAATAAATTGTACACAGCGCTTTTGTAAAAAAATGGCGCGTATTAAAAAGAGAAATTCTTTTGTAGACATTTGGTTTACAAAGAGTAATGCAGATGTTTCTTCACTGACTTTACAGTCAAGTGAGGTTGATGAAGCGCGTTGGGTAAGTGAAAACGAGCTTCGTGCTATGGTAGAAAATAAAGAATTTCACAATTACGGAAAAGAATATTTTGATATGATTTTCCGTTTTGCAAAGGAATATTGTAATGAGTTTGGAAATTAAAGGCAAAAGCTGTCCTATCTGTAAGGCATATCTTTTTGAGGACGATGATATTGCGGTTTGTCCTACCTGCGGTGCGCCTCATCACAGAGAATGCTTTGTGAATGCAAAAAAGTGCGGTCTTGAAGAACTGCACGGCACGGATATGCAGTATGACAAGGTTGAATCTGAAAAAACACAAACAGATACAGTAGAAAAAGAAACGAAAACAGAAGAAGGCGTTCTTATAGAATGTCCGTCCTGTCACCATAGATACAGCGCTAAAGAATCGCAGTGCCCAAACTGCGGTATGCAGAATATTTACGGCAAGGCTATCTTTATGGGTGTTGACTTTTTGGGCGGTGTGGATAAAAATGCCGATCTGGGTGACGGTCATACTGCCGAAAAGGTTAAAAACTTCGTTATGATGGGTACTAACCGTTTAATACCTAAATTTTTAAGGTATAAAAACGGTAAAAAAGTGGGCTTTTCTATATGGAGTTTTCTATTTCCTGCGGCAGGCTTTGCTTCTCGTAAAATGTATAAAGAGGCTGCTCTTGCCGGCGTTATTGAAATTGCAGCGGTACTGCTTATGCTGCCCCTTTCGAGCATTATAGGCTCAAGTGATTTTGAGTCCTACGCTCAGCTTTATCTGTCGGTTTATGAAAGCAACCCTCAGCCCTTTTTTCTGGCTTCAATAGGTAGTATTCTTTCTTTGGCTCTTATGATTTTTTGCGGTTTATTTGCCGAGCGTTTTTATTATAAACACGTGCTTGATAGTTTAAGCAAAATAGACGGTCAGGTTATAAGTGAAGAGGAAAAATTTAACCTTTACCGTAAAAAAGGCGGCTTTAGTCTTATAGCCTTTATAATAGCTGTACTTGTAGTACAGTATCTTCCCGGTATAATTTTTGCATTTATACATTAGGAGAGGTAATATGAAAAAATATACTACCTTGCTTTTTGACCTTGATAATACTCTGCTTGATTTCACGCGGGCAGAGTATCTTTGTATAAAAGAGCTATTCAGAATAAACTCTCTGCCGTGTGATGATAAAGCCATTAATCTGTATAGCGAAATAAATGACAGATACTGGAAAGCCTATGAACGTGGTGAAATAAAGGCAGAGGGCATATATGTTAACCGTTTTATTACCTTTGGCAAGGAAATGGGCATAGAGGTAAACGGGCAGGAACTTTTTAAGGGCTATTCAAAACTTCTGTCAAAATGTACCGTCAAAAAGCCTTATTGCGATGAAATACTTTGTTACTGTAAGAATAAAGGCTATGATATTGCAATTGTTACAAACGGACTTGCCTTTAATCAGCATAGCCGAATAAAACTTTCGGGAATTATAAATTATATTTCACATACCTTTATTTCTGAAGAATTAGGCGCACAAAAGCCCGAAAAAGCCTTTTTCGGCGGGGTACTGGGTGTTATCGACGAAAAGGATAAATCGAAGGTGCTGGTTATTGGCGACTCGGTTACCTCTGATATAAGCGGAGCTGTAAATGCAGGGCTTGACAGTTGCTTTATAGGGCAAAAAGACTGTGAGGCAACCTACAAAATTAAAAATCTTAAAGAACTTGAACAAATTATTTAAAAGCGGGGTTTCCTCGCTTTTTTCTTTTTTTGGGCATAATAACCTCTGAGGTGATAATAATCAAAAAGTTTTTAAAAAATGCCTTTTTCGGCGCGCTTATAGGTGTTGTAAACGGTCTGCTCGGTGCGGGAGGAGGTATGATAGCGGTGCCGCTTCTTAAAAAATGCGGTTTAGAGCAAAAAAGTGCCCACGCCAATGCCGTTGCTGTTATTTTGCCCATATCGGTTTTAAGCGCAATACTTTATGTAATAAGGGGTAATGTGGCAATAAATGATGCCTTGCCGTTTATTCCGTCGGGAGTTATAGGTTCCTTTATTGCGGTGCTGATTTTAAACAAAATTTCGCCCACCATTCTTAAAATAATTTTCGGCGGTTTTATGGTATGGGCAGGAGTAAGGATGCTTGTAAGATAAATGGATTTAATTAAAATTATAGCAGGTCTTTTGTCAGGCGTTATCGGCGGAATGGGACTTGGTGGCGGTGCAGTGTTGCTCATTTACCTCAGAGTTTTTGAGGATACCGAGCAACTTAAAGCCCAGGGCATAAATTTACTTTTCTTTTTACCGATAGGTCTTACGGCGGTAATAATTTATGCTGTAAAAAAACAAATAAAATGGAAAACGGTTATTCCTATTTCGCTTTTCGGCGTAGCGGGAGTGTTCGGCGGAATAATGCTGACAAAGGTCGTAGGAAGTGAATTTTTAGCAAAAATTTTTGCTGTTTTTCTTATTGTTTTCGGGCTTTCTGAAATAATTAAAGGTTTTTACTTGAAAGTTAATAAGAAGTGTGGTAATATTAAAAAAGAATAAATGTTCGTCAGGAGATTTTTTATGTCAAGACAACCTTTAAACGAAAAACAAGAAAAAGTTTACCGCTTTCTTGTATCGAGTATGTCGGACGGTCTTCCGCCTACTGTCAGAGAGATATGCAGTTACTGCACCATAAAATCCACTTCTACAGTTCACGGTATATTGGATGCTCTTGAAGAAAAAGGCTACATTATTCGTGACAGCCATTCTTCCCGCGCAATAAGAATTACCGATAATGTTGCCGCCGCGAGAGTTCCTGTTGTGGGCAGAGTTACTGCAGGTCAGCCTATTTTGGCTGTTGAACAGATAGAAGATTATATTCCCTATCCTACAAAGGATGCTGAGGGGCTTTTTGCACTTCGGGTTGAAGGTCTTTCTATGAGAGGTGCCGGTATTCTTGACGGCGATATAGTTGTTGCCGATAAAAACGCAAGGTATAGAGCAGGCGATATAATAATTGGTATGGATGGCGATGAAGCTACCGTCAAGCGCCTTCTTATTAAAGACGGACAGGTGATTTTTATGCCCGAAAACCCTGATTTTGACCCCATATATCCCGAAAATCCCTCGGTGCTCGGAAAAGTTATAGGAAGCTATAGGAAGTATTGATATGAAGTGTGTTGAAATTTTTACAGACGGTGCCTGCTCGGGTAATCCCGGTCCGGGCGGCTGGGGCGCGGTGCTGAGATATAACGGCGTTGAAAAAGAACTTTCAGGCGGTGAAAAGGAAACCACCAATAACCGTATGGAACTTACTGCCGCAATTTGTGCACTTAAAGCCCTTAAAGAACCCTGCAAGGTAACCCTTACTACCGATTCAAAATATTTGTCCGACGGTATTACACTCGGCTGGGCAGAGTCTTGGCAGAAAAACGGCTGGCGAAAGGCAGATAAAAAACCCGCTTTGAATGTAGATTTGTGGGAAGAAATTCTCGCTCTTTTCAAAAAGCACGATGTAACAATCAACTGGGTAAAAGGTCATAATGGACATCCTGAGAATGAACGATGCGACGCTTTGGCAGTTGCGTACTATAAAAATTTGTAAAATAAAATCACCGAAGTGAAATCGGTGATTTTTTTATTTTATTATTGTCACTATTAACCCGTTTTCAAAATAATGGGTAGGGGACAGTGTGGTATAAGGGGTTGCTTTTACCTCGGCAAAGGTTTTTGAGTAAGCCTTTAAGTATGCTTCCTTTGCGGTCCAGATTTTATAAAATGCCGTTAGTTTATCCTCACTGTTATTTATAAATTCAAGGTCGCTGTCACAAAAAATCTTTTTGGTAAATTCAAGGTCTTTTTCCTTTATAACCTCAATATCAATGCCGATAGGCTTATGGCTTACCGCCGCCGCAACAAAGTCACCAGAATGGCTGATGCTGATATATGCAGGGTTATTTTCAATATACGGTTTGCCGCTTTCAGCCCTTAAAAGATTTATGCTTTCTATATCGGTGCAAAGAAACTCTGCCACCAATTTCTTAGCGGTCAGTTCCGCCGCAACAGACAACATTTTTCTTTCTTCGTTTAAAAAGCCGTCGATATACTTTTTGCGCTGAGAATCCATAAGAGTAAGACACTTTTTTATATCTTCAGCCGAAAAAGCGTGAATATTTTTTAAAACCCATTTCATTTAAAAGACCTACTTTAAAAAACTTTAAGTATATTTTAGCATAGATACTTAAAAATTTCCACCCTAAAACATAAGTCTTATAAACAGACCGCCCTGAACTGTTCTGTGACGGAAACCTCTCATTTCTGAGGTGTCGGAATAATACCAGTCGGTCATAGGAACTCTGGAGCGCATTGTGTTAAAGGCAGACCATATAGAATCGGTGAAGAAAGTAAAGTTCTTATTTTCTTTACAGAAAGTTGCCACCCAGCAAAGCCAGTCTGATTTTGTGTATTTTTCGCGCGAGTCCAGGGGAACACCGTAAGGCAGCATTTCCTTTTTATAGCGGATAATTTCGTTTTTGTAGAACTCTTCGGGGAAGATATTTGTGCCCCAAATTAAATCCCAAACAGCATTGTATTTCAGGGAAAATGTTTCGGGCTCATTAAAGGCAAGACGGTAGCTACCGTCTTTATTTTCTGCACGAGCAAGAATAGATTTACCATATTCTTTAGCGGTGTTCATAAGGCTTTCTGATTTTTTGTTTTCACCCAAACGGTTAAGTATTCTGCTATATGCCACAATGCCCATTACAGCTTTTATTGAAAGATTTACATTGTGTGCCAGGTGACCTGCAAAGTCATCGGTACAAAGCTGGTTTTCAGGGTCAAGACCGTATTCAATAAGGTATTTACTCCATTTATCAATAATATCAAGATAGGGTTTAACAAAAGAAACGTCGTTATCCTTATCGCATATAGCCGAAAAAAGAATTATCATATTTCCGCATTCTTCCACGGGCATTTGCATTGTATAACTGATTACAGGCTTTTCGCCCTTGCGGTCAACACCGTAAGCCTGACCGTCGATAATAGGGAATCTACCAACATCGTGGGGCGCAAAATCATAAATCCATTCGTCAGAGGCGGCATAGTCCATAATAGGACGAAGCATACCCTTTAAAAGTTCGGTATTGTATATAAGGAAAAAAGGAGCAGACGGGTAGGTAACATCAACAGTAGCGGCGCAACCGTTTGACATACATTCTTTAGAAATATAAAGGTTGTTGCCGTTTATGTCTACAACAAGTTTGTGCGCTGCCATTACCTGACGAACAGATAAAAGTAAAATTTCTGCATATTTTTCGTTGCCGCGTTTTATGGCTTCAAATTTAAGTTTATCGGAAAAATCGTTACAACGTTTAAGCAGTACATCATGTTCGTCAAAGGCTTCACTAATGGCTTGTTCAATGGTTTTGCCGTCTTTTTTCCAATATGCTTTTAGTTTTTTACCGTAATAATCAATACTGTAAATATCATCAAAAGCAAAGGCAAAAAGCGCTTCATTATTAAGTTTTGCCGTAGCGCAAATACCGTACATATTATCAATAACGGTGTGGTTAACTTCAGCTTCGCCCTTAACGGCAAGGTAGGTATAACCCCAGTCAATGCGTATATTATCGCCGCTTCTCCAAAGCACGTTTTGAATACCGTTGCCCATTTTAATTGCGGTAGCGCCCTTTACGTCAGCCTTTTCGGCAAGAGCGCGTCCGTCGCCTCTAAGATTTAATACCAACTCCTCGCTGACAGTGAATTTAACCTTTACATCGTGGTCATTTCCGTCAAGGCTTTCATAGGAAACCTTGCAGTAGGAAACAGGACGTGAGGCGTAATATAAATCGTCAACAAGCAGGGGAGAAGTGAAATGAACGGTTAGTTTTACAGAATCAGAGCGATAGGTGATAATTGTAGAATAAGCGTCAATTTCGGTGCTTTCAACTATCATATCGGGAGTTTCGTCTGATTTTGCTTTGAAACCGAGAAAATGATATTGGTTATTGTCTACAAAAAGTCTACCCGCCATAGTGTTGGGTGAACCTGTCCAATGAACTGTATTTTTAAGTACAGAGTCTTCGCACCATACCGAAAAATATGGGTCGATGTTTATAATAGGAGTTGCAGGAGTGCGCATTTTCATTAAATATTCCTCCTTGAATATTGTTTATAAGTGTATTATAATAATGAAAAGTAGAAAAATAAATGTATATTTTGAGCGAAAAAGTGAGGAAAACAATTTGAATGAAAAATTGAAGTTTTTCACCCAAGCGGAAAACCGAATGCCGCTTTTTATATCCCTTGCAGGAATTACTTATCCTGATGTAAATTACCATATAACCAGAAAAATTTCGAGCGTAAATGTTATTGAATATGTGCTTGACGGCGAGGGGTATGTATGGGTAGACGGTAGAAAACACCACGTTATAAAAGATACAATTTATCTTTTA
Organism: Acutalibacteraceae bacterium; assembly: GCA_045586405.1. Taxonomy (GTDB): domain Bacteria; phylum Bacillota; class Clostridia; order Oscillospirales; family Acutalibacteraceae; genus SIG607. The sequence goes on along the minus strand of JAZNAG010000052.1, from coordinate 4,708 downwards.
TATAAAGGTGAGCCGCATAAATATTATTCCGATGCAAATAGCCCATTTACTAAAATATTTTTAAACATTACGGGTGATTTTTTCGAGGAAATAGTAAGATTTTATGAAATATCGGGGAAGCATTTTTTTGAAGGTGGTAATTTAAAACCGAAATTTGAAAAGATACTTGAAATTATTGATGACAATATGCCTGATAACGAAAAGCAGGCGGCTTTGCAGGGAGTTCTTTTAGAGATAATGGTGCTGCTTAAAGGAAGCCTTAGCAATGCAAATTATAGTGAGGAAGCGGCGATACTTAAAGAATATATTGAAGGCAATATCAAAAGTATTGTAAGTACCGAAAAACTGGCTCAGATTATTTTTCGTTCTAAAGATTATTGTCTTAAACTATTTAACAAAGAGTTTGGTATGACGCCGTATGCTTATCAGATAGAAAATAAAATGAAAACGGCAAAAAATTTACTTGCCAATACCACTATGACTGTGGGAGAAATATCCGAAGCTTTGGGGTACAGCGATGCACATTATTTTTCAAATTTATTTTTTAAAAAATGCGGTATACGACCAATAGTATTCCGAAAAAGTAAAAAATAAAAATAAGGACTCAGCGAGTCCTTATTTTTATTTTATTTTATTTTATTAAATGTTTCAAGCCAGAGTTTTTTGATAAGTTGATGACCGTAATAGGAAGGATGAACGCCGTCGAATGTCCAATATGAAGGCTCTGCTTTTTCACAGGCTTTATCAAAGGCTTCCTGAAGGTCAATGCAGGGAAGATTATATTTTTCGGCTATTCTCTTTACTGCGGCATTTTTTTCAGCAACTTCTCTTATGAAAATACTGAGTCTCTCAGGATTTTCTTCGGTATTGCAGGTAGCGGTACCCTCCAAAACAAAGGGCGCGATAAGGAATAACTTGGTATTGGGACAAGCCTCATAAACCTCATCAATAAGCATAGAATAAATTTTTTCAAATTTTTCGGTAGCAACACCATTTTTGTGGTCTATTTCATGCCAGACGTCGTTAACACCGATGTAAATACTTGCATAGTCAGGGTTAAGGTTTATAAAATCAGCTTTAATACGCGCATAAAGGTCAACTATTCTATTGCCGCTTATTCCACGGTTATAAAATTCATATTCTTTAGGAAATTCACAACCAAGCTCAGCGGTGATAAGCAAGGGATAACCTCTGCCCACAGGACCGCCGTTTTGAGTTCTGCCAACGTCGGTAATAGAATCGCCTTGAAATAATATAGTTTTTGCCATAATAAGTCCTCCCAAAGTGTTATTGCAAGTAGATGATAGCACCGCAGAAAGTGTTTGTCAATAAATATTGTTAGTTTTCCCAAGGGAATTTATATTTAGTTAAACCAAGCTCGTCACGAACGGCGCAAATTTCTTTTTGTACCGATTCGTTTATAGGCACACCGTCCTTACGTGCAAGGCGGATTTCATATTCCTTTTCGCCGGCGGTGTAAATTCTGTCTGCCCCCGGCGCTTTCTTTGAAGCGCGCATACTGCGTGTAATTTCACCTGCTTTTTTTCTCGCTATATCTTCACCCATAAAGTGTTCTGTGTCAATAGCAATAAACCAGTGACCCAGCTGATAGGGACGAATATTACCGTTTTCGTCTTTTCCGTCAAGGTCTTTGCCGTAGGCACCGTCCTGAAGAATAGAAGAGAAAAATTCAACCGCTAAGGCAAAGCCGTAACCTTTGTAGCCACCCAGTTCTTCACCGATACCGCCAAGGGTGGTAAGGGCAGCAGTTCCGTTTCGGATTTTCTTAAGGGCAACGCCTGCATCTCCCGTAACAGCGGAGCCGTCATCGGCAATTATTGTACCGGGATGAACGTCCTCGCCGATACGCTCGTAATATTCAACTTTACCGTTTTGAGTAATAGAGGTAGCGCAGTCAAAGTTAAAGTCAAAAGCCTCATCGGTAGGTACGCCTATTGTAAAGGGGTTGGTACCAAACATACCTTCTACACCATGGGTAGGTGCAACTGACGGACGGGCATTTGTTCCTGTCATACCTATGCAACCTGCCTTGGTGGCCATAGAGGAGTAGTAACCTGCAATACCATAGTGGCAGGAATTGCGAACAACTACCATACCCATACCGTATTCTTTGGCTTTCTTAATAGCCATACTCATAGCGGTGTGACCGATAACCTGACCCATACCATGATGTCCGTCAATAACGGCGGTAGTGGGGGTTTCTTTAATTATTTCAATGTTGGTAACGGCGTTTTGAATACCTGCTTTAATTCTGTCAAGATAAACAGGTTTGAAGCGGTTAACACCATGGGACTCAATACCTCTTTTGTCGGACTCCAAAAGTACGTCGGCGCAAATTTTAGCATCTTCCTCAGGTATTCCGTAGCCTTTAAAAGCGTCAATTACAAAGTCGGTAATGGTTTTCCAGTCTACAATATTTGTTTTTGCCATGAAATTACCTCCGTTTAAAAAAAGTACACCTATCCCTTAAGAATAAGTGTACTCTGAAATCTCTTACAATAATCATTATATCATTAAATTTTTGTTTGTCAATATTTAAGAAGGTTGTTGAAGTTTTTAGTCAATTGTTTTTCCTATGCAGTTACAAAAAACATTAGCACTTTCTTTGTCAAAAACACCGACAATAGAAAATTTGTTATCTATAGGAGCACCGTTTACGGTAAATGTGTATAATTCTTTATTATACCAATAAACAGTGAACTCTTTAGATTTTCCCTTTGCGTATGCGCTCTTCAGCCTGTTTATGCCATTTTCGTTTAAAATCAAATCAACGGTAGCGGCATTTTCTTCTCCGAAAATTACGCGGGAATAAGCCATTGTTACGTCCTTGTCGGAAATTATGACGTTATTTTTACTGTCAACAACCTTAAAGTAAGGAATTTTCTCGTACGCGCCCGTTGGGTTTGTATCTTTGTTTTGAGCAAATAACCAGCAGAATGCTTCTCGGTCTGAATAAGCGTAATCCCAGGAATTGTGTCCCAAACCGTCAAGTCTTATGAAATTGACCATTGTTCCGCCGGCGTTTACAATAGCGTTATACATTCTCTCGGAACCGGAAAAGGATACCGTTGGGTCATCCTTGCTGTGATAAATTCTTATGGGAATGTTTACTAATTTTTCAACATTATATTCGTTTCCGCCGCCGCAAATAGGTATTCCTGCGGCAAATATGTCACCGTATTCCTGCAGCAAACTCCAGGTGGCATATCCGCCCATTGAAAGTCCCGTTACATATATACGTCCATTGTCACAGGAATAGGTGCTTTCAATTTCGTTTAATAAATGCAATACGCTTCCAAGTGTGCCTTTTTGGTCGCCTACTTGCTCTCTGTCCAAATTCCACCATCCATTAGACTGGGGACAAACGATAATCGCCTGAGATACTAAATCACCGTTGTTTTTAAACATCTTTTTAGCATTTCCGATATGCTCATTGTCGGAACCGATTTCTCCGGCACCGTGCAAGAACAAAATAACGGGGTACTCATTAGATGAATCATAATCGTTTGGAATGTATATGCGGTATGGCAACATATTCCCGTTTCGAGAATCATGGAAAAATTCATATCTGAAAGCAGGTGACGAAAAATCACCGTCAAAATAAAACACCTCTGTTACTTTTTCGGGCCTTTCGTCAGTAGTTGCTGAAGCAGAATTTTCGTCATCTGAATCGCTGTAAACAAAAATATTGTTTCCTGAAAGTATGAAATAATAAACAACGGCAATTACAGCAAGACAAACTGCTAATGCTATGCTTACTATTATTATGATTTTTCTTTTGTCCATTTTTGGTCACCTTTGTTAAAGAAACGTCTAAATAACATAATAAATGCTACTTTTTATATTAGACGTAAAAAACTGTAAAATTTCTCATTCGGTATTTTGTTAATTATAGCATAAAAGCGAATACAAATCAATGCGGAGCGGTGGAACTCATCAATTCCGCAGGAATTGCATATCATCAACTTCGTAAGAAGTTGTATATCATCAACGGAGAAACCGTTGCATATCATCAAGCCGACACTTTTTTGATACACGCTTCGCGTGATGATATACAGTCCTAACGGACTGATGAGATACAACACGGCATTGCCGTGTTGATGATATACCAAGCCTGTCGGCTTGGAAAAAAAACTCTCGTTCTTCGGAACGAGAGTTTTTTGGAGGCACCACCCGGATTTGAACCGGGGCATAAAGGTTTTGCAGACCTCTGCCTTACCGCTTGGCTATGGTGCCGTATCAACGCTAAAGAATTATATCATACGCTCTATCCTTTGTCAAGGGTTATTTTCTAAAATATTTGTATGTTTAAACTGTCCTTTATATGCCTTGTTTTTCTTGATTTTTATATATGATTAAGTATATAATGTTAAAAAAGCAAAAGGGCTGTATTTTTATTATGTATAGGTCACTTAATCAGCATTATAAAGAAAAATTTGGATGTAAAGTATACAAACTTGCTATTGACGGAGGCTTTACCTGTCCCAACCGGGATGGTACCGTCGGCAGGGGCGGCTGCATTTTCTGCTCTGCCTACGGCGGCGGAGAATTTGCGCAGGGCATGTGCGAAAGTGTTTCCGGGCAGCTGGAGCAGGCGAAAGCGCGGGTCAGTGCCAAGAACAAAGACGGCAAATATATCGCCTATTTTCAATCCTTTTCCAATACCTACGCGCCGGTCTCTCGTCTG
>JAZNAG010000051.1:0-1594 GCA_045586405.1 Acutalibacteraceae bacterium | reverse complement strand
GCAAAATGCCACACGTGGCATGTTTTGTTCTACGGCAAAAGAAGTTTACAACCCATAGGGCAGTCATCCTTCACGCTACTTGGCTGGTTCAGACTTTCGTCCATTGACCAATATTCCTCACTGCTGCCTCCCGTAGGAGTTTGGACCGTGTCTCAGTTCCAATGTGGGGGACCTTCCTCTCAGAACCCCTATCCATCGTAGGCTAGGTGGGCCGTTACCCCGCCTACTACCTAATGGAACGCATCCCCATCCTTCTCCGCAAAAAGCTTTCATAGTCGAATCAGGAAACTTGACTATGTTATTCGGTATTAATCTCTCTTTCGAAAGGCTATCCCAATGAGAAGGGCAGGTTGGATACGCGTTACTCACCCGTGCGCCGGTCGTCGTTAAAAGCAAGCTTTTAAAGACCCCTCGACTTGCATGTGTTAAGCCTGTAGCTAGCGTTCATCCTGAGCCAGGATCAAACTCTTCGTTGTATGTTTTATTTTTGTTACTAGTATTACTAGTATATGTTCTATTGTCTGATTCTGACCGGATTTTATCGTTTTTGGCTGATATTTTTTATTGACGGTTCGTTTTTCGTTCCTGTACAATTTATATAGCGTCTTTTTATTAATCACTTGGGATTATGCTAAAAAGACTGCTGTACTGCTATGTCTGTATGGAATGTTTTCAAGGATCGTATTGCCTCAAGGCGCGCAACTGCGTTGCTTGCCGAAAGCGTGTGCAAAGGTACGTCAAATTTTTAAACTACCAAACTTTTTATGGAGAAAATTTTAAAGAATTTTACAGCAAAAATAACAAGAGGCTGAATGACAATCATTTAAACGAGAAAAAAAATTTAGAGAATTTTAAGTAAAAAAACGCAAGTTGCATTCGCCCCATACATTCGCCCTAAAAACATTTTAAAAACGCTCGATAATTTCATAAAACTTGTTATAAAAAAAAGATTGTACTTAAAATAACATTAACTTTGCAGTCTGTTTAAATTTCCGAGCCGTAAACACATAATGAAAAACTTTATACACCTTATATATATAATAAGCATACTCGTATTGTATGTTTCGCAAGCTACACAAGCGCAAAATACAAGATACAGAATATACGGGCACATCAGCGACTCAATCACCAATGAGTCACTACCCTACATTTCTGTACGCATAAAAAACAGCAGCAACGGTTGCAGTTCCGATAACAACGGTTTCTTCTCTTTTATATCCTCGACGCTGAAAGACACACTAATCGTAAGCAGTATAGGCTACAAAGAGAAACAGATTATTCTGACAGCCCGCACCAAATTTCCATTAAAGGTACAGCTCGCCCCCGAAATGTACGAGCTATCGGAAATTACCATCAAGCCCAAAAAAGAGAAATACAGCAAGAAAAACAATCCAGCTGTAGAGCTTGCACGCAAATTAATAGCGCACAGAGAAGAAAATTCGCCCAAGAACAAGCCCTTCTACAGCCGCGACAGACACGAGAAACTAAACATTGCGCTTAACAATTTCAGTTCCTCGGAGGAGAGCCACTTTGGAAAAAAATTCTCATTCCTCGACCAATACATCGACACGTCGCTCGTTTCGGGAAAGCCCAT
>JAZNAG010000050.1:0-3809 GCA_045586405.1 Acutalibacteraceae bacterium | reverse complement strand
ACCCGTAAGGGTTTTCAGAGTTTTGTACTTGCCTGTTTTTGAATTATACTGATATACTCTGTAGCCGGTTGCACCGGTAACCTTTTTCCAACTGAGCTTAATTGTTTCAGTTGTCTGAGTGGGAGTGATTTTTGAGGTTTTGGAGGGGAGGATTGAGAAATAGAGAGTTTTTGTACCCTCGTAGTTACCGATGAAAGTGACTTTTACGGAGTATTTGCCGGGATTTTTTCTGCCGGATTCGTAGGTAACAGTATAGTCAATGTTTTCTTCAAGAGCGTTTCTCTTTATGTCTTCAACATATACTTCCGGTTTCTTTGCTTTGCCGTCATAGGTGTATTCAGCTGTTTTGAGCTTTATTATTCTGGGATAGTAATAAGTCTGTTCGTTTGTAATTTTCCCGCAATATTCACATACCTCTTTTGAACTGCCGTTTTTATATAAAGTAGCTTTAATGAGGTCTTTTTTATACGAATGAGGTTCAGTTTTTATAACTTCAACATATTCACTTGAGCATTCGCATCTATAATAGACCTTTCCCACCTTATCACAGTCACCATCTTGGGTTTTATATGGTTCAAATGAGTGGTCGTGATCTTTAACTAAGCTGCTTTCAAATCTGACTTTTTTGTAGATATCATCGCGCAAACGCATATCAGGATTGTTTTCTATATATTTTTCATAGCTGTCTTCTAAAAATATATACTCGACAAACGGTGCTGAAAACTGATAAAAAGGAGTTTCTTCTTCGCCTCTGATAAATTTAACATTCTTACCGATGTAAACATCAGTAAGATTATAACGGCTCAAAAACGAATCAGTATACATTGTAACACCCTCACCGGGTATGTATATTTCTGTCAACAATTCGCAATATTGAAAAGCGCCTGCACCAATAAACTTAACGCTTTCGGGCAAAACGGCTTTTTCAATGGTTGATTTAGAAAATGCCCCATTATCAATTTTTGTAAGTGTTGACGGAAACTCAACACTCTTAAGTTTATAACACGTCATAAATGCGCTGTTTCCTATTGTTTCAAGACCTTCATTAAGAACGACAGTTTCAAGGCTTTGACAACCAAAAAATGTTCTTGTTTCAATTATCTTTATTCCTTTTGGAATTGTTATCTCTTTAATACCACTATTTGCAAATGCCCATTCACCGATTTCTTCAAGATTTTCAGGCAAAATAATTTCATTTACTCTGTAGCATGAGTCAAAAGCTTTTTTACCTATTGTTTTGATACTATCGGGAAGTTTTACAGTTTCGATTGCTGACATATTTGAAAAGTTGCTGTTACCGATTCCGGTTATACCCTCGCTGATTTCAACACTTTTAACTGCATTATTATAGTGAGGTTGTGAATATTTACTCCAATGAGCACCGTCTTTGATTTTACCACTGCCACTGATAATCAAATTACCGTTACCGTAAAGCTCCCATTTAATATCAGAATCTGAATCACCGCACTTACCGCTGTCAACAACAGCATCAGGACCTGCTGTATTATAATGAATGGTTGCTTCCTTCAGCGGTTCATTACCGGGAAGAACAGCCATGCGATTCCATGAAGACTCGCTCTCGTTATAATAAACGTCCTTTATATTTGAACAGCCTGCAAATACATCCTCATTAACGGTTCTGAGATTGTATGTCAGAGCTACAGATTCCAAACTTTTACAGTTGGCAAAAGCACCCGAATATAATTCGATAACACCCTTTGGAATGCTTATGCTTTTAAGTGCTGAGCATCCCAGGAATGCATATTCACCAATATTTTTCAGTGAATTAGGTAAAATAATCTTTTCAAGATTAACTGCTTTATAAAACGCATTGTGCTCTATTCTTTCTACACCCTCGGGAACCGTATATTCAGTTTTGTCGCTCTTAGCGGGATATTTATAAAGAGTTGTTCCTGCTGTATTGAACAGTACATTATTTTCAGAAATGAAACGTGTGTTTTCGATGTCAACGGTAATGATTTTGAGGTTTGTGAAAAAGTAGAAAACACCAACGCTTTCTAAATTTTTACCTATAAAAACTTCCTCAATATTGTTAGTTCCATAGAAAGCACTGTCGTATAACATAGTGATTCCGTCGCCGATATGTAATTTAGTCAGATTTACACATTCTGCAAATGCTTCACTACCAAGGTCAATTACTGTATCAGGAATTATAACAGAAGTAAGAATTTCGCAACCTTTAAAAGCTTCTGCATCAATCTGTGTCACTGCAAGCCCGTCGATTTCAGACGGAATTTCAACGTCTGACGCTTCACCGATAAATTTAGTAATTGATACCGTTCCGTCATTGAGAATTTTGTATTCATAATCGCCACTTGCCTCAGCATTTACCGCAAAGCTCATACCGATTATCAACAAAATAGTTGTCAATAACACATTGATTGTTTTTCTGTTCTTCATAGTTTTTTCCTCCTAAAAATAAAGTGCGCCTCAAACAAGACGCACTGCAAAAATGCATCTCATTTGCTGCGACACAAAATTAACAATCATTACACAGATATAGTTAAACAAGAGAATGCACTTCTACCAATGTATTCTCTGTGTAATTTTGAATTTTATGCCGCAAATTTAGTGTATCACCTTTTTTCAAAAAAATCAAGAGGTTTTACTCCCTCAGTCAAAATCTGCGATTTTGCCAGCTCCCTCAACAGGGAGCCTTTGAACCCCTCTGTCACTTCGTGACATCTTTTCTTCCAGAAACGGGCACCCTTTTGTCCTTCGGACATTTCCCCTAATAGGGGAATTTCCTTTCAGGGGCGACAAGGAAAAATTATTCATCTTACATAGTAAAAAAATCTCTTTTTTACAAGCAAAACTTTTTATTAATCAAAATTTTTTCGAGTTCGTCAGCTTGTCTCCCCTGAAAGGGGAGATGTCAAAATCACCAAAAGATTTTGACAGAGGGGTAACAAAAAAAGACACGGCAAAACCGTGTCTCATTTCATAAACAATTTCAATTTATCAATCTCTCTGCTTGTTTCATAAAGGAACCTTCTGCACTCGGGGTCTTTCTTTAAAAATCTGCCGAGCTTACTCACTCTGCGGATAAATGCAGGGTTAAACTCAACCTCATCAGATAGTGACACAAGAGGGCAAACACTCACACCACGAGGGTCAATGTCAGCCTTGACTCTGCCGCTTTCGTCCATATAAGGAAAGAAAGGAAAAATCATACACGATAAGGGTCGGTTAGCTCTGTTGCACTCGCCACCGCAGACGCAAAGACGGACACCATCTTTTTCAACCGTTCTGAACTCCGTGCTTTCACCCGGAAAGAGAATCATCCCTGTGTTTTCGTCGCCCTTGCAGCAAGCTTTATCACAAACAAGTCCGCAATCCTTATAAAGCGGAGTTTTATCGCCGATTATTTCTTTTGCAGCTTCATAGAAATCTTTACCGAACTTTCGTGTATACATAATATCACCTTTTCTGAAAATGAAAAAATCCACTCGGTTGAGTGGATTCATAGGTCTGCACCCTCAAAACTGAACAAAGTTTGTAGCTTCTGTAAAATCTGTCAAGTCACTGTAGAACCAAGATCTTATGGTCAAGCCCTCGACCTATTAGTATTGCCTAGCTGAATGCATCACTGCACTTACACTTGCAACCTATCAACCTCATAGTCCTTGAGGGGTCTTACTAGCTTGTGCTATGGGATATCTTATCTTGGAGATGGCTTCACGCTTAGATGCTTTCAGCGTTTATCCAATCCGCACTTAGTTGCCCAGCTGTACCATTGGCATGATAACTGGTGCGCCAGCGGTGCGTCCATCCCGGTCCTCTCGTAC
>JAZNAG010000049.1:0-2938 GCA_045586405.1 Acutalibacteraceae bacterium | reverse complement strand
TGCTGTCTTAAAGAATCATTCTGTTTATGAAAAGAAGAAGGTTACGCTTGATCTGAATGAACGTTTGAAACGAACTTTGATTTCTTCTGTAGGAAAGCTCGAGAGCATCAAACGCATAGCAGATAATGAAATTTCGGCAATGGGCGAACGCCTTAGAATGCTTATCCTGACTGATTATATCAAGAAAGAGAATCTTGCCAAGATTGCTTCTGCAGAAGAATTCAATTCAGTCAATATTGTTAGCATTTTTGAAACAATTCGTCGCGCCAATCTTAATGTGAATATCGGAGTTCTTTCGGGATCTCTTGTTATTCTTCCCAAAGCAATTGATCTTTCTGATGTTAAGCATAAAAAAGAAGACATAGCGAACACGGACTATTGTACAGTGGAATTTGCAGGTGCGCTCCATCGAGGCGTTGATTACGTTGGAAAGCTGTTCGAGGAAGGTAAAATCCAAATACTCATCGGAACAAAATCGCTTCTCGGCGAAGGATGGGATTCACCTTGCATTAACTCGCTTATTTTAGCAAGCTTTGTCGGTAGTTTCGTCCTATCCAACCAAATGCGCGGGCGTGCAATTCGCATTGATAAAAACTATCCTCAAAAATCGGCAAATATATGGCATCTCGTAACGGTCGAACCGGAATATTTGTTCAAAGATAAAGCCACCGAAAGGATCTCTGCATATCTCAAAGAGGATTACAAGGAGCTTCATTCGTATGACTATGATATTTTAAAACGCCGTTTTGATTCTTTTATGGGTCCCAACTATACGACGGGAACTATTGAGAGCGGAATTGAGCGAATTACCTTGATCAAGCCGCCTTATGATAAAAACGGCATCGAACAAATCAACGAGGAAATGTTAAAACTGTCTACTGAGCGTGGCGAAGTGAAAAACAAGTGGCGTGGAGAAGTGGCAGACGGAAGCTTTGCGGTCGGTGTGGAAACCGAAATTCCCAAGGAAGCCAGAATTCCCGTATTTACATTTTGGAATTTCGCATTGAATTCAATTATTGTTGCAACAGAAATTTCGTTACTACAACCCTTAATGAGGCTGATTGTAAATAATAATCTCCCTATGTCTTTGGGAACTCTTGCAGTGATGGTTGGATTGTTTGTTGTTTTGTATCACGGCGTAAAGAAGATGGTGTTACACTCTAATCCTGCCCATTCCATAAAAACATTGGGTGTTGCAGTTTATAAAACATTGTGTGAGTGTGAGTTGATATCGCCTTCTGCAAAGGTTGAAACTACTGCTCATAAGCAACTGTATTTTGTTGCTTTGCATTTGAGAAACGCATCAATTCACGATCAGAACATTTTCAATACAGCTATGACAGAAATGCTTTCGCCTATTGAAAATCCTCGTTATATCTTGATATCCAAAAATATGTTCAAACGTTATAACTATGAGCTTTCTTTCGCTTGCCCTTCAATCATAGGTAAAAAGAAAGAATATGTAGAGGTGTTGGCAGAGAAATTGAAAGCCACAACTGGTAACTTTGTGCCTGTTTATACACATCGAGAGGATGGTAGAAGGTTGATTTTGAAATGTAGAAAGCGTTCTTATATTACCTTCAACGAAAAGGCTATGGGGAAGAAATATAAAGTTTCTCATTTTGAGTGATAATTAAGCCAACACAATATAAATTGATATGTTTCCAAGCATCACTTAAAAATAGGGACAAATGATGATTTCCACCTATAAAAGTGAGACTTTTTGGAGTTTCCACCCCCATTTTTGATCGTTTTTGAGACCTTTTGCTCTCTTGACCCACGTCGAGAGTGTCGTTTGTCTAAGTAGGAGAATCTAATGAATAAACTAAAAACGTTATTAAGAAACGAGGTAAGTGGCTGGAAGGCGTGGGAGGTTATTTGGCTTAGTGTTGCTTTGGCTATAATAATCGCACTCGGAATTTTTGGACATGACACGGCTATGGGAATTGTTTCGTCTACGACGGGGCTAGCTTACTCTATTCTTTCGGGCAAGGGCAAGCTCAGCGCGTACCTATGCGGACTTATTAACGCAACGCTATACGCAATAATTTCTTACAAGGCGGCGCTATACGGCGAAACGATGCTAAATGCGATTTACTACGTGCCTATGATGTTTGTGGGATTCTTTACTTGGGCAAAGCACATGAACGACGACACCAAGGAAGTCCGTAAGCGCAAAATGAAGTGGTCGGGTAGGCTAATCGTAGTCGCTTCTATAGCGGCAGGAACGGTTGCGTACGGCTTTATACTTAAGGCGCTTGGGGACGCAATGCCGTTTATAGACGCATTTACGACGGTTGCGTCCGTTGTTGCTATGATAGTTTCGGTAAGGATGTTTGTAGAGCAGTGGGTAATATGGGAAGTAGTCAATTTGGTAACGGTGTATATGTGGCTAATGGCGTATTTGCAGGGCGGCGAAAATCTTGCAACGCTAGTTATGTGGGCGCTTTATATAGTAAACGGTTTAGTTATGCTCGTTAAGTGGCAAAGAGAAATAAGAAGCAATCAGGCTTTAGCCAAAGATAAGCCACAAAAAGAAGAATAGGCAGTTTTTTTATAACTAAAAAAGGAGATGCTGATATGTACGATTTGCAAAGCAGATGGCGACTTGAAAACAATATTTTAAGATATTACGGCTTACGTAATGAGCCTAATATGTTTAAAAATACTGTAAAGCTAACAAAAAAACAAAAAGCTATAGTTGAAAAATTGCCTTGCAAGCTGACAGATGCTCAAATCAAAGAGTTAAAGGGTTTTGTTGGCGAGCAAATTGTAAAAATCGAAGACAAAAAAGCAACACCGAAGTCTTTAGACACAGCAAAGTTCTGCAAAACATGCGTAGCAAACGATTACATTATACCTGGGCTTGAGTTCGACGACGAGGGAAGATGCCCGTTGTGTCAAACGGAGGACAAAGTAAAGCATCTAAAAAGCGTTG
>JAZNAG010000048.1:0-1555 GCA_045586405.1 Acutalibacteraceae bacterium | reverse complement strand
TCACCTTTAGTAAGGTCGAAGCCTTGTGGTGCTTTAAATTCAACTTCATTTTCAACGAATGAGTTAATAACAAGTAACTTAACTCCGTCGGGCTCTCTTTCATAAACGAAGAGTTCTTTACTGTTTTCATAATATTGTTTGAATGAACCGTAAATAGCAACTTCGTTTTCTTTTCTGAATTTTAAGAGCTTTCTGTAGTAGTTAAGAATACTGTCAGGGTCTTTTTCTGCTGCTGCAACGTTAATTTCTTTGTAGTTAGGGTTTAAGTTAAACCAAGGTTCAACTGTTGAGAAACCAGCATATTCTGAGTCATCCCATTGAACAGGTGTTCTAGAGTTTTCACGTGAGCCTTTGTTTGCCATTTTAACAAATCTGTCACCCTTGATGCCAAGCTTGTTAAACATTTTTTGGTTGTTGAAGGTAATCATATCTTTGAATTCATCAATAGAATGAAGTTCAATGTTTGTCATACCAATTTCCTGACCCTGATAAATGAAAGGCGTACCTTTTTGTAAATAGCACATTGTTGCAAGCATTTTTGCACTTTCAACTCTGTATTTTAAGCTACCATAACGGTCAACAATACGCGGGTGGTCGTGGTTTTCAAGGTAAAGAGTGTGCCAAGCTTTGCCGTTCATTGCATCATACCATTTCTGATAGCACTTTTTCATCTTTTTAAGGTTAAATGGAGTTTTAATCCAGTCAGTCATAAAGCAGTCTGCTTCAAGATGGTCGAAGCTGAACATTGTTTTAAGAACCTGACCTTCACCCTCAGTAACAAATTTAAGTGCTCTGTCTGTTGTAAGAAGAGGACCTTCACCAACTGTAAAGCAATCATATTTTGAAAGAACGTCGTCGTGGAACTCTTTAAGGTATTCATAAAGGTGTGGACCACAGTTGTAGTGCTCCATACCGCAAGCAACAGGAATCGGAATACCGTTTGGAAGCCCTTCTTTTTTAGAGATGTATGTAATAACGTCTTCACGGAAGCCATCAACGCCCATATCGAGCCAGAACTTCATAATATTTTTTACTTCTTCACGAACCTTGGGGTTATCCATATTTAAGTCTGGTTGACCTTTTGTGAAAACGTGAAGGTAATATTCATCAACTGATTCAACATATTCCCAAGCGCCACCTTCAAATGTTGAAAGCCAGTTGTTTGGTGGCTTTTTGCCATTTTTGCCTTTACCTTTTCTCCAGATGTAGTAATCGTGGTAAGGGTTATCAACACTTTTGCAGCTCTCTTTGAACCATTTATGCTCAGTTGATGTATGGTTAACAACTAAGTCCATAAATACTTTCATTCCGAGTTCGTGAGCACGTGCTAAAACTTTTTTGAAAGTATCCATATCGCCGTATTCTGGGTTGATATCCATATAATCAGCGATATCATAACCATAGTCAGCGTTAGGTGAGCAGAAGAGAGGTGAGAACATATTGCATCTATACCAATGCTCTTAATGTAGTCAAGTTTTGAGTAAATACCCTCAAGGTCGCCAATACCATCGCCATTTGAGTCTTTAAAACTTCTTGGCCATACCTGGTAAACAAC
>JAZNAG010000047.1:0-1839 GCA_045586405.1 Acutalibacteraceae bacterium | reverse complement strand
CGATAAACCTGTTACTGTTTGTCAAGAGCTTTTTGAAAAAATACAAATAAAAAAAGGCGTAACAACAAAGCCGAAAAGCTCAAACAATTTTGAGTGTTGAAAAAAGGGCATGACCAAAAGACCACCGCGTTGTAAAAATTTTTGCGCTGGTCAAGGTAATTAAGGGCAAAGCACAGAGGTGCTTCGCCGTGGCAAGATTATACCGAAGTCACGTTGTCAACATACAAAAAATTCAGAATGGCAATTCCGAATTTTTTGTAAACTCGCTTTGCGACTTCAAGTGTTGGCAAGACATTCTTTGGCTCTTGCGTAATAGATACGTAAAAATTTGTTTGCAGTAGCGATCATATATGTGAATGACGGTTATTCAATCAACAATGCAGTGCCATAACTCTTGCATAATATATACGCAAGAATTTGTTTAGTCCTGCGATCTTGGCAACGCGTTTAGGTTTTCCTTCATTCTCTTTTTTGATAATGAAATCATACACTGCAGAATCTTCAGTCGGTTTTGATACTTTGAGACTGTGCATAATTTCGTATCCGATTTTTCGAAGAGTGGAAGAGCCTCGCTTTGAAATATTACGATTTGTGCCGACAAACTTTCCTGATTCATACGGTGGAGCATCAATGCCTGCAAACGCTACAAGAGAACTACCATTACGAAAGCGTCTGACATCTCCGATTTCACCAATTAGGCGAACCGAAAGAACGTCCCCAACACCTTTCATCTCTCTAACCACAGAATATTCAGGCAAGGTACTTGCAATTTCTTGCATTTGTGATATAATTAGAGATAAGGTGAGTTCGGCTTCTCTGACCGATTTTACCGCTTGCAGTACCAACATTTTGGTCGATGGGGTACTGGATTTAAGAGTTGGGATATTGTTCTTCGAAAGCTGATATATCGCTATCGCTTGACTTTCGTTGTAACGATATCCTTTTCTTTTAGTCCATTTTTCATAGTCTGAAAGAAACTGTTTTTCGCTCATTTTTTTGATATTGTCATAATGCCAATACTTTTCTACAAAGTCGCAGAGTTTATCCTTTGTACTGTACGCCGGAACGGTTCCTTGCAGTATGCTCTTGATTCCCGGCATAACACCGTCAAGCAGGTTTGCAAGTTGTATCTTACAGCCTACTTTTAATCGTACATACTGTTCATATTGTCTTCCCAGTAGTTTGAGTTCTTTGTAGATCTCATCGGGTGGACAATATGCGGTCATAGAAAACCAATGGTCTATGCCATAATTTGCAATTCGGATAGAGTCAATTTTGTCTGTTTTAGCCTTTCTTAAAGTTGCCGCACAATATTTTTTCATGATGTAGGGATTTACAACAACAGTAAAAATATTTGATGTAAGCAGTTTAGCGGCAACAACTTGATGATAGCCACCGGTAGCTTCAAGTACAACCTTTACATCTTCATCGAACGACTTGATACGCTCAATTAGAGTATTTAAGGCTTGTTCGGTGTGGTCAATGTTGTACGGAGCTTCTACAACTTCACCATATGGTCGTAGCATACATACCGTGCTTTTGTCCTTTGAGACGTCAATACCTACGCTGATCATAGAGTATTCCTCCTTGATAAAATAATTGAAAGGTAGAACCACTTACTCTTATTGACACTCATTTTGGCTCGTTACACGAAGGCTATGCTTCAACCTGTTTACTCGAATGCATACAATAAGAGGCGGTCGACAGTTTATCGATCGGATGTGTTAATCCAATAAGAATTACGCCGGACCTTTCCTCTTTATTGTATAAAAATAAGAGTAGTTTTGCAATGCTTTTTGCATTGAGTTTCTACTCTTATATTGTACCAAATAAGAATTT
>JAZNAG010000046.1:0-1728 GCA_045586405.1 Acutalibacteraceae bacterium | reverse complement strand
ACAATGATAATACCGCTTGATATAACAAATTTGAAAACTTTAGTTACTTCATCGTATTCTATTGATTGGATTGTATAAAACTTGCCCGGCTTTTCGGAAGAAGTGAGCTGACAACGAACTTCTCCCGGAACGGTTTCAAAGTCGAATGCAACTGATTCGTCAAAACGGTACTTCGCCGGGCATCCCGGAAAGAGCTTATAGACGGTTTTGCTTCGGTTTATTGCATAAATAATAAGATAAACGCACAACACTATAAAAGCAATGAACCCAATGATCCCCAATACTACGGTGAATGGGGACGGAATCATTACGAACAGCAAACTAAGAAACGGAAGCATCGCCCAAAGCGCAAGCAGTATCCCAAGTTTTGTGCCGTACAATCGGATGTGTTCAAAAAATACAACATTTGCTTTTTTCATAATAACAACGCTCCTTTTCTAATCTTCTTTTATATCATAAAGCACTTTATAAGAATTCCCTTTATAATAATACACAATTACACTATCATTTCCCTTTAGTACGGCTTTCGCATCTTCAAGGTTGTCATCGAAGACCTGAACCTCTATTGAAGTACCGTCTTCTGTTTTTCCTGTTAAATGGTTTACAAGTTGACCTGAACCATATCTGCTGTACCTGCGTTTTTGAACTATCTCTGCATCTTCTAACACAATTTCCTGCGGACCTTTCACAAAATCATAGATTGCATTTGCTGCAATTCTACCAGTCCAGATAAAAAGGATACCTATAAGCAGTACGGCAACGATTTTTTGTAAAGAAGATCTCGACGTGCTTTTTACATTAATCCAAGCCATAAATGTAATAAAAAATAAAGTACCGCTCATAGTAAGCAGTCTTCCCAGCGGATAGTAGCCTTTAGAAATAGGTAAACTTGAAATAATACCACCTACAAGAATAAGTATTATTGATCCAAATATAAATAGCAACAGTTTTGTTCTCTTCTTTTCATTTGTGTTGATTCCGTTTTCCATAACATGGTCTCCTCTCATATCATATTTAATATACCAATTATAAAAAAGTACAGGAAATAAATACAGAGTAAAAAGTACAAAATACACTGCTCTATTTCCTCTTTCGGAGCAAAATAGCTTTTCTGTAAGGATTTGCCAGAGGAATCGAAATCAGTTGCTTAATCTTTCGCTTTTATATCATAAAGTGTTTTAAGCGCTTTATAATAAGACACAATTACATCATCATTTGTCTTTAATAAGGTGCGTGTCTTGCTTTCTGTCTCATATTCTCTGATACGTATTTTTATTGTTTCACCGGTTTTTGTTCTTCCGATTAAATAGGTCACGTTAGTTGAACCGTATTTGCGGAGTCCCTCTTTGATTGTCTTTACCTTTGCTTCTGTCAGCACAACTTCTTTTGTTCCCAAGGCTATATCGGATAAGGAAACCAATACACGGCTTCCCGCAAAGAAAAACAGGACGATTGCCAACAGAACAACTTTTGTACGCTCGTATACCCTGTATGTTGTCGTGGAATTCTCTTTCGAATTTAATAGCAGATGAAGAAAAAGTGTAAAAAGCAGTAGGAAAATACCGCTAAACAGTAACAGTATCCCCAGTGGGTAGGAACGTTCAAAATCGGTAACATAGGTAAAGATTACACCTGAAATAAGTAATATCGGAATTGATATATATGCTATCATTCGATATGTTTTGGCTATCTTCTTTTCTCTTGCTGTAAATATCATAGTAAACTCCT
>JAZNAG010000045.1:0-1938 GCA_045586405.1 Acutalibacteraceae bacterium | reverse complement strand
TTTTCTTTGGCTCTCATTCAGCTTGTTATAGCACATCTTAAGGTTGCGAAAAGAAACAGAAAATCAATTAAGATACTCGGTGATATCGGTTCAATATTACAACTTATAGGTATCTATTATGTTGTACTGAGCTTCGTTGTTAATCCTGATGTTTTCAGCTTCGGACTCGTAATCGGCGGTATTCCCGTGGGAACAGTTGCACTTATACTTGTTATCGTCGGATTTGTTATGAGCTTTGTGTTTGCAAATTATGAGGGTAGTGTCGGTAAATCTATACTCGAAAGTCTGAAAAACATTGTCTCTGTTTTGCTTGGTGTAGTCAATGTTTTCTCAGATATAGTTTCTTATATAAGGCTTTGGGCAGTCGGTCTTGCAGGTGCGGCAATATCTGCAACCGTAAATGAACTCGCAAGTCCGTTGATTGGCAATTTTATGTTTATGATAATTGCCATAGTCCTGCTGGTATTCGGACACGGACTTAATATGATACTGAATGTTCTGTCTGTTATTGTTCACGGAATCAGACTGAACACTTTGGAATTCTCATCACATCTTGATATGTCCTGGAGCGGACACAAATTCAAACCATTTAAAGAACAAATTGATTAAAAAAAGGAGAATTACTATGAATTTAGGTTTATTAGGTACAGCGTTAGCAATGGGTATTGCCGCTATCGGTTCTGCAATCGGTATCGGTATCGCAGGTCAGGCATCAATAGGTGCATGGAAGAAGTGTTATATGAACAATAAGGCAGCACCGTTCATTCTTACGGTTTTTGCAGGTGCCCCCCTTACACAGACTATTTACGGCTTTCTTCTTATGCAACAGATGAAGTCAGCCACCGCAGACCCTGCTTTTCTTTTTGGTCTCGGTATTGCATCAGGTCTTGCAATGGCTGTTTCAGCTTTTGTTCAGGGTAAAGCAGGTGCTGCAGGTGCAGATGCTCTTGCAGAAACAGGCAAAGGCTTCTCACAGTACATCACAGTTGTCGGCCTCTGTGAAACAGTAGCACTGTTCGCTCTCGTTTTCAGTATGGTAGCTTTAGGATAACTTGAAAAAGGTTGGAGTATCATTATATTATTGAGTTTTTAATGAAATCTGATACTGATTCAGAAATAATCTCCTTTTTGCCTTTTTCTCATCTGCATTTTATGTATTCAAAAAACCGTTTCACTGCAAGTGAGGCGGTTTTTTATCTCTTGTCTGTGACAAAGAGAACCCCCTGTTCTACAGGGGGGAATAAAAAGCTTTGAGCGAGGGGAAAAGTAGACAAGAAAAAAGCTCCTTGGTATATTAGAAGTGGTTTGCCGACCACACAACTAAAATAACAAGGAGGTCTTTAACATGAAAGAAAAAGACATAAATAGTTTAAACCATACAAGCTGGAGATGTCAATACCATGTGGTGTTTGCTCCCAAGTACAGAAGATTAGCAATATACAGAGAGATAAAGGTGGATATAGGAAAGATATTAAGGCAGTTGTGTCAGCAAAAAGAAGTAGAAATAATAGAGGCAGAACTGTGCCCAGACCATATCCATATGTTGATAAGTATACCACCAAAGTATAGTGTGTCGCAGATAATGGGATATTTAAAAGGTAAGAGCAGTCTAATGATATTTGACAGACACGCAAATTTAAAATACAAATATGGGAACAGACACTTTTGGGCAAGAGGCTACTTTGTAGATACAGTAGGAAGAAACAAAAAGCAAGTAGCGGAATACATAAGAAATCAGCTTGCAGAAGATCAAATAGCAGATCAGATGAGTTTGAAAGAATATGTAGACCCGTTCACGGGTAGCGAGAACAAGAAAGCATAAAAGAAACCCCTTGAGGGGTAGCTGAAAATAGAATGCGGTCGGCAAATCTTTCAGCGCCCCTTAAGGGGTTAAGTTCGTATAATGCCCTTGAAGGGCTAATCAAGCCTCCGGCTCAG
>JAZNAG010000044.1:0-50683 GCA_045586405.1 Acutalibacteraceae bacterium | reverse complement strand
ACTAGATAATAGCGAAATATATTTGCTTAATGCGTTTTTTAAAGCTTCACTTGTAATACCATTAGATAATAGTGCAATCATTTTTTGTTCTCCAAACGACATTTAACTTCATACAAAGCAACCTTATTTGAATCCCATTTTAATAGTTTTCTTGCCTCATCATATGTAAGCCATTTATATTCAGTATGTTCATTTGATAGCGTAGGCTCTAAATCGCACTCAAACGCAAATGAATATTCGGGAATAACAAAGGTGTTTTTATCCCAATGTTGCCGTCTGCTTTCCGCAATAACTTCTGCCGGAACATAAGAGATACAGGTAAGTTGCTTAATGTTTATAGGACCAACACCAATCTCTTCTATTGTTTCTCTTATAGCTGCTTGGGTAGGTGTTTCTCCATTTTCTCCGCCTCCGGCAATAAATTGCCAATAACTACTATCTGCTCTGCGAAAGATGCAGAACAAAGGTGTACCGTCAACTACACGATATGGAATTGATAATATTTGATATGGTTCACGCATTTTAACCCTCCACGAAATCAATTAATTGTTTCAAACTTTGAATACTCCACTTGTCAGTATTATTGCCGCTTCGATCTATTAAGAATGAGGTGAAACCTTGTTCTCTTGCTCCATCAGCTTCAGGTTTATAGTCATCGACATATAAACTTTCCTGCGCTAAAACGCCTTGTGCGTTAAGTGCCGCATTAAAAATGATTGGACTTGGTTTGCCTGCTCCTACTAAAGAACTTGCGGTAAAAGAAGTGAAGTATTTAGCAATTCCTAATTGCTGCAGAGTGTATTCAAGTGATGGTGAGGTGTCACTTATAACGCCCATTTTATATCCGTTCTTATAAAAATACTCTAGCACTTCTACGGTTTCAGGAAATAAGGCACGATCTCCGTTACACCATAGTTCATTGAACAATAATTTTGCTCGACCATCTATATCCTTTTTAACACCTTCATCAATTAGTAGCTGACGATAGAACCTTTTGAAAAATCCCCTCTCATCGTCAACTGTTTTATACCAAGGCTTTTTTCCTTGACTTGCAAGGATAAACAGCTTCGTCATTTTGTCGTAGGGTAGCTCGAAAGGCTTACCACTCCATTGGCTAATTATCTGATCGCGCCAAAGTTCTTTTTCTTTGTCAAAATATGTGAGTGTACCATCACGATCGAAAAAGATAGCTTTATATTTCACCTAAGCTCATCCTTTCGTTTTTGTACCGCCGATTTGCGAAATTCCGCAGGGGTTGTGTTAGTTATTTCTTTAAAAATTCGGTTGAAGTGTTGTACCGTTTTGAACCCTACCATATTAGAAATATCCTTGATAGGAACATCAGTAAAAGCAAGTTGCTTTTTTGCAATGGCAATTCGGTATTGCATCAAATATTCAATTGCCGTACAACCTAGTTCTTCTTTCATAAGTGCGGTAAGGGTCGTGTGATTTATTCCGGCATTTGTTGATATATCGGACAAGGTTATGCTATTACCATAATGGCTTTCTATATACAACACCGCTTCACGAAGTTTTGGATTTTTAATAATTGGTGCGTTGTCCGATTTTTGATGGGTTAAGCCATAGCCTATAAGACCATACATACGCTCTAATGCTATAATAATCTCCATAAAGTAGGAACGGCCTCTACAAGACCAATACCAATCTCTTTGCTCGGTTAATTCTTCTAACATATAATCGGCAGAATGTTCTATCTTTTCTACCTGTGTATCTGCAATAGGAATTACATACGCTTTATCAATGAAAGGCTTTAGCATAAACATATCGTGGGTAGTAGCGATATCACCGTAATTTTTAGAACGCAAAAGCTCAAAGGTCATATTAATATTTAGAAATTTGGGATGGAAGTACACACAGGTGTAACGAGCTTTTGATTTTGATATGAGCACCGGATTTTCCAACTCGTCAAAGCACAAAAAAGACGGAGCGTTAGCGGTAACTTTTTCACCACCGACTTTAAATTCCAATTTACCTTTAGTGAGTATAATGAGCAAAAAGCACTTATCCTTAATATTGATATCATCAAGCGAACCATTCTTAACACACTCAACAAAAGCAACCTTTCCTTCGTTATACTTTCTGCCAACTGTAATGTGTTCCATATTTCCACCACCTTCATCTATTCATATTTTACCATATTTCGACTTTCCCTTCAATGTTCAGTTATTATCTGATTTATAATTTCTTTTATCTAATCTTAAAATTAGTGTTTATGTTCTTAAAAATAATCTATATCGGCTTATTAGCGGAACAACTGGCTGGGTAGATGGCGAAAACACAGGTGTGCTTACAAATGAAGAATATGACGAGTTTATAAATACTCTTGTAGAAGCAGATAAAATCGGTACATATCTTTACTCAAAGCCGTACTACATTTACAAAAGAATTAAAAAATTGTATTAAAAACAGGATCTACCTTCATTTATGTGAAAGTAGATCCTTCAATTTTCAATTGCTCAGTTATGGATTTCTATGATAATATTAATTATCAACAGACCAGTTGATACATTCTCTTTCTATTTTATCTGTTAATAACGCTAATATTAACAAAAGGCCGTCGTCTTGATTCAAAATCCCATATTTTCTGTCTTCATTTCCCTCTATATAGCCGCTATAATTAGTAAAATATTTATTGATTTCTGAATTATCATAGTTAGTATTATCAAATTTAATACTAAACTCTTCATCGTATTTTTGGCTAAGATATTCTATCAAATCGGCAGTATCTAAATGGGATTCGATATCCTTAAGAGTTTCCTTTTTACCAGCAGAAATTAAATGTAATATTTCTAATGAAAATAAACCTATTCCTGTTAACTTACCTTTACTAATCATTTTTAACATTCTCCTTTAATATCATATTTTTAATTGTTTTGGCTCTTTTAAAGCCTGTTCAACAATACTTTCTTGACCCATAGCATCATAATGCTCTTGCAAACGTTCCCTAAGCCTAAATAGTTTTGCGTTAGCAGTTTGCACCAACTGACCATATGTTACTGCATGAATATTGCCACTTGTTGTTGCTTTTTCCGCATCTATGTCACCAAGTTTAGCTCCGACAACATATGCATCAATAGTTGCCGAACTGTGTAAAACAGCAGATTTTCTTATTTGTCTTACGTAGTGCTCCGCTTGACTCATCTCCGAATCTGTAATTTCAAAACCACCACGTTTAACCTCAACTATTAATATTTGATCCGGCTTCATTATTTCCCCTGAGGTTGTATCAATCCTATCAGTACAAACAGCTTTTAACGAAAATTGCTTCAAGCATATAATATCTGGCCGGCGCTTAGGATTACTAATTGCTTCTAAGTCATAATCTTCATCTTTAAATAGACTTTTCACAACAGTAGTTAATGTAGAATTCGAAACGAACATAGGTGAATCGAATTGTGCACCAAATAGCCAGCGCGAATTTAAGACTAAAGGATGCAATGTATGTAATTCTTCAGTAGTCTTATCTTCGTAAAGACGTTCAAGTGCTTCAATAACAACCATTCGTTTATCTATTTCGCCAATTACAGTTGCAATGTCATCTACATTCCAAGAATCAAGTATGTCAGCAAGTTTGTCTAATTGGTCAGCAGACATTTGACTCAACTGACTAAGCAGAAGTTCACCTTTACGAGCTTTTTCTATAGAAATCATTGCACCGATTGCACTGTGGAGATAGTCTGGAGTGATGACAGGATTTTGCTCTGTGACCTTCTCAATGAAAGCTGATATGTTGCGTTGACCTGAAATATTCAAAGTTTCAAGTTCGTCGCGCGATTCACGAATCACATCTAATCTCACTTCGTTAATATGCTCTTTCATAACTGATTTAACAAAGCTGTCAACTTCTTTTTTTACAGATAAATAAGTATTAGCCATATTAGCGTTATCGATAAAACCACTCCAATCGGGCAGTACTTCATCTATCAAATCATCGGTTTTAATTATAATAGTATAACGCTTCGCTGCCTTAAAACGCCCATCTAAAAATGTGGTTTTTCCATAGGTCCACGAGGGTTGACCTACTAGACGACCACATACCCAAAAAGCGATGCCATGTTGTTGTGATTTTGCTGCTGTTTTCTCAGAGTCAATAACAATCATGGAAAGTTTTGCATTAGAAAGGGACAAAAATTCTTTTTCAAAAACAATTCCTTTGTGTTGAGATAAGTCGATTTTCTTACCATTAATACTAACGCAGAAATCAGGATCGTATAGGAAACGAGCTGATAGTATATCGGTCATTGCATCAGCATCTGGCAAACGCCTATTAACATAAGTATATACTTTTGTTCCGTGTCCATCTTTTTCTTTTCTAGTCTGTTTAAAAATTTTAAATGGTGCGTCACCATGCGAAACAGCAATATCATAGATATTGCTAACTCCGTCTCTCCATGTTTCAACAGTATAATTGTTAGAAAAGCATAGCATTCCGTGACGACCTATGCCATTTCTTCCATATGCGATTCGTTTACTTGTTTCGACATCAGCAGGAAAAACAACATCTTTGCCTTGACGTTTTTGACGGTCATAATTGAGAGTCATCCATCTACTACGAAACTCTTCGTCAGTCATTCCAATCCCATCATCCTCAACCATAATTATTTCATTGAGTTCATGCGGGATAGTGATATTAACATTATGAGCCCCTGCATCCCACGCATTGGCAATCAATTCCGTTAAAGCAATATCATTATTGGAGGTAATTGATTTGTTGTTACGAAATATATAATTTTCCTCAAAAAGAACAGTATTATTATCCAAAATTTTAACCTCCTAAAAGTTCATAACGAATTATTAAACTTTTTCCAAAAAAGTTTTATACTCATACTATACCATAAATTCCCCTGATATTCAACTTAATAAATTAAATGTTCTTACAACAAATTTAAAACAGAACTTGCCATTGTATTTAATAAAGTATAAAATATACTTGATGTTATACATTTGTTTTCATCAAACAATATTAATGTAAAAGGAGATACAAAATGTTATGAGCAAATTAATGTGTGCTTTTATTTTTGATAGTGGAAAATTGAATTCAACATCATATGGGGATGTGGTGTTCGAATCTATGTTGGAAGGTAAAGAAATAATTAGTAACGATGAAAAGATGGTGGTGTCATTAGGTGATATTTCATCTAGCAGAAGATATATTGATATTGAACCGTATGTTATTAAAGACAATTTTTGCACGATTAATTTTGATAATAGTGAATTTAACGATTTGCCTTATTGCTGGGTCATAGAGGATATAGATTCAGATATAGCATTATGTATAGATAAGCGTTTAAAAAATGATGTGCCTGGATATATAGGGCTCTCCAACATTGATACTTCGCAAACTAATATTAATAAACAATTTTGGAAAAATTTAATTAGGGATTTTACAATAGAAAAAAATGTAATAACATGTTTCCAAAATCCTACAACAACTGATATATTTAAGTATGCTTATTTGGCAGAAAAATTAGGTTTCGAAATAAAATATGATGTCGAAGCTGAATATTCTTCAATTGAAAACTCTAAAATTCTTCAATCTTCATTTATCAAATCTGATAATGACATAAAACACATACATGCAAAAACAAAAGATGTTGACAGAAATCTAATGGTATTAAATTTTTCACTTTGTCATGAATTACAAGTATCTGGTGCTTTGATTTGGGAATCCATAAAAAATATAGATAAAATTAATTTTTCCGAAGATTTTCAAAATAGTGGTGCTTTAATTGAATATCCTTTCTTGACATTATATCACGCTTCACAAGGCATAGAAAGAATCCAAAAAATAATTATTGAATTGATTTGCAAAAAGAATCATATTAAAGAAATTGACAAGGAAAAAATCATTGATATTCTTTATAGCCATTCTCATACGAAATTAAATGATTGGATTAAAAATCACACAGATCTATCAATAAAGCCCAAATACGAAAAACTAATTAATATTCTTATGGAGTTTTATAACGATCTACGATATGTTCGTTATTCAGATAAAGGATGTGAGTTTACAACTACCCCTGAATATAAACTATTACTAAAATTATCTGACCAGAAGTGTAACGATCTAGGTAATAAAATTAAAAACACCTTTGGCGAATATTTAGGATATCTATCAAATGCTTATTACCAAGTCGTTTGCACTCTATGCAACGATTTAAATATATTTGCTTATGAGTTAGAATATAATTCTGCAGCTACACTTGTATATCGCCATAATGATACAACGGTTAATTTATATCAGGAGCTTAAAAAGCAACACCAAGCAAAAAGAGAGGTGTTATATTGGATATTAAAGAAAGGTAAAAAGTATCCCAAATATAAACTTGCCGATGAAAAGGTTCTGAACTTTGATACACAACTAATGGAGCGATATATTTCAAATTTAATTTATGATAATGTTTATGATTTTGAATTGATCGATACGGTAAACGAATTATATGATGAGCTGTGCACTAACAATAAAGAAAAGTGGAAAAATCGCATTGAACTAATCGCTTATTTGTTCAATGAAAACTGAATATCTATTATTTATATTTAACATTTAACTTATTTAGCGACATCTTTTTTATGTACATTGGATACCTGTTTTTATAAAGCAAAAATCCCATATAGCAAATTCATTCTGCTATATGGGATTTCATTGTTTTTTACAATCATTTAATTGCTTGATAACGTTTAATTACAAAACCAACAATTACTTGAGATTTTACTTTCATATTAAGTTTGCTAATAACTTTCTTAATCATCTGCTCGGTTACCTTTGGCAGATATTCCTTATATTCAGGATATTCTTCTATTAGTTCATTAAACAGCGTGATTAACAGGTCGTTTGCGGATTTGCTTGTTGGATAACCACGAGCAATAAGTGCCATATTGTTATCAAAGTTTGGTGCGAGTCCTAAAAGCTCACCGGTTTTCACATCACGCATTAAACCGAAGTTTCCTGTGTGTCTATCAGGGTTAGCGGTTATAGTATCAAGGAAAATCATTTTAATATAGTCAGGAATTGCTTTGGGACAAAGTTCTTTTAACTTTCCAACTACTTTAATATAATCTTCCTCATCTCCCATAAACGAAGACGCAGGCTCAAAAATAACGTTCGCTGAATCAGTAAAGTCAAGTGATTTAACGCATTTATCACCTTTCTCATAATGAGCCATATTCATACCGAGCGCCTTACCCAACTCATATACGAAAAGCTCTGAGAACTGCTCTTTTTGGTTAGCAGATTTATAAATCCACCATTTTCCATCTTTAAGTTTCCAGCACTTTTCAAAGCTACCAATATTGGTAAGCTCCGGAGTTTTAGAATAGTAACGCATTGCGGCAGAATTAAAGCTTGAATATAGTCCTCTGAGTGCCAGATTGGAGAAATAGTCTTTATTGAAGCGAACATCTTCATATTTCAAATCACTGCCGATTGCTCTAACCCAATAGGTGTCGGTAATGGTTGCAGCATTAACGTGAAGCACTGTTGAAACATCGTCTTTTTCGGCAAGTCTCAAAGCCTTTTTTAACAAACGGGAGTTTGCTCTGTGTGAGTCAATAGCTCTTGTTTCAAGCCAAGATTTAGCATTGTTTACACGCTTTAAATATAAAGGCAATAAATCGTTATTCAAAACTTTAAGCTCGTTATCTTTCCAAACAGCTACAACTGTATCACGGCTTAAAATCTCAAAATCCTTCATAAACTTTTTCTCCTTTCTATTTTTTATCTAATATATTATACACCATATGATTTTAAAATTCAACTCTTAAGCATTGAATTATGTGTCAAACCCGTACCTTTTAAGTGTTGATTCAAATATCGATAAAAAAGTAATTCTTCCGTCTTTCCACTCTTCAAGGACAGTTGCAGCTTCTTCGCTAACCTTGATTCCTTCTATCGAAAGCATTGCTTCAGAAAAAGACAAGCATTTCTCTTTTTTATGTATATCAAGTTCATCCATGCCGTTACAAAGTCTAAATAAATCTTGCTTTCGTTTCATTGCCTTATCCATTTATAAGAACTCCTATTATTTAATTATGATAAAACTAAAATATGGAATAGATATCATATCAATTTAGAATTACAGAAGTGCATAAAACCCGCTGATAAGGCGGGTTTTCTTAATATTAAACAATATACGCAATCTTACAATAACTATTTATTATTGTGAGATTATGTTAAAGGAGTCAATTATGAAAGGTAGAAAAGTTTTTTTAAGTGTATCAAATGGTTATAGAAAAGATCAAATCCAATATGAACAATGTCTTCGTAATATGATTTTAAAGTCAACGGAAATTACTCCTATAACAGTTTCTTGTCTTTGTAATAAAGGAGAATCGCCGTTAATTAAAATTATTGATTCTATTAGAGAATGTGATATGTTAATTGCTCTGGCATTTGAAAGAAAACATACATATTTAGAATTTCAAAAAGAAAAAAATCTGTTTGAAAGAATCGAAAAAAGCAACATATATTATACTTCACCTTGGATACATATTGAATGCGCTATAGCGAAGACGTTAAATAAACCTATCTTAATTTTGCTTCCTTCAAATGTCGAGCAAGAAGGTGTTATTGATTTTACTCAAGATGCATATAAAGTTATTCGTATACCTACTGTTTCAAAAGCTAAAGACAATTGGGGATATTCAGAATTAGTTAAATTCAATAGTAATTCAAACAAATTATGTATTAATGAAATTAAACATTTTTTAAATATCTAAATGTTTTGCTTAATAAGAACTAATAAGTCTTGTACTCTTTTATACTGGTTGTTATGAGTGGTTTTTTTCCATTTCGATTTTAAATCTATATCTTTGCTATACTGTAGTGATTTCTTCTCATCACCGATTACTAAGAAAGCAGTAGATAATGTAGCAGCAGCCCACTCGTCAAGAGTATAAGAGTTATGGCAGCTTTGTAATATAGATCTATAAATTGATTTAGATTGATAAAACAACTCTTTCTTCAATTCGAGATTCGATTGGATATTAGATTTTTCCAACAATAAATAAGCATAGTTAGAACCAGGGTAAAAATCCTTATTGATATAGAATGCATTTTCATATGCTTCAATAGACGAAGATAAATATTCTTCTACTGAGGTTTTTAGCCATAATCGTTTTTTTATCGCTCCTATAATACATAGAATATTTACATCCACAATATCACTTAAATTATTATCATAAATATATTGCAATGTGTTTTTTAAATTTGTTATTGAATTTTCATCGATTTTATACATACAAAACGATTTTTTTATTTTAAGTTCTGTATCCTCCGGGTTGTTTGATAATAAATCATTTATTTTAAATAATGCTTCATCAAATCTATCTTCATTTATGTTGTTCTGAATTTGAGTGATTGTACTAAAATATGTTGTGGTTGAATCGCTGGAGTCTCTAATCTTTTCTTCTAGTTTTTTTACAATTTCACGATTTATAGGAGGAACTTCAGATAAATATGTGAAAAAAGGGCTATCTAACTCGTTAGTGATTGATTGTACTCTATCGGACAGTTCATTAATAGCTTTAGATACACTTTGCTCGTCAAAACGAGATGAATATTTTATGTAGGGCACATCATTAATATCAAAAGGAAAATCTGTGAGATCATCCTTCATGATAATTGTGGAATATGGTCTTAAAGCATGCCGGACACCCAACTCATACATAGCATTTGCATTTAGACTTGTTATATCGGCAATAACTAAATCTGCTGTTACTAATCTTAAGAACATTTTTCTACTAATTAAAGAGTTTCCGGTAATTTCATCTGCTCTTATTACTGTATAATCGCTCATAGCGACAGCCGGTTTAATAATGCTATTATAAACAAAATCTAGGTCTATACCTTTTTTATGCTTTATACTTGTCTTTTTGCCAAATCCCATTATGACAAAACATGTTTTCATTTGTATGCACCGCCATATTATTATAATGATAATCTCACAATAATAAATAGTTATTGTAAGTTCTTTTCGAGACTATTATAACGTATTTTGGTAAAATATTCAATATATTATCGAAATATGAGGTGCAATATGAAAGATTTAAAATTAATTATTCCTGAATTCATCCAATTAGTACAGTCAACAAAAAATTTATCAGAAAAAACTATTACGGCTTATACATCTGATTTAAATGATTTTAATTCTTTTGTCATCAATCACGAATTAAGTAATGAATCTATTCTACAGTATATTCAGGAACTTACAATCACCCGGAGGCTAAAAGATACAACTATAAACAGAAAACTGATTGTGCTAAAGATGTTTTTTGAATATTTGCATTCTAAAAACTACATAGAAAACAACTTTTTCTCATCACATCATTTCAAATTCAAAAAAGAGAAAAAGCTTCCAAAAACACTTGCAATTAAAGAAACCTCTAAGTTGTTATCATGCGTCACTGAACAATCCATTAATGCATCTAGTGACTTTGAGAAGTGGAAAACATCTCGCAACTTAGCTTTAATAGATATTTTAATAAGTACAGGTATACGTATAGCTGAGGCAGCAAATATATCTATCAACGATATCATAAATTCCGAACGCATCATTTTAATTCATGGTAAAGGACGAAAACAACGACTAATATATATTTCATGCCCACAAACTTGGAATAACATAATAGTATGGTTAAAAATCCGAAAATCACGTCCTACGAATACAGATATGTTATTTGTAAACCGTTACGGTGACCCAATAAGTATTCACGGTATAGAATATATTTACAACTCACTAAAAATCCAGTCTGGAATTAATATTAATTCTACTCCGCACTATCTTAGACATACATTTGCTACAAATCTACTTGCAAATGGTGCTGACTTGCGTTCTGTCCAAGAAATTTTAGGCCATAGTAGTGTTTCGACTACAGAGATTTATACAGAAGTTACAACAAAACGCAAAAAACAAGTTTTAAATAAATATAACTATCGCAATAAATTATAAACCACCATACCTGTATATCTGCATAACATCAAGATATTCTATAATTATAGCTATTTTATTACGAAAGCAAGGTTGGTTAATATAGGATATTTTAAAGGTTGGTACTTTAAATGCAGTACAAAGGACAAAACAATTGCATTTATACCTGCGTATCATTACAGCAACGGTAAAAAATCTGCTTCTTTACAGATAATAACCGATAATAAAGCTATTAACATACCCTTTGACAAATTAGAATATAGTGAAAAACCTTTATATGTAAAAATAGATAATTGCGTATTCTCTCACGAAGGAATAATTCTCGATTATAAAGATAATGGCTTAACGCTTGAGGGTAAGCTTTGTTTTGAAGGTCTTTCGCCTATTCGTTATGATATTATGGGACCGTTTAAATATGTTCCGTTTATGCAGTGCAGACACAGTGTTTACAGTATATGTCATAAAATAAACGGTGAAATTAGGGCAAACGATCAACTTTATAAATTTGAAAATGGCATAGGATATATTGAGGGCGATTGCGGACGTTCTTTCCCAATAAAGTATATTTGGACGCAGTGCTGTTTTGAAAACAACTCACTGATGCTATCTGTAGCGGACATACCCTTTTTAGGAATTCATTTTACGGGCATTATCAGTGTTGTTCTGCTTAACGGAAAGGAATATAGAATCGCAACCTATCTTGGTGCAAGAATAAAACAAGTTGACAAAAACACTGTTACGGTAAAGCAAGGAAACTTTGAGTTGACTGCCAAGTTGTTAAAAAAGAACGCTCAACCGTTGGCGGCGCCGACAAACGGTGATATGTGCAGAACCATACACGAAAGTGCATCTTGCGAAGCATATTATCGATTTTGTCATAAAAATAAAGTGTTATGTGAGTTCACAACCGATAAGGCAAGCTTTGAATTCGAATATTGACGTAAAATGGCGAAAACCCGCTTAAATAGCGGGTTTTCGGGTAGTTTTATATTGAATTTTCACGGCAGGATTGGACCTATAGGTTTATCAATAGGGGTGGATGTTGTGCTTTTTGTTGTTGCCGTTTAGTTTGTTCGTTCGGTGAAGCCTGAGGCTTTTGGCAAGGCTAACGCCTGCCAAAAACAAAGGCAAAACCGACGGGCAAAATAGACGAGCGCAACCGCAATAGACATCCCCTATTGTTAAGCCTTTATAGTATTAGTTAACCCGCCGTGGCCGGCGTCAATAATTATGGTTTTTTTGTTATCTAAATTTGCTTGTGCGGGAATACTGTTTTTATGGTTATTGCCGACAAGAGTACAACCGATAATTAAAATAACCGCCAAAGAACCTAATATAAATCTTTTTACCAAAACAATAGCCCCCTCACATATAAATTATATGTGAGCAAATCCATTAAGATTATAACATTTTCAGATATAATAATCAACAAATATTCCAAAAAAATAAGAGCCGAAGCCCTTATTTTTCATTTGTTTCATTTTTACTCAGTAATAAATCTTCCTCAATAAGATTTATAAGTTTTTTGTATATTTCAACTTCCCTTTCCAAAACATCGTTGTTATCCATATTATCACTCCGAAATTTAAGATAAAGAAAGTATTGACGGTTTTTTATTTTAAATACTTCAGGTTCTGTTTTTTATTCACCTGAATAATACCTCCAATGCCACCTGACAAAAGCGCGGATATTAGATGAAACAGACTTGACAGTGAAAAGCCCTTATCGCTTAAAAAAAGTGAAGCGATAAAAATTATAATAAATATTGACGCGCCGATTAAGACGCCGTTTAAAAAGCCTTTTGACTTTATTTTCGAAACATAAAAATATGCCGACACAAATGTACCTAAAATTATAGAAACAGTTGCAAAAATTCCGTTATAAAAACCCTGTAAATCAAAAAAAGTTATCACAAGTGCAAATATAAACAGAAAAACAAGTGTCATAATAACACCTAAAAGAAGATAAATTGTAAAACGTATAACACCGGCATAATCTCGATTTTTAAGAAACTTAAACATAAAAATCCCCCTCGTAGAATTTTATTACGAGAGGGATAATTTTTAGAACTTATTTTTTAAATAAAGATTTCTTTTCGCCGGTAGCAGCAGCTTCTTCATGAATTGTAAGATTCTGACTTACAGCCCATTTAGCAATTTTAATTTTTGAGTGATCAGCAGATGATTCAATAACAATGCTGTCTTCTTTAAGAGAAACAACTCTACCGAAAATACCACCGATAGTAAGAAGCTCATCACCAACCTGAATGGACTCACGCATTTTCTGCTCTTCTTTTTGTTTTTTCTTCTGCGGACGAATCATTACGAAATACATAACAGCAACAATCACAACGATATATGCTATCATTAACCAATTACCTTGCATTTACATATCCTCCAAAATTTTAATTTTTATTATTATATATCAAAAACTGTAATAAATCAAGAAAAATAATCTAAATTCTTGTACCGTATATTTCTTCTTTCTCTTTTTTGAACTCTGCAAAGCGATTTTCAGACAGAGCATCGCGAATATCACTCATAAGTTTGTTGTAAAAATAAAGATTATGAAGTACACATAAACGATGGCTGAGCATCTCTTTGCTTTTAATCAAATGACGAATATATGCCCTACTGTAACATCTACACACCGGACAGTCACAATTTTCATCAATGGGCTTCATATCGGTCTCGTATTTATTATTGTTAAGGTTAATTATACCCGCGCTTGTAAACAAATGTCCGTGACGGGCATTTCTGCTGGGCATAACACAGTCAAACAAATCAACGCCACGTTCAACGGCATTCAAAATGTTGACAGGAGTACCTACACCCATAAGATAACGAATTTTATCTTTTGGCATTTCAGGGGTTACTGCTTCAATAACGTCATACATAACCTCAGCAGGCTCACCAACCGCAAGACCGCCTATAGCATATCCGTCAAGGTCAAGATCTCTTATTTCATTCATATGCTCAATTCTCAAATCGCTAAAAGTACAACCTTGATTTATGCCAAACAGCAATTGCTCTTTGTTTATGGTGTCTTCTAAAGAATTAAGCCTTTGCATTTCTTTTTTGCAACGTTCAAGCCATCTAGTAGTTCTTTTACAAGACTCTTTAGAATAACTGTACGGAGCAGGATTTTCTACACACTCGTCGAATGCCATAGCAATAGTAGAACCTAAATTACTTTGAATTTTCATACTTTCTTCAGGGCCCATAAAAATGCGTTTGCCATCAATATGAGAGTTAAAGGTAACACCCTCTTCGGTAATTTTCCTAAGCGGCGCGAGTGAAAAAACCTGAAAACCGCCGCTATCGGTTAAAATAGGGCCATCCCAAGTTGAAAGCTTATGAATACCACCACATTTCTTAACCACCTCGTCACCGGGACGAACATGTAAATGGTAGGTATTACTAAGCATAACCTGACAACCTACGGTTTTTAGGTCCTCTGCGGAAACGGCGCCTTTAATAGCAGCACTTGTAGCTACATTCATAAATGCAGGAGTTTTTACAACACCCCTATTAGTATGAAATTCACCAAGTCTTGAACTACCTTCGGTTTTTAAAACCTTAAACATAATATTCTCCTTAAATTTCTGTAAATCATAAAATCAGCATTGCATCTCCGAAACTGAAGAAACGGTATTTATCTTCAACCGCTTTTCTGTAAAACTGCATTGTAAATTCATATCCCGCAAAAGCTGATACAAGCATTATAAGCGTACTTTCGGGCAAATGAAAATTAGTAATAAGACCGTCCATACACTTAAAAGTATAGCCGGGATAAATAAAAATTGAAGTATCATCACTGCATTCTTTAATTTCACCGTACTTTGTTGCGGCACTTTCAAGGGTTCTACAGCTTGTTGTACCTACACAGATAACCCGTCCACCGCGTTGTTTGGCTGCATTGATTTTTTCAGCAGTTTCTTTACTTATGCTATAGTGTTCTGAATGCATATGATGTTCGTTAATATTTTCCACCTTAACCGGTCTGAACGTACCAAGACCAACATGAAGGGTTACATAAGCAATATCAACACCTATATTTTTAAGTTCTGAAATCAGTTCGTTAGTAAAATGCAGACCGGCAGTCGGCGCAGCAGCCGAACCTAAATTCTTTGAATAAACCGTCTGATATCTTTCTTTATCCTTAAGTTCCTCGTGGATATAATGCGGAAGCGGCATTTGTCCTACCTGGTCCAGCGCGGCAAAAAAATCAATTTTACTGCTAAATTCAAGAATTCTGTTACCGTCATCTAAAACATCGATAACCCTTGCACTTAAATTATCACTAAAGGTAAATTCATTACCCGTCTTTGCTTTTTTACCGGGACCTGCAATACACTCCCAAACGTTAGTTTTAATTTGCTTTAATAGTACAAATTCAACAACGCTTAATGTGTCTACTCTCTTGCCGAATATACGTGCGGGAAGAACTCTTGTATCATTTAGGACAAGCAAATCACCGCTTTTAAGATATTCCTTAATGTTTCTGAAAATATTTTCTTTAATAGTTTTTTCAGTTCTATTTATAACCATTAAACGTGAAGAATCTCTTGGTTCAATAGGTGTTTGAGCAATAAGTTCTTCGGGCAGGTCATAAAAAAAGTCACTTTTTTTCATAAATTCTCCAGTCTTTAAAAGCAAATTTCAGCATAAAATGTATTTGACAAACAATATAGCTAATGTTATTATTTTAATAGTAATAATAATTATATTGCAAAAAGCTTCTGATAGCAACAGAAATGTTTGATTTTGTCAAAAAATTTATTTTGTAAAGGTGCTGTTAGATTATGAAACAAAGAATTTTTACCGGTGCAGCTACTGCCTTAGTTACCCCAATGAACAATGATGGCAGCGTTAATTTTGAAAAACTGACTCAGCTTGTAGATGATCAAATCAACGCCGGTATCGATGCCCTCGTTATTTGCGGAACTACCGGAGAAAAATCAACTCTTAACTATAAAGAACACGTAAAGGTTATTGAAACCGCTGTGAACAGCGCCAACAAAAGAGTTCCCGTTATTGCAGGTACAGGTTCAAACGATACCCCCTATACCGTTGAACTTTGTAAAGATGCAATAAGCTGTGGTTCCGATGCTATGCTTATGGTTACTCCTTATTACAACAAAACCTCACAAAAAGGTCTTTTGTCCCATTATTTTTATGTGGCCGACAGAATTGACTCCCCCATTATTTTATACAATGTACCTTCAAGAACAGGTGTAAATATTCAACCTGAAACTTATGCTAAACTTTGTGAGCATCCAAACATCGTTGCTACAAAAGAAGCTAACGGAGATATTTCATCGGTAGCTCTTACAAAGTCACTTTGCGGCGATAAGCTAGATATATATTCTGGTAATGATGATCAGATTATTCCGATTATGTCACTTGGCGGTATAGGCGTAATTTCTGTTTTATCAAATATCGCCCCAAAAGAGACGCATAAACTTTGCGCCGACTATCTTGATGGCAAATATATTGAAGCCGGCAAACAGCAAGTCTTTTATGCACAGCTTATAAAAGCACTGTTTTCAGATGTTAACCCCATACCCGTTAAAGAAGCTATGAATATTATGGGTATGAATGTAGGACCGTGCAGACTTCCTCTTGTAGAAATGGATAACGGTCCCCGCGATAATCTTATTAAACAACTCAAAAACTGTAATTTAATCTAATACTAAGAATAGGATGTTAAAAATGAGAAAAATTTTACTTAACGGTTGTTTTGGCAGAATGGGTAAAGTAATAACCGAAATAGTCACTAACAGCGATACGTGTGAAATTTGCGCAGGTGTCGACTTTCTTAGCAAAGGCAGTGCCGACTTCCCTGTTTACTCTAAAATCAGTGACGTTTTAGAAACAGCCGATGTTATTATCGACTTCAGTCACCCTTCTGCATTAACCGATCTGCTTGAATTTGCTAAAGCAAAAAACATCCCTCTTGTTCTGGCAACAACAGGCTTTTCCAAAGCGCAGATAGAAGAAATTAAAAAAGCATCATTAATTATACCTATCTTTTTCACATTTAATATGTCCCTTGGCATAAACGTGCTAACCGCTTTATCAAAACGTGCCGCACAGATTCTGGGCGATGATTTTGATATAGAAATCATCGAAAAGCACCATAATCAGAAGTTGGACGCTCCCTCGGGTACTGCGCTGATGCTGGCTAATGCCATCAACGAAGTAAATGAAGATAAAATGCAATACGAATATGACCGTCACTCAAGACGAATGGCTCGACCAAACAATGAAATCGGTATTCATTCGATAAGAGGCGGAACAATTGTTGGTGAGCACGAGGTTATTTTTGCAGGCAAAGACGAAACAATTACATTAACCCACTCTGCTGCTTCAAGAGATATTTTTGCAGTTGGCGCCGTTAAAGCCGCTTTGTTTATTTGCGGTAAAAATGCAGGTCTTTATGATATGAATATGATGATAAACTAATTATTTTTAGCATAAAAAATCCTCCTTCATAAAATGTAGTAAGGAGGACTTTTTTATGAATAATGATTCTATAACCGATACTTTTGATATCATTCCCTATGCAGAAAATTTACTTAACAGTAATAAAAACACCGATTTTGACTACCGTGATATTAACTTTTTACCAAACTATCTTGCGAAAAATATCGGCAAATGGGTAAAGGTTGAACATCTTATTGGCAACAACCTTGTTTCACATATCGGTCAGTTAGTAGCATCAGGCATTGACTATATTGTTTTAAAACTTGAAGGAAACAATGTTACAACTGTAATTTGTAATCTCAAAGATATACGTTTTATTACTGTAATTTACACAAAAAATACACATCTTCTAAAATAAAAAGCTGCAATGCAGCTTTTTATTTTTTACCATTTTCAATTAGTTGCTGGGCAGATTTTAATAATTCATCTGTAATTTGAGAACCGCCCATAATTCGAGCAATTTCTCTGACTCTGTCAGCATTTTCAATTTTCTGGACGACGGTATAAGTTTTGCCGTCACGAACATCTTTAGTTATAAGCAAATGATTATCAGCAACACTTGCAATTTGTGCAAGATGTGTAACACAAATGACTTGGTGATTTTGGGCTACATTGCTAAGTTGAACTCCCACCTTATCGGCGGTCACGCCACTGATTCCTGAATCTATTTCATCAAAAATCAAGGTGTTGACATCATCTTTTTCGGCAAGAATTCTCTTAATAGCAAGCATTACTCTTGAAAGCTCACCACCCGAAGCAATTTTCGCAAGCGGTTTTTTAGTTTCACCTGCATTAGCACTGAAAAGGAACTGTATTTCATCGCAACCGTTTCTATTGTATCTGCCCTTATTACACTCAACCGAAATTTCAACGGCAGGCATATTTAACTCTGCAAGAATTTCTTTAACACTAGTCTCAAAAACTTTACCTGCTTTAATTCTTGAGTCGGTTAATTTTTCGGCTTTTTCAATAAGCAGATTCTGTGACTCGACAAGCTCGTCGCTTAGTCTGTCAACCTCATCATCATTAAACAGAATAGTATCAAGTTCTTCTTTAGCGTTACTTAGAAAATCAAGCATTTTTACTTCGTCTTCTCCATATTTTGAGGCAAGACCGGACAAGACAGCGAGTCTGTCTTCAATAACATCTAAATTATATTCATCAGAACTGAGAGTTGATATTTTATTTTCAATTAAATCAATAGCGCAGGTTATGTTTTCAATTGCATCCTGAAGTTTTTCGGTTTCTTCATCAAGTTGTGTATCTTTGCTGACAGCAATTAAATGCAAAGCTTCACGAAGCAAAGAAGCAACACCGCTGTTTTCATCACAATCTTTAAGGTAAGACAAAATACCATTTAAGGTTTTAATTTTATTACCGATATTTCGAGCGATGGCCAGACGCTCTTTTAAATCAGCGATTTCACCAATTTTAAGTGAAGAAGTTTCAAGCTCATTTATCTGATATTTAAGAATATCAATTCTGCGCAGTTTCTCATCTTCATCCATTTCAAGCGACTTGAGTTTTGCTCTAATCGAACTGAATCTTTTAAACTCATCTCTATATGAAGAAAGTTCTTTATCATTTTCGGCCAATTTATCAATATAAGTAAAATGATTATCGCTATCAAGTAATGCCTGATTATCGTGCTGTCCGTGAATATTTAAAAGCTTTGATGAAATATTCTTTAAAACAGTCGCCGAAACAGGAACACCGTTAACCTTAATAAAGCCATTTCCGTTCATTGACAGCGTACGTTCAATTACAAAGTTACCGTCATCGTCAGGAGAAATTCCGGCTTCGGAGAAGGCAGAAATACAGATATCGTCAAGAAAAGAAAAAACAGCCGAAACCTTTGCTTTTTCACAGTTATTTCGTATCAGTTCTTTAGAAGTTCTGTGACCGAGAACCGCGTATATAGCATCAATAATAATGGACTTACCTGCACCGGTCTCACCTGTTAAAACATTAAAACCACCGGAAAACTCTATACTTGACTGCTCAATAACAGCAATATTCTCAATATGTAAATAACTTAACATATAGGTCAATCCTTACACATATTTTTGAGTCGTTCTGTCAGCTGAGATGCTATTTCAGGAGTTTTTGTGATAATAAGAATAGTATCGTCACCTGCAAGACTTCCCATAATCATACCCGAAAAAAAATGGTCAACAGCAACACAAGCGCTTGATGCCATACCAGGATGGCATTTTACTACAATATCGTTAAAAGCACAGT
Organism: Acutalibacteraceae bacterium; assembly: GCA_045586405.1. Taxonomy (GTDB): domain Bacteria; phylum Bacillota; class Clostridia; order Oscillospirales; family Acutalibacteraceae; genus SIG607. Next base: position 31,008 of record JAZNAG010000044.1, on the reverse strand, counting down.
CAACCTTAATTGCAGAACGAGCAAAGATATCACTGAAATCAGCACCGTTATCCTTACGATTAGAAGTGTTTTCACGTATATCTGAAACATATCTGTAGTTACCCATAGAATCCAAATTTTTAATAATGCGCAGTTGCTTAATATCTCTGGAAACAGTAGACTGAGTAACATTATAACCAAGGTTATTTAACGCTTCCTGTAGTTCATCCTGTGTATAAAATGCTCTTTCTTTGATAAGTTCAAGTATTTTTTCTTGTCTTTTATTTTTCATAAGATCACCTTATTTAAACTTTTCTGATAATGTTTTATAAAATGAACGCTTAGTAAGTTTTATAAGAGACATACTCTTGTCTGCTTTAGATACATAAATTTCCGAATGTGGCTTTAATACATACGAACGACGACCATCGATAAGCAAATACACTTCAGAACGCTTCATTGAAAAGCCTTTAAATTTAACAACATTATCACCGCTTAAAATAATAGGTTTAGCGCTTAAAGAATGTGAACAAATCGGAGTAATGATAATGTTGTTGATGGCAGGATCTATAATAGGTCCGCCTGCCGAAAGTGAATATGCGGTCGAGCCTGTAGGTGTTGAAATAATAAGACCGTCTGCCCTATAGCAAATGGGTTCGTCTTCAATGTAAGCCTGTATATCAATAAGCCTACACATAAAACCGCTTGAAATCACAGCGTCATTAACGGCAGAAAAAGCAGCTACTTCCTTACCGTTTTCAACTATTTTAACATCAAGTATCATTCTGTTTTCGGTTTCATAATCACCGGTAACAAGTTTATTAAGTAACGAAAGCTGATTAGCTTCAATATTGGCAAGAAAGCCCATTCTACCTGCATTGATGCCAAGCACCGGCTTATTATATTTTGCGGCAGTTTTTGCATAGCGGATTATTGTGCCGTCGCCACCTACTGTAATTATTACATCAGATTTTTCAAAAAGTTCTTCTTCGGGAATTGATTCATAACCGAGAAAAGAAATTTGTGACGGTAAATATGCTTTGATATTATTAGAAATAAGTATATCGCGCATACGCTCCATTGCTTCCGGTGCGCCGCGCTTATCAAGATTAGGCAGTATTCCTACAACCATATTATCCCTCCTGATTAAGAGTTTTATATGATTCTTCAACAAGCTGTGCTGAAGATACATCGGTAAGAAGTGACGGTGTATTTGTCTTTTTAATGTAACATAAATATTCGATATTGCCTTCAGGACCTTTAACAGGTGAAAAATCAAGTCCTAAAAGCGAAAAATTATTTTCAGCTACAAGTCCTATAATTTTTTCGATTACAGCAATATGTACACTTTTATCTCTGACTACACCTTTTTTGCCAACCCCTTCTTTTCCTGCTTCAAACTGAGGTTTTATCAGACAAACAGCTGTAGCATCGTCTTTAAGCAGAGTTCTCATTACCGGTAAAATATGCGAAAGTGATATAAAGGATACGTCAACAGAGGCAAAATCAAGAGGCTCGTTCACCTGCTCGTTTGTCACATAGCGAAAATTGGTACGTTCAAGGTTAATAACCCTTTTGTCTGTACGAAGTTTCCAGGCAAGCTGACCATAACCAACATCAATAGCAAAAACCTTTGAAGCGCCGTTTTGAAGCATACAGTCGGTAAAGCCGCCTGTTGAGGCGCCGATATCGGCACAAACAAAATTTTCAAGTTTTATATTAAAAGAAGAAATGGCCTTTTCGAGCTTTAAGCCGCCACGGCTGACATATTTCAGTTTTTCACCGCGCACCTCAATAACATCATCTTCCTTAATGTTTAGCCCTGCTTTATCGCACTTTTGATTATTTACATAAACAATACCCGACATTATAAGTGCTTTTGCTTTTTCACGGCTATCAGCATAACCGCCTTCTAAAAGAGCAACATCCAGTCGTATTTTATCAGACAATTTAATTACCTCTCAAAGTATTTTTTATACTATCAACGTCTAAGCCAAAATGTGATATCTGACTGTTAACACTTGCGACATTAACAAATTGCCCATCAACAGCAATATGCTCAAACTTTCCATTAAAGCCTTTGTTAGACAGACCGGCAATAAGTTTTTCACCGATAGAACCGTCTTTCATACTTTCTTCAAACACATAAACTTTTTTATATTTCATTAGAAGTTCAGAAAGTGAATCAGCTATTGGGAAAATTTTATTGAGCTTTATAAAATCACACTTTTGATCTAAGAAAGCTGCCTTATAAACGTTATATGCAATTCTGCCATAGGATAAGCAGACAATATCACTGTCAGAACAGAAAACATCATAGTCATTACCCGTATAGCTAAACAACTCATTATCACTGCAGCTTCCTCTGGGATAGCGAACGGCAACAGGTGTTTCAAAATCGGAAGCTGTTTCTATCATACCTGAAAGTTCACTATATGAAGCGGGTGAAAATATAGTCATACCGGGCACACTTGAAAGAAAAGAAACATCAAACAGACCTTGATGCGTACAGCCGTCTTCACCCACAAAACCGGCTCTGTCAATACATATTTTTACCGGAAGCTTTGATATTGCAACATCGTGAAGTATTTGATCATAGCTTCGTTGCAAAAATGACGAATAAACAACGAAAAACGGCTTCATGCCGCCCTTTGCAAGTCCTGCCGCAAATGTCATTGCGTGTTCTTCGGCGATTCCTACATCAAAAAATCTCTCAGGAAATCTTTGTTCAAAATCACAAAGACCTGTACCAAAAGTCATAGCCGCAGTAAGTGCACAAACACGGCTATCGTTTTCTGCAAGATCACAAATGGTTTTAGCGGCTACATCGGAATATGTTGTTTTATTGCTGGAAACAAAACCCTCATTGGTATTGAAATTTGAAACACCATGATAGGTGCCGGGATCTGTTTCAGCAAAGCTGTATCCCTTGCCCTTAACCGTAACGACATGCACAAGAGTGGGTTTATCTTGCTTTTTAGCAATTCTTAATACCGCCTCAAGTGACACAATATCATGACCGTCAACAGGACCAAGATAATTAAAGCCGAGACCTTCAAAAATATTGCTGTGATAAACAACATTTTTAAGCATTTTTTTAAGTTTATAGAAAAATCTGTAAAGATTATCGCCTATAACGGGAATTCGGTTTAAAAATCTGCTGAAGCTGTATTTAAAGTTATGATATTCGGATTTTAAACGTATCTTATTAAGATGACGTGAAATGGCGCCGACATTTTTGGAAATAGACATTTTGTTGTCGTTAAGTACAACGATAAACTTACTGTTGTCTGCGCCAATGTTATTCAGTGCTTCGTAGATCATACCGCCTGTCATAGCGCCGTCGCCTACAACAGCGATAGCTGTTCCCTCTTTATTTTGCAGCTTTTTAGCTTTGTATATGCCATAAGCTGCAGAAATACAATTACTGCTGTGACCGCTAACATATAAATCATGCTCAGATTCTAAAGGATTCATAAAACCGGAAATGCCATTTTCTTTTCTCAGTGAAGAAAATCTTTCAAACCTACCGGTAAGCAGCTTGTGAGTATATGACTGATGACCTACATCAAACATAATGGCATCTTTGGGTGAATCAAATATTCTGTGTAACGCGACAGTTAATTCAACGGTGCCAAGATTTGAGGAAAGATGGCCGCCATTGTTTGAAACAGTCTCAATAAGACAAGCTCTTATTTCATCGCACAGTGAGTCAAGCTCATTTTTAGTGAGCTTTTTTATATCATTTGGTGATTTAACCGTGCTAAGAATTTTGTACTTCAAAATAAACAGTCCTTAATTATTTCTATTTGAAAGATAAACCGTAAGGTCTTCTAAAAACTTTGTGTCGCCGCCTATTTTTTTAAGGCAGTTTAAAGCATCGATGGTGAGATTTTGCACCATTTCTTTGCATCTATCTATACCGTAAAGGGAAACAAAGGTGGATTTTGAATTTTTTTCATCACTGTGTATAGGTTTGCCAAGCAAATTTTCATCTCCGCAAGTATCAAGAATATCGTCAACGATTTGAAAAGCAAGTCCTAATTTTTCGCCGTACTCTTCAGCAAGAGCCACAGTTTCGTCGCTACTGCCTGCAAGAATAGAACCGATTTTTGCGGCAGCTCTTAAAAGTGCACCCGTTTTAAGAGAATTTATTTCAAAAATTGTTTCAGCAGGCACATCTTTATCTTCACTCTGCAAATCAATTACCTGACCGCCTATCATACCTTCAAAGCCCGCTAAATGTGCCAGTTCTCTTAACGCTTTAAGACAAAGAGCAGGTTCGATATTCTCGGTAGAGGAGGCAACGAAAAACGCGTGTGTCAAAAGACCGTCGCCTGCAAGAAGTGCCATATCTTCACCATAAACAATGTGGTTAGAGGGTTTACCGCGACGAATGTCATCATCATCCATACAAGGCAAGTCATCGTGAATAAGCGAATATGTGTGAATCATTTCAAGAGCAACGGCAAATGGAAGAGCATAATCTTCTTTTCCACCGCAAATCTTATAAAATTCCATTAAAATACAGGGACGAACCCGCTTACCGCCAAGCAAAAAGCTATATCGCATAGCCTCGGTAACCGTACTGTAACTGCATTCTTTCTTCGGAACAAATATGTTGAATGATTCTTCAAATTTATCACAGTAATTTTTAACAATTTCCTTATTCATCATCTTTGCCTTTTTCTAATTCGCTGAGTTCGCGAATTTTAAGTTTTGCATTTTCAAGGGTTTTATTACATTCTCTTGAAAGCTTGGTTGCTTCTTCATATAAAACTAATGATTCGTCAAGGGTAACATCGCCCGACTCAAGTTTTTCAGTAATTTCTTCCAGTTTTTTAAGTGTATCTTCAAAAGTCATAACCTACTCCTTATCTTCAACAATACATATAAATTTACCATCTGTTACAGTTAAGGTAAATTTATCGTTTTTATTCATATCATTTAGAGAAACAACACTTTTACCACAATGTTCGGCAACACTATAACCGCGTGCCAACACATTTAAAGGACTAAGTGCCTCAACTCTGCCAATAAGCTTTGAAAAATCAGCCGAATTTTTATCAAACATCTTATTTACAAAGTTTTCAGCTTTTTCAATAAGATTATCACAGTACAGCGCTCTGTCTTCAACAATCTTAAAGGGATTTTTATAAACCGAGTTGTTCTTAATTGCCAAAAGCCTTGCAACGCTTAAATCATACTTTTGCTTTAGCAAATTCCCTGCAAGTGCAAGGGCAGAGGAAATATACGAATATATTTCCGCATTATCAGGAACAGCAAGCTCAGCAGCAGCAGACGGTGTTGGAGCCCGAAGATCTGCCACCAAATCACAAATAGTTGTATCGGTCTGATGTCCTACGGCAGAGATAATAGGTATGGGCGAAGCGTAGACTTTACGCGCAAGCGCTTCGTCGTTAAAAGCGGCTAAATCTTCACTTGAGCCACCGCCTCTGCCAATTATAACCGTATCTATCATATCGGCAATTTCATAAACCCTATCGAGAACAGATATCATATCCTGCGCTGCACCTTCACCCTGAACACCTGCACTACAAACAATAAGTTCGCAAGAGGGATATCGGCGTGAAATAACATTTATAATATCTTGAAGTGCCGCACCCGTACCCGAAGTAACTACTGCAATTCTTTTTGGAAATTTAGTAACAGATCGTTTATTATCAGCGTCAAAAAGCCCCTCTTTTTCAAGTTTTTCTTTTAAAAGCTTTAGTGCGAGTAATTGATCGCCCTCTCCATCAGGAGAAACAGTTTCAACATATAGCTGATAATTACCATCCTTTTCGTATATGGAAACTCTACCGCTACATATAACAGACATGCCATCTTTAAGTTTAAACTTATTTCTTAAAGCGTTGCCTTTAAACATAACACACTTAATTGCGGCGCCGCCATCATTTAAAGTAAAATAAAGGTGACCGCTTGCAAAATGTTCTTTAAAATTTGTGATCTCACCTTGAACACGGCATGACAGTAATTTTACATCTGATTCAAGCAATGATTTTACATACAAATTCAGTTGTCTTACAGACAGTGCTTGTTGCATATATTCATCTCCGAAATCAATTTTTATTCAATATTTTTGCAACTGTGCCTAAAATTCCGTTAGCAAAAGAACTGTCGTCGGTTGTGGCATATTTTTTTATAAGTTCTATTGCTTCATTTATTGAAACCGACACGGGAATATCTTGGCGATACAGCATTTCATATATCGCAACACGCATAGCCGCAAGGCCAACCTTTGAAATACGCTTTATAGACCAGCCTTTAGAATTATCAGCTATATACTTATCTATTGTTTCAATGTTTGCATATACACCGAATGTAACATCGTTTACATATTCGTTATCATCACATTCTCTGGCTTCTTTTGCATATTCAATTAAATCAGCTATATCCTCGTCTCTGAATATTTTTTCAAAAACAATTAAAAAGGCCTGTTCTCTTTCTTCTGTTCTGTTCATAGGGCACCAACTTTCATAATTATGCAATATATATTGTATAACAAATACACTGATTTTTCAAGCAATACTTAGATAATTATTTATATTTATTATTTATACTTGTAAATTTTTGCAGAAGTTGATATAATAAATTAAAAATCAGGAGGGATATTTATGGCTAAGGGATTTAGAAAAAGTCTTTTCGGTTTCAACACCGATGATGTACTGGCTTATATTGCAGCAACCGACAAAGTTGCAAAAGATAAAATTGATGCACTGGCAAAGCAGGTTGAAGAACTAAAGTCCGCAAACGAAAAGTTGACTGCCGATAATGCTCTTCTTACCGAAAAAGCAAATGAATATGACAGTAAAAAAGAACAAATTCGTTTAATGAGTGACAATATTGCACGAATTTATGTCACCGCCAAGACTACATCAAAAATTCTTATAGATAACGCTAACGAAAGCCGTATGCTTATCGAAGAGGCTAATCGTCAGCGCCTTGAAGCACTTGATGATACACAGCTTTCTATGGAAGAGGTTAAATCAAGGCTTACTGCAGCCGCCGACTCATATACAAAAGAAATAAACACACTATGTGAAAATCTTGAAAGCATTAAATCACGTATTGACAGTAATGAAAAAGAAAATATTTCTGCCAACAACGAATTTGAAAAGCTAATTAACGCTAACATATGAAAACATATACACTAAATACAAAAGAACTGAAAAATAGCATTAAAAATCTCTCTGTAGGTGATAAAGTAATATTATCAGGCACAGTGTATACTGCACGTGATGCAGCCCACAAACGAATTTTTGAGTTGCTTGATAGTGGCAAAAAATTACCCTTCAATATTGACGGTGCGGTAATTTATTATGCCGGTCCTACCCCAACACCTAATAATTTACCTATCGGAAGTTGCGGTCCTACTACTTCCTCACGTATGGACAGTTATACTCCCGCACTTTTAGATATGGGGCTTGTTGCCACAATAGGCAAAGGTCAGCGTTCTTTAGAAGTTATAAATTCTATTATAAAAAACAATTCCGTCTATTTGTGTGCTATAGGTGGTGCAGGTGCACTCGCCGCAAAATGTATAAACAAATGTGAGGTTATTGCTTTTGATGATTTAGGTTGTGAATCAATAAAAAAACTTGAATTTAATAACTTCCCTCTTATCGTAGCCATTGATAAAGACGGCAATAGTATTTTTAGCGTGTAAACATTTTTCCATGGAGACAAAGACAATGATTATTAACACCGCAAACGCAACTGAAACAAAAATTTTAAAGGAAATAAACAATAGAAAAATCCTTTACGCATTTCACGATATTGACGGTACACATTCTTTAATAAGAAACTGGCCGCCTGTTATGAGCCGTGTACTTTATGATACTGCGTATAATGGTATTCCCGACAATTTAACAAGCGAGGAAAATATTAATAGACTTGTTGCTCTTTGTGACACTGAGGTTTTGGAAGAAACCGATAAATTTTGTATTGAGAGCGCAGGTCTTTCGGCACTCACTCAAATGGAATGGGCTATAAGAAGAAACCAGGAATTAACAAACGGAAAATTCAACAGCCAAACCAACAGTGATATTATTCAGCTTATTTGGAAAGGCGAAGAAAAATTTGATTCATTTGACGAGCCTAAAGAGTATCGCGACTATTTAACCGACATTACACCAAAGCTTTTTGGGGTTTACGAACAGGTCTTAAATCGTTTCTGCAGAGATAATAATCTTAAAAAAGCAAAAGAAAACCCCGAAGAATTCCTTGTAAAAGGCTCTAAAGAGTTTATGCAGTACCTTTATGATAACGGTGTAAAAAACTTTTTTGTAACCGGCGCTGTTGTAGATAAATCTATTGAACCGCCAATGGGTATGTACGAAGAAGTTTTAGGGCTTGGATTTGAAATTGGCGAAGGAAAGTTAATCGAAGATATTTTAGGTTCTACCTGGGACGAGAAAATTCCTAAAGAAGACGTTATGTACCGTCTTGCAAAAGACTTTAATATTAATGGCGAAAACATTTTGGTTATCGGTGACGGACGCAGTGAAATTACCGCAGGCGTAAAGCTCGGTGCAGTAACACTAAGTATTTTACCCGAAAGCGCTACCCGTCAACGTCAACTTCATAAAGAACTTGGTTCTGATATGATTATTCCAGATTACTCATTACCTGACATCAAAAAAATATTTTACTAAAAAAAGACCGTTTATCAGTAGATAAACGGTCTTTCTTTTTAAATATTAATCTTATCAAAATCAGTACCATTAAACATACAAAAATGCTTATACCCAACGTCTTTTAGAAGCTGCACCGATTCATTAAAAAAGAAATCAAGATTTTTAGGATTATGGCAATCACTGTTTATAACAACTTCCCCACCAATTTCAAGCAACAATTCAAGAAGTACGCGATTAGGATAGGGGTTTTTGCGATAACCGTTTGCAACCGCACCGGTATTGATTTCAAAAGTTTTGCAGTATTTAGCAGTTTCCTTGAGTGCATCTTTAGCAATGTTTATATATTTATCGTCATTTTCTGGCATTATACTAAATTTGTTAATTACGTCAAAATGGCCAATAACATCAGGTTTTACAAGTGCCGACTGCTCAGCAACCATACTATAAAAGCATTTTGCAAAATCATAAATATTACCCGAAAAAGCATCATTAATACAGTCGGTTTGTTGTTTTTCCGAATGGTCAATAGGATAACATACACCGTCTTTAATAATATAGTGAACCGATGCAATTATGTAATCAAATGCCGACCTGTCAATATTGGAAAAATAGTCCTTTTCAAGACCTGTATAAACAGGAAATCTACCCTTGTATTCCGCTTTTAAATCATCAATTTCTTTAAAATATTTATCATAATCTTCGAGTTTCATACAATAACTTGTATCACATGCAGTAAAGCTATGGTCGGAAAAACCCAACGAAACCATATTTTTAGAAATAGCGGACTCTATATTATCGCGGAAAGTACCAATTCCATCGGAAAACACTGTATGAGTATGTAAATTTGAGAAACGCATAATATCACCTAAAATAAACTAGGTTCAAAAATGAACCTAGTTAAAAATTTATCTTTGAACTCGACCTGAGCCATCACCGGTTGCAAGAGTTTCAACTTCACAAACGCTAACCATATTCACGTCACCCTCAATCGAGTGCTTAAGACAACTTGCAGCAACTGCAAATTCAATAGTATCCTGATTATCCTTGCCCATAAGCATTGAGTAAATAAGACCGCCGCCAAAGCTATCGCCGCCACCTACGCGGTCAACGATGTGCATATGATATGATTTACTGAAGTAGAAATTACCATCTTTATAAAGCATTGCAGCCCAATCGTTATCGTTAGCAGAAATAGAAGAACGAAGAGTAATTGCTACAGCCTTAAATCCAAAGCGCTCAGTCAACTTTTCAGCAACCTCTTTATATCCTTCGTGGTTAACCTTACCTGCGGTAATATCAGTATCGCTTGCTTTAATTCCAAATACGTCAGAAGCATCTTCTTCATTCGCAATGCAAACGTCAACGTACTGCATTAATTTGCCCATAACCTCGCCAGCTTTTTCTTTAGACCAAAGCTTTTTACGATAGTTAAGGTCACAAGAAACAGTGATGTTACGTTTCTTAGCTTCTTCAAGAGCAACAAGACAAATATCAGCTACGTTGTCACCAAGAGCGGGAGTTATACCGGTAAAGTGGAACCAGTCAACACCTTCAAAAATTTCGGACCAATTAAAATCAGCAGTAGTAGCTTTGCAAATAGATGAACCAGCACGGTCATAAATAACCTTGGAAGGACGCTGAGAAGCACCTTTTTCACAATAGTAGATACCTACTCTATCACCGCCACGAACGATTTTAGTAGTATCAACGCCGAATTTTCTTAAAGAATTTATAGCAGCTTGACCAATTTCGTGTGCCGGAAGCTTTGTAACAAAAGCAGCATCCATACCGTAATTAGCAAGGGACACAGCTACGTTTGCCTCACCACCGCCATAGGTTGCTTCAAATTGCTCGGTTTGAACAAATCTAAGATAATTATTGGGCGCAAGACGAAGCATAATTTCGCCAAAAGTAACGATTTTTTTCATATAGAGACCTCTTTCAAAATAATTTTATTATATAAGTAATATACTATTTATAAGCAAAAAAGTCAATACATAAAAGAAACCCCCGAAAAATTTTTCGGGGGTTTAAAAATTAGATAACTCTTACTCTAATAACGCCATCAATAGCAGTTAAATGCTCTTTTACGGAATCAATATCACATTCATTTACGTCAAGCATTGTATAAGCAATATCGCCTCTTGATTTGTTAAGAAGGTTTTCAATATTTACATTATCTTTTGCAACGATAGTTGTGATAGCTGTAAGCATATTGGGTATATTCTTATGAATAATACAAATACGCTTTTCACCACTTCTGGGCATAGAAATGTTAGGAAGATTTACAGAGTTGGTGATGTTGCCGTTCTCAATATAATCAATAAGTTCCTTTGCAGCCATTTCAGCACAGTTATCTTCAGACTCGGGAGTTGAAGCACCAAGGTGAGGAATACATACAACACCATTTACACCGATCATTTCATCTGTCGGGAAGTCAACGATATAAGAAGCAACCTTACCCTGCTCAAGTGCAACGATCATATCTGTGCTGTTTACAAGAGCATCACGAGAGAAATTGAGAATACGAACACCGTCTTTCATTAAAGCAAGAGCATCAGCATTTATCGTATCCTTAGTATCCTTATTAAGCGGAATATGAAGAGATATATAATCACAGGTTTCGAATATTTCTTTCATATCATTAGCGCGGTTAATGTGATGCGAAAGGTTCCAAGCGTTCTGAAGAGAAAGAAACGGATCATAACCGTAAACCTTCATACCAAGCTGATTAGCAGCGTTAGCAACAAGAACGCCAATAGCGCCAAGACCGATAACACCAAGCTTTTTGCCACGTATTTCAGGACCAACAAAGGCGCCTTTTCCTTTTTCAACCATTTTGCCAACCTGATCGCCGTTACCCTTTAAGGTTTTAGCCCATTCAATAGCGGGAAGAATTCTACGAGAAGAAAGAAGTAAACCTGCAAGAACAAGCTCTTTAACAGCGTTTGCGTTAGCGCCGGGTGTATTGAAAACAACAATACCTTCGTCGTTGCAGCGGTCGATGGGGATATTATTTGTACCTGCACCTGCACGAGCAATTGCAAGTAAATTAGGATCAAACTGTTCTTCGTGAAGATTAGCTGAACGAACTACAGCGCCCACAGGATTTGCAACTTCGTCACCAATCTCATATTTAGCATCAAAACTTTCAAGACCGATAGCTGAAATTTTATTATAGGTTTTAATAGCATACATTATGCATTTTCCTCCTCAAACTTCTTCATAAATTCAATAAGCTTTTTAACACCTTCAACTGGCATTGCATTATAGATAGAAGCACGCATACCGCCAACACTTCTGTGGCCCTTAAGGTTTACAAAACCTGCAGCCTTGGTTTCTGCAACGAATTTAGCATCAAGCTCATCATTACCGGTAACAAAAGGAACGTTCATAAGAGAACGGTCTTTAGCAACAACAGTCCCCTTAAAGAGCTTACTGTTATCAAGAAAATCATAAAGCATTGCTGCCTTTTCGGTATTAACCTTTCTCATATAGTCAAGACCGCCGATTTTCTTAATCCACTTAAATACAAGACCAGCAATATAAATTGTATAGCAAGGAGGAGTATTGAACATAGAACCATTATCAGCATGAGTCTGATAATTAAGCATTGTAGGAGTGATATCCATAGCGTTGCCGATAAGGTCATTTCTTATAATAACTATTGTAAGACCGGCGGGAGCCACGTTTTTCTGAGCACCTGCATAAAGAACACCAAATTTAGAAACGTCAATAGGCTCAGAAAGAATACAGCTGGAAATATCAGCAACAAGCGGAATATCGCCTGTTTCGGGAAGGTTGTTCCATTTAGTACCATAAATTGTATTATTCATACAAATATGAACATAGTCAGCCTCAGGATCGATCATATCAGCTGTAACCTCAGGGATATAAGAGAAGGTCTTATCCTCAGAAGAAGCAATTACACGAGCATTACCGTAACGGGCAGCTTCTTTATAAGCTTTTTTAGCCCACTGACCTGTTACAATGTAATCAGCTTTCTTATTTTTGTTCATAAGGTTCATAGGAACCATTGCAAACTGAGTAGATGCACCACCCTGCAAGAATAAAACAGTATAGTTATCAGGAATATTCATAATTTCGCGAAGGTCAGCCTCTGCCTCGTCTATAATTGCCTGATACTCTTTAGAACGATGAGACATCTCCATTACAGACTGACCGCTATTGCCGTATTCAAGCATTTCTGCGGCGGCTGTTTTCAATACTTCTTCAGGTAACATAGAAGGACCTGCGCTAAAATTGTAAACTCTGGACATAATTTTTTCCTCCAAATTATTAGGTTTGATACCATTATATACACCATAATATGTTTTGTCAAGCACTTTGTTACAAATTTATCAAAATATTTTATTATACACTTTATTATGTTAAAGTTGTTTGTTATATTTTTGTCATTATACAATAAAAAGAACTTGCGCGATATTAAAACCGAGCAAGTTCTTAAGATTTATACTTTCTTTAAAACAATAATATTGGTCGAAAAATCTCGATCAAGCTGATATTTAAGACCTACTGACATAAGTATATCGCCGCCTAAAACAGCATCAGTTCCCTCTATCATATAACGAGCATTTCTGTCAAGGCCTTTAAGTTTCAGATAATTTAAGGGCGGATTAGGAATTGCACGCATTACACAGTTAATAACTACAACTGTTTCTTTATCTTCAGAAATAAACTGATTACTTGCAAAGAAATTGTTGTCGGGAGTAACAAGTCTGTATAAATCACCCTTATGGAATATTTCACCAAGACGCTTATAAGTTTTAATTTGTCCTTTAACCTGTTCAATTTCGTCATCAGTCAGTTTATTAAGGTCAAGTTCATATCCAAACTGTCCCTGCATAGCAACTGCACCGCGAGCGCTTATGGGAGTAACTCTGCCAACCTGATGATTAGGCACTATTGAAACATGAGCACCCATACTGCTGTACGGATAGCAAAGGCTGGTACCGTATTGAATATAAAGACGTTCAACAGCATCGGTATCGTCACTTGCCCAGGTCTGCGGCATATAGTAAAGCATACCTGCATCAAAACGATTACCGCCAGAGCTGCAGCTTTCAAATAATATATCGGGGAATGCCTGGTTAAGACGTTCAAGAACATCGTAAAGACCAAGGAAATATCTGTGATAAAATTCACCCTGTCTGTCAGCAGGAAGCTCGGCAGAACCAATATTAGTCATACTTCGGTTATTATCCCATTTAACATAGGAAATGTTTACAGTAGACAATATATTGTAAAGGCTGTCAAAAATATAGTCGCAAATTTCTTTTCTTGAAAGGTCGAGTACCAGCTGACTTCTACCCATTGTACGCTCTCTGCCAGGAACGTGAATACACCAGTCGGGATGAGCACGATAAAGGTCGCTGTCAGGAGAAATCATTTCGGGCTCAAACCAAAGGCCAAATTTCATTCCCTTTTGATTAAGTTTATCAGCAAGACTTGTAAGACCGCCTGGCAGTTTTTCCTCGTTAACATACCAGTCACCAAGAGAACATTTATCATTATTTCTCTTACCAAACCAACCATCGTCAAGAACTAAAAGTTCAACACCGACTTCTGCAGCCTTATCAGCTATGCTCAAAATCTTTTCTTCGTTAAAATTAAAGTATGTTGCTTCCCAGTTATTGATAAGTACATAGCGCTCTATGTCACGGAATTTACCACGGCAAAGTCTGGTACGATAAAGTTTGTGATATATTCGCGACATACCGCCAATACCTTCATCAGAGTAAACAAGTACCGCTTCAGGAGAATAAAACTCTTCACCTTTATCAAGTTGCCAACGGAAAGTAAAGGGGTTGATGCCTATATATGCACGAGAAACATTAAACGAATCAACCTCAACACCTGCTGTAAAGTTACCGCTATATACTAAATTGAAGCCATATACTTCCCCACTATGTTCATCTGCATTTTTTCTGGCAAGGGCAAAGAAAGGATTATGGTGAGCAGAACTTGCGCCTCTGGCACTGTCAACTATTTGTTTGCCGTTAAAAAGAGGTACTCTTTCGGGATGACGCTCACGTACACAAGTGCCGGGCAGATGGATAAAGTCATAATCTTTATCTAAGAAATCTACAACAGCCGATAATACAGACTCAAGCTGTGCCCTATCGTTACCTTTATTTATAATACGAACACTTCTTGTAATAGCATCAAGTTCGTTAAACACGGTATAGCACAAAACAATTCTAAGACCGGTAAGTTTATCAACAAGAATAAGCTCAAGCGAATCGGCTTCATCATCATTTTCCACATAGGTAGCAGGAAGTCCTTTGATACCCTTTTTACCTTTATATATGTTATGACTTTCATATTCAAGCTCGGTTATAAAAGAGCCATTCTTATATGTAGCGTGAAAACCGGGGGTACGAAGATCGGTATTGCCAAAAGTACTAAATTCTCCCGGAAGATTATCTTTTGAAATAACATATTCGGGATAATCACAGCACGACATAGGCTTTCTATGCTTCGTTTCATCGATAAACATAGCATAGTCAAGATCATCACAAGACAGAGCTTTACCCCAGTAAAGATGTACTAAAAACTTATCCTTTAGAAAACCGAATACATAACTTGTATTTTTAGACTTTAAATGAAAGATTTTTCTTTCTTCGTCGAAAATTATCATTTTATATTCCTCTCAAATGCAAGATTTTTTAATCAAGAGTTCTAAGGAACTTAATGCAACGCTCAACCTCTTCAATTCCGGTGGGATTAAGACCTTCAGATTCAATAACCATTAAAACATTGTTTTTTATAGCCCATTCGCGTACCTTTTCTACAGGAGCTTCACCACTACCAACCGACATACCTTTTACGTCGTCGTGTACGTGTGCAAAGTTTTTGTTAACGGCAGCAGAAGGAATACCGTCTTTTAAATGAATAACCTTGATTCTGTCTTTGTGCTCGTCAAGATACTTAATAACATCAAGACCGGAATTAAACAGCCAAAAAGTATCGATTTCAAGTTCTAATGAAGTACGGTTGATAATTTCATCCTCAAGAACTACACCGTCAGGAGTGGGGAAAAATTCTCTAGAATGATTATGATAACCCATACGAATTCCGTTATCAGCAAGTTTTTTCTGAACAAAGTTGAAGAAATTTATCATATTGTCGCTTTTTTCACGTGAAAATCCATCACAGTTAGGAACAATTAGATTATCACACCCAATAGCCTTATGGTAAGCAATAGTTGCATCGATTTTATCATCAGCCAAAGCGCCAACGGGAGTATGTGTACCTGAGCATACAAGACCGTATTCGTCTAACCAGCTCTTTACATCCTCGGCAGAATTTTCAAAAAAGCCGGCAAACTCAATATACTTGTAACCAAGCTCAGCAACCCTCTTTAAAGCATCCTTTAAGGATTCTTTAGCCAAATCTCTTACCGAGTACATCTGAATACCATATTCTACCCTTTCCATTTTCAAAACCTCTTTCTGTATTAATAATTGTCTTTTATAGTGTAGCATATATAGTAAAAAAAGGCAATAATATTATTACTTTTTTTAAAGAGAAAAACTATTGACAAACATACCTGTATATGCTATACTCGTTAAGGTCTTTAGCGCGTTTTGGTGCTAATTGACGCAAACGGAGGGTTATCGAAGTGGTCATAACGAGGCGGTCTTGAAAACCGTTTGAGAGCAATCTCACGTGGGTTCGAATCCCACACCCTCCGCCAAAATCGACAAATCTCGACAGAGGTTTGTCGATTTTATTTTTTTACTTCTTCACTCTTCACTTTTCACTACTTAAAAAATAACGAAGCATACTCTCAGCATGCTTCGTTATTTTTTAATTTCTTTTAATTTGCATTATCGTTAACATTGCCTTTGACAGCGGATAAACAAGGGTACCTGCAATTAAGTTACTTGCTCCGTGAACAAGATCCCAAGGAAGACCTGCAATAATCCAAGCGACTGTCTGTTTAATATTAAAGCCGAAGAGGAATGCTTGTCCAGGTGCATAAAGCAGACCGAACAGACAACCGTGAAGACAGCAAATCACGGGATATACAATACATTTAATTTTTACGGGCAATTTTTTTGGTACAAGCATTGTAATTGCCCACAGAACCGTCCATATGTATAAATATGGATACCACCACAAAGCAAAACCGCAATAAATACCGTTAATGAGCACATATAAATACAGCGGAATTAAACCTTTTACACCAAAGACCACCGCAAAGGTCATTGTAAACATACCCAGCAAATGAACATTTGGCAGAAATTCCATAAGTATTTTCGAGCAAAACATTATTGCGGCAAGCATTGGAAAAACGCATATTTCCCTCAGAGTAAGTATTTTCTGTTTAACTTGCATTATTACTTACTGTAAACCAGCTCGTAGTGTTCGCCGTCGGCAAATTCGGTTGAATCTACGCCGCTCATCATATATTCGCCATTTTTATAAAATGCCCAATAGCTCTGATCTACATCATAATCGGCTACAATTCCGTTAACAGACTTGATATAAAGACCATATTCACTATCTTCACCGGAAATCAATTCGTGCGCTAAAAGTGCATCTCCTAAATATTGGTCATCAGTTTTAACGGTAAAATCTATTGACTTTTCACCGGCAGTAACCGTAACTGTAACTGTTTTAGAGCCATTACCAAACTCAGCGTTGTCTGTATAAACAGCATTTTCCCATAAACTTGGCAACTCGGTTTTATCACCGCAACCAATAGCTGTAACTAAAATACAAACCACAAACATCAGACATAAAACTTTTTTCATAATCTTTACCACCTTTTAAAAATAAAAAACTGCGCTCAGACAAACAGGCGCAGTAAACAAGCATATAATGAAATTCATTTATGTAGGTTTACGCCTCTCCATTTGCCCAAGAGACTAATACATATACAGTACGGTAAGCATTCCGACTTAAGCCTCAAAATGAAGGCCATACGGCAATGGCTGTTGCTGCAGACTCTCACTGCATTCCCTTACCATCTACACGCAATATTTTGCGCTCGATAACAAAAATTGATGTACTGCTATTTAGTTGGCATTTTTACTATATCATACATATATAAAAATTACAAGCTATTTTTTTGTTGCAAACGAGAACATAATTTGTTATAATAGATTAAAATATTATTTTCAGGAGGAAAATAGAATGAAAAAGATTATTTCCGTTTTATTGGTACTGACCATGATCTTCGCTTTTGCCGGTTGTGGCGGCAGCACCACTTTAACAATGGGTACCGGCGGTACCGCAGGTACATACTATGGTTATGGTGGAATTTTGGGCAACCAAATTAAAGCTTCCAGCGGTATCACAGTAAATGTTGTTTCTACCGATGGTTCTAAGGCTAACATCTTAGGTATCGATGCAGGTAACTATCAGCTTGGCACAGTTCAGTCTGACGTTATGACTTATGCCTGGGCAGGTTCCCGTTCTTTTGAAAAAGAAGGCGCACTTGAATCCTTCAGAGTTATCGGCGGTCTTTATGCAGAAGCTGTTCAGTTAGTAACTATGAACCCTGACATCAAATCTGTTGCAGATCTTCGTGGCAAAAAAGTTTCTATCGGTGCTGCAGGTTCAGGCGTTTACTTCAATGCTATTGACATCCTCGGTGCTGCAGGTCTTGCCGAAACCGATATCATTCCTCAGTATCAGTCTTTTGCTGATTCTGCTGATGCACTTAAAGACGGCAAAATCGACGCTGCTTTCATTGTAGCTGGTGCTCCTACTCCTGCAATTCAGGAACTTTGCACTTCTAAGCAGGCTTATCTTATCCCCATTGACGGTGATATTGCTGCAAAGCTTATGAACGATTCCCCCTTCTACACCACATATAAGATTCCTGCTAACACCTATAAAGGTCAGGATGCTGACGTTACTACAGTAACTGTTAAAGCTACTCTTATTGTTAGCGCTTCAGCTTCTGAAGACGATGTTTACAATGTAACAAAAGCTATATTCGACAACATTGATTCCATAACTGCTCAGCACGCTAAAGGCGCTGAACTTTCACTTGAAAATGCAACTGAAGGTATCACCGTTCCTTTCCATGCCGGTGCAGCTAAATATTACAGCGAAAAAGGTATAACTGTAGAGACCAAATAATCTCTATTCACTTTAATTTTAGTTAATTTTCGCTTGCCTGCGGTTAAATAAACTGCAGGCAAGTTTGATTTATTCAAAGGAGGCTCTTATGTCACTTTTTAAGAAAAAAGCCGTCAACGATTCGGCAGAACCAATGAATCTCGACGATGTTATGAAAAAGTTTGACCGTGAGTCTAACACACGTATATGGGAAGGCATTCCAAAGTGGATTGTCACTTGTATTTTAGCTGCTTTCTCTGTATTTTGTATTTATGTAACACTATTTGCAACCTGGCTTGACGAAATCAGACTTACTTCATTTATGGCATTTATAATGCTTATCGGTTACCTTGTTTTTCCTGCAAAAAAAGGTAAACAAAAAGTCAATTTTATGCCTTGGTACGATATAGTTCTAATGGTACTTGGCACCAGTTCATTTATGTATTTCTGCGTCAAAGCCGCTGATGTTCTCGAGCGTTTTAAAATTTCAAATGTCGAGGTTATTATCGGTATAATCGGTATCTTATGCCTTGCAGAGCTCTGTAGACGAAGCGTTGGTCTGCCCATCTTAATAGTTGCGGCTGTTCTTATTGCTTATGCTCTGATTTGGGGCTCTACTAACCCTAATATGCTGGCGCGTGTTACCGAATTTGTGCGCGTACTTTTTTATTCCAAGGAAGGTATTTTATCTACGCCTATAAACGTTTGCTCTAAATACATTGTAATGTTTATAATATTCGGTGCGTTCCTTGAAAGAACCGGTATTGCCGATTTCTTCATCAAAATTGCAAATGCACTTGTTGGCGGTTTTTCAGGTGGTCCTGCTAAGGTTGCCGTAGTTGCTTCTGCGCTTGAAGGTATGGTTTCAGGTTCTTCCGTTGCCAATACCGTAGGCTCAGGTGCCGTTACCATACCTCTTATGAAGAGAACCGGTTATAAGCCCGAATTTGCCGCTGCTGCTGAGGCATCTGCATCCACCGGCGGACAGATTATGCCCCCTATCATGGGCGCCGCCGCTTTCCTTATGGCAGAAACAGTAGGTGTTCCCTACTCAAATATTGTTGTTAAGGCTATTTTACCTGCTATTCTGTATTTTGCCGGTGTATTTATCACTGTACACTTAGAAGCAAAAAAAGAAGGCCTCAAGGGTTTATCACGTGAAGAATTACCACGATTAAAGCCATTACTTAAGCAAACATATCTTCTTATACCGCTTATTCTTCTTATTTATCTTGTTGGCACCAGCACAAAAACTATTGCTTATGCCGCAGCATATGCAATTGTTGCCGCTATAGTTGTCAGCCTGTTTAATAAAGAACATCGCATTACTCCAAAGCGTTTGCTTGAAGCTCTTGCCGCAGGCGGACAAGGTATGATTACTGTTGCCGCTGCTTGTGGTGTTGCCGGTATTATTGCAGGTGTAATTGGTGTTACCGGACTTGCATATTTACTCTTTAACGGCATCGTTGCTCTGGCAGGAAGTCACATTATAGTTGCCTTGTTCCTCACTATGCTTTGTTGTATTGTGCTGGGTATGGGTGTACCTACTACGGCTAACTACTGTATTATGGCAGCCACTTGTGCTCCTATTCTTGTTCAGATGGGTGTACCTGCTATTGCCGCACACTTCTTTGTTTTCTATTTCGGCATTGTTGCAGACCTTACGCCTCCTGTTGCACTTGCAGCTTATGCCGGTGCCGCAATCGCTCAGGCCAATCCTATGAAAACAGCATTTACTTCAACGAAGCTTGCAATTGGTGCATTCATCGTTCCTTATGTATTTGCACTAAACCCCGCAATGCTGTTTATAAACACATCTCCATTCGAAGTAATACTTATTTGCATTACATCATTTGTAGGAATTTTTGCTGTATCTGCTTCACTTCAGGGTTACTTTATTAAGAATATGCCGTGGTACGAAAGAATCATAAGTGCTGTTGGCGGACTATTGCTTATATATCCGGGTATATCAACTGACATTATTGGCGTTTCACTCGTTGCAGTTGTTCTACTTCTACAGTTATTTACGCACAAAAAAGTGTTGGTAAAATAAATAAAAAATAAACCGTCGCACAGACGGTTTATTTTTTTATATCTTTATTTCGACAGTATCAATTAAATTTAGGTTATATTTTTTTACAAGTTCTATGGCTTTTTCGATAGACGGAGCATCATAAGCTCTCCACGGAGTATGTGCATCAAAACCAAATATGGTTTTACAGCCAACCTCCCCTGCAACCTTCCAAAAAGCCTCGTTGGGATAATTACGTTTATCATGAATACCTAGCAAGTTTAGTTCAAGCGGTACATCGTATTCCTTTGAAGCAACACAAATTCTTCTTGCCTGTTCTTCATAAATTCCATCATCCCCTGTAAAATTGAACATATCGGGATGAGCAACATAAATGAATTTACCGGTTTTTATACCGTCTATTATGCTGTCGGTATAAGCAATTAAGCTTTCATTATTGTCGCAAGGAACAATTGAATGCGGAACACCGCCCAGTTCATCATAAAAATGTTGCCCTAAAATAAGATACTCGGCACCTAATTTTTTAACAAAGGCATACATTTTATCAAATAGTGCCGGATAGTATTCCATTTCAAAGCCAATGTGAATTTCTATTTTATCTTTATATTTTTCACGAAGTGCCCGAATGGTGCTGAAATACTCGGGTGCAGCTTCGGGCTGTACCCGCCAATTAAGTCGATATCCATCATAAAGTATAGCAGGAGCATGATCGGAAAATCCCAATATTTTAATACCACCCTCAATTGCCTTTAATATATATTCTTCATCGGTTCCGTCAGCATGAGAGCAACGAAAAGTATGTGTATGATAATTTGCTATCATAATAGATTCTCCTTATTTTCAAAACTTTTAAGTATTTGTCGTCTGACTTTATAATCAGGCAAAATTTCTTCGATAATTTTGTAAAAATCACGGGAGTGATTATGTTCAATAAAATGGGCAAATTCGTGAACAACTACATATTCAATACACTCAATGGGAACTATAATTAAATGCGTATTGAAGGTAAGTTGATTTTTAACATAATTACAACTTCCCCATCGTGATTTCATTTTTCTGAAAGAAAGCTCAGGAAAATCAGCACAGTACTTTTTAAAAAGCAAGAAATACTTATTACACAGTAAAGTAATTATACGACTGCTTTCTGCTTTTTGCCATTTTAAAAAAACTTTTTTCTTTTGGTCAAAATCAAAAACGTCTTTTATACAAAGCACTAATGTATCACCGCTAAATGAACAGCCGGGCTTATCGCCCTTTTGTACCGACAATACAATATCTTTTCCTAAATATTTAATTTTATCACCCGAATTCAAAGTGATTTCAGGTGACCGGGTTATTGATAATTTATCGAGCGTTCTTACAATAAAATCCGATTTAGACACCAAAAAATTCTCAATAACTTTTTCACTGACAAAACGATTAGCCGAAACACGTATACTTCCGTCACGTCTTATTCTTAGGTTTATATTTTTAACCTTTTTACGTATCAGTTCATATTGAACTAATCTTTCCTTTAAAAAAATCGTTTTAATCATAGGCGAGAATGCAGTTTATAGATTTCTTCGGTTGCAAAAGCAAGTTTTGTAACAACATTTTCTTTTTTGGGATAACAATAGAACGAATCATTTTCAGTAGATATATCAATACAGTCAAAAGGCTTAATATAGCAATAATCGTATTCAATATGCAGACTATTGGTTTGCACAGGAGTACGGTTAACAGTATATTTTTCACCTCTGTATTCTCCCTCAAGAGTAAAGCCGTTATTTATATCGTGGGAGATTTTAGCGTTACCAAGAGGTATAAAGCGCCAACAACGCGGAAAAGCATAAACTTCCACATCATCGCTAAAGGAATATATTCCGTTTTCTACCTGCTGTCTTACCTGCTGTCTTTCCCATTCAAACCAATCAGGTATATGCTCGAATTCGGTTTTACCGCTTAATGCTGTTAATGTACCGTCTTCGTTCATATTCCATCGTTTACCGCATTCATTACAGAAAATAACAGTGCCCTCAGAGTCCATAGCCGATTCTTTCATACAGTTTGGACACTGATACAGTACCTTATGAAGCCCCTCAGCTCTGAACGTCTCAGTAATTTTAATACCGTTATCCTTCATATATCTGTAATCGTCGTATTCAAGTGCCTTTTTAACTATCTGATTTATTTCTTCAACAGACATAGACTTAACCTGTTCAGCCGTTAAAATTTGAGTAAAAGTGGTATAAAAAGGAACCTTTCTCTTCTTTCTGTAATTCCAGAAAGGTGAATGTAAGTGATTTCCGTGATGCACTACAGCCACTACGGGCACTTTGTTAAGTTTTATAAGCTTTCCGAGAGATTCAGGTATATAAGACTGTGTACCGCAGGGTGAATATCTTGCCTCAGGATACATAGACAGTATATCGCCACGCTTAAGTACACGGCCTATTGACTTAATAAGATGGATATCCATAGTAAACTTTCTGGTGCAAATTGCACCGATAAGTTCCATAAGCCACGGTCTTCTGTAATAACCGTCAATGCTTACAACATTATTTACCCTATGTGGCAGTGTTCCCATAGCCGCAAGTTCAAAATCAATAAAGTACATATGATTACTAAGCATCATATAAGGCGGTTTTAAACCTTCCATATTGATTTTCTCTATTTTATACTTTTTACCTATAAGCATTATTCTTGATAGAAGCCAAATAAGGTACGTTATAATAAGAGGTTGTCTTATTGGATATTTTGCAGTATTATAATGCTTTTTATTTTTGTAATTTATAATTTCTTTCATAATAACCTCTCCCAACAAAAATTATTATATTATATTTTCAGTAATAATTCAACAAATTATAACATACTTGCCGTAAAGTTTTTTTGGTGGTATAATGTATAAAGATTTTATGAAGGTCGGTGAATTTATGATACAAATATTTACAATAATATTTTTTGTGATAGCGTTAGTTATTACTATTTCATACATTTGCTTCAGAATGGCTTTTTACACCGACAGGAAAGAAGTAACCGAAAAATACGCAATACCCGAAGGCGAAATTTACGAGCCTTTCCGCGATATTATGGTTAGTTGGATGAAAGAGGTAGAAGGCACCGAAAAAGAAACCTTTAATATAACCTCTTTTGACGGCTTAAAACTTGTAGGCAGATATTATGAAATTTGCCCCGGTGCTCCGATTGAACTTATGTTTCACGGCTATCGCGGTGACGCTAAAAGAGATTTATGCGGCGGTGTTCAACGTTGTTTTAAGCTTGGCAGAAATGCTCTTATTGTGGATCAGCGTGCTTGCGGTGACAGCGATGGCCATATTATTTCTTTCGGCGTTAATGAAAAACGCGACTGTATAAGCTGGATAGACTTTATGATATCCCATTTTGGCGATGATGTTAAAATCATAATTACGGGCATTTCGATGGGTGCCGCAACTGTACTGATGGCTTTAACAGAAGAGCTTCCTCAAAATGTAATAGGTGTCCTCGCCGACTGCGGTTATACAAGTGCTAAAGAAATAATAAAAAAAACAATTAAAGAGATGAAGCTACCGCCAAATTTAGCTTATCCGTTTGTTTTACTTGGCGCAAGATTATTTGGAAAATTCAATTTAGAAGAAACTCCTCCTATTGAAGCTGTTAAAAATAGCACATTACCTATAATATACTTTCACGGTGAAGACGATGCTTTTGTTCCCTTTGAAATGAGCATACAAAATTTTGAAGCAACCGTTTCACGCAAAAAACTGGTTACAATGAAAAAAGCCGGTCACGGTCTTTGTTATATGATAGAACCTCAGCGATACTTAAAAGAATTATTAGAGTTTTTCGGTAACGAATAAGTAACTGCAAAAATTTCAAAAATTATTAACATTTTCTCTTGAAAGCAGCTTAATAATTTGATATACTGTTATTTGTTAATTATACTTTACGAAAAAGGGTGAAAAAATGAGAAGCATAGGGTTTGATAACGCAAAATATATTGAACTTCAGTCGCAAAATATCCGTGACAGAATAGAAAAGTTTGGCGATAAGCTGTATATGGAATTCGGCGGCAAACTTTTCGACGATTATCATGCTTCTCGTGTACTCCCCGGCTTTGAACCCGATTCTAAAGTTAAAATGCTTTTGAGTCTTAAAGACGATGCTGAAATAATTATTGCTATCAATGCAGACGCTATTGAAAAGAACAAGCGCCGCGGTGATTTAGGCATAACTTATGATTTAGACACTCTCAGACTAATCGACGCTTTTCGTGGTATTGGTTTATATGTTGGCAGTGTGGTTATTACCTTCTTTACCGGACAGCCTTTGGCTCTTGCATTTGAAAAAAGACTTAAAAACCTGGGCATAAAAGTTTATCGTCATTATCCCATACCCGATTATCCCTCTAACATTCCACTTATTACAAGTGATGACGGTTTTGGAAAAAATGACTATATTGAAACTACCAGAAAATTAGTTGTCGTTACAGGTCCCGGACCTTGCAGCGGTAAAATGGCCACCTGCCTTTCACAGCTTTATCACGAGTATAAACGCGGCATTAAAGCAGGCTATGCAAAATTTGAAACATTTCCTATTTGGAACATACCCCTCAAGCACCCTGTAAATGTTGCGTACGAAGCCGCTACTGCCGATCTGAATGACGTAAATATGATCGATCCGTTCCATCTTGAAGCATACGGCAAAACTGCAATAAACTATAACCGTGATATCGAAATTTTCCCCGTTGTTCATGCTATGCTCGAAAAAATAATGGGCAAAACCATATACAAAAGTCCTACCGATATGGGTGTTAATATGGTTGGCTGTGCAATTTGTGATAATGACGTTTGTATAAGAGCCGCTAACCAAGAAATTATACGCAGATACTATTCTGCTTTATGCTCCGTTCGTCAAGGTATGGGTGAACATGAAGAAGTTACTAAAATTGAGCTTCTTATGAATCAGGTAAATATAAGCATAAATGACCGCAAGGTTGTTGAAGCCGCCAATAATAAAGCTCAGATAACGGGTGGTCCGTCAACAGCCATTGAACTGTGTGACGGCAAAATAATTACCGGCAAAACATCTTCTCTGCTTGGTGCTTCAGCTTCAATGCTACTTAATGTACTGAAAGAACTTGCTAATATACCTGATGAAATCAAGCTTCTTTCTCCCACTATTATTGAGCCGATTCAGGTTATGAAAACTACTGCTCTCGGCAATCATAATCCAAGGCTCCATACCGATGAAGTCCTCGTTGCTTTATCGATTTGCGCCGCAACTGACGAAAATGCTAAAAAAGCACTTGAGCAGGTAAAAAATCTGAGAGGTCTTGAAGCTCACTCTACTGTTATTCTCTCACGTGTCGATGAACAGACATTCAGAAAATTAGGCATTAACCTTACTTGTGAGCCTACCTATCAGACAAAAAAATTATATCACGCATAAAAAAAGCCTTGAACTTGAATGTTCAAGGCTTTTTTCTAATTAAACTGTGAATTATATAGTTTACAGTAAAAACCGTTTAAAGCTAATAATTCGTTGTGTGTTCCCTGCTCGGTAACTGCACCATTTTGAATTACAATAATTTTATCTGCATTTTTGATAGTTGAAAGACGGTGCGCTATAACAAAACAGGTGCGACCTTTCATAAGTGAATGCAGAGCCTCTTGAATTTGTACCTCGGTTCTTGAGTCTACATTAGAAGTTGCTTCATCAAGAATAAGCATAGGCGCATCTGACAGCATGGCTCTTGCAATGGTAATAAGCTGTTTTTGTCCCTTGGAAATATTTATACCATCATCAGAAAGTATAGTATTATAGCCATCAGGCAAATGTTCAATAAAATTATGAATTTTTGCTGCCTTTGCTACCTCAATAACTTCTTCAAGGGTTGCGTTAGCTTTGCCATATGCTATATTTTCAAAAACTGTCCCGTGAAACAGCCAGGTGTCCTGTAAAACCATTGTAAAGGCTTCTCTTAAAGATTTGCGCTTAATATTTTGTATCGGTTTGCCGTCTATTAGAATTTTGCCCGAATTTACATCGTAAAAGCGCATAAGCAAATTTATAATTGTTGTTTTACCTGCACCGGTAGGACCGACTATAGCGATAGTTTCGCCGCTTTTTGCGCATATATCAACATTGTGTAAAATTTGTTTATCCCTTGTATATCCAAAATCTATCTGTGAAAAGTCAACATTTCCACAAACTTCTGTAAGGTTTTCTGACTGTGGTGCATCCGCTTTTTCGGGTAATTCGTCAATAATTTTAAACACTCTTTCAGCCGCAGAAAAAGCAGACTGAAACTCGTGTATAATATTTGCAAATTCATTTATCGGACCTGCAAATTTGCGTGAATACTGAACAAATTGAGCTACACCGCCAAGAGTTATAAAGAATAGCGAACCATTTTTTACAGCGCCTGATGTAGAAAACATATACAGAATTCCGCCAAGAATCATAACGAGTGAAATTGACAGATTATTTATAAAATTAACGGTGGGCCCCATAGCAGATGCGTAATATTCTGATTTATAATATGCCTGCATAGCATCGTCATTTCGCCCATCAAATCTATTTAAGATTTCATTTTCACGTGAATAAGCTTTTATAGTTCTGCAACCAGACAGCATTTCTTCGGCATACCCATTAAGTTCACCCAACTTTTTTGAGCGCAACTTAAACATAGGTCTGACCTTTTTGGAGCGATACCCTGTAAACAGTATCGAAATCGGCACTGTAACGGCGAACACTAAAATCAGTGGCCTAGATATATTCCACATAAAAATCAGTGAACCGACTACCGTGTATATACTTGTCATTACCTGAACAAAATCGTGGGAGAGCGACGCGTTAACGGTATCAATATCATAAGAAATTCTACTGATTATATCACCTGTTGCGGTTGTGTCAAAATAACCGATGGGTAAAACAGTTAATCTGTCAAACAGTTCTTTTCTCATTCGTGAAATAACTTTTTGGCTTATATTTATCATAATAATTGACAGCAGAAAAGAAAGCAGAGCTGATAACACATAGCATATCAGCATCTTCAGTACATTATCCTCAACCGACGCAAAATCAACACCATTTACATTAGCAATGGCATCAATGGCACTTCCGGAATATTTGGGACCCATAAGCGCCAACTGATTAGAAGTCAAAGTCATAATTATAGCCAAAATAAACAGCGGCCAAAATTTTAACACATAAGACAGCAGGCGCCATAAAATGTGAATTCTGTTTTTCGGTTTATTATTCAACAAAGGCACCCCCTATTTGTGACTCATTGATTTCACTGTACTCTTTACAGTTGCTCAGCAGATAATCGTGAGTACCATAACCGATAATTTTTCCTTCATCAAGCACAATTATTTTATCACAGTCCTTTATAGCACTCACTCTTTGAGCTATGTTAATGATCAAAGTGTCGGATAAATTGTCTTTAAGAGCTTTTCTAAGCGAAGCCTCAGTCTTATAGTCAAGAGCCGAAGAACTGTCATCTAAAATCAAAATTGAAGGTTTAACGGCTACTGCACGAGATATAAGTACGCGCTGCTTTTGTCCACCCGAAATATTTGTACCTTTTTGTGAAAGAACATGGTCGTAACCTTCTGAAAAATCAGCAATAAAATCGTGCGCTTGTGCTATTTTAGCTGCCCATACAACTTGTTCATCACTGATTTTTCTGCCAAACCGAATATTTTCCGCAGTGGTGTCGTTATACAAAAAGTCATTTTGCATAACCGAGCCGAAATATGAATACAGCTTTTCTTTGTCAATTGTTCGTATGTCTTCACCAAATAGATATATCGCGCCGTTGCTTACATCATAGAATCTTAAAAGCAATTTGATTATAGTTGACTTTCCGCTACCTGTAGCACCGATTATTCCAAGATTTTCGCCTTTTTTAATTTCGAAGTTAATATCGGTTAAATCTTCTTTTTTACCGTTATAAGAAAAGCATACATTTGAAAATTCAATAATACTCTCATTATTTTTAGGTGGATATTTTTCTTTAGACAGTACAGGCAATTCGTCTTCACACAGTAACACTTCTTCAATTCTGTTAGCCGATGCCATTGATTTACTTGCCATATTAAAAATTCTTGTGAGAGCCATCAGTGACATGGAAATCTGAGTAAAATACTGCATAAAAGCAATAACCGTTTCGGGAGAAGACAAATTATTTGTAACACGCGCAGCACTTATTGCTACTACCGCCACGATACCGAGATTCATAAACAGATTTGTTATGGGATGAAGTGAACTCATAGTAATACCGGCGCGTTTTTCGTCACGCACCAAGGTGCTGTTTACTTTATCATATCTGCTTTGCTCATAGGTTTCTTTAGACAAAGCCTTTATAACGCGAATGCCCTGCGCATCTTCTCTTACAACACGCACCATATTGTCAATTGACCTTTGTACTTTGGTATATAACGGAATAGTTTTTCGTGAAATTAAATATACACAGGTAAAAATAATAGGAATTGTTGCTATCATAACGAGGGATAAAAAGCTATCCATTATTAAGGTGATGGCTACACCGCCAAACAACATAATGGGTGCACGGACACCCATTCGCTGTATAACGCCGACAAAATGATGTACGTTGTATGTATCATTGGTAATTCGTGATTCAAGAGATGCTACAGTAAATTTATCAATTTGTGCCGAGGATAATTTTAAAGTTTTATTAAATAAATCGTGGCGAACTTTTAAAGAATATTCTTTAGAAACTTTTGCCGCCATTCTGTTTGCAATAATATTGAATAAGCAGGCAATTCCCGAACACAAAATCATAAGTGAGCCCCAGTATATGATTTCTTTAACACTTTCATTTAAAATCACCGTTTCAAGAATATGCGATAAAATATACGGAAGAGTAAGTTCAACTAATGTTCCGATAATCTTAATTAAAAGGCCAATACCCATTCGTGGCAAAAAAGGCTTTAAATATGCAATTAATGTTTTCACTTATCCTGTGCCTGCCTTTCGTCTATATATCTTTCTGCCCTATCGCATATTTTCTCGAGAACAGATTCAAATATATTTATCTCATCTTCACTAATATCATCAGTAAGGTATTTATTCCAGTTGCGCGATATTTGCTTAATTTCAGGCATCAAATCAAGCAACTTCTGAGTTGGGTATATATGCAAAATTCGTTTATCGGAGCTGTCATTTTCCCTGCGTATATATCCTTGCTCTTCCAATACAGCCAGACTTCTTGTTACGTTACTTTTATTTATACATAACCGTTTAGCCATTTCGTCTTGAGTAATTCCTTCGTTTCGTGTTATGCAAAGAGCGTAACTGTGGTAAATAGGATTTAATTTTTCACCGCTTAAAAAATCAGCTCTGTATACATTGGCGCAACGGCTGATTTTATTGATTTTTCTCATTATAAATATCATAATATACCTTCTTAAATATTTGTTGCGTTCGCAACTATTATTATACTTCATATATATTGTTAAGTCAATAAAAAGCAAAAAACTCTTGACAAAAATACATATAAATATTATAATATTTTTCGCTGTATGCGGATGTGGCGGAATTGGCAGACGCGCTAGATTCAGGTTCTAGTGGTAGCAATACTGTGTGGGTTCAAGTCCCGTCATCCGCACCAAAAATAAAAGGACTACTTCGGTAGTCCTTTTATTTTTATTTGCTAATCTCTATAACTTTTTCTTCGAGAACAGCTTGACTTAAAGTTCAGATCATATATAAAAAACCGAAACAACCCAAAAGGATTATTTCGGTTTTGGTGCACCTGAGCATTCTATAATCGAACCATTTACCTCTTTTAAGGTTACGGTTTTGCTTGCTTCCTTATAATTAAATGTTATGACCAATTTGTCGTCGTAGAGATATACGGAATTTACAAAAATGTCAATCAGTCTCTGTTTGTGTTCCTTCGTTTCTAAGCTCATGTTCTGAATATGCCTGAGCCATAATACTAAGCCCTCTTTCGTGATTGCGGGCTTCTTCATTTCTTCCTTGATGAGCTTTAGTTTAATCTCATCTCTCGTCTGCTCCAACTCAATCATTCTTTGTTTTGTGGTTGGAGTAATAATTCCTTCTTCTATTGCTCTGAGTAGATTGTTCAGTGCGTTCTCTGTTTCACTAAGCCGTTGTTTAAGTAGTTGTATTGCGGGATTTTCTTTCTTTGCATTTCTAAACACAATACTTGCGATGTCCTCAATAACATTATCATCAATCATCATCTCATGAGTGTGCTTAACAACA
>JAZNAG010000043.1:0-44532 GCA_045586405.1 Acutalibacteraceae bacterium | reverse complement strand
TGAGTAGGGTAAACTTCGCTTTCGTAAGCAATTCTATGTGTGATGCCACTATTTACACCGTAAATTCTTTTCATACACTCATTGATTGCTTCGCCTTTTTTTATTTGTTTTATAGCAATACTCATTTTTCCGTTTGCAATTTTTTCTTCAAGCGTTTTTATTGAACCATAAGTAATAGGCTCATAATTAAACGCCATATCAATTTTATCAAGGTCAAAATCAAGCCTTGTAGCAACAAAGAATACTCTATGCCTTGTTTGTGGCACGCCCATATTTTCGCCTTTTAATAGCCAATGCTTTACCTTGTAGCCTATATCATTAAGTTGCTTATAAATCTTTTGCACGTAAGTCCACGCTTCGCCTTTTATTAAGCCTTCAACGTTTTCCATTATCATTACTTTTGGTCTTAACTTTGCAACAGTTTCTATAAAAACAAAAGATAAATCATCAAGCGTTTGTTCTGCTTGTCCTTCTCTAAACATTTTCTTAACACCCCAACTATCTTCTCTATCGCCTGCCATTGAAAAGGTTGTGCAAGGTGGAGAGCCGTCTAAAATGTCAAGGTTATAAAGTTCTTCAGGCAAATCTTCTCTTTTGTTAAATTCTCTTATGTCTTGCAAGTAATTGTATTTTGGGTGGTGGTTTTCAACATAGACTTTATTCATTCTTGGGTCAATTTCGTTGCAACCTATAACTTCGCAACCTGCTAATTTATAACCCATAGTAGAGCCACCGCCACAAGCAAAGCAGCTAAACACTTTCAAGCCGTTTTTCTCTTTTGGGTAATCGTTAGCCATAGACCACTTCCAATCAGTTGACTTGATAGGCTTGTATTTTGCAGCTTCATCTTTACCTAAAAAATCAAATAATGTTAAATCTTGCATCGCCTACCTCCAAAACTCAACGTACCATAGCTTCTTGCTTTGGTTGGGGAGCTTGTCGAAGCCAACCCTTACCGTGTAGTTTTCGGTAACGAGAATCATCGCCAATTCGTGGCAGACTTTTTCTTTGCTTAAATAAATTTTGTTTTTCATTCTTCCACCTCGCAATATTTCCAAACAAAATCTTTTGTGTATGATTGACGACCTTTCAAAACATTTACTATGCCTGATGTTGGTACGCCTGTTTTTTTGCTTGCTTCCGCTATGCTGTCATACTTACCAACTTTTTCTTTCGTAAATCTATTTATTTGAATTACTGCCCTTTTTTGTTTTTCGCAATGATTTTTATATGCTTTCATAACCCCTAATACTTTGCTTGCGTGTTCTACATTTTCAAGTGGAGTACACCACTCTAAATTGTTCACATTGTTATTGCGTGGGTTCCCGTCTATATGGTTTATATATGGCTTGTTTTCAGGGTTTGGAATAAATGCTTCGGCTACAAGTCTATGTATATATTTTCTATACTTTTCGCCACTTTCCCATAGGTCAACATACAAATAACCTTTTCCTGTTAAATTTAATGTTGGTGTTTTTATTTTACTTGTTAAGTCGTTTATAACAATGCCTTTTTCATCAATACTGTAATGCGAAAACCCTTTAATTTTCTTTCTCACAACAATACCCCCAAGATTGAAACGCCCTTTGTATAGGTTGTCTTTTTAAGTTATTAAACTCGCTCAACTCTTTCGGCTTGTCATAGATAACAAGGTCGCTTATGTGCCAAGCGTAGCAAGTATTAAATCCTTTACCTAAATACTTTCTTATGCCTTGCCAAGTCAAACACGCCTTGTTTAGCATTTCGCAATTCTCGTTATTTTCCGCCCCGTGTTCGTATTCAATGTCGCCGTATTCGTCATAATTAAATTGCCTTATTAACTCGTATGCTTCATCGTTCCACAATTCGCACTCGTAGTTATCTATCCTATCGCAGACAAACTCGCCCATTACTTTGCCCCTCTTACTCAAACAATAATTGTCTTTAGGGTTACCGTATGTGCAATAGATATAACACTTAAACGGCGTGTCAATCTTCGGTCTTGTTTTTCTTACTTCAACGGTCTTTTGACCGATTGCTATCTTTTCAACCCATTTAGGGTTTATGCTAATTAATACTGCTTTCATATTCTTCCCCCCTATTCAATACTTAACTTCTTGTAACCGCCGGCAATCGCATTATCAATGCACTCAATTTTGTCCTTGTCTTCGCTAAAAGACATATCCAACCTAACGATTATTTTCTCAAGCCTATCGTTAATCATAAGCACGTTGTTTAGTTTCAAATGCTTAATAAACTCATAAAGCTTGTCCTTTAACGGCTTGCTCACACAAAACTCTTGCATAATGTCTTCATACGTGTGTGCGTGCGCTGTATTACTACCATATATCTTTTTCTTTCTTTCGTTCATAGATATATCTAACTCTTTATCTAACTCTAATTCTAACTCTGGTGGACAAATGTCCGCCGATTGTCCACCCCCTATACAAGCCGCCTTATTTTGCCTTTGAATTTGTTTTCTTTCTGCGCCAAGCGTAGTGCTGCCGACCAAATTGCTTAATGCTTTCATATATATTGTTCGGTCATCAAGAATCTCAATAAGTTGTAGTTGTTGAAACAATTTCATCGCAGACCTCACAATGTCAATGTTTGTATCGGTAACAATGGATAACATATGTTCATCGTATGGTATCGTTTCGCTAAATCTTAATCTGCCGTTATGCGATAAACTCTCACATAAAAGCTGAAGATAAAAAATGACGTAATCCTTGCCATTTGGCATAGCCTTAATTATTTTGATATCGTGTCGCTTAAAAAAGTCTTGTTTAAACTTAAACCAATAATACTTTTCATTATCATATTTAGACATCTTTCATCCCCTTAATCGTTCTCGTTGTAAAGTGCTAAAAATTCATCCGTGGTGAGCATTGTGTTAATGCCGAAATCTTGACAATATTGAATAACCGCATCCACAAGCCTTGTCATTTCTTTAGAATTGTATGTACTTGAACCGTAATAAGCAATTACGTTTATGTATCCGGTTAGTTTGCTCTTGCCTATTTCTTCAACAAACCAACCCAGCCCATTTTTGCCCCATTTTGCTTTAAAACTTCCAAGAGCTTCCTTTTTAATTGGTAGAATTTCATAAACGCCGTAATTTCTGATAAAATCTTTGTAAATTTGGTTTGTACCTAAAGACAGCTTCTCGGCTAACTTACCAATCAAACACCAAAAATAAGCATTTTGTGACAGGCTGCGCTTTGGTCTGTACTCTTTAACGGATACGTTTAGTTCTTTGTCTTTTAACCCTTCTAATTCGCCTAAAACGGCTCTTGTTGTGGTAAAGGTAACTTCCACCCTTCCGTCCAATAAAAGCGCAATTTTGGGCTGTTTCTCGGCTTTAAACTCAATCATCGCTAATCCCCTTTTTGTAATAAAGTTTGCTTTCATCCCAATCAACGTATTGGCTCTTAAGGTACGCTGTAAAGTATTCCCTCAACGCCTTTCTGTCCGTTGTTTGGTCATAACGCCTGTGACAATCAGCACATAATGTTAATATATTCTGCTCAACTCCCAAACCGCCCCTTTGCCTACTTACAAAGTGAGCGTTGGGCATAGCGTAATGACTACCACAAAAAATGCATCTGCCCCTATCTCTTATCCAGACGGCTTTTTTTACTTTAGGCGGAATGTCGCAAGCGCGACTTCGTTTACTCTTTAGCATAAAGAATACCTAATAACGTGCTTTTCTTCATTATCGCGGTCTAAAACCTTGATGCGCTCACGCTTAACCTTAATGCCCCTTGCTTCCATCTCACAAATGCGCTTGGGGAAAGAGATTATGCCTAATTCGTTTAAAGCAGTAAGTGATGTCAAAGAACTACCATCTTTCATATATTCATAGGCTTTTCGCCATTGTGCTTGTTTCATAATTACCCCCTATTGAATGGATTTATCGTGCTGTAGTATGTATGATGCCGCTTTTGCTTGTTCGGGCATCGTGTCAAGTTGTGTCGTAAGCCTTTGTAGTTGCGCTTTTGTTAAAGACTTAAGTTGCGTTTGAGTATTCGGAATAAAGATGTCTTTGGCTTCTTGTAATCTGTGCCAAATCTCAATTTCTTCGCCCTTTTCTTCTTCAGTTATTTCGCTAAAAGGAACATCAACCTTTTCACCTTCGGGAAGGTCTTCGCCTGCGTAAATGTATAATCCTAATCCAAACATTGCAATATTCTTCACAAGACAACGCATAATAGTCTTGTTAATATCAAACATCGTGGCTTTGTCAACGACCTTTTCGCTATACTTTGTTTTGTACGTGTATTCGTGGTCAAGCATTGCTTTATTCGCGCCGTCCATAACCGGTAACCACATTTCGTGCGTGATGCCTTCGATTGTCATTTGGGTAAATACCATATACCCCGTTTTTTCATCAAAGACATACGGCAGATTGTTTTCAAACCTTAATATCTTGTATTGAGCATCAGGGTATTGCTTTTTAACTTTAGCCCACGCCCACGCCCAAGGTAAGTGCATTAAGCCGTTTTTTTCTTCCGTATGATCGTTCACGTTAATGCTGTTAAGTTTTTCAAAATGTTCCATAACTACCTCACTTGCAAAGCTTGTTTTTCAATAATTTGTGCGCCTTCGATAACCTTCCCTGCCTTGATAGCGTTCTTGATTGCTGTTTTATCTGCGGAATACTCCACCTTTTCGCGTATGAACTCTTTGGCAAGGATGTCCATATCTACTTCGACAGAAGATGTCTTGCGGAAACTAAAAGCAACCTTTGCCGTTTCAAATTTTGCTTGATTAAATGCAACTAAAGAATTTGTGATAGCCTTTTTAAGCCGTTCAACTTGCTTTTCCTTGGCTTGCCTTCTTGCCGTAAGGTTGGCTTGCTCGTTCTTAATTGCTTCGATTTCTGCCGTGTAATTCTTGATAACAAGTCCGTAGGCTTCAAGTTTCTTATCCCTTTCGATAGGTAGTTTTTCAAGGTATTCTGCCGCGCGGTCTTCATCAACTACGCCGTCTTCGTCAATGCAAGCGGCGTTAAATCCGTTTTCGAGCAACGCTAATAATTCGCTCTCAATTTCATATAATGTCATTGTTGCACCCCCATTAAAAGTTTTGTTTCAACAGAAACTTCTTCTGCATCGCCTTCAGCAACGTCTTCAACGTACCAAAAGTCATAACGCTGCTGAACGTTATTAAGGATATGAGCAGCTTCATCTACGGTCATATTATTAACCTTAATAACCTCTGCTACAACCTTGTCGCAACAATACACAACCTTGCCTTGCTTAATCGCTTCCATTACCGAAACTGCATAAATATTAGTGATCTTTTTCATACTTTCCTCCGTTTAATTCTTTTATTAAAATAATTTCCTTTGTCAATTTCCACACCGCTATGTTTCCATTCGGTGTAAAGTGTGCAAGTTGAGTGACACCCTACCTGCCTTTTATTGCATTCCTTACAAGGGCAAACGCCGCCATATATCTTCGACATTATAAAGCCCTCATAAAGCAGTTGTAAGAAAGTCCAACGATAACCAACGCCGCTATGATTGCTATACTTATCAAGCACCATTTCCACCGCTTTGTTTCAATTCTGTTACTCATAATTGCCCCCTACTGATATCGTGTCACATCCAATTGATAGTAATCAATGTAGTCTTGGATGTGTACCTTGCCTTGAATCCCTAACCTATCCGTTTTCCTACGGATATCACGAATAATCGTGTACGCTTTTGAAAGGTCTACCCCAATCAATTGCATCAGGTCTTCCGCCGTTAAGTAATCTTTCATTAAGATTTCTTCTCGTTCTTGTCTTGTCATAATCGCTCCTTGTTCCATTTGGAACATTGTTATCCAAAAAAATAAAAGCCTATTAACTTTAATGGAATGTCTAAAATTTCTGGTGAAGATATTTTTAAAATTTCCATTTGAGTAAATTGCTTTTTGTTGTTCAGTCTTGCAGATAATGCAGCATTTGACATCCCAATAGCCTTTGCAAACTTATCTCTTGTGCCATATTTTGCAATAATTTTGCCAATTAACTCACTATAATCAACCATAGCCTTTTTACCCCCTTTTTGTTTTTGTTCCATTTGGAACAATCATATCTTAACATAGGATTTTTGGTTTGTCAAGCATTTTTTACACAATATCTAAAAATTTTTTTCATTTGGAAAATGTTTTTTCTTGACAACGCACCATACATTATATATAATTAGTACAGAGGTGATAACTGTGGACATTAAAGATGACAGAATAATATCAAATTTTAGAACAAGATTAAAAGAAACAATGCAAAAAAGAAACGTTAGAGCCGTTGATATTTGCAGAGCAACAAATATTCCACATTCAACAATAAGCCATTATTTGTCGGGAAGGCAAGAAGCAAAGCAAAAACGTTTGTATGCCCTTGCCAAATATCTACGCGTATCAGAAGTATGGCTTATGGGCTATGACGTGCCAATGGAACGCAGCGAGAGCCAAATAAAAAACGACAAGCTCGTTGAACTTGTCGAAAGGATGCAAACCGATGAAGGATTTGCTGATGTTGTTAGGATGTTATACGATCTTAAGCCCGACCAATACGAAGGCGTGAAGGCGTTACTTAAGGCGTTTGCAAAGTAATTTATATATTAGGTCGAGAAGGTTTTCATCGGCTTTATGTAACATTGCTTTAATTTGTTCGATAAGATATTTTTTCATTGTTGCGCTCCTTATAGGTAATACCCTATTATTATATGTCGCATTAATGTGAAAAATTTATTTTATATTATATTTTTTTGTCGATTAAGGAGGTATTTATGGATTACAACAAATGGGGAAAGGGTTTATTTTCCTTTATGATAACTGCGGCTATTTGCACACCGCTTGTAAAGGCATTAATTCGTGATTTTGAAAAAGATGGCGTAGTTCAAGGCGTATGGAACATTATATTATTATTAGTTCTTGCTGCGGCGTTGACTTTTGTAATTTATAAAATAATATGTTTAATTGAATCGCTTTATCAAACTTTGCGTGAATACGAAAAAATGCGTGAAGAAGTCTTAAACCTAAAAAGCCGAGTTAAGCATTTAGAAGAACGCATTATGGATGACAGCAGAAAGCGTTAATTATATGAAAGAAAGATACTATATTTATTCGACGGCTTGTTCCGTTCACAAACGAAAAACGGCAGATAAGCCCGTTTATGACGTTCTGTTCCGCATAGTGGACATTAACGGAAAAACAAGACAGAAAAAGTTGAGTGGCTTCCCTACTATAGCCAAGGCGAAACAAGGTCACGCGGAATTTATAACGCAAAACTGCACCCTTATAGACAAAATAATCACGCCTACGCCATCTGTTGCGGTTAAGGATGTTTTGCCTTTGTATTATAAAAGTATTGCAAGCACTTTAAAGCAATCTTCTGTTTATGATATAAGGAATACTTTAACACTTTACTTTGTGCCGTATATTGGGGATAAAGCCCTTGCTGACTTGGATAAAACATTTTTTATTAATTGGCAAGACACGATCTGGTCACTAACCAATCCACGCACTAAAAAGCCTTATTCACACAAGTATTTGTCTAATATAAGGATAATAACAAGTGGGTTTCTTTCGTGGTGTGAAGATAGGTATGCCATTTCTAACGCGTTAAAAGGGGTAAAAAAGCCCAAAACAAGGACAACCAAGAAGAATATTCAAGTTTGGACAAAAGACCAATTTACCGCCTTTTTACAAGGCGTAGACAACATTACATATCGAACAATCTTTGCGGTGCTGTTTTACACCGGGCGAAGACGTGGGGAAGTTCTTGCCTTAAATAATACTGACGTACTTGAAGACCGCATCCATTTTACCAAAACCTACTCGCGCAAAACGGTTGACGGCTCACCATATCTTATATCAACCACGAAAAACGAAAAGCGTGGGACAAGCATTATTCCCAAGCCATTAAAACCTATTCTTAAGGAATACACGCCACAAGCACCATTCTATTTTGGCGGTGAACACCCCATTAGCGAAAGCACCCTTGTTCACGCGTTTGAACGATACCTGAAGAAATCCAACCTTCCCCCTATCCATATGCATTGCTTAAGGCACTCTTTTGTTTCAATGTGTATTAACTTGGGAGCATCGGTTTATGTGGTGGCTGACTTAATAGGTGACAACGTTGAGCAAGTGCTAAAAACCTATGGTCACTTATACGAAGAAGATAAGAAGAAAATCATTGACCTTATTTAATATTGTGGTAACATTTTTGGTAACACACCACAACAAACTACAGCACAATACAACACAAAGAAAATAAAAAAATAGCAGATTTGCACCCAAAAATGGCTTTAAAACTGCTAAATAAAGGAAAAAACCGCCAATTTTAGGCGGTTTTTTTGTTTGGCGGAAAGTAAGGGACTTTTTATTACACAATATATAGTATTAATATGGAGGAAATATTACACTACATCTTGCGGTTTTTCGGTATTTGGTAACATTTTGGTAACATTTTCTTCTAAAATCGGCATATTTGTTTCGCAATAAAAATACGCTTCATCTAATAGTTCGCCCTTGCAAGCGTAACGCTCGGCTTCTACCACGGCAAAACTATCAAAGCCGTCACGATAGCCAAAATACATATTTAATGCAAGGCATAATACTTGGAAGATAATTGTCCAATCTAATTTAGCAATTGCGCTTGCATAAAGTGACCCTGATATTACAACCATAATAGCAGTTATAATACCCTTTTTAACGCGGTGAATTGTCATTTGCCGTTTACCGCTTTTTGAAATTAAGGCAAATTGTTCTTCAAAGGTTTTGTTTACCCAAAGCATTGAAGCTTGTAAGTGTGGTGCTTTGTATTGGTCAGCCTTGCGAATAAGTTTTATTTCCGCTTTTGATAACCCACTCGCAAGCAAGGTTTCTTTGTCTTTGTTTTTAAGTTCTTTTAGATATTTTTCATAGGACACGGTGGTGTCCATAATGTATTCTTGCCGACGTTCTTCGGTAATTTCTTTTCGCTTGTACTTGCAAAATTCCCCAAGTCGTACATTGTAACGCTTTTCCGCAACCTTGTCTTTGGTCTTGTCATAATACGCTTTTGCACCGACGTAGTTTGTGGAAATAAAGCCTTTTTCTCTGCCAAAATCCATCATCACCCAATACCCACTATATGTAAGCATTGCTAATGCAACGATTTGAACGGTTAATTCCCGTAAGCCCGTTTCCATATCAATGTCAACAGCCAATATCTTAACTGCGATGGTACATATAAAAATGAGGATTGAAAGAAGAATATACTTTTGCCGAGTAAAAAAAGATATTGTCGTGCGCGTATTTCTACGCGCAGCCGTTTCTTCGATTTTAAATTTTTCCATAATTATTCTGCCTTGAAGTTAATACCAAACGCTCTTTGCCAAGCTTCTTTTTCAGGCAAGGCTTTGTCTTTGTTTGGTGTTCTAATCCCATCTATAATCTTGTATGCGTTTTGTTGATACACTTTAACTACTCTGTCAAAGACACTACTTAAAGCAGAGCCGAGCATTGTAAACCCAAAAATAATTTTAAGCTCGGCGGTTAGTGACTCCACAAAAAAGCAGAACGCAAACCCAATAAATGAAAACAAAAACAATAGGTTGCTATGCTCAATCAACTTGATAATTTTTGACCTTAAACACAAAATTACAAGGCTTATAACTATAATGCCAAACATCCCAATCTTTGTGCCTTGTTCAGAAATGTATTCGTCCCATTTCCAGATAAAAAGGATTGACATTACAACAAGATAAGAAAGGCAAGAATAAATCGTATAAATAACGGCTTTGCC
Organism: Acutalibacteraceae bacterium; assembly: GCA_045586405.1. GTDB lineage: Bacteria > Bacillota > Clostridia > Oscillospirales > Acutalibacteraceae > SIG607. Next base: position 34,770 of record JAZNAG010000043.1, on the reverse strand, counting down.
TTTATTGGTCATACCCTACACCCCCGCTTTCTTTTTAAGTTCTATAAGCAAGGCTTCAGCATCTTCTGAATGCGTTTTCTTGATAACGTCTTCAAGCTCTTTGATGTACAATTCATCAGCATCAACGGCAGATTGTTCCGGTGCTTTGGCTAAAACTTCGTTAACACCACCAACTTTATTACCCCAAGCAATCATCATTGCTTTGCCTTCAGCAATTAATAGTTCGTGCATTGTCTTAAGTTCGCCTGATATTTTAGCCAAGTATTCGGTGTCGGCTGTTTTAATGCCATCAACCAAATGCTTAACGGCATCGACAACTTCTTTACTAACCTTTTCGCCCTTAAAGGATTCAAGAAACTCTGCAAGGTTGTTGTACTGCGTTTTTAAGGCATTGATTTCTTTGTTGCTTGCTTTTAGTTTAAACGATTTGGTAATATATACGCCCGCAACAGTAATAGCAAAAGCAACTAAACAAACAACAATAACAATAACGGTTTCAGATATCTTGCCGCCTAAAAGTTCGTAAAGTTTAGCGGAAATGCCTGTAACGTCATCAGAAGATAAACCCGTCGTATTTTGGATTTTATCCACCAAAATGGAAGCAATTTTGTCCAATTCTTCTTGAGAAAGTCCATTTTCGGTAGGTTCTTCCGTAGGTTCTTCGGTAGGTTCTTCCGTGGTTTCAGTTGTTTCTGTATTTTCTGTCGTTTCTTCCGCAAACGCGGTTACGGATGTTGACAGAGTAAGTACAAATAAAAGCGCAATAACTAACAATGCAATAAGTTTTTTCTTCATAGTTGCTCCTTAAACTATATCAAATAAATATTTTTTAACTTTGTCCATATCTTTAGATAAAATCTCAAGACGTTCTTCCATTGCGTGAATTTCAGGGATTAACTCAAACTTTTTGTCAATTTCCCTAACCAAAATTGGCTCTAAATACCAAGATTTAATGTCATACCCTTGCGCGATTAAGTCTACCTTGATATCAATCTTACAAGCTCTTTCGCAAAACTCTGTAATATCAATGTAACCCGTTTTAACGATTTTACTTTTTTGCTTAAAGCCGTTCTTGATCGTAACGGCTACTTTACCTAAATCATAAATTGAAGATTCTAACTTGATAAGAACATTTTCTTTTTCTTCAGCAATTATTGCTTCCGGGATTCTCACAAGTCGATTCTCGCCTAAAACTAATTTTAATTCCATTTATTTATTCCCCTAATTCTACATATGGTAAGATTAACGTGTGTCCATCAACTGACGGATTTCTTGCTGTTAACCAAGCTTCTTCGCTACCACTAAAGCCATTTTCTTTTGCAATTTCATAGGCGGATTTGCCGTTGAATTCCCCTGCGGCTAACTTTTGGGTTAATTCTTCTGAAATATCGTTTGCTTGTTCTGCCGCTTCTTCAGCCGTTTTTCTGGCATTTAAAGCAGCAGTTGTCGCTTCCGTAAGAACGCCAAAACTATCGCTTTGAATAGCGGTTGAAGCATATTCGTGAAGTAATGATAAGTGGGCATATAAAGTAATATGTGGCGACGTGATTGCATTGTTATTCTCATCAGTGAATGTAAACTCACAATCGCTTTCGCCTTCTTCAGCGGTAGAATCTTTTGGTAAGTTTAATATAATTAAATTGTCTTTTATCTCGCATACAGCCGTAACGTTGTTGCCTTTTGGTGTAACTTGCGTAAATGTGACTTGCGTGTCTTCTTCAAAAAAATAAGGCGCACCACCATCCAAGATAGTAATAACTAATTTCGTTTGAGTTGTGCCTTGTTTTACATTAACAACAAATGGTCTATCGTAATTTTGTAAGTCTATGCTAAATCTTAATACTGATGGTTTAACTGCCATATATAAGCTCCTTCCGTGTTCGTACACACATATTGTAAACTACGTTTTTTGATTTATCTACCCCTTAACAAAAAAAACATCAGAGAATTTTCTCTGATGTCTTTTCCTTAATAAAAGCACATAATTAATGCTCGTTTTTGATTTTGTGGAATGTCTAACGTGTAGATGTAGTCTAATGTCTTGCGCTTGTCGTCAACTTCATTTTTATACTGCCACGCGTTATAGAATACTTTAACATCCATACCGGATTTAGCGCATTCTTTTAGATATTTATTGTATGCGGCTTCGGTAAACCCTTCAAGATTGTTTTCGTGTTTGACAACCCAAAATTCTACCCTGCTTTGAGCAACGTCTTTCTTAAGTTCGCCATAAGTCACAAGCAATTCTATTGCCTTGTCTTTTGTTATGGTTGCTTCGTTAAGCCACTTGTGGATTTGGTTTCGTGCTGTGCTTGTGATATTGTCCATAGTCACGCCGTGTTCAGTAAGATGTTCAACTGCTTCTGCATAGCCTTCACCCGAAAGTATTGATTCATACAAAGCATCGTACTTACCTTCTTTTTGAATGAAGAAATATGCATCATCTTTGTCCATCCCTTGCTTAACCAAAAGGTCAATGGCTTCTTCTTCGCTTAAATACCCATCAAAATATGCGTACTTAATGGAATTCTTTTCCCCAGCGTCGTAAGATTTTACTTTAAGACTTGGTGCAAAACGCCCCACCGTGTTGTTCCAAAGCGTAACAATTTCTCTTGTGATATTGGCAATCGGTAAACCAACTATCCCAGACACACCTTGTAGTAATTTAAAAATACCGCTATAAGTCGTGTAGTTTGTGTCTTCGCCTGTAATTTTATCGTGAAGAATTTCACTACCTTTTACAAACCCATCCCACCATTGAGCAAATACTGTAGGCGGTTCGTTTCCGTAAATATCCAAATCAGTCCACGTTGCCAACATTTCCTTTGCAAACTCTAAAAGGTTTTTAACAACAGGTATTTTTCCTAATAAACTAACTTCGTCAACGACGTTGCTCTTGAGAGCTTCGCCGAATTTTTGAAGGTATGTTTCGTAGTCGTCGTCATCTCTTGCCGCATCCTGAAAGGATTGAACAACCGCAAGAAGCGTTTGCGAAAGCCCGTATACAACAACAGTTCGTGCAATATTATTCTTGTTGTTTTCCCACGCTTGTTTGGGTGACATACCCCTTTGCAAATCCGTGCGATAATTAAAGAATGCGTTAAAAGCCATACTTGCTGATGTAATTGGCTCTGACATAAACGAAGACATAGCTCTTGGGAAAAATCCTTTATCTCTCATATATTCTGTTTTGGTTAACGTGCTGTCTACTACTTGCGTTTTGTGGATAACTTCTGCAAACAACTCGTTTACTTTATCAAAGAATTTTGCATCGGTAGGGGCAGTTCCTTTTGCTATTATTTCTTCTTTGCAAGCACTCCACATCGCCGCCCAAGTTCTTTCATCAGCTTTTTCAGCCAAGAACATACCCGCTTCGGTAACCTTGTCGATAAATGTTTCATCGTGCTTTATAAGGGAAGTTAATCCCCTTGAAACGTTAACGTCATAAAACCCTAACGATTTCCATAACGCAATACCGCTATGCTTTAGCATTTCTTCTACGTTGGCTTTTGCTTGTTTAGGCGATGCTTTCAAACCTTTTAAAATTGATTTGTAACTTATTACTTGCCCTGCTCTTACAATAGAAAGTGGCTGCTGTATAACAACACGAAGGTTAAAAGCAATTTGCGCTCTGTTGTAAATATGTAAAGCTTTAAGCCCTAAAGAGTCGTTTGCACTTGAAAAAGATTCAGTTCCGTTAAAAGATTTAATAATGTTAGAAACAAACGATTGTGCATACCCCATTTTGCCGCTGCTTTTTGTTTCTTCGGGTACGCCGAAAGCTCTGTCCATTTCGGCTTTAACGCTGCCTTTAACAATTCGTTTCCCTTCCGCGGTTATGTCTTTTTGCTCGTAATTAAGCCACTTAATAGCATCAAGAACAGGCAAAGCCATTGCGTTATATTGTGCCATTGATGCCATATGATTCGCAAATACATCAAAAATAGAATAAACTAAAATAGTATTATTTGCCAATTGATTACGCGATTTTGTAAAGCTCATATTAAGCAACGCATATAACGAAGCAGCAGATAACTCTTTATCTGCCATTGATTCTAAATGTCTGCCATCTGAATTAATAGGATAATAATCTGGATTGGTAAAAAGCTTTTCACCAAATCTTGCTACCGAAACGTAGTTCCCCCATTCAGCACCTTTTGTTGCCATATATTTTTGCAACTTATCAGCTACGGCTTTTTGGCGGTCAGTTAGTTTAGATATAATATTTTTTATATCTTTTCTGCTAACTTTGTGTTCTTCATTGGCATATTTTTTCCTTTTAATTTTCATTGTAGGAATACGAATGCCACCGTTATCCATATGTTGGAGCGAGTCTTGTTGATTTGCTAAACAATAGAAACCCATTATTTGAGAAGTTGTCATTTGGAAAGTCACTTTTTCCCCGTTTTCTTCAATTTCTATTGTATGAAGTTCTTTTTCCCACTCTTTAACTTCTTTTTCCGTATATGCATTTTCGGTAAAATCAATAATTTCTTTGGTGTTCTTTGCAAGTTGCTCTTGCCCTTTTTCAAGCCCTAAAAAGATTGACCTTGCGCCCTTGCCCATACGTTCAAAGCCATCCATAGGACGCGTGTTTTTCCAGAACAAGAAATTATCTAATGCCCTCGCTATGGATGTCTTAATCTTTTTCAATGTTGAAATTGTTTCATCCCCAGCTTCGTAAACGTGTTGATACATTGCGTTGTTGTGGAATTTGTTAACTTGCGGAATAAAATGCTTTAAAGCTCTAACAATCTTTGACAAACTTGCAAGTTCTTCAGCAGTCATTTTATTGATTATGTATTCACCGCCAACAGAGCCAACAAGGTCTTGCGTTGCATCAATAAAATACTGAAGGTTTTCTATAAAGTCTGCTGGTAAATCATAATACCCCGAATACATTTTTTCAACGTCAGTTGTGCCTTTAAATGCCTTCATCAAAGTGTTAAGTTGCTTGACAAATTTCTTATCTGCAATAGTTTCTTCGCCACCGCGTAATTGTCTTTTGCTTGTAAAATCAATGCTTTCAAGGAACGGAACAACCGCATCTTTTAGTACGTCAGGAACGTGCTTAAGATAGTTTTTGTTGTCAGGGCTTACAATCCACTTGGTAAGTTCTTTAACATCCGCTTCAATTCTTTCTTTATACTTTTTAATCGTGGCGGCGTTTTGCATTCTTTCACGATATCTTGCAAGAGCATCAAATTTTTCGGCTTTTGCCTTTTCTTTAACTTCGTTAATTTTTTCTCTTGTTTCTTTACGATATTGTGACGCAAGTTGTTTGGTTTGAATTCTTTCATACCTACCAACAATTTTGCGTGCCTTCGGTAAAATCTTTTTGATGACTTCGGCTTCTTGTATTTGCATTAATCTGTCTGTTGCTTTTTTGATTTTTTCATCAATAATAGCAACTCTGTTTTTTGCTTCTTGTGCAAGTTTTCTATCGCCATCTTTTTTAAATTGATTTTCAACAAAAACCGCACCTTCTTGTAACCGCATTTCTTGCAGTTCGTAGATTTCCGTTGTTTGCTTTTTAAAGATTTCCAAAGCATCAAGTTCTGCATCCGTAAGTTGTGACATTTCTTCAGCGTTAAAGGAAACGGTCATCAACTCAAGAATCTCTCGGTTGGTTAGGTTCTCTCTGCGTTGGTATTGAACAGCGTCATCGGTAAGAATTTCCTTTGTAATGCGTTCATAAACCTTTTCAAGTTTTGGTGCTAACGTCTTACTCTTTTCGGCTTTAGTTTCGGCATATTCTTTAAGCAAATCCATCATAAACGCCGCATCAAAATTTGGCGTTACGGGTTTTTGCGGTAAAATGTTGCCGTTTTTATCAAACATCTTAAAGTCTAATAAAAGTTTGTGGTAGCCTTCACGATAAGAGTAATCGCCGTTTGCATCCTTGTTTAAAAATTGCCAGAATCTTGGTTTTAAACCTTTTTCTTTACAAACTTTAAGGTATTTGTTAACAAACTCAACCTTGTTGGTAATTGGTTTACCTTCTTTTTCAGCCGCGTTTAACACGTCTGTATAAATGTTAACTTGCTTTTTAGCCGTTGTGCCTGTTTCAATGTCCTTGTCCGTTTGAAAATCTTTATAGTTATTCCAAGTAGCTAACTTTTTAATTCTTAAAACTTCTTTGCTTTGTCCGGTATGGAACGGAATAATGTAGTCAATGAAGTCATCCAACATCGCAGCAGATATTTGTTCATCATTGATACCAATTACAATGTTGCCAACGTCTGGGTTATCTGTTGTGTCAACAAAGTTTTCGTCTTCAATGTCAATGCCTTCTGTTCTGTCATAATCAAGAACAACTTTTCCGTTTTCCAAGTGATATCCAAGTTCGCCTTTAGGGATTAAAGACCTATTCAGTTTTACACCTGTTTTTTCAACAAGTTTTGCAAATGCAGGGACTTTTGTATAGCCCTGTATTTTAATGCCCATAACGGCACAATCTTGAATAATTTGTATAATATCAATTAAATGGTATTCTGTAAAGTCAGAGAATGAAAAAATTCTTAAACCACCGGCATTGTTAATGCGCCTTACTTTGTCCTTTGAATACTTTAAAATTTCTCTCTTGTATTCTGACTCGTTTTGAATAAGTCTGACGGCTTGCATCCCGCGTGCGTTGTTGTAAATATTCCAAGCTTCCGCAACAGATTTATGTTCGCGTGAAAGTTTGTTCAAACCTTCCCGTGTTACAAGCTCATAAAGATTTGGTGTATAGGATTCTTCACCCATCAAGGCAAAAGCCTTTAACTGCTTTGCGTTAAACGGTTTGCCGTCTTCGTGCGTGGTTTCACCTTGTCTGTACCTTGCTAAATCATTAATAAATGAATCAGCAACTTTTGTATCGTTTTGTCTGCGGTCTTCGACATAGCAAACACCACAAGCAACTTCAATACCTTCTTCAACCATTATTTGGCGAATTTGAGCAAGTTCTTCAGCAGTAATAATTCTGTTTGGGAAATTCTTTAGCACCTTGTTCATTGTGTTGGTATAATCCGTTCTTTTGGGACAAAGATTACTAAAGTCTGCCGTGCCTTGCGGGAAATCAGAATTTTTTTGAATTGCCGCCCTACGTCCGTCAAAATCGTAATCTAAATATTCAGCATATTTATCATTCAAAATTAAATTTGCAATGGAAACTTCATCTTTTACCCATTGCCTTGCTTCTTGAATAGTTACACCTAAAGCCTTTTGAATGTTTTGTGCTGCGGTTTCAATTTCTTCTTCAGTTTTTGGTGCGTGTCTTGCTGAAAGCATAACAGCCGTGTCAGTTTCTTTATCAATTGCTATGCCTTTGCTGTTTAAGTCTTCAATAACCTTGTTTTCGGCTTGTTGTTGTTCGACCTTTTGCAGATTTTCAACCGCGCCAATTGCCGCCTTGTCAAAAAGTTTAACTATGTTTTCTACGTAGCGAACACTTTCGCCAACGGATTCTTTCATTGCCCGTGCTTGTTCAGGGCTGTTTTTATTAATGCTTTCAAAGTATGCCTTAATATTTGCAAGGAATTCTTTTAACTTATCAAGCAACTTTTCAAAAATGTTTTTGTGCTTGTTTGCAAGCGTTTCAATAAAGGTAGAATCCGGTAAGATGTCTGCCATCGCTTCGGCGACAACTTCTCGGCTTGCTTGCTCTACAGACAAACCATATGATTGTTGAGCTTCGATAAGGGCTTCAACATCCACGCCTTGCTGTTCTAATCTTTCAAAAACAGCCTTGCGTAATTCGTTGTATTGTTGTGGGTTTAAGTCTTCAATAAAGTGAGTAAATTCGTGCGTAAAGGTTCTTAACATCGTGTAGTTTGAAAGGTCTTTAACGTCCATTTCGTTGTTAAGCCCTGCGTTGATATCAATAAAAATTGTACCTTTCTTTGCCCTTTCGTACCGACCTTGCTCACCTACAAACCTGCCGTCTTTAATTTCAGATTTAAAGAACACAATGTTAACGCCCGTTGCTTCGGCAATGTATTGCATTGTTTTGTAAGCCTTTCTTTGCGTGTCATTAAACGATTTGGAAAGTTCGTCAATAGACACACCATCGCCCGCAACAACACCCTTTTTACGGGTTTTATTGTCACCTAACTTCTTGTTTTTTGCGTCTTGCTCTTTAGCGGCTTCTTGGGATGCGTAATCGCCCATTTCGTAAACAATTTCTACTTGGGTATCTGTTAAAACACCTATGTCCAAAAGTTTCCATATCGAAGATAAACTTGCACCGCTTTTGGCGTATTCATAAACTTTATCAAAAGCTTTTGCATATTCGTTTACATCCTGATTTGGCAAGTATGCTTTCGCCATTGCCGTGGCGTGCTTGCCATACTTTTTAGAAACTTCTTCTATGGTGGTAGCCGTTTTTGCTTCGGTCTTTGGTTGGTCTTCTGCCTTTACTTTTGACTTTGCTTGAACATTGTTTTTTTGTTGTTCAGCTTTTGGCTGTTCTGCCTTTGGTTGCTCAATGTCTAACAGCTCTGTGCCTTCGTAATCGTCCGTTTTAAGCGCGTTTTGAGTGGTTGCGCCCATCTTGTTGGAAGAAGGTTTTTCAAGCAATTTATAGCCTGTTTCTTGGTCTTGTGTAGGCGTTGTTCTTTCAGCATCTTTAACTTCAAAGTTTTCAAGCGTGGGGTACAAGCCTTGCTTTTCAGCCTTGGCTATTTGTCTATTGTATTTAGCCGCTTGTTTTTTAAGTTCAACTTCTTTATCGAAGGTCTGTTGAATAATTTGCGTAATTTGGTTACCAGATAATGTCTTGCCTTTATCAAGGTTTTCTTTAATTCTTTGCGCGTATACGTTGTCGGCATCAATCTCTAACAACCTATCAACAATTTGCTGTTCTTGACCGGCGTATAACTTTTTATTATTTGCGGCAGAAACTTCGTATCCAGCAATGCTTGCGCCTTCCAAAACGCCCGTAGATATTGCAGTTACAATAGCCGTTTCTAAAAGTTCGCTCCACGTCGGCGCATCGTATTCTTCGCCCATTATTATTGTTTTTAACAATGGTTCGATAAAGTTTTGCAGTTCTTCTTCTAAAATTTCGCCGCCTAAACTTAAGCCTGTTTTTGCCGCTACACGCAAAAATACATTTTCAATTTGAGCCGCTTTTGTGGCAACCGAGCTTAACGCCTTACCGCCTAACTTGGAAATACCACCTAATGCATATTGCAAGCCGCCTTCTGCTGCGCCGACAAGCGTACTATAAAGTCTTGCTTGCCCTACGGAATAACCTTCTTTAATGGCTTGTGCATACGCACCACCTGCGGCGGACGCACCCATTTGCAAAGAACCAAGAGCCGCACCTGCGCCACCTGTTGCAATAGAAATAGCAATTGATGGCAACATATTACCAATGGTGTTACCTGCTTGATAAAGGTATTTTGCTGCACCTGTAAGGTCTTGTTGCAAATATTGGTTTATGTATTCAATTTGCGTAGTAGGACGCGCGTTTTCTTGAAAAAATTGAACGAAGTTTTGGATGTTTTGAGAAATCCCGCTTGAAAGACTTGTACCAGCATAAAACAAAGTTTTGAAAAAATCTGATTCCAAATTTTGAATGTTTTGTGCTAATTCGCCAGCTTCTCGCTGTGTAAGCGAAGCATTTACAAGATTTTCGTTGTCAAGATAGTTAAGATATTCTTCAGCTTTAGCCCCACCGTACTTTGCAAGTAAGTAATTATAGACGCCAACTTCTTCGTCTGTCATTTGGTTGTATTTTAAATAACCAAGCGTTTTGTTGCTGTCACCACCTATAGCTAAATTTGCATAATTTTCTTTAACAAAAGTAACTTTATTATTAACTTTTTCACCGCCAAAATAGTAATCATTTCCCGTAAATATTCCGTGAAGATGCCCCCATCCTATAGCGTCACTATACGTTGGGTTTTCAATATTGTTACCCAAGTCGCTAAAATACTTAAAGTCTTCAGCATCGGCATACTTGCCCCAATTGTTATAGTAATTTTTTTCTTTGGTTGCCCATTTATTATATGCATCTGCGCTTTCAAAGTTTCCCCAATAATCAGCATCGGTTTGGGCGTTTTTAAGGATGTTGTCAAGGTCTTTGGAATTGGAATTTAAAGATGATAAAACACTATTTACCCAAGTTTCATCAAAATACTTGCCGTATTTATCAATGTAATTCCTAATACCATCTGCTTCTGCGTTAATAGCATCTTTCCGGGATTGAACACTTGACAGCCAATCTTTTGAGTCAGTAACGTAATTATCGTTATAGTCAAAAGTGCGGTTGCCATATCTTGACTTAACTTCGTCATAAAAACTATTAACGCTATTAGCGTATGCGTTTATTACGTTCTCAAAGTTACTTGCTATCTTGTCTATGTTTTTAAGGTTTTGGCGGTCTAAAAAAGTAAAATAATTATTCTTTTTCTTTTCTTCTTTTTTAGTTGTCGTTCCGACTTCTAAACCTTTAGCTCTTTCTATGAAATTCATAAAGCCTCCTAAAGTTACCAAACTCTATCTAATGGTTTTATATCCCCTGTTAACTCATACCAATAAGCTTCTGCTTCTTCATCAGTTAATCTGCCTGTTTTTGTACAATCTTCTAAAAATACAAGTAATTCTTTCCAACCTGTTTCTTTAGACCCCATTGCAGCAAAACCATTCATTGCTTCAACAAGTTGTTGAGAAGACATAGACGAAACATTTTCACGACTTGTTACGCCTTGCGCGGTTGTAAGGTATTCTTTAATCGCATTGTATTGGTTTGTTGTAAGACCTGTTGCCGCAATTTGGTCTGCGGTTGGTTCTGCACCCATTTGAATTAAGCTTGTAACTTCGCTAAATGCGTTTGCTTTACTTTGTGCTTGTGCGTTGTAATTATCCCAATGTTGTGCATAGCCTTGTTCGTATGCTCTGTCAACATCCGTTTGAGCCATTGACACGTCTTGGTAATATCTGTTTAAGTCGTCTTGATATTTCGCATACTCGGTGTCTGCCCTATTGGATAATACTGCATATTGGTTAAGAAGGTCTTGTCCTTCCTGTGTATATCTATCTAATGCACGGCTGTATAATTCAGGCACGGCATTATTTAGTTCTTGCAAATACCCTTGATAAGCCTGTTGACCAACACTTTGAGCATAAGAATTGGCATAACCGCCCGAAAGAGCCGCTGCTTGCCCCATTGCGTCTTGTGCAGCAAGCTTGCCTTGTTGGATGTATTGGTCAGCGTATTGCTGATATAAAGAGTCTTCGTTTACGTTATACGAAAAAGCATCTCTATTCACAATTTGCGAATAAAGATTATTTAAATCGTTTTCATAACTATTTGCATAAATTGGTTTTGTACCTGTAATTTGTTGCAATTTACCTAACGCGTTTAAATAGTTAGCATCCGTATTAGGGTCATAAGCCAAATTAGGTAACGTAGGCGCAACGTCGTTGCCATCAGGAATTTTTTCTTGTTCTGGTGGTGGCGTTACTTCAGGAACGCGAACAGTTGATGGGGCAACACGTTTAATTGGTCTGCTCGGTGTTTCTTCAGCCGTTGGCGTTACTTCTTGATTGTTTTCTATTGGGGTTAACTCGTATTTTTTCTTTTTCTTTATATCATCGCTCCTGACTGCCTTGAGCATTTGTAGTAATCTCCCTAAATTTAATATTAATTGGGGTAGTGGGGTTTCCCCCACTACCTTTAATCAACTATCCAATAACAATCCACTTCTCTCTCACCACAATCCCAGATATCGGCTAATACGCCGTATAATGCAAACGTGAGATGTCTGTCGATGCGGATTATTATTTTGCTGTCTTTGTGCTTATCAACTATATCGTTGACGATTTCACCGTTTTTGCAATAGTACTTTTTATAACCTAACCAACCCGTTAATAAATGACTATAACAACAAGCACATAGTTTGTCACAGCCATATCGGTCAGCCGCCATACCCAACAACCTATAGGTCGCCCGATATGACAAACCCGTTGCGGCACTTATCGCCCTACAAACGCAGTCGGTTATTTCGTTACCATCTGGGTTACGGTTGTAATAAAAGAACCTACTCATAATTTGCTATGCAATGATAATACAATGCAAGCTTTGTCGAGCCGTGAGGTCCGTCATCATCACAAAGGAATGCTTCTGCCATTTTGGTGTACGCAATTGCTTCTCTATCTGGTGGAATAAAACTTCTTAATGCCTCACACAAGTCGGAATACAGCATATTTGCTGTCATATATAATTCCTTCTCGTCAAACTTGTCATACTTAATGCCGTGGCTGTCTGCTGCTCGGCGTATTTTTTCAAGTGTAAAATGAGGTCCGTCTGTTCCATCTGCGTTTTGTAGCATTTGCTTCCATTGCGAGATGTCGCTTTTACTTAAGTACATTTCTGAACTCGCTCTGTCCATTCTGTCCATTCTGTCCATACCGCCCATATAGGATCGTCTGTCCATCCTGTCCATAGAACGGCTGTCCATTCTATCCATAGAATCTCTGTCCATTCTGTCAGAACGCATTCTACCCATACCCCTTACGCCCCTTCGCGCATCTGCGTACCCATCCATATAGCCGTCGTTATAGTCCGAATGGTCTACATCGTGTTCCATTGGTGAGCGCATTCTGTCTGCTAACATTCGCTTTACAAACTCGTTCATATACTACCCCCTTATGGAACTACCGTTTCCACTACAGGTAATCCCGGCACGTTATTGGCAGGGCTACATCTTAATGGACTTAATACACGGAAAGAACCGCCGTCTGGTGTAGTTATTACTCTAACTTTGTAACGCCTATTAGCGGAAATCATACTCGCCGTAACAGGTGTGCAGTTACAGGTTAATAAAGGATACTGCGTCGTACCTGTACCGATTGTTACAACTACAGGCATAAATACTGTAGCCGTGTCCGGTAAAGGTTGGGTAACAAAAATGCAGTAGTCACAGCCGTCGTAATACAACGTTAAAGGAGTGGGAATATTGATAACCAATGTGTCATCTACAACTGTAACAGATGTACTCACCACCAACTTGTTACAAATATTACATTGATTTATGCAATTCATAGTTTACCCCCTTTACCGATTGTTAGCAACAACCGCCGCAACTTCTGTTACCACCGTACCCGTAACCATAACCATAACCGTAGCCATAATTTGGGTTAGGTACGTTATATGACGGGACAGGTGGCGGTTGGAGTCTGTTGACAATGTCGCTGCCAACTTGTGTAATGAACTGATTTTGAGCCGTTTGCGAAGCATTAAACCTTAAAGTTTGATTTTCAAGTCTTAAAGCGTCAATCTTGTCGCCTGTATAGATGTCGATAAGCCTTTGATTGCCGTCTTTAATAGCGTGGATAATATCGCAAGTATTTCTTTCATTTGCGTATTTCACGTCGGCAATTGCGGCTTGAGTACGGCAGCAGCAGTCGCTAATGCTTGCTTGTAAGCCGTTAAAGCCTTGACAGAGTGTTCTTTCTAAACCTGCTTGACCTAATTGTAAATCACGTTGGTTAGACATAATCGCACTTGTTGTGGGTCTTGACCGCCCAGCATAGACATTAACTGATTTGCAATTTGCGGATTTTGTCTTAACATTTGTTGCACAAACGCTTGCGGATTACCGCTTCTTCGCGCTTGCATCAACATATTTTGCATTTGTGCAAGTTGTGGATTGCTTTTAATGGCATAATTTACGACACCATTAATTGCACCATTTACTAAACTATTTATTAGGTTTGGCATTTGTTACACTCCCTTTTACAAGTTCTTCAACCTGTTTTGCTAACGCCTCAAAATCTGCTTTTGGGACGTATTCAACAGGTGGTTGTTCTTCGTGCTTTGTGATAGCAAGTGTAAGATGAGTTTTCTTACCCGTAGCGTCTGTATTGACCACGTATAACAAGTCTTTGTCTTGATGGAAATAGACCAACTCGCTATTATTCGGTACATTTCTTGCAAGAGCATCTTCCAACCCTGTAACAAGTAATTTATTACTTATCATTTGCGGTTGATAAGACTGTGGTTGATAAGATTGCGGTTGATAAAATGGGACTGATTGCCGTTGATCATACCACATCGGCGTTCGGTAACCCATATCAAATTGATTGCCACTCATACTGATACCTCCTTATATTTATATAATGTTTAAATATTTTTGTTATTCTTCAACCCTTTCAATAGGTCTATCCGTTTCTGTGTAAGTATAAGGTGCGCCTTCAACGTCAATGGCTTCGGCGTATTCAACACCTGTTGGGTGTTGCCTTATGTGCATACCTTTGTCACTATATGTGCGGTAAAGGTCTACACCGTCTTTTCTTGTTCTATAATATTCTTTAACTATCATAATTAAACCTCCATATATTCACTTTTTCTGATAATGCGTGATGCGTAATTTGCCCAATTAGTTGCTGCTATCCAACTGTCATATAGGGCATCTGGAACGATGATTTTAAAGTTTGCGTTGGTGTTGCCGAATACGTTAGACCCTAATGTTGGAACGCTTATATGATTAGAGAAGTCATATTTAAGACAATTTTTGCAACCATAGAAGGCTTGATAGCTAATAGAAGTAACTGAATCACCTATTATAACATTTGTGATGTTTGTATTGTTTTTAAACGCTTCACTACCAACCGCCGTTACAGGCAAACCTTCATAAGTATCAGGAATTACAATATCAGTATCAATTGCTGTACCAATACCGCTTACAGAGTAACTTGCGCCACCGCTATTGAGTGTGTATGCAAGACCTTCGGTTGGAATTGCTTGAATACGGTCTGCGTATTTGCTCCAATTTGTTGCCGATTTATACGCTTCTACGCTTTCGGCAGGAACATAAATTTCATTAAGGGAAGTGCAACCGTGAAATATATCACCGTCTGTGATTGGCGGTGATACCGCTTTGCAAGTTACACTACGTAAATTTGTGCAATTACCGAATAGCCACGCACCAATATTTGTTACACCACAACCAATCGTAGCACTTGTTAAACCGGTACAATCAGCAAATGCATAATCTTTAATGAACGTTACGCTGTCAGGAATGTGAATTGAATTTAAAGACGTACAATAACCAAACGCGTCCCTACCAATTACTAATAATTTATTAGGCAATTCAACGTTAGGCAGTGCTGTACAACCATTAAATGCACTATCAGCAATTATCAATATTTCGTCGCTTAATTCTAAACTTGTCAGGCTACTGCAACCGGAAAGTGCATAAATACCTATATAACGCAAACTTGGGGATGTCAGTGCTAAAGAATTCAAATCACTACACCCACTAAAGGCATAGTTACCAACACCTGCGATGAAGTTGTTTGCAATATAAGTATTAAACGAAAGAGAAATACTTTTTACATTCCAAGCACCTGCAAAAAAGCGGTCTGGTATACTATAGTATTCTCCAACTTCTATTGAAGTTAAAGTATGAGGAATATTTCCACCAAACATATCGTTAAGTGTTAAACCGTCATCAAAATCCCCTATATGCAAACTTACCAAAGAAGTGCAACCTTTAAATGCATTCTTTTGGATACTCCCTTCTACAGTTAAGTTTTTCAAAATGTTGCACCCATCAAAAGCATAAGAGTCGACATTTGCTGTTGTAGAAAAGTCCGTGCCTGTTTTATCTGCTGGATAACAACAGAGTCTGGTAGGCGGACCCTTACGATACAGCACCCCATCTATAGACTGATATTTTTCATTTCCATCTTCTACAGTAATACTGCTTAACTCCTTCATATTTGCAAATGCTGCTTCACCTATGTCCGTCACAGAAGCAGGAATATTTAAAGTAAATATGTTGTCATTACCATAAAAAGCGCGGTCATATATATGTGTGACTGTAGATGGCAAACCCACAGAAGTCGAACTATTTTCAAAACAAGAGTATGGGATTCTTGTAATTCCATCGTGCAAAGTTACCGCCGCCACATCGCTCCCGTAAAAAGCACGTTCTTGTAAAGATGTAATACTGTCTGGTATTTGTAAGGCACCATTGTACTTATCCCACCCCGAAAATTCATAGGACCTTATGTTAGAACGAGTGGTATCCCCCCATTTATAAGGTTCAGGAACATAACGTTGTACCATTGCAACTACTTCATTAGATAGTGCATTCTTTTCGTCTGTTAAAGTGCTAATTTCGGTGTTTTTTTGAGATAATTCCCTTGCAAAAGTTGATTTATTATTGAGGCTTAATGCCAATCCTTTTGCAAATAGTCCTTCAGAATCGTTAATTTCTATTATTGGAAGTGCATCAAGTAAGTCTTTAATTTCTTGTATTTGTTCAGCAGACACCGATGTATTTCCAATGCTTATTAACCACGTAATAATGTCTAAATTACCTGTTCCTTGCCACCCTTTATAAGTCACAGGTTCCAAGTTTGTATTTTGCAACGCCGTGTTAATAGCTTCTATACTTGCACTACCGTCAACATACAGTAATCTTTGTGCTATCGGCGTACCTGCCATTATTACATATGCGTCGCCTTCCCCATTGGTTTCCTCATTTGAGAAATAATTACCTGCAATCAAGAAAAAATCGTCAGCCGCAATCAAATAATTATGTTGGGCATTTGTTACAAAAGTCGGTGTTTTGCTTGTGTCATAAGTAATGACTGTACCGAGTCCTTCGCCTACTACCAACGGTGAATAAGAATACGCATAATACTCATTTGTAGTTGTATTTAAATACACCTTGCCAACATCGTCTTCTGTTACGTTAGTCGGTAGTTCCTCAACCTCAATCGGGAAACCGCTTTCGCCAAGGGGCTCAAATTTATATGTTGATGGGAAAAGGAAAAGTCCTTGTGGGTCGTTAAATGTTACAACAGGGTCTGCAAAAGCAAGTGCTAAAGCTTGCTCAAATTCTTCCTGTGTTAAACCTAAATTTGTTGCAATTTCTAAACCCTTTTCGGGGATATTTAAAGTGCCGTCAATCTGCCAACCTTTATGGGTTATTTCGCCAAACATTCCCGCCAAGTTGTTAATAACCTCCAAACTTGCCGTGCCGCCTATATACAGATATATAGGCACCGACTGACTAAAGGTGAGAAACAAGGCTTCAACAGAACCGTCCATATTAGACGCGCCTTCGCCTGACATATACTGCGCTGCTACTGTAAAATATTGGTCTTGCGTAGCAAGATAAACTGTTTGGGTATCTGCCGCCGACCTATCAAAATCAGGCGTTTTACTTGTGTCGAAATAAAGGATTTCAGGTACAGGTTTACCAACTTCGATAGCATCTTTAACTTCAACGCACTTGTAATATTCTTCTTTAAAAGTGCTTTCTTTACTTGTGTAAGCAATGTTGTCAAAATCGGGTAATCTATTTGTATTAACAATTCTATCCGCAATGGCACTTGTGTCTATCTCACTCGCAAGCCAACCAAAAGAAGGAATAGAAACGCCGAATTGAGAGCCTATCATTGCATTGAATTGGTCAACACTTAAAACGTCGCAATAAATATAACTTAAGCCTAAAATAACAGACATATCCCCATTTGTAACGCCTATTACATACGCGTGACCATAGCCTTCAATGCCTTGTAAAGCAAGAATATCAACAAAGCCTAAAGAGTAATAATCACCTGTGTTTTCTGTACGAAGTAAGTCTGTACCGCCTTGAAAATTAGACGTGTAATCTAAAGGATTTAATTCGGTATTAAAATAGATTTTATTGCCGAACGGCTGACCTACTTGTGGGGAAAGATAGGTTATTTCTTCGTTTTTGAGTAAGTAAATTTTGTCAACGTCGCTTGCTGTTGGTGTCGGTAGTTCTGTAACTTCTATAGGCTTGCCGGTAATACCGCCTCCGCCTTTAATTAAAGTGTTAAATATCATAAGTTACACCTCGCTTACCGTGTCCGTAACAGCGTAAGCATCGACTGCCGCAGCATCGTTTTCAACAAGAGCTTTGCTATCAAATCTTGGGAATTTACCTGTCATATCGCCGCCGTATATTTCCTCGTTATTTGCAAGCGTCACGCCATCGTGAGAAGCAAGATACGTAACGCCAAGAACCCCCTCAATAGAAAGATCCGGACTAACTAATATTTGTAAGTAACAAGGCGCAATATAAAATAACGGACCTATATAAATTGTTCCTTCAAGATAGGAAATTCCACCTACCGGTGTTGTCATATATTTTTTAAGCGACCCAACGTTTGTGATTGGCGTTGAAGAACTGCTTACAACTGCAAACATAGCCTTTGCAGCAAGGTCTGTGCCACCCATATTGTCTACACCACCTACGTCAATGCTGATTGTATGCCTATACAACTTACCGCCCCCAACGTTGTCGTCTATAATTTCACACGCAACGATTTCGCCAATATAAACACTTGCAACAATGTCTTCTGTCGGCGTGGTTGTGCATTTAAAGGTTAAATAGCCGTCTGCTTGTGCAGAACAATAAACACCCGCTTCAGCGAATGCCGTAGGCTCACCGCTTGCACCAATCAAAATATTGTTATCAGCCGTAGCACCTTCAACAGCAACAGTCTGTGTGTTGTCTACCCAATTACTTGCGTATAGTGTGACGGATTGCATAATGCCGCCGCCCGTGGGCGATAAATCGGTTGATAAAAGGTTTCCGTTACGTGAAACAAGTTTATTATTTACCATTAATAATTTCATAGGCTACCTCTCATAAACACGAATTGAGTGTAACACAATTCGGTTTTCAGTTCCTTGTTTAAGCTTTTCTGTTTTTTGTATAGTAATATCTTCGTCCGCCCAAGCTTGTTGGTTGGCTATTTTTTGAATTGTTTGATAAATCTTTTCATAATTGCTTTCAAATGAATATGTAGGCTCATCAAAAACCAAGCAACCAAGCGTTAAACAGCCGTAAGGATATTGCGTGCTGCCAGCAGTATATGAAAACTTGCCATAAAGTTCTACTTCGCCAAGGAATATTTTTTCTTTAGCAATTAATAAAGACCTTTTTCTGCTTGGCGGTGAATCAGCAAATGTATAAAATGAGCGGCGCACTATATGTTGTGGATAAGTTGCGCTTTGTTCTGAAAAACTAATTTCAAAAATAAGATTGCCGTCTGCTTTGTTGAACAAATTTGTTTCTTCGGTTAATGGAATGCGTACATAATTGTCAAAATATGCGCTATACGAAGTTGCACCATTAAGTGTTTGCGGCTCTTGTAAAAGTTCTATTGGCTCTATATCAAGCGTGCCTTTCTTTTTAGGCAAATATATTTTTAATGGTGCGGCAGAGTCGGGCGTTGCTGTAGGGTTACCCGTTAAGTGGCAATTGTACCCGTTCCCGTCTTCGGTTTTAAACAAAATGTCGTCAGCTTGTATGTTGTTAAAAATTTTTGTGCCTGTAATCGTTTGTGTAGATTGTGTGTCTACATAGTCGCCCGTTTGGGTAATTTTGTTTTCTACTTCGCTTATTTTATTACCAACTTGCACAAACGCCGCATTAACCGTTTTATTTGATATAGGATTTGTACTTGTCGCGTTTAAAGTTTCGTCAACCGTAATGCGTGGAATCTTGCTGACTTCTTCTTGGATAGCCGCAATACTATTTTTAAGTGGCTCTAAAGCATCATATGTGCCGCCACTTGTAATCACGTTTGGGCTGTCTTTAATCGGCTCTGTATCAATGTCTATTTCGCCCGGTGCTACTTCTTCGGTTTCAAGTTCTGTAACTTCGCCTAACGCACCAGAGCCGTCAATTGGTTTCAGTTCTTCGCCGTCATAGTAATAAACAATGCCTGTAATATATTCGCCGGTTGCACCTATATGTTTGTAATAACTATTAGCAACAAGCGTTAATCCGCTTGCAGATAAGTCTTGCTCTAAAATAGGTGCGCCTTCAATGTCGACATAGTCCATAAGGAAGCCGCCATCTTGTCTGTTTTCAAATTTACCAAAAATATTTATACCCATAAGCCACCTCAACTAATCTTGTACGTGTACGTACCTGCTAAAATACGGCTGTCTGTTTTATAACATTTATAACTGCACCCGTTGTATGTAAAATTGCTTACAAAACTAATAGGAACTTCAAAGCCGTCAGATACAACCTTTGTCACGTCTTGAGGGCTGACAAACCATACGTAACCGCTTGAAGAAAGAGTAACCGTGACTTCGTTATCAAAGTTTTTAACTTTAGTTAAACTTTGAATAACACCATTGCTTGGTACGGTTTGTGCGCTTCCGCCAACGTATGATGGGAAATAGAACGAAACCCTATCATAAGCGGAAATTGTTGTGTTTTGTTTATCTGTAGCCCTTAATTCGTAAGATACAGTCTTTGCGGTTGAAACAACAACTGTATCAGCAATAGCAATGCTTGTTTCCGTACTACTTGGTGCAATGTCGTCTTCTATCAACACCCCGTCCCTATAAAGAGCCAATTTACCCACAATATTAGCAACGTTTGTTTCTTTGTGTGTAATTGACGTAAGCGTGTATCCAACACCACTTGCGCCTGTAATTTCAATTACTTTAATGGTTGGATATACGGAAAACGAAACGGTAGGCACAGCATAAGACATACTTGCTAAAATTTCGTTAACAGCATCAACAACGCTTTCTTTTGTTACCGTGTTAAGCTTATTAAGGTCGCCTACTTTTTCGTTTACCACTTCGTTAATTTTGTTAATTGTCTGTTCTTGCGTAAAATATCCTGATAAGTCAACGTCAGTATCCACAAGTGTGCCAAACAATTCCCACGCGCCGTTTTTCCAAACGTATTCTTCGCCATTGGCTAATAAGTAAATAACGTTGGCATCGCCTTGTGTGGGCAATTCTTGACCTTCAGAAATGTATTCAAATGAAAGCTTTGGCGCAGTTTCTAACTCCAAAAGTCTGTCCCCTACGCTTTTTGATAAGTCGCTGATTGCTTTTAACAAAGATTCTTTGTCTTCTTCTCTGTTTTCAGCTTCCGTATCAATATTGTCTTGTAAGGTTTCAACGTCTGTATTGGTAGCAAACTTTAACCACGTCGCGCTACCGCCTACCACACTAATGCATTGATAAAGCGCAGGTGCGGATGTGTCCATATACAGATACCCTACTTCGGCGGCGGTGTTAATAGTTGGTACGCTATTACCAAACAATAAACGCTTAATTTCTATATCGTGTGAGCTTTCACCCACTAATAAATCTGTAATATAAGCCATTATTTGCTCCTTTATTCGTTAATTAGTAAAGCGGAAACTTCGTTTACAATCTCGGCTTTATCTTCGCTTGTAAAGTAATCTACGCCTTTTACGGGCGTTTTGCCGTTGCTTCCTACAACCTTGCCTAAATCTATGTAGTTGTCACTATTCGTGTACCTTATCTTTAGGTGGTCGTTTTCTATCTTTATATCTTTAATCCCTACCCCCAAATCGCTTTTTTCTATTTCTTCAACCATTTGGTATAGGAATCTGTTTATTTGTTCAATTTGTTCGGGAAGTGTCTTCCCATCTATTTTAGGTTTGCGTAAGCGTATCATCTTTCGCTACCATCCTCTAATGTTTTTGTGATTGAGTAAATTTTTGAATAGCCGTAGCCTACTATCTTAAGCCTAAAATGGTCACATCTTTCTGGGCGGATAGGAACGCTTACAGATTTAAGGTTTTTGCCGTTAAGAGTGCAAACAGGCACATACACGCCGCTTGAGTCGTACTGAATGTACATATATATTCTTGAGCCAAAGTCTAAATCCAACCGAATTGTAATGTTGGACACGTACTTTTTGTCTGGTGTATCAAAGCCCATTGTACCCGTTTCGACCATCCAATCAATAGACGTGCGTTCTTCTTTAGGGTTTAAGCCGTAGCCGAACATTGTCTTGATTTCGCCAAACTCTGAATTGATAAAATACAACTCGTTTTCGTATGAGCAAAACTCTAAAATGTGGCTGTCGTCTTCCTTGTGCCATAACCGCTTTGCAACGTCATACACAAACAAAGAATAATTATTGTCTTTATCGCACATTGAAATGTAGTATTTATTTCCGTGTGCGCCAGCAGATGCGTTGTAATAGACTATGTCGCCAAGCTCACTTGATACTTCTACCGGGAGCGAGCCATCATACGCGCAAACACCGCTTAACGACTTGTAGTACAATACTTCGTTTACAATAGCAAGGCTTTTGCCACAACCCTTTTGTACGCCACGGCAAGCCGTTGTTTGTACGCTATAGTTTGACGGCTGTGTGCCGTAAATCTTGTGCAAATAGTTTTCTTTAAAGAAAATAGGATACCCTAAATGCGCTATTGCGCCTGTGAATGCGCCGTTTGTACCAACAGATACTCGGTAACTATCTGTGGATATACCCAAAAACGAATCCCAATTCTTAAAATCCCCAAGTTTGGATGCGTAAATTTCGTTATAAGTATTGCCGTTTTCATCGGTGTAATACCTGCATCCCCAAAGCCTGTTGTTGCTTTCAATGACAAAGTCTAAATCGGGCATTGTTCTTGAAAACGTTACGGCTTCTTCGAGTGTTTTTGTTTCTTTTAAAAGCCCCGAAACCACGATATAGTCTTCGCCCTTTAAATAGACCGTTGCGCTGCCGTTTAGGTCTGTTAAGGATTCATCCGTAATACCGCTTATTTTAATGCCGTCATACTCATTAAAACCGCTAAACGCTGTTGTATCCGCCGCCTTAATCTTGATATATGACGTGGCGATCGTGTTCCACGTTTCGTTTGCATAACTGTACTGCTTTAATGAGTGTGGCGAAGAAGACGTGTCTATCCAATAAAGCGGTGATTTATTTTCCGGGATTGTAGGCGGTTCTGCTCCAATGTTGGTAATATCGTATTCAGCACCTAAAATGGTACACATTGAAAACCTTAAGCCTGTTTGCGTGGTAGTAAAATCAATATCGCCGTAATCGGCTAAATTGCCTGAATTTATGTATTTTTTATCGGGCAGGATTATTACGTATGCACCAAGTGAAACAAGCTTCTTTGCGCCGTCTGTAAGGCTAATTTCTTGTGATTCCGTTACCAATTCGCCGTTGACAATTTCGCTCTTAACAAAAGAATTATCCGCAAGATAACAAAGCTTGTCTTTTGCCACCAAGCCCTTTAAATTGGTTGGTATGGCGTAAACTCCGCGTTGCTTTCTTGCAGATAACAAAGGAAAATAGTCTGACGACATATTTCGCATATCGTAGAACTCATTATCGTTGATTTTTAAGTTGTGATTATAGCCGCCAAATACGTCGATTTTGGTGCGTGTGGTGTTTGGCGCGGGTAAGGTTGGAAACTTCATAATGACTCCTAAAATAAAAACTCGTTTCTTAAAGGTGCTGTGTGTAAATACTTACGAGTGTATGATTTTGTGTAGTCTTCCAAATACGTATTAAAAAGCGTTATTTCCACGTTATACCTGTTTGTTTCGCCGTTGGCTAAATCTATCTGTGCCGATAGCCAATGGATGTATAATTGGTCGTATGGGGCTTTAACAAGCAGTTGTGTGTTATATACGTCGGTGTTTTCATCGTAGCCGTTAAAGGTTACTTCTTCGCCTTGATGTGTGTCGTATACTTTTGCCTTTATAATCCCATCAATGTGGGATAACCACGCAATCTTATCCGTTTCGCTGTATTGGTTTGGTTTGATGTTGTCTACCCTACCAATTGCTTCAATAATAGTCATAACTGCCTCCTTTCAAGAAAGGGGCATTACACCCCTTTGCTTGCTAATCCTTTAAGCTTATCTTCCGTTTCTGCGTAACGGTTTTGCGCCCTTACCGCTCTGTTGTATTCGTCAGCAACTTCTTTGGGGACTTTAGATGTCTTACCGCGTGGCAAGATGTAATTCGTACCGTTGATGCCGATAAAAAAGTTAGGGTCAGTTGAATTGCTTGTTCTTGGGATATAAAGGTCTACTAATTCTTTCTTGGTTTCTGCCATAATTTACTCCTAAATATTTTTAAAAAGGGCAAGGCGATATCACGCCCGCCCTTTTTTTAATTATTAATTAAACTTTTTAAATATTATTTTTAGTTTTCGTCGTCAATTGCGCTGTAAGAAGAACAAGACATAACTCTGACTAATCTTTCTGGATAAAGCATTGTTACGCCATTTGTTTCAAACTTGTAGCCAATTGTGCTGAATTGTTCAAGAGGACCGCCTACTTCTGCCTTGCTCTTGATAATCATTTCTAATGCGCCACCTTCTGGGTCAATGATACCGAAAGCGTCTTTACCAAAGAAGTATGTTGCATAGGTCTTTGTACCTGCTTTATTTTGGTAATCTTCACCGCCAAGGACAGGTGCAAATACGTTTTCAACAAATCTAACACCGTGTAATTCACCAATTTCACCGTTGTAGATTTCTTCAGGTCTTGCGTATTTGTGAGCTTCAACCCATTCTGGGCTGCTTCTTAAGTCTTCTGCTACTGACGGGTGGATAACTGCTACGTACTTACCATTGATGCGTGGAACTCTGTCTTTCTTCATCTTGGTAACAACTTTGTTAACCATTGCCGGTGTAAGTTTAGCGATTACTGTGGAGCTTGCTTCCAAAGTAGCACAACTTGTGCCTGATGGCGTTGCCGCGCCTGTTGCTAAAGTTACGTTATCGCAGTATACAACGTTTGTGTTAACAAGTAAGCCGTCGCGGATAAGTGTTTCTTGTGTTTCAGCCGCAGATGCGCCCATTTCTTCGGTTGCGCCTAAAATGATGTCGTCATATGCGTGAAGTTCTAATACGTCAGATACGGTTGCATATGTACCATATTGAGTGATAGAACCTGTAAGGTTGCTTTGCCCAAAGGTTTGACCTTCTGGAATAACACCTTCTCTTAATTCTTCTGCTTTGTCGAAGGTGTTCCATTTACGCCATTCAACGGTTTTACCGCGACCTTTTGGTAATGGCTGCTTTTTAGCGAATTGAGCGTAGAACATTTCCACGCGAGCGTTTTCTAAAAGCTCTGTATCGTAGAATGTTTTTAAAGTGGTATTCATCGCAGTCGTGGTTGTTGCTGCACCCGTATATGCGTTTACTGTACCTGTGGTTGTGTTTACTACTGTACCTGAATCAGCGAATAACTGTAAGTTAAGTTTAAATTCTAACATTGTGGGATACTCCTTAAATTTTTTAGTAAGATTTTTTGAGTATTCCCTTGTCTTTTTTAGCCTTGAGGGAATACTTTTTCGCCTCTCGCTAACCTTGCCTTTAAGTCTTTTTTAAATGCTTCTCTTTGCTCTTTAGACATTGCGCGATAGTCGAATGTTATACCAGAAGAAGCTTGTGAAGACATCCCGTTTTCTTGCGGTCTTTGTTGTCCCGCTTGGATTGAGGCTGATAACCTTTCAGCCGTTTTCTTTGCAATAGTTTCGTTCCGCACCGCATCTATTTCTTGCCTGTGGATTGCATAATATGCTTGTTCCACGGACAAACCTACCCCCGGTGCTGTAAGCCTTGCGAACATTGGGTTTTGTAACTCTACCCTTAAGTTGAAATTGGGGAAGGTCTTTTTAAGTTCGTTGCCCTGTTGTTCTAATTTTTGGATATGCTCTGCTATTCGTTGTTCTTCAGCAGTTCTTTGGGCTTGGATTTCTTGTCGCTTTGCTTCGCGTTCTTGTTGGTCAAGCTTCTTTGCCGTTTCAACGGGGATTCCCATCTCAAAGGCTTTGTCTTCGTAATACTTGTCATCATCGTTTACTGCCTTGTTTAAGGCTTGTAAGTCAATGTTGTTAGGATCTTGTCCGTACTTACGCGCAAGCAATTCAAGTGTCGGTAAAATCTGTTGCAGTTTTTCTTCAGATTGTTTTGCCGCTTTGACTCTATTTTGAACTATTGCTTGGATTTCCTTGTTGTATTCTGGGTCTGCTTTGATTTCATCCCAAGTCATACGTTTAGGCGTGTCAACTTGTTCTTCCGTAGGTGTGTCAACAGTTGCGGGCTGTTCTTGTTCTTGCGCTTGTTCTACTTGAACAGGTGCTTGAACTTTCGCTTTCTTTCTTATCTTGCTTCTTGGTACACCCAAGTCCAATAAAGCTTGCTGTTCGGCGTCAACAGAATTATCGCCCGATGTCGCTTCGCCACCTTCACCGCCTTCCGCGAATAACTGAAGATTTAAAAGCCATTTGATGTTTTTCATTGAGTATTAGCCTCCTAATTTACCGGTTCGTGGGTGAACGACTCCTTTGGTCTGTCGTTGCGGAATCGAACCGCAATACTTCCTTTCGACAGATATTCCCTTGTTTTAGGCACAAGGATAAGCCTTTTAGAGGGACAGATGAAAAATGTATTGAGAAGAACTTTTCAGAGGCAAGTCAATTATATAAAAAAGAAAAATATTTTTTCTACCCCTTTACTCAAGAAAATATAAAATATTTTTTGGGTATTCTACAGCAAGCATTTCAAAGCCTACACAGATGCTACAAAAGACGTTTTTTACCGCCGCCGACACGTTCTTATTCTTGGCTTTGAACAATAATTTGCCTTCGCCTGTTTCCGCCTTAAATTCCTTTATTTTGCCGTATTTCAAGGCTTCTAACTTCTGTGCGTTCTTTACAAGCGTGTAAAACAACGTTGACACACCCGCGCATATAAGGTCGTGTCCTGCTTTGCCACTATATGCGTGACCTGTAATTGTTAGTTCGTTTTTTTCGTAATTGTATGTAACTTTTATCATTATTACCCCTAATTTGGTTGTGATGCTTTTGCGGATTGTTCACGCGCTTTGGATACAACCGCGTTTTCTTCGTTACCAAGTGATGGCATTGTACCCCCTTGCATTGGTGCGCCGCCGCCTAACATCTGTTGGATATCCCCGGAAATACCTGCCACCATCTCTGGATGCGTTTCCGCCGCCAGCATTAAAGACATTTGCATATATTGCGCTAACTTTTGGAACATTGTGCCGTTTTGGGATATCTTAAGCATTAATGCATCCTTGCCTTCAAATTCCATTAAATCAAGGCACATTAACGCTTGGTCGGTGTTCTGTGGGTTAAAGAAGCCCATACTAAAGAACTGCATTGCCAATTCGTTCTGCGAAATCTTGGTGTATATATTCTTTTTCTGCGCGGATACTTTTACGTCAAATACAGGCTTTTTAAAGCCCATATCTTGCCCAAATGCACTACCTTGTGATTTTGGTTGAAGGTTCGCGTTAGTGTATGTGATGTATTGCTCTGTTCCGTACTGCCCTAAAATACGGAACTTACGCGGCATATCATAGAACTGCCTTATCAGCTCAATACAAAGCTCAATAACCTTGCCATATGCCCTATACGCAGATAACGTGCTATCTCTACTGCCTTTGCCTGATGCTTCTTGTAAAGCCGCAATGGCTGATGCCGCCGTAACACCACCGCTTGTTGTGCCGGTTGCCGTTTCCGTGTTGCCGCTTGTTTCCCTTAACTCTTGAATGGTCGTCTGCAAAAGGTTTAAGTATGAGCCGTCAATTGGTTTGTAATCAATAGGGCGTAGTCTGTTATCGTCAAGGCTACCGCCTGTGCA
This sequence comes from Acutalibacteraceae bacterium, assembly GCA_045586405.1. Lineage (GTDB taxonomy): Bacteria > Bacillota > Clostridia > Oscillospirales > Acutalibacteraceae > SIG607. The sequence continues at coordinate 7,357 of JAZNAG010000043.1, read as the reverse complement.
ATGTACTATAGGCTTTCTTGTGTTTAAAAATTCTTCTTCGTTAACACCTGCGCTGTCTTGTGCAAAATATCTTGGCGTTGCGCCAACCATAGTATTCTGCACAAACGCTGTCTTCATAAGGTCGATTTCCGTCTGTGGGTTTCGTGTGATATCAATATAGCCATACCCACAAGGACTGCCCTCAATGGGGAATAATGCATCAAATACGTAAGGATATAATCCGTGGTCGTACAAGCCTGTTTCAGCCATTGGTGGCTTAATCATTTCGCCGCTTTCGCTCGTTATAGGTTGGGTTTCGTTTTCGGTTGCAAACAATACTGTGTCGTCGACGTACTTGACATAGTGTAATATGCCGTTCTTGCGGTAATAAACGTCAATAACGACAGCCATATCTGATGTGTCAACTGTGTCATCGTAGTTGAAATCAGCCGTCACAAAACTTTTGCCTTTAAGTTTGTTTTCAAGTTCAGGATACCTTGTCTTGAGCAAATCCTTGTCAACCAATTCCGTATGGAAGAAGTATCTGCTCTTTTGGATGTCAGAGATGCCCGGTTGCCAATAAAGGTCTAAAAGGTTAACGCACTCAATAGATATATCCCCAAGACCGTTAAGCTTGCTTTTATCCCAAAGCACTTTATATACCGACGTTCCGTATTTACCTTTCTGCCACATATTGTCTGAATAAGTGGACTCAAAATGGTTTTGTTCAAGAATACAAGGAAGAATGTCCGTCAGCATTTTTGCTTCTGCCTTGTCCCCTTCTTCACGTGGCAATACGTTTGGTTCAGGATATGCTTCCATTGCATCCGCGTGCTTGGATGTGACAACGTTATGAAGCCAAGAAGACACGCTTTTAAACGTAAGGTTTTCATCAATGGTGCTGTCTTTGCTTTCTTCTCTTGTGTTGCGCAGTTTCCACCAATTCTCGTTTGAAATAATGCGGTTTTTCGTGTTTGTAAGCCCTGCTTTATATTTATGCAGAACCTTTGTAAATGTTTTTAGCTGTTCTTCCCCAATAGGCTTTACGGCTTGTTGTGGTGCTGTATTTGTTTTTTTGATTTCCATATCTTATATATATCCTTTTCGTAATTGGTCACGTGTATATTGGTTTAATGGGTCTGATATGATAGGTTTGCGCGGTATGTCTATAATTGGTTTTATTGGTCTTGACATACACATATATCTGCATTCATCGGCAATGTGGTCTTCCATCTTGGTGTCCACGTCTTCTGGATGCGTTTCGCTGTACATCAACAAAGGGATTGTACGGATAAATGACTTGCAGGTATCAAAAACATACATTCGCGGGTATCCGTTGCTATCGAACTGCAGTCTATAATGCATCTGCATCCATCCCGCTATGCGGTTGTTGTCGCCGGGGCTAAAATAAATGCCATATCGGGCGGCGGTGTCTGCAATGCTCTCGCCACGGCTTGAGTCCCATATTGCAGGGTCTGCTACGCTATCTATAATCTTGCGGTCTTTCAGCCATGGATGGCTTCGTTCAAATTCAGATATCTTCTTGAATTGTTCATCGGGCGACCACTTAACGCCTTCGTCTGGTGTCTGTGTACAACCGTACCACTCCATTATCCGGTATAGTGTGCCTTCGTAGTCTACTGCCCAATACCCCAAAGAAAACGGCTTGTTGTAGCCAAAGTCGTAGGAACGCATAATATTCCAACCACGGCACTCGCCACTATTGATATCAAACGGCTTAATAACGTGCGTGTATTTTCGTTGCTCAAGGGCTTGTTCAGGTGTAAGTCCTGCTTCAGCGCATAACTGAATGTCTGGCGTTGCGCGAAAGTCTTCAAAGAATTGTCCGCTAAAGATATCCCATCTGCCATACAACCACGCTTCTCTTAATTTAGGCGGAAGTGCTTCCAATTGCTTGATATAATCAGGTTGTGACGCCATTAGTGCTTTGTTGTCCGTAACAAGTGATTGAATGAACACATAGTCATTTGGGTCTTCGCCTTCTTTAAATTGCCTATCTATAAACAATCTCTTAAAATATGAATGGCTAACACCACCGGGATTAAATGTATAATAAATCCTCTTGGGGAAATTGTTTGCGCCTCTTAAACAAGCCGTAATTTTTGTAATCCATTCTTCACGAAGGTTTGTTGCTTCTTCAAGGAATATAACATCGTACTCCGCACCTTGATATTGGTTTAAATCACTATCTGATGCACAATACCCCATTTTTATTGTTGAGCCGTTATAGAAAGTGAATGTCTTTTCCGTTTTGTTGTATTTAGCAATACCGTGTAACTTTGCGACAAGAGTGTTAATGTGATTGTTCAACAACTCTTGATAAGTTTCACGAACTATCAAACACTTTATGCCTGCGTAATTAACACAAAGAAGCGAAGCCTTTGATTGTACTCCCCAACTTTTGCCACCGCCTCTTGCTCCACCAAACCCCACGTGCTTTGCTTTCGCTTTAAGAAACAATCTTTGCTTTTCGCTTGGTGGCGATATTAAAAGCTCCGCCATTATTCGCCAAACTCCTCAAGTTCTTTATCAATTTTAACAACAATCTCTTGCGCCTTCTGCTCGGATGATTCTGTGTCCCTAATAAGCTTTGCAATCCTTGCTTCTTGTTCTCGGATGTCCCTTTCACTCTTAATGCCTTGACATTGTTGCAAGTCTTTAATTGCCCCTGTAAGGCTCTTAAGGTCTGTCGCAGTCAATTTATTAGCTTCGTCAATAAAGCGTGTTATTCGTGCCATTAACTTGTCACAAAGGGCAAAATACTTCATCGTTGTGGATTCTTTCCTTTTGACTGCAGTAGTCACAGTTTGTGGCACAAGCGTTTTTTGAGTGTCACAAAGTGTCCTTTGTTTGTCACAAACCTTCTTTTTGGCTTCTACCCACTTTTCCTTTTTCGACCGCGCCATTATTGTGTTGCGATGAACTTTATATTTAATTTGTAAATCACGATAAGAGGCATCCGTCAATATATACTCATCTCTTATCTCATCCCAATTAACCATATATTCCCCTTCGCTTTAGTCATCCTTCATTTTAAATGAAGAAATCTCGTATTTCTACCCCTTGAAAAAAAATTTTTGAAAATTTTAAAAATTTGCTTCAAATCGCTTGACTATACCCCACGGGGTATGATAGGATAAAAGAAAAAAGGGCGTTGCCCGAAAGGAGTTAAGGTTATGAAAAAATATTTATTTGATGAAGTTAAAGGCAAATATCAAGGCGAAATGATAATGGTTGAAGCGGAAACGCCCGAACAGGCAATCGAAAAATTAAATAACGGTGCTTTTAGCGTTGAAGAAGTTATTAAACCGTTTGAAAAGTTTAAAAGTCGTAGTATTATTAATATTTATTCTTTAAAAGAATACGGAACAGCTAATGAACTTTATTATGTTCGCCTAAAACAAAAAGGAAATAAATATTATATGTCGGTAAAAGTAGCAGACATTGATGAATTTGTTTGTTATCAAGGCTATGACAAAGAAGCGGCACTTAATGCTACAGCCAACCAAAACGATTACGCGAATAAATTGCCGCATTGGCAAACAAAATGGATGACGGAAACGCGCGAATTTACCTTACCGGAAGGCAAGCGTTGGGAAGATTTAGATGCCGAACAACAATGCGACGTTCTTTGCAACGGGTACGCAGTTATTGATTAATAAAGGTGTTTATTAAAATGACAAATCCTACAAAAAACGCAAAATCAAGATACAAAGCAAAGATTACCCTACTTCGCGTGGAGCTGTATCCCACCGACAAAGACATTATAGACAAACTCGATGAACGGCTGTCTGAAGGCGAAGCAAAAACAACATACGTCAAGCGGCTTATCCGCGAAGACATTAAAAACCACCGCGCTTGACGGTGGTCTTTTTTTTATTCGTTGTATTTTTCCATTAACGCCCGGAAGATAAGGCAGTTTTGGTATTCCTTCCCACAAAAGGAAAAGAAATGTTTTTCAAAGTCCTTCAAGTAAGCAAATGAAACAATGATATTGCTGCGTGGCACAAGACCTTCGCACGCAATCTTCCGCATATCCTTATCTCGCTTATAGAATGGACATCTTGCTTCAGCTTTCAGAAACGATCCCTCACTCATTTTTCCCCCTTTATCTCAACACCGTATTCTTTTGCCACATTAACCACTATATTGTGAGCAAGTGTCATCACGCCGTAGTTGTTAATAATGTCATCGTCTTTACTATTTTTTTCAACGCATTCTAAATAAAGTCTTGAGATATCGTATAGTTCTTTGTCTATCTCGTTCAAAATTTTCTCTACCGCTTCTTTGCGGACGATCTCTTTAAATTTTGCCAAATTGCCATACAAACTCTCGTTATCGGCTTGAACCTTTTCCGTCTGCTCTTTTGCGTGACCATAGTAATTTTTAAGCAATAAATAGTCGCTGTAAGCTTTTTCTTTATATTTTTCAATATCGGTGCCGAATTGGTTTGCGAGTTTGGTTAGTCTTTTTGTTAAATCGGTTCTTTCGTAGCCTTGAAGTTTCCAAGCATAGTCACCCCCGTTAAAAACTATCGTACACTCGCACAGTTCTTTGTCAATTTTCGCAAAAATATTTGCTGCCGTTTCTTTGCTACCTTTTTCATAGGCGTGTTTGACTTGTTCTTCCGTGCTTACTGCTTCTACCATAATGCCAATTGATGTACAAGCCTTTAAGAAGTCAGTTACCTTCATATTACCGATTTTGCCTTGTGCCGTTTTTACAAGCCTTTCGTAGTTTTCCCTTGAAAGCACAACCGAACCTTCAGGGATTATGCGGCAACCTGCGTTGTAAAGCAATTCAGCTCGTTCTTTGACTAAACATTGCCCTGCTTTTGCTTTTTCTAAAGAAACACCACGCCATTCGGCAGTTTCTTTTGCACATTCTTCACAATCGTGCCCGCACATTATTTTTGCCATTTGTTCAATTTGCGCTTCACAAACAGCCTTACTTAATAACTCATCAATGGTAGTGTCTGCGCTTGATAGCATATCTGCCGTAATTACTGCTTTACTTTTAATAATCTTGTCTTTCATCATTCTTCCCCCTTTAAATCAACGCCAAATTGTTCCAGTATTTCTTTTAAATCTTCCATATCAAGATAATATCGGTCTTTATCGTAATACCCACCATCTTTGAAACGAGCCTTTTTCTCGGCTTTACGATAAATCTTCTCTGCCGTTTCCTTGCTTTTTATTCTTTCTTTACTTGCAATTATTTCTTCAACTTCTTTTTGCGTGTAACTTTCGTCTGCTCTTTTCTTTTCTATTGCTAAATTAAGTTTTAACTTCTCATATTCACCCATTGAAAGCACAATCGCGCCTTCGGGAAGTTTGCGGTAGTTTTGTTCCACCGCTCTTTTTGCAAACATGTATGCCAGACAATGTTGTTCTCTATTCTTGATTTTCTTTGTCGTAACACTTTCCATTTGCTCAAAACACTCATCGCAAGTATTTTCACAATTTGCCATACATTTCGCCATTTGTTTAATCATTTCTTTATCGTTCATTTTGCAACTCCCTTAATTTTGCATTTACTTCCATTTCTGCTTTCAACAGAGAAGACTCACATTTAAGTCTAAAAATTTCTCTTTGCATATGCTTATCAAAGTGATAACTTTCGTCAACTACTTCAATTTTTTCAAGGCGTATCGGAAAAGCGACACCTTCATTCGACACAAGAATAGCATAATTACAATCATCACACGTTATTACAGTATCTACCCAAAAGTAGTAAGAATTGTTATATTTTACAGGTATTTTCATTTTTGTTGCTCCTCGTCCTTAAATCGAGATGTCATAACACCGTTTAGGTCAGCATTGTGGCAGCAATATCTTCCGCAATCTGGACATTTGATTGCACTGACGTCATTTATATCGCATGTTTCATACTCAAAATAGCATCTACAACTACTGCAAGTAACGCGATACTTTCCATATCCGTGTTTTATTACTGTAATCATTCTTTCCCTTTTAACTCCTTTATTCTTTGTTCTGCTTCTTCTTTTGTATCGGCAAAATCAAAAATCATTTTTGCTGGGGAAAGATTATAGATTATATATCTATCTTTTCCTTCTTCTTTTTCATACTGAACATTAGTTGTGTCAACAAGCGTTCCGTTCTCGATTTTGTTTTCTAATTCTTTCAAAACATAGTATAATTCGCTTGGTGGATTCCCTTCTTGAACCCACTCGCTATAACATAAACTTTCTTTTGTCAATCTCTTATACTTTTCCATCTAAAACTCCTTTTTTGCTCCACTTTTCATTAAATCTTTTATAAACATCATCTACCTTTTCGCCATATCCTATATCAAGAACATCAAAAGCATTTTCTTCGGCTGACATAAAAGTGTGATGCAAATAACCTTCTTTACTCATTTGACAAAACTGTACAACCATATCAAGCAACGCTTCTTCTAAATCGGCAATTCGGTCTTTGAGTTGTTCTATATCTTTAACCCAAATGTTGTAAGTTTTATTTCTTTGCTCTAACAACCTTTCGTTCTCACTTTCTAACTCGTTAATTAGGTTTAAAAGGTCGGTAAATGTAAATATTTTAGATTCACCTGATTTTGAGAAGTATTCTATTGCAAAATATTTATTAAGTTCCAACGCTTCCTTAATCTCTTTTACTTTTTCCATTGATAGCCTCCTTTAAGGTCTTGTTTTCCTTTTCCAACTCGTTGATATATACTCCCATATCATAAATTAAATTGTCTTGACAATCACTACTAACATTATGATAAGGGCAAGATGTACAATCATATATTTCACAGTTAGAGCAACACTCCACCGCGTTCTTAATCTGTTTAGTTTTCTTGCTATCCATTGTCTTCCTCCTGTTCGTATGCTTTTTGCTTAAAATAGTCTTTAAGCTCATCTTCGTAGTAATCCACCAACGGCATCCAACAGGTCTTCGCGTTCAACCGTGTAGTTAAACTCGTATCCGTAGTCTTCGTCGCCGTGACTTGATGTTATCTTGGTATATGTGAACGTTTTCATAATGCCCCCTTTAATTTATAATTAAACAAACCACTTTCTATGAGTCTGTTTACTATTCGTTTTATCATTATAGGTGGAACGGACATACCACAAATATATTCGCTTTTCTCTTTTCCTAAAATATAATCTTCCGGGAAAGTCTGACAATGTAAAACATCTTTATCACTTGGGTGGTTTCCGCTAATAGTCCAAATATCTCTGTGCCCTGCTGTTTGAGTAGGGTAAACTTCGCTTTCGTAAGCAATTCTATGTGTGATGCCACTATTTACACCGTAAATTCTTTTCATACACTCATTGATTGCTTCGCCTTTTTTTATTTGTTTTATAGCAATACTCATTTTTCCGTTTGCAATT
>JAZNAG010000042.1:0-64486 GCA_045586405.1 Acutalibacteraceae bacterium | reverse complement strand
GGTAGTAAATGACGATAAGGTGGAGATAAATATCCTCCACGGAATTGACCCGAGCCGCATTTCCGAAACGGATTGTGACGAATACAGAAGGGTGGAAAAGGCGGTTGCATCCACCTGGCGCGGATGTCTTGTTTCTCCCTATCTTATGGTACAATGCTCCGACTCACGCCATTACGGAAGAATAAGCGATAAGGTATACCGTTTCTCCGCTATGGACCTGACAAGTGAGGAAAGAGCCACTATTCACGGCAATAACGAAAGAATAAGACTTGACTGTCTTTGCCGCGCGGTAGAGTTCTATATAAGGCTTATAAAACAATGCTAAAAAAACAAGTGAGTACGAAAGTACTCACTTGTTTTTTTTATTCGTAATCTACAACATTTACCCAGGATAGCAGGAATTCCCGTTCATCCTCGTTGCCCTTTACCGACTGGGAAGCGGCAACAATAGGCATCCATTTCTGAACATACTGTTTTGCAGTATCGCTTTTTTTACAGAAAAGGTCTAGATATTTTTCGGCGGCATCTTTATTACCGGCGAGGCAGAACAGAAGGTAGGTTCTTGCCGCATCTGCAGAAGCGTTACCCTGTGTTGCGTGGGCCCAGTCTATTATATAGGGTGTGCCGTCCTCGGTAATTATTATATTTGAGGGGTTGAAGTCACCGTGGCAAACCTTTTTGTGCTTGGGCATACCTTCAAGACGGGTGTGAAGCTCATAACGTGTAGTAGCGTCAAGCTCTGAAATGCTGATTTTACGGTTCATTTTATCTTTTAGTTTGTTGAGCAGAAGGCTGGTTTTTGAATGAACCTCTAACTGCAGGTCAACCAGAAGTTCTAAATATTCCGCCGTCTTCTCGGGGTTTTCCTCCATTAACTGCGCCAAAGTTTTTCCCTTTATATACTCTAAAACGATTGCCCATTTGCCCTCGCACATGGTAACTTCCAGAATTTTGGGAATATTAAGACCTGTTTCTTCAATTCTTGCTTGGTTAAGGGCTTCGTTTAATACATCGGCTTTGGAATAATCACTACTGAAAACCTTAATACATTTATTGCCGTCTGCATAAATAGTTTTGTTACTTCTTACTGCAATTATATTATCAAGTTTCATTTTATCAACCTCCTGTTACTTTGTTTTCGGCATTTCGGGCTCTGTAAAATGTTTGCCGTAATAAGCATTCAAATACATCTGTTTTATTTCGCTCATAAGAGGATAACGCGGGTTAGCACCAGTGCACTGGTCGTCAAATGCCTGCTCTACCATCTCGTCAAGATTATCAAGGAATACCTTTTCATCAATGCCGTAATCCTTAATGGTTTCTTTGATGCCAACCTTTGCCTTAAGTGTATTAATTTCTTTTATAAGGTTTTCGAGTTTTTCTTCATTTGTTTTTCCGCCAAGACCGAGATAATCGGCAATTTCGGCATAACGGGCCAGGGTATGAGGATGGTCGTACTGAGAGAATGTACCCATCTTAACAGGCTTTTCACAGGCGTTAAAGCGAATGACCTCTTCAATCATAAGAGCGTTGGCAACACCATGGGGTAAATGGTGGAAAGCACCTAATTTATGAGCCATTGAATGACATACGCCAAGGAAAGCATTTGCAAAAGCCATACCTGCCATTGTTGCGGCATTAGCCATTTTCTCTCTGGCTTCAATATCGTTTTGTCCGTTATCATAAGCGCGGGGCAGATACTTAAATATATTCTTTAAAGCCTGTAAGGCAAGACCGTCGGTATAATCGGTGGCAAGCATTGCGGCATAAGCCTCAACCGCATGGGTTACGGCATCAATACCCGAAGCGGCGGTTAAGCCCTTGGGGGCGCTCATGTGGAAATCGGTATCAATAATTGCCATATTCGGCAGAAGTTCATAGTCTGCAAGAGGATATTTTACGCCTGTTTCTTCATCGGTAATAACGGCAAAGGGAGTTACCTCACTTCCCGTACCTGCTGAGGTAGGAACAGCAATAAAGTATGCTTTTTCACCCATCTTGGGGAAGGTGTATACACGCTTTCTTATATCAATAAAGCGCATAGCCATGTCCATAAAGTCTGCCTCAGGATGCTCATAAAGTACCCACATAATTTTAGCCGCATCCATAGCAGAGCCACCGCCCAGAGCAATAATTGTGTCGGGCTTAAATGCCGCCATCTGTTTTGCACCGTCTTTGGCGTTCTTTAAGGTGGGGTCGGGCTGAACGTCAAAGAAGGTGGCGTGAGTAATTCCCATTTCGTCAAGTTTATCGGTAATAGGTTTGGTGTAGCCGTTTTCATAAAGGAAGGTATCGGTTACGATAAATGCTTTTTTGGCGCCTCTGACACTTCTTAGTTCGTCAAGTGCGACGGGCAGACATCCTTTCTTAATATAAACCTTTTCAGGAGCTCTGAACCACAGCATATTTTCCCTTCTTTCTGCAACTGTTTTAATATTCAAGAGGTGTTTTACACCCACATTTTCCGAAACCGAGTTACCGCCCCAAGAACCGCAACCGAGGGTTAATGAGGGGGCAAGTTTGAAGTTATACAGGTCACCGATACCGCCGTGGGATGATGGGGTGTTGATAACAATACGGCAGGTCTTCATACGTGCGGCAAAAGCGCTTAGTTTTTCGCTTTCGGTAATTTGGTTAATGTAGAGGCTTGATGTGTGACCGAAACCACCGTCTTCAACCAGCTTTTCAGCCTTATCCAGCGCTTCACCGAAATCTTTTGCCTTATACATAGCAAGTACGGGGCTGAGCTTTTCGTGAGCAAATTCTTCACTGAGTTCAACGCTTTCAACTTCGCCGATTAAAATTTTGGTACCCTCGGGAACAGAAACCCCTGCAAGAGAAGCGATTTTAGCGGCGCTCTGACCAACAATTTTAGCATTAAGTGCGCCATTGATAATGATGGTTTTGCGAACCTTTTCGGTTTCCTCGGGAGAAAGGAAATAGCAGCCTCGTGTAGCAAATTCTTTTCTAACTGAATCATATATACTTTCAAGAACGATAACCGACTGCTCAGAGGCGCAAATCATACCGTTGTCAAAGGTTTTTGAATGAATAATAGAGTTAACTGCCAGAAGAATGTCTGCAGACTCATCAATAATAGCAGGTGTATTACCTGCGCCAACGCCCAGAGCAGGTTTGCCGCTGGAGTATGCCGCCTTAACCATACCGGGACCGCCGGTAGCAAGAATGATATCTGCTTCCTTCATAACAGTATTGGTCATATCAAGGCTTGGTACGTCAATCCAGTCAATAATGCCTTCGGGAGCACCCGCCTTAACAGCCGCCTCGAGAACTAATTTGGCGGCGGCAATAGTGCTGCTTTTTGCCCTTGGGTGAGGACTGATGATTATAGCGTTACGGGTTTTAAGAGCAAGAAGGCACTTAAAAATAGCGGTAGATGTAGGGTTGGTAGTAGGAATAACCGCCGCAATTACACCGATAGGTTCAGCAATTTTCTTTATACCGTAAGCCTTATCCTCTTCAATAACACCGCAGGTTTTGGTGTTTTTATACGCATTGTAAATATATTCAGAGGCATAATTGTTTTTTATAACCTTGTCCTCTACAATACCCATTCCTGTTTCTTCTACTGCCATTTTTGCAAGGGGAATTCTTGCTTTGTTGGCGGCAGAAGCGGCAGCTAAAAAGATTTTATCTACTTGCTCCTGGCTGTAGGTAGCAAAAACCTTTTGTGCCTTTCTTACGCGTGCAATGGCTTCTTCCAGCTTTTCTACGCTGTCAACCATTAAATACTTTTCTGTCATGGGGCAAACCTCCTGTTAGCGAGTAAACGATTGTTATTTTTTTAACAAGTATTTTAAAAATATATTGCCGAAAATTTTAAAACTTTCAGCAACTCCTTTCTTATTGTAACTGTTTTAGACTTAAAAATCAATAAAAATTTTAAAAATATACCCCACATAGTGAGCATTGCAGAATGTGGGGGCAGAAAAATATAAATGCTCGTATTCCAGTATGAAATTAAGAATAATATATGAGATTTGCGAAGGGCTTGAAATAGGACTTGAGGAATTTTTCGGTTCGAAAGTGTTCAAGCGCGAAAATATTGATGAATGTTAAAAGTTAAAAACCCTCACCGAAATTGCTTTCGGTGAGGGTTTTTAGTTCTATGCAGACTGAATAACTGCGGCGATAACCGTAATATCGTCTTCTCGTTTATCGGTGCGCCGTCTTTTTGCGCCCTTGCTTATTTTTTCGGCAAGTGCCTGTGCACTCCCGTCACCGAAAGATTCTATTTCTGCGCTTATCCAGTCGGTGCCTTCACTTGCCGCACCGTCTGACATCATGACTATTACATCTTTGTTTTTAAGTGAAATGACGGCTTTGTCAAAGCTGACATTTCGCAAAATTCCTGCAGGAAGAGAGGTGCTTTGGGCTTTTCCCGCTTTGCCTGAACGACGGACTATTGTCGGTGCCGCGCCCGCCTTTAACAGCTCGGTTTTGCCTGTGAAAAGGTCGATAGACACTATGTCTAAGGTGGCAAGTGACTCGTCGGTTGACTTAAACAGCATAGCCGAATTGAGTATTTTAAGGGCGGCATCGAAGTCAAAGCCCGATTTTATAAGTCGGCTCATAAGACCGCTCGCCATAGCCGAGTCAACAGCGGCTCTGCCGCCTGTACCCATACCGTCAGATAAAATTATGACAAGCTTTCCTTTGCCGTCAAAAAAGTAATCGTATGTATCGCCGCAAATAACGTTATTTCCGCTTCCTATCTGATTAACACCTATATCTGCAGTAAGCCGCGCGTGTTCGCTGACCGTAAGATAGGCGGTGGTACCTGACGTTGTAATGCAGGGCGGATCAAAATCTCTGTCACAGGAAATGCATAGCGCCTGCATAATATCGGCTCGGTTAAGCACTATGTTGTTTGCATTTTTTATGCTTATATCAACGCTCATTCTATCGTATTTGTCAAGCTTTACACCGCATTCGCTGACAACGATATCAATGTTTTTAAGGGCTCCTGCTATTCTTGCAGCGGCTAAGGTATCATATCTTTCGTCGGTGTCAAATTCTTTTGCTAAGGAAGACAGCATAGCCGAAATTCCTGCAAACTGGTCGGTTACAACGCTTCGCACCTCTTCTATACGCTTTTCTGCCGCAATAGAGGCGGCGTATTCGCTGTAATATTTGTAAACGCAGGTGGAAATTTTCGATAACCTTAAGCATCTGCACTTAAAGTCTTCACTTAAAAATTTGTCAATGGTGGTTTCGCCGCTTCTTACTGCTTTGGTAAGAGCAAGAACGGCATCCAGCGTGGCATCGTGCTTTGCCTCCCAACAATGAACCCTTAGCGAACAGCCGTTGCAGGCTTCGTTTTCTACGCGGGACAGCACAGTTTTAAAATCGGGAGAATTGATTTTGGAAAGCTCTCTCGATACATTTTCAACAGTAGAGGAAACGTCTTCAAGCGCTTTTGAGGCGAAAGAAAGGCGCATTGTAAGAGCCTTTTTAAGCCCGTCGGGACGAATTACAGTAACCTTTGTGGCAAAAATTCTGCCAAGACGGCGTAAAATGGTTTTAGGCACCATAAGATAAATGCCGCAACCAACAAAAGCCTCGGCGAGAATACTTATTGTATCCTTTGAAAAACCGCCAAGCACGGCGCCGATAACGGCGGCGGATAAAAAGCCGAATATTTCGGCGAGCTTTCCTATATCGGCAAAAACACCTGCCATAAGACCGCCAAAAGAAAGCATAACAGTAACGCCCGAATCGGCGCCTGACAGAGCTGAACAAAGGGCTGCGGCAACACCTATAATTGCACCGGTACCTGCCCCTGCCTGACGTGCGGCAAGTAAAATAAAGAAGACAAATAATATTTTGCCTATTGATATTCCGCTGAAGGTCAGCCTGTCCATACCCGATAAAATAAGGGATAAGGTAATTATTACAGAGGTGAGCTGAGTGGTGGACAGTCCTATATCACAGCTCAGTATTTTTTTGCTGCCTGTATGTATAAAGTAAGCGCCGCCGCAACAAAGCAGAGCTTCAATGGCGGCAAAACCCACACCGCCATTCATACCCTTAAGTACCGCTACGCCGGTAAAAAATAAAGATATAAATGAAATAAAGGCGGCAAAAATAGGGTTTTCCTTTGTAAAGTTTATTTTAGAAGTTAAATATCTTATTGCCATTATTGAAATTATGGTGGCAATATACCGAAAACCGCCTTGATTTGTAACCGGCAAAACAGAGCCTAAAATGGCGCCCAAAGCAGTTGCCGGCATATATGTAAGTGGGCATCCTGCTACCACCGCAACACCAAAGGGTAAATATTTACCTGCAACCGATGTAGAGGCGGTAAAAAAACCTGCTACTCCAAAGCAGAGCTGATAAAGAATTTCAAAAAGCAGTTCCTTACCCGTAAGGCTTGTCCTTTCATATACTTTTTTTAGCTTTTCTGAGAGAATGGCTGTTGCTTTCATTTTTTTACACCGTCCGTTTATTATTTATGTTAAGTATAAAACACAGACGGTGAAAATTATGTCAAAAGAGGGGAGCAAAAGAAAACTATTTTTATCGAAAAAAGAAATAGTTTAAAATATTGCAAAAAGCATTTTATTATGATAAAATAAAGTGAATATTTATGTGTAGGAGTAGCCATGTCAGAAAGAACTATTGCCGCCGTTGCAACACCCCTTGGTGAAGGCTCGGTTGGCGTTATAAGAATTTCCGGCAACGAAGCTTTTAAGGTTGCAGATAATGTCTTTAAAAGTGTGTCGGGCAAAAAAATTGAAGAAATACCCGGTTATACGGCGCTTTTTGGTGAAGTATACAGCGACGGCGGAAGAATTGACGAAGCTGTAGCCCTTAAATTTGTTGCGCCTAAAAGCTATACCGGTGAAGATGTTGTGGAAATTTCTGTCCACGGCGGTACTCTTATGGTAAAAGAAACTTTACGTGCCGTGCTCAAGGGCGGCGCCGTACTTGCCGCACCCGGTGAGTTTACAAAAAGGGCTTTTCTGAACGGAAAGATGGACCTTGTCAAAGCCGAAAGCGTTATGGGGCTTATAAGGGCAAGAAGTATGAGCGAACTTAAAATTTCAAGCAGTGTTCATGCAGGCTCCACCTCAAAACAGCTTGATGCCATAGAAAAAAATATAGTTTCTGCCGCCGCATCTATTGCCGCATATTGCGATTATCCTGAAGAAGATTTAGGTGAAATCAATACCGATACCTTTATTAAAGAGCTTGGCAGTGTGGCCGCCGCGCTTGAAAAAATGCTTAACGAGTATGATGCAGGCAAAATTTTAAGAGAGGGCATTGAAACCGTTATAATCGGCAGACCTAATGTAGGTAAATCTACCCTTATGAATTTACTCAGCGGAAGTGTTCGTTCTATTGTTACCGATATAGCAGGTACCACCCGTGATGTTATAGAGGATACCGTTATGCTGGGTGATGTGCCCTTAAGACTTGCCGATACGGCAGGTATAAGAGACAGCGAGGATGAGGTTGAAAAGGTGGGCGTTGACCTTGCAAGACAGCGGCTAAGCTCTTCTCAGCTTGTTCTTGCGGTGTTTGATGCATCGTCAAAGCCTTCAAGAAAGGATAAAGAACTTCTTGAAGAGTGTGAGGGCAAACCTCTTATTGTTATTCTTAATAAATGCGATAAAGACTGTGCTTTTGACGAGGACTTTGCAAAGGGCACGGAGGTTGTAAGAATGTCAGCCAAAACAGGCGAGGGCATTGATGCACTTAAAGACGCCGTTGCAAGAGTCACATTTACCGAACAGTTAAGCCCTGACAGTGCCATACTTGTCAGCGAAAGACAGAGAAGTCTTGCAGAGAGGGCTCTTTACAGCGTAAATGAGGCGCTTTTGGGAATAAAAAGCGGCGTTACACCCGATGCTGTGGGCGTATGTGTCGATGAAGCCTTAAACAGCCTTTATGAGTTAACAGGTAAACGAGTTACCGAAACGGTGACCAGGGAAATATTCAGCAGATTTTGCGTAGGAAAGTAGGAAAAAATATGAGTGGGTTTAGTGTAAATACCGAGGTTTTAAATACCGAAAGAAAAAAAGTCAGAAGAAGAAAAAAACGTTTAAAGAGGCTTATAAGACCTATTGCGGCGGTGCTTCTTTTGGCGGTGGTTGTTGTTTTGTTTTTGGCAATAGTACCCTTAAAGCGCATTAAAGTAGTAGAAAGCAGTGTTGCCACCGATAGTGATGAAAACAAAATAATAACATATTGTGATAAAGACGGTAAGCCGGAGACTGTAGAAAATTATTATATGGATGAACTTAATACTGTAGAAAAGTATTATTACAATAAAGACGGCAGTGTAGAAAAAAAGGAAAGCTACTATGAAGATCGGTTAATGTCCACCGAAAAGTATACTTACAAAAAAGGCGTTCTTGTTGAGAGAGCCTCAGTTGATACCGACGAAACGGTTTACAGCAAAACCGTGTATACCTATGCAGACGGCGTACTTGAAAAGTCTTTAGATTACGGAAGTGAGGAAACTCCCATTACCGAAACTAAATATAATTATAAAAATAAAGTTTTAGTATCAAAAGATGAAGTTACCATTAGAAACGGCTATACAGTTACAACTGAGTATACCTACGAAAAAGGTAACGTAGTAAAAGAAAATATAACTACAAGCAACGGTATCAAAAAGGAAATAGTGTATACCTATGACCGTTTTGGCAATATGCTTTCTAAAAAGCAAAACGAAGAAAATTATATACTTTACGAATATACTTATAAAACAAAATGGGTTACTGTATTTTATTAAAGGAAAGTTTAACTGATGATTCCATACAGAGCAGAAGAATATGATATAGCGGTTATTGGCGGGGGACACGCAGGGGTTGAGGCGGCGCTTAGTGCGGCAAGACTTTCCTGCAAAACGGTTATGTTCACCGTGACGGCAGACTGGATAGGCAATATGCCCTGCAACCCCTCAATAGGCGGTACCGCAAAGGGACATTTGGTACGTGAGCTTGATGCGCTTGGCGGAGAAATGGGAAAAGCCGCCGATAAAAATACAATACAAAGCCGTATGCTTAACCGCGGTAAAGGCCCTGCCGTTCATTCTTTGCGCGCTCAGATAGACAGAAGAAACTATTCTGCCTATATGAAGCACGTTGTTGAATTGCAGGAAAATCTTGACGTAAAACAGGCAGAGGTAGTGTCTATTGAAAAAGAGGGCGACTTCTGGAATGTTACTACCAAGCTTGGCGCGGTTTACAGCGTTAAGGCGGTTATTCTTGCTACAGGTACTTTTTTGTCGGGCAAGGTTTATGTTGGCGAGGTAAATTACAGTAGCGGTCCTGACGGACTTGCTCCCTCAAATGACCTTGCAGAGTCACTTAAAAAGCTGGGGCTTCCTCTTCGACGTTTCAAAACGGGAACTCCTGCAAGAGTAGACAGGTCAAGTATCGACTTTTCTCAGCTTGAGGTACAGTATGGCGACGACGAAATTACCCCGTTTAGTTTTTCTTCTTCTCCTGAGGATATTGATAACAGCGGTGTTTGTCATATTGCCTATACAAACGGCTACACCGAACAGGTAATAAGAGAAAATCTTGACCGTTCGCCCCTTTACAGCGGTGATATTGAGGGTATAGGTCCCCGTTATTGCCCCAGTATAGAGGATAAAATAGTTCGTTTTGCCGATAAGAAAAGACACCTTTTGTTTATTGAGCCTTGCGGAAAGGAAACCGAGGAGCTTTACCTTCAGGGTATGTCCTCGTCACTTCCCGAAGAGGTACAGATAAAGTTTTACAGAACAATAAAGGGGCTTGAAAATGTTAAAATCATTCGTAACGCTTATGCAATAGAGTATGACTGTATTGATCCGCTTGCTCTTTCCTATACCCTTGAAATAAAGAGCCATCCGGGACTTTACGGCGCAGGTCAGTTTAACGGCTCTTCGGGTTATGAAGAAGCGGCGGTGCAGGGCTTTGCGGCAGGAGTTAATGCTGCTCTGAAAATTCAGGGTAAAGAGCCACTTATATTTTCCCGTACCGACAGTTATATAGGCACTCTTATTGATGACCTTGTTACAAAAGGCTGTTCCGATCCTTACAGAATGATGACCTCAAGAAGCGAGTACAGATTACTTCTTCGTCAGGACAATGCCGATGAGCGTATGATGCCCATAGGCAGAAAGTTAGGTCTTATTGACGATAAAACCTGGAAGGCATTCCTTATCCGTAAAGAGCAAAAGGAAGCGGAAATAGAAAGACTTAAAAATACAACTATTGCGCCAAACGAAGCCCTTAACGAATACCTTTCTTCTGTAGAAACAGCGCCACTGACTACGGGTGTACGCCTTGCCGAGCTTATTAAAAGACCTCAAGTAAGCTATGACGCCATAGCACCCTTTGATATTGACAGACCTGCTCTTTCTATTGACGTAAGAGAAAAAATAGAAACCGAAATTAAGTATGAAGGCTATATTGCAAGACAAAAAGCAACGGTTGACGAAATGCTGAGACTCGAACGCCGTCAGATACCTGCTAATATAGACTATAACCTTGTCGGAAGTTTGCGTCTTGAAGCGGTAGAAAAGCTAAACAAGGTGCGCCCCGAAAATATAGGACAGGCTTCCCGTATTTCAGGTGTCAGCCCTGCCGATATTTCGGTATTGCTTGTTTATCTTGAAAAAATTAAAAAGGTCGAAAATATATGATAGATTTTCCAATAGAAAAAATACTTCCTGCCTGTAAAGAAATAGGTATAGAACTTAATGACAAGCAGATAAAAAATCTTAACACCTATGCTAATTTACTGGTAGAGTGGAACGAAAAAATGAACCTTACTGCCATAACCGAACCGGTTGACGTTGTCTGGAAACACTTTTACGACTGTATTCTTTTCTTTAAGAATATATCGGTTAATGAGGGCGCTTCTGTAATCGACGTAGGCACGGGCGCAGGTTTCCCCGGTGTTGTGCTTAAAATAGTGCGCGAGGATATAAATTTGACCCTGCTTGACGGACTTAACAAGCGCCTTGTCTTCTTAGACGAGGTTTTAAAAGAGTTAAAGCTTACCGCAAAAACAGTGCATTTAAGGGCAGAAGAGGGCGCAAAAAAGCCGGAACTGAGAGAAAAGTTTGATTTTGCTACGGCAAGGGCAGTTGCTAATATGAATACTTTAAGCGAGTACTGTTTGCCTTACGTTAAAAAAGGCGGAAAGTTTATAGCCCTTAAAGGACCAAGCGGCGCTGATGAGGCAAAAGAGGCAAAAGGCGCTGTAAAACTGCTTGGTGGCTCGGATATAAAGGTTTATAAAGAACAGCACGAAATGCTTGGGGAAAGAACTATTTTAGAGATAGAAAAAGTTTTAAACACCCCATCAAAGTACCCTCGTGCCTCGGGCAAAATATCAAAATCACCGCTGAGGTGAAAAATAATATCGCAAAGTTTTTTTAAAAGTTACAAGAAACAGCAAATAATGTGTAACAAAACCAAAAAAGCCGTAATCCTTTATGGGAATACGGCTTTTTTTGTCGATGTCTTTTGCTTGAAGGTGGGGACAGGCTATGCTAATATAGGGTTGCGAGGAGGAGAAAAAATGAATGTAAGAAAGCTTGTTTTTTTGAACCCCTCTGAAATAATACCGCCAAAGGAAAGTAACGGTAACTGTGACAGATATAAACTTTTACTGCTTAGCGAAAGTATAAAACAAAACGGACTTTTGCTACCCATAACGGTAGAAAGCACTGAGCATGGCTACAGGGTAATAAGCGGTGAGAGAAGGGTAAAGGCTTCTATACTGGCAGGGCTTAAAAAAATACCCTGTGTGGTTACAGAGTTTTATGACGATAGACTTTTCAGAGCCGCCGAAAAACTGTCGGCAGAAAAATTCGACAGAAAAGAGCTCGAGATACTCAATAACCGCTACGGTAAAGATTTTGTAGCATCGGCTCTTTCAATGACAACGGGGGAACTTACCAAAATATTAAACCCCGAAAAAGAAGAACCCAAAAAGGCAGAAGAAAAGGCTGCGGTTAAAGAGAAAAAACTGCCACCCATTAAAGATACAAAATTTTTCATTAACAGTATTAAACAAATGATAGACAGCGTAAGCAACGCAGGTGTGCCTGTAAAGTACAGGCAGAGCGAAAAAGAGGACTGCGTAGAAATAAGAATAACGCTTACGAAAAATACTGTTAATTCCCAAATGTCTATCTTTTAAATTTGCTCCCCTATTCATCCCTATCCCCTTTTTAAACAGATAACGCCCCGATTTATTCGGGGCGTTATCTGTTATTTAGAGAAGTTCAACTGAGTTTTCACTACATTCTTTTATCATTTTCTCCGGCCAGAAGGACGACTGTACTTCGCCGATATGCGCTTTTTTAAGGAAGAACATACACATTCTCGACTGTCCTATTCCGCCGCCTATGGTGTAAGGAAGTTTGCCTTCAAGTAATGCTTTGTGGAAGGGAAGATTTACTCTTTCCTCGGCATTTCTTATCTTAAGCTGTGTTAAAAGAGCTTCTTCATCAACACGAATACCCATAGAAGAAAGCTCAAGAGCAATATCTAAAACAGGGTAGTAAACTATAATGTCGCCGTTAAGTGACCAGTCGTCATAGTCGGGGGCTCTGCCGTCGTGAAGCTCGCCGTTTGACAGCGTACCGCCGATTTGCATAATAAATACGGCGCCGTGCTCTTTGGCGATAGCCTTTTCTCTTTCTTTTGAGGTAAGGGTGGGGTATTTATCAAAAAGTTCCTGAGTTGTGATAAAGAATATATCATCAGGTAAAATAGGGGCTATAAAATCATATTCGTGTGATATGTATTCTTCAGTACTCTTAAGAGCAGAGTAAACCGCCTTTACGGTATCTTTAAGGGTCTCTGTATTTCTGTCTGCCTTGTCAATTACCTTTTCCCAGTCCCACTGGTCAACAAAAACAGAGTGAATATTATCAAGGTCTTCGTCACGTCTTATTGCGTTCATATCGGTGTAGAGGCCTTCTCCACGGCTGAAACCGTATCTGCCGAGAGCATCTCTCTTCCATTTAGCCAGAGAATGAACAATTTCCATAGTAGCGCCGGTGTCTTTAATGTCAAAGGCAACAGGGCGCTCGGTTCCGTTAAGGGTATCGTTCATACCGCTTTTATCCTCAACAAAGAGGGGGGCGGAAACACGGGTAAGACCTAACTTTAAAGCAAGGTCTTTCTCAAAGTAATCTTTAACCTTTTTAATAGCCACTTCGGTTTCGCGAAGGGACAAAAGGGATTTGTAGTTTTTCGGAAGCATCAATTTATACATGCCAAAACTTCTTTCATTGTAAAAACTATTGAAATATGTATTATTATCGCATAAAATAAGGTGTCTTTCAACTGTTTTTTGTGTTTTTAGTTACAAATATTAAAAACTTTTAAATAAATTGTTGCAAAATAAGAGAATATGTACTATAATATAGAACATAAATTTAATATGCCAGTTGAAACTTGCAGGAAAAGCATTGCTGCCGAAGGAGTAACACTCTCAGGCTCGGTTTCCCGAAAAGACTGTAAGCGGATGGCACTCTGGAGAAACCCATTAAATTGGGTGCCGAAGGTGAAAGCGTTAAGCAAATCTCTCAGGCAAAAGGACAGGGATATGTCAAGTCCGAAAGGGCTATCTCCGGAGCTGTCTTTGTTTTTAAAGGCAGTTTATTTTATTTTTAGGAGGAAAAAATATGTTAGACAAAATCGCAGAAATAAACGGCGCTGTCAACGGTGTCGTTTGGGGAATCCCAGGACTTGTACTTCTTATTGGTACCGGTATTCTCATGACCTTGCTTACCAAGGTTTTCCAGGTTAGCCATATTGGTCACTGGTTCAAGAAAACTTTGGGTAGCCTTTTCAAAAGGGACGTTATAGGTCATAGTAAAGAAAAAGGCTCTATTTCTCCTTTCCAGGCTCTTTGTACTGCTCTTGCAGCAACTGTTGGTACCGGTAATATCGCAGGTGTTGCCGCTGCTATTTGCATTGGTGGCGCAGGTGCTGTTTTCTGGATGTGGGTTGCCGCTTTCTTTGGTATGATGACCAACTACTCCGAAAACGTTCTCGGTATGTATTTCCGTCGTAAAAATGCTAACGGCGAATGGTCCGGCGGTGCTATGTACTATCTTCGTGATGGTCTTGGCAGTAAAAAAGGCTGCAAATGGATAGGTAGAATTCTTGCTGTTCTTTTCTGTATCTTTACTATGCTTGCTTCATTCGGTATCGGTAGTATGGGTCAGGTTAACAAAATTGTTGCCAATGTTGCTGCCGCTTTTAATGTTGAGGCGCTTTCTTCCATAACCTATGAATCACTGGGCGGTGTTTCACTTTATAATATTCTTCTCGGCGTATTAATTATGATACTTACTGCTCTTATTACCCTTGGCGGTCTTAAGCGTATTGCAAGTGTTGCTGAAAAAATCGTTCCTTTTATGGTAGTGCTTTTCGTTATCGGAAGCCTTGTAATTATTGGTATTAACTATCAGGCTATTATTCCAGCCTTCAAAGCTATTTTCGTAAATGCATTCAAGCCCGAAGCATTTGTTGGCGGCGGTATCGGCGGTGTTATTCTTGCTATGACCAACGGCTTTAAGCGTGGCGTATTCTCTAACGAAGCAGGTCTTGGTTCTTCCGTTATGGTTCACGCTAACTCCAACATTAAAGAACCTGTTAAACAGGGTATGTGGGGTATATTCGAAGTATTTGCTGATACAATGGTAGTTTGTACTATGACTGCTCTTGTTGTGCTTACTTCCGGTGGCCTTTCAGGTGGTGCTTTCAACGTTGAAACCGGTGAAATTGCTGCAGGTCTTACCGATGCTACCCTTGTTGGTGGCGCATTCAACTACGTATTCCCTTGGGGTAACATTGGCCAAAGATTTATTGCTATTGCTATGTTCCTCTTCGCTTTCACAACCGTTCTTGGTTGGTCACATTATGGCTCAAAGGCTTGGGAATATCTCTTTGGTGCAAAGACAACCGTTATCTTCAGAATTATTCACGTAATCACTGTTATTTTCGGTGCTATACTTTCTTCTTCACTTGCTTGGGATATCTCCGATACATTCAACGGACTTATGATGATACCTAACCTTATCGGTGTAGTTGTTATGGCTCCGCTGGTTGTTAAGATTACCAAAAGCTATATTGAAAGAAAAATCAAGAATAAGGAAGCAAAACCCGTTCTTTCTTATGACCCTGACCTTCAGGCAGAGGCAGAAGCAAATCTTGATGCCAAATAATTAAAATCAAAACACGCCTCAACATCCGTTGCGGCGTGTTTTTTTGTTGACTTATTACCTGCTTTTTGATATCCTTTTAAATAGAAAGGAAGATATAAATGGAAGCTAAAATTATAACCGATGCTCGTTGTATTATAGGAGAAGGTCCTGTATGGGACGATAGAAAAAATATAATATATATGACCGATATTGAGGGCAAACGTTTTCGTACCATTGATTATAAAACCCTTGTGGTAGAAGATAGAATTATGCCCGAAAAGATAGGTTTCATTTTCCTCGGCGCTAACGATAAAATTTATTGTGGTGCCGAAACAGGTATTTTTGAAATAACAAACGGTAAATTTGACCCCATAAATAAGCCTTATAAATTTAAGGGACTTCGTTTTAATGATGGTAAGGTTGGTCCTGACGGCTACGTTTACGGCGGAGGTATAAGCAGGGATTTTTCCGCTGCCTTTTACGTAATGGACCCCGAAGGCAATATTACTGAGCTCTTTGATAAGGTGGGTAATTCAAACGGTCTTGACTGGGACGAAAAGAAAGGCCTTTTCTATTATACCGATACCTATAAAAAGACCACCGACTGTTTTGATTTTGAGGGCAAGGGTAAAATTTCTAACCGCCGTACCATTATAAATTATACAGAGGGCTCACCTGACGGTATGACCATTGACGAAAACGGAAATCTTTGGACAGCGCTGTGGGGAAGCGGCAAAATTGTTTGCCATAGCCCTGAGGGTAAAAAGCTGGACGAGATTTTACTTCCCGTCAGTCAGCCCAGCTGTTGTACTTTTGGCGGAGAAAACCTTGATACTTTAATTATTACCTCTGCCGCCCATAATATATTTATGAGGGATGAGGAATTAGCGGGTAGCGTTCTTGCCGTAAAGATGAATGTGAACGGCAAAAAGGTTAACAGATACAAAGGATAAAATAAAAAATCAGTAACGAATTTTCGTTACTGATTTTGCTTATTTTAACTTTTTGAGCTTATTTGTGTTAGCTATTATAATAAGTTTTGACGAATTAGGCAAGGGCATTTCCGGGTCAAATTCGGAAATTATTTTATTATCTGTTTTTATTGCAACAACATTAATAGAATATTTCTTTCTTAAATTAAGCTCAACAAGTGATTTTCCTACCCATTCACTCTTTATATCAAATTCAATTATAGAAACATCTTCTGACAACTCTATCATATCAACAAAACCGGAGCTGAGTAAGTTTTTGGCAAGACGGATACCTGATTCCTTTTCAGGAAAAACAACAATATCTGCTCCTACCTTGCTCAGTATTTTTTTGTGCATCTCGTCAGCGCATTTTGCAATAACTGTTTTAACACCTAAATCCTTACATATAGCAGTAGCCATAACACTTGCTTCCAGATTTCCTGCCATTGCTATAATAACTACGTCAATGCTTTCAATACCCAGTTGTTTGATTACATCTTCATCAGTTATATCAGCGCATTTGCAAACAGGGATAAATACTGCAGCATCATCTACAATATTTTGGTTAGTATCAATAGCAATTACATCTGCACCGCTATCGGCTAACTCTTTTGCTACGGAAAAACCGTATCTTCCGAGCCCTAATACAGCATAAGTTTTATTTATACTCATTTTATCACCTATCCTACATTTATTTCCTCAGCGGGATTATCTATAACATTTTTATTTTCCTTTTTTATATTGAAGGCTATTGCCAAAGATATAGGACCTACTCTGCCTAAAAACATAGTTAAAGTAATAATAATTTTACCTATCGTATTTAAGGAATGCGTTAAATTTCGTGACAAACCGACGGTAGCAGTTGCACTCGCAGTTTCGTAAACCAAATCAAGAGCATCCACGTCGGTTACACAAGACAGTAAAACTGTAGATATAAACAAGGTAAGGAAGGACATAACAACAACGGCAAGAGCCTTTGAAACGGTTTGCTTTGATACTTTTCTGCCAAATAAAGAAGCTTCATTTTTTCTTGAAATAGTGGCAAAGGCTGAGGCAAACAGTATAAGAAGTGTAATTGTTTTTACGCCGCCTGCTGTACCTACAGGAGAACCGCCTATAAACATAAGCAGTATGCTTATAAAAGAGGTCGGATTAGAAAGATTTTCCTGAGGTATTGTGGCAAAGCCGGCTGTTCTTGTGGTTATCGACTGAAATAAACTTACCTGAATTTTATCAAACAAGGATAAATTTTTCATAGTAAGCGGATTGTTGTATTCGAAAATAAATATCAGTAAGGCTCCGGCAAAGATAAGCACGAGAGTGCTTGTTAAGGCAAGCTTGCTGTGAAGCGATAGGTATTTAAGACACTTAAATTTTAAAAAATTCGCTTTTCTTGAGATTTTGATTACATCCCACCAGACTACAAAACCTATACCGCCTGTAATTATAAGAAGGCAGGTCACAATGTTGATAATGGGATTATATGCAAAATCGCACAAGCTGTTATTGCCTATTATGTCAAAACCTGCATTACAGAATGCAGAAATAGAAGTAAATACTGATATCCATATTCCTTTGACCCCAAATTGCGGGATAAACACAGTCATATAAAGGAGAGCGCCAACCCCTTCTACTATGAAGGTTCCTATTATTACCTTTTTAACAAAATTAAGAAGTCCTTCAAGAGAAGAAAGATTAAAGGCATCTTGTATAAGGAGCTGGTTACCTATACCTATTCTGCGGTGTAGGAATATCATAATTCCTGACATAATTGTTATTATTCCAAATCCGCCAATTTGAATTAAAATAAGTATTACAATTTGTCCGAACACACTCCACGAGGTCACAGTAGGCATTGTAACAAGACCTGTAACACAGGTGGCGGAGGTGGCGGTAAAAAGGGCGTCAATATATGAAACAGCATTTCCTGTAGCGGAACTTATAGGCAGTGATAGTAAAAAGCTGCCCACAAGTATAGCTGCAAGGAAGCTGCTCATAATTATGTGCGACGAAGAAAAAGTAAAATGTGATTTTCTTTTCATTTAAAAGCTCCGATAAAAAACATATTTTATTTTTTTATCCATGTTTTCGCGGATAAAAGTAGAAGCAACGGATATATTTCAAGTCTTCCCAGTAGCATAGCAAAGCTTAGTACAAGTTTAGAAAAAATACTGTAATCGGCATAACTACTTATAGGACCTACGGCGGCAAATCCTGGACCTATGTTGTTAAAGCAGGCGGCAGTCGCACTTAGGTTTGTTTCCATAGAGAAGTTATCAATAGAAATTAGTAAAAATATACCTAAAAAGCAGAGCATATAAACCGCCAGATATGCGGCAACACCATGTCGGGTAACGGTGTCAAGGGCTTTGCCTTCAAACTTAATGCTACGTACAGAACGGGGATGTATAAGACGATGACATTCCTTTTTTATTGTTTTAAATATAATGATTACACGTGAAATTTTAAAACCACCGGCAGTAGAACCTGCACAAGCACCTACCATCATAAGCAGTAGTAGTAAACTTTTTGAAAGCTGCGGCCAGATATCAAAATTAGCGGTGGAATAACCTGTGGTTGTAATAATAGAAGAAACCTGAAATGCAGAGTCGCGCAATGCATCACCAAAATTGCTGTATGAGGGGAGTATATTTAGTGTAACAACTGCTACACTAACAGTAAATATTCCCAAAAAAGTCCAAAGTTCTTCACTTTTGAAAACCGAGCGGAAGCGACGTATAAGACAAAGGTAGTAAAGGTTAAAATTAATGCCAAACATAAGCATAAAAATGGTAATAACCCATTGGATATATGGGGAAAAAGAGGCGACACTGTCGTTTTTAAGTGAAAAACCGCCTGTACCCGCAGTACCGAAGGACAGCATAGCACTTTCAAAAAGGTCAAGCCCCCCGCAAAGCAGAAAGATTATTTCTACTATCGTCATAACTACATATATAAGATACAGCATACGGGAGGTATCCTTAACTCTGGGAACTAATTTTCCTACTATAGGACCGGGCATTTCAGCTCGGATAATATGCATAGAGCGGTCTGACATATTGGGTATAATGGCAGTTACAAAAACAAGTACACCCATACCGCCTATCCAGTGAGAAAAACTGCGCCATAAAAGACAGCCGTGAGAAAGGGCCTCAACATTTCTTAAAATAGAGGAGCCTGTTGTAGTAAAACCGCTGACAATTTCAAAAAAAGCGTCAACATAGGACGGAATTTCTCTGCTTATATAAAAGGGCAGAGCGCCGAAAGCAGACATAAAAAGCCAGGCAAGAGCAACTATAATAAGACCTTCTCTGGCATAAATTACTTCGGATTTTGGCTTAAACGCCAACGTTAGCAATGAGCCTACGGCAATGGTGATTATTGCAGAAATCAAGAATGCCCATACAGAATTTTCTCTATAGCATAAAGAAACTAATGCGGGTAAAAGCATAAGCAGCGCTTCTGTTTGCAGAATTTTACCTATTATTCTTAAAACAATGCGTTTATTCATAAAGCACCCCTTATTTCATAATATCGGTAATTTCTTTCATACCGGGGGTAGCAGAAATTATTATAACCTTGTCGTTTGCCATAAGACAGTCATCACCGGAGGGAATAATAGCTTTTCGGTTTCTGATGATTCCTGCAATAAGGGTACCTTTTTTTGTGTTAAGACTTTTAAAGGGTATTCCTATTATAGAACAGTCAGGTTGAACAATAAATTCAAGAAGCTCGGCTTTTGAGTCCATAAGCTGATAAAGGGTTTCTATTTTACTGCCCAGAGAGTTTTGTAAACCCCGCGCATAACGGACCAGTATATCCGCTACAATCTTTTTAGGGGTAACAATACTTTCAGCACCGATTTTTTGTGCCATATAGGCAAAGTCGGAGTTATTTACCTTGGTAATGATTTTGGGAACATTTAAAGTACCTGCAAAGTAAGAAAGCAGAATGTTCTTTTCGTCAGAGCCTGTAAGGGTAAGAAAGGCATCGGTTTGTTTAATTCCTTCTTGTAAAAGCAGGTCTTTGTTTGTGCCGTCGCCGTTTATAATAACTGCACCCGGCAAAAGCTCACTGAATTTAGCACACTTATCAGTATCAAGCTCAATTATTTTTACATCACTTGAGCCTGCCAGCAGCATTTTTACAAGATAAAAGGCAGATTTACCTGCGCCTATAATGGTTATGTTTTTTGCCTGCTTTTGATTAATACCAAGCATTTTAAAGAACTTAAGTATTTCTACAGGGGCAGCAGTAATGCCGATTCTGTCCTCACTTTTAAGCACAAAATTACCGTCGGGAATAAAGATTTCCTCGCCGCGCTTTACTATGCAGACAAGCACATTAACCTGAAACTTTTTACGCATTTCAATAAGGCTTAGTCCGTCAAGCACAGAATCAGATTTTAATTTAATCTCTACCATTTCAAAGGTTTTACCCGAAAAGGTTTCAACCTTTGCCGCGCTGGGAAGCTTAAGTAAACGGTATATTTCTCTTGCCGCCATAAGCTCAGGGTTTATAGCCATATCAATGCCTAAATGATGGCGCATAAAGCCGAGGCTTTTATCGTTATACTCTGGGTTTCGTATACGGGCAATGGTATGGGCGGCCCCCATACGCTTAGCTAGAAAACAGGAAAGCATATTAGTTTCGTCAGAATCGGTAACGCTTATAAAAAGCTGAACATTTTTAACACCAGCTTCAAGGAGGGTTTCGCAATCGGCACCGTTGCCGCATATACCCATAACGTCATAAAGGTCGGTCATCTCTTCAATTACCGCAGGGTTTTTATCCATAGTGGTTACATCGTGACCTTCGTTTACAAGACTTTCTATAATGGTAGCGCCTATTTTACCGCAACCTGAAACTATAATTTTCAAAAATATCACCTTGCTCTTTTCGCTTATGTATGTATTATACTACATTACATTAAAATTTTCCATATATTTTTACAAAGCAAAATCCCAACCGTTGAGGTTGGGATTTTAAATTTACTTTTTAAGGCTTTTAAAGGTTATAAAGTTATAGCTTTTAAGTATCTGAAAATATTTTGCAAGACGCTCGTAAAGGGGATTTGCCTTTTCGCCAAACTCTTTTTCTACAAGTTTGCCGATTTCTGTTATATCCTTTTCTCCGTCAATAAGAGGCCAGACAAAGCTTCCGTGTTCATCAAGATGCACATAGCTTATTTTAGGCCTGCCGAAAAACTTTTGTGCTATGCGGTTTGCCCAACCCTTGTTTTCAACCTCAAGGGTAACAAGACCGTCGTCGCCGATTTTCCAGTTTATTGAGTTTTGTTTTAAAGGGATATTTTCAAGATAATTTTTGCTTATAATGTTTTTCTTTTTCATTGGTTTTTCTTCTTAGAAAAGCAGGTAAGCACAAGGGTGAGAATGGTCAGTCCAAAGAGAACAAGACTGCCAATGCTCAGCGCCCATTCGGGAAGGTTTATAAATCCTGAAAGGTCTATCTTATCAGCAATACCAAGTACGGCGAAGGCGGCAAGAAGAATACCTACAAGACCTTCACCTGCTATCATACCTGAGCTGAAGAGGATACCCTTGTTAACAGCCTTTTCACGCTTTTCGCTATCCTTAATCTTATCGAAGAAGTAACGAACGATACCGCCAACCATAATGCAGGCGTTAAGGTGAACAGGCAGGTAGATACCGATAGCAACAGGAAGTACGGGAAGCTTTAAGATTTCAACGATTACAGCAATAAGCACACCGATAAGGATAAGTCCCCAAGGAAGCTTTCCGCCCATAATACCCTCAATAACCATCTTCATAAGGGTTGCCTGAGGAGCAGGGATAGCTTCGCTGCCGAACTGCCAAGCGGTATCAAGAAGGTTAAGTGTAAAGCCGATAGCAAAAGCAGCGGCAACAACACCAACAATCTCACCGATCTGCTGTTTCCAAGGTGTAGCGCCCAAGAGGTAACCTGTTTTCAGGTCCTGAGAGGTGTCACCTGCAATAGCGGCTACAATACAGATAATAGAACCGATAGCAATAGCGGCGGTCATACCCTCAGCACCGCTCATACCTGTAAACTTAAGGATAAGTGTGGAGATAAGCAAGGTTGCAATAGCCATACCTGAAACAGGGTTGTTACTGCTTCCTACAATACCTACCATACGGGAAGAAACGGTTGCAAAGAAGAAACCGAACACAACAACGATAACAGCACCGATCAGAGAAACGGGAATAGCAGGAACAAGCCATACAAGAAGGGTAAGCACAGCGATAATTCCGATAACTACTGCCATATTAAGATCTTTTTCGGTACGAAGTGAACTTGCGGCATTATCTTTTACCATAATGGTCTTTATAGCGTCACGGAAGGTACGAACGATAAGGGGAAGTGACTTAATAAGGCTGATTATACCGCCTGCGGCAAGAGCGCCTGCACCGATATAACGAATGTAAGAGCCCCAAATACCGTAAGCGCCGTCTACAGCAAAGATTTCACCAATAGTGCTTTCAACACTGGGATACATAACCATATCAGCACCGAAAAGTACGATAATAGGAATAAGCACCATCCAGCTGAGTACACCGCCGGCAAACATATAAGAGGAAATCTTAGGTCCGCAAATGTAACCAACGCTCATAACAGCGGGATAAATCTGGGTACCGATAGAACTGGGATAAAGCTTTTTAAAGGTAATTGCAATTTCACCGGGAACAGCCTTAAGACCGTCAATGATGAACTTGAAGAGTGCGGCAAAGCCCATACCTGCAAAAACAGTAGAGGCACTGGAGCCGCCCTTTTCACCTGCAAGCATAACCTCGGCACAGGCTTGTCCTTCGGGATAGGGAAGAACACCGTGTTCACGAACGATAAGAGCGTTACGAAGGGGTATCATAAAGAATACGCCAAGCAAACCGCCGATAAGCGCAATAATGGTAATAGAAATAAGACTGGGTTTTTCCATAACGCCTTCATGGAACCAGAGGTAAAGAGCAGGCATTGTGAAAATAGCACCTGCGGCGAGAGATTCGCCGGCAGAACCTATAGTCTGCACCATATTGCTTTCCAAAATAGAGTTTTTACGCATAATTACACGAATTACGCCCATGGCAATAACCGCCGCAGGAATGGAAGCGGAAACGGTCATACCTACGCGAAGGCCAAGATAAGCATTCGCAGCACCGAATATTACCGAAAGAATAATACCCATAATAATCGAGGTAACGGTTATTTCAGGGGTAACTTTTTCAGCCGGAACATAAGGCTTGAAGGAATTTTTGTTATCCATAAAATTTCTCCTTAAATTTTATTTTTTACATACAAAGATATAATACCAAAAAACTCACAAAAAAGCAACATAAACTTAAAAAGGAAAAGCCGACATTTGTCGGCTTTTTGATTTATAAATCTTTACAAACATTTTTAGCAAGACGGCAAAGCAGGGTGCCTGTTTCGTCGAAAAGTTCGTCGGGAAGAGCCTTTGGCGGCATAGCCTCAAGGGAAAATACACCGCTATAGTTTACTTCTTTAAGAGCTTTTGCAAATTCAGCCCAGTCAATTCTGCCAAAGTATGGGAAAAAGTGACAGTCAATTCGCCATTTACTGTCGTGAACGTGAAGTACCTTTATTTCTTCACCTAAACGACGTACTTCTTCAGCAAGGTCGAACTCGTAAAATACTGCCGTGTGCCCTGTGTCAAGGCATATTTTAAAGTTATCGTCGTTTATTTCCTTTACGAATTTCAAAATCTGCTCGGGGGTAGACATTGAAAATTTAAGCATGGGCATATTTTCAAGGCATATAATAACGTCTTCCTCTTTAGCCGTAACAAGAAGTTTTCTGAAAAATTCAAGATTTAACCGCCAGGTATCCTCAGCATAGCCCTTTTCGGTATCCTCAACGGTATATGGCATAATGGGGTGAATAACGAAATATTTACAGCCAAGCACCTTTGTAAGACGGATACTCTTTTGCATTTTTTCAAGGCGTTCTGCCCGTTCTGCTTCGGTGTAATCACGGCTGGGCCAACGCCACGGGCCGTGGGTTTGAGAAATTTCTATTCCTGCCTCGTCTATAAGTTTTTTATGATGAAGCAAAATTTCACTTGCCTTTTCAAAAGGCTCAGAGTAAAGCATACTGGAAGTATCGGCAATATCGATATCAATAGCCTCAAAGCCGTGTTCGCGCAGTTTGAGGTATTTCTTGTCACCGTATCTTTCATAACCGCTGGTTGTATCGGGAATTCTGACACTTATTCCAACCTTCATTTTTAAAACCTTCTTTCTGCTATAAATCTTTGCATATATTTGCGGCAAGCTTACATAGGGTTACATTTAACTCTTCAAACAGTTCGTCAGGTAGTATTTTCGGCGGTACCGTTTCAAGTGAAATAACACCGTTGTAGCCGATATCTTTAAGAGCAGCACCAAAGCTGTTCCAGTCAATTCTTCCAAAATAAGGCAATAAATGTGCGTCTATTCTATATCTGCTGTCGTGCACGTGAAGTACACGAAGTTCATCGCCAAGTCTTTTTACTTCCTCAGCAATATCAAGTTCGTAAAATACTGCGGTGTGCCCTGTGTCAAGGCATATTTTAAAGTTATCGTCGTTTATTTCCTTTACAAATTTCAAAATCTGCTCGGGTGTAGACATTGAAAATTTAAGCATGGGCATATTTTCAAGGCAGATAATAACATCGTTTTCTTTAGCCGTAACAAGAAGTTTTCTGAAAAATTCAAGATTTAACCGCCAGGTATCCTCAGCATAGCCTTTTTCGATATCCTCAACACCATAAGGCATAATCGGGTGAATAACAAAATGCTTACAGCCAAGTACCTTTGAAAGACGGATACCGTATTGCATTTTCTCAAGGCGCTCAGCTCGGTCCTCCTCAGTATAATCCTTACAGGGCCAACGCCACGGGCCGTGGGTTTGAGAAATTTCAAGGCCTGCCTCTTCAATTAACTTTTTGCTATGAAGCAAAATTTCTCTTGCCTTTTCAAAAGGCTGTGTGTAAAGGGGTGAGTCGGTGTCACCGATACTTATATCAAGGGCTTCGTAACCGAAACTTCGTATTTTCTTATATCGTTCGTCACCGTATCTGTCAAAACCGCCTCTGTTATCGAGGATTTTGGCACATATTCCTACCTTCATACAAAAAACCGCCTTTCTTTTTATATGATATATAATTTTAGCAGAATACAGTAAAAAAAGCAAGGGAATACCCTTGCTTTTACATAATTTGAAACTTTGTCACTTTTTGCTGTCACAATTTCCGCCGCACTGTTTTGCATAGGGACAACCAATGCATTTTTGCCCCTTCTTTTTGGCTCTTATAAGATAAATAACAATGGCGGCAACAATAACCGTCAGTAAAACTATAACCACTGCGTTTTCCATAATTATTTCTCAGCTTTCAGTTTTTTGTTTGTTTTTGCAATAAGACCTGATATAAAGGCAACAACAAAGACTATTGCAACAAGACCGCATATTGCGGCAACCGTATTAAGAGAGGATGGCGCGGTAATAAGAGTGCCGACGGTGTAAACAGTATAGGCAACGGTATAACCAACGGCAAACTGAAGACCGATACCGCCCCAAAACCATTTGGCACTTTTCATTTCAGCGTTCATAGCGCCGATAGCGGCAAAACAGGGGGGAGAGTAAAGGTTAAACATCAGATAGGAAAGGGCGGCAACCTTGGTGATAGCCATAATGCCTGCCACTTCACTTCCTGCGCCTTCCATAAGAGAGAGTTCTTCGGCATCAATAAGGTTATTAAGTCCAACAAAGCAAACCGCAAGAGTACCAACAACGTTTTCTTTTGCGATAAATCCTGTAATTGACGCCGCCGCCAACTGCCAGGAAAGTACACCCACAATGGGAACAAGCAAATAAGCAAAAGGCGAAGCAATAGATGCCAGAATAGAGGAATCTGCGCTTTCGGCAACTGCAAAGCTCCAGGTGAAAGACTGCATAAGCTGTACAACCATATTGCAAAGCAGAATAATAGTAGCCGCTTTTACAATATACGCCCAACCGCGACTGCACATAGATTTAAACGCGCCCCAAAAAGAAGGAATTTTATACTGGGGGAGTTCGATAATAAAGTAAGATTTTTTTGCCTTATAGCCGGTAATTGCATTGATAAGCAATGCGCCAAGGAAGATAAGAGCAATACCTGCAAAATACATCAATGCACTAACCCATCCCGCATTGTCAAAGAAAGCACCTGCAAACAGTGCGATAACGGGAATCTTGGCACCGCAAGGCATAAAGGGGGCAAGCATTGCAGTGGCTCTGCGCTCACGCTCATTACGAATAGTACGACTTGCCATAATACCGGGAACCGCACAGCCAACGGTAATAACAAAAGGAATTACCGACTTGCCGGAAAGACCAACCTTCTTGAAAATGGGGTCAAGAACAACTGCCGCACGGGACATATAACCGCAATCTTCAAGCAGAGCAATGAGGAAGTACATTACCATAACAAGAGGAAGGAAACCCACAACTGCTGCAACACCGCCGATAACACCGTCAACTACAATGGCTTGCAAAAGAGGGTGTGCATTTGCTAAGAGGTCTCCGATATAACCTTGGAACGATTCTACTGCACCTGCTAATATACCTTCAAGCCACTTGCCAAGTCCAAGCGGACCTTCTGCCTGAGAAATATGGAACACAAGGAACATAACGGCGGCAAAAATCGGAATACCGAGCCACTTGTTTGTAAGAACAGCATCAATTTTATCGCCGAAGTTTTTATCCTTTGTAAGCACCTTGCGGGTTTCAACCTCTTTAACAATGCCGTTTACAAACTCAAAACGTTTGCGGTCAGCGGCTTCAACTACCGTTTTGTCGGTCAGGTCGATGTCGCCTTGTATGTAAGGTGTAGTTTGCTCTTTTCCAGCCCGCGCTACGGCAGTTTCAATAAGAGTCTTTAATCCGTCTGCGGATGTGGAAACGGTCTTCACAACAGGACAACCAAGCTTTGCGGAAAGCGCCTCTGTATCAATCTTATTGCCTTTCTTCTTGCCGATATCACTCTTGTTAAGCGCTACCACAACGGGAATACCAAGTTCCAGAAGTTGAGTGGTAAAGAAAAGGCTACGGCTCAGGTTATCGGCATCCACGATATTGATGATAACATCGGGATTTTCATTCTTCACGTAAGAGCTTGTAACGCTTTCCTCACTTGTAAATGGTGACATAGAATATGCGCCGGGAAGGTCTACGGCGGTGATATGCTCACCTTTTGAGTATACCTTCTTAATCAAGTGTTCTTTTTTATCTACGGTAACACCTGCCCAGTTGCCTACCTTTTCGCTGCTTCCCGTAAGGGCGTTGTACATTGTGGTCTTACCAGAGTTTGGGTTGCCGGTTAATGCAATTTTCATAAAAACCTCCTGTAATTCAAAGAACAGTTAGCCTATGCTAACTCAACTCCAAAAAACAAACAGCAGAAGTAGTGGTTAAACAATAATTGCTTCTGCCAATGCGCTGTCTATATTGTAACGGCTGTCCTTAATAGAAACAATGCAACTGCTTTTAAGCTGAGAAATTACAGTAATAGTTTCTCCGCTGTAGCAACCGAGAGAAAAGAGAAAGGCATTTAACTCTTCATCTTCGGTTTCTATTTGCTTTATTATGTATTCTTTTCCTTCAGTCGCTTCTTTTAAGGTCATAATATCACCGCAAATTTGTGATTAGCATAAGCTAACTCATAACTTTCAAAAATCAGTTAGCAGGTGCTAACCTTAGTGTATTATATACCTTATTTTTCCGTTTGTCAATATAAAAAAGGCAGAAAAAACTAATTTTTCTGCCTTTAGTTTATTAGTCGTGGCGCTGGGAAGTGTTATCAAATGTTTCGCAAAAACGGGCGGCAAAAGAAGGTTCTTCGTTTGCAGCATATAAATGGGAAATATCGCCGAAAGCGCTCATTCTAAAATAGGCGATACCCTTTCTTCTTTCTTCTGTTACGATAGTGGTAACCGAGGTGGGAGCAGCACAGGTGCCGTGCCACAGTACCATTGGCGAAACACCAAGCAGGTGGCTGAGCAGTACACATTCAACACCGAAGTGACAGAATAAAA
Organism: Acutalibacteraceae bacterium; assembly: GCA_045586405.1. Classification (GTDB taxonomy): domain Bacteria; phylum Bacillota; class Clostridia; order Oscillospirales; family Acutalibacteraceae; genus SIG607. The sequence continues at coordinate 36,245 of JAZNAG010000042.1, read as the reverse complement.
CAATAGTATCCTCGTTTGCGTTATTTGCTTTGTAGTAATTGCCGCAGCGTTCATAACCGTGACTTGCAAGTAAATTATCAAATTCTGTGATAACCTTTGTGTATTCCTCGTTGATTTTGGAATCGGCCATTATATCTACATTAAACCAGTCTTTGCGGCTATAAAATTCTTGCTTTTCGCACCAATCCTGAGGTAACCAGTCCCAAGCAACCGAAAGATAGCCGTTTTTATCAGGGCGTTTTATCGGTGTTGGAAATTCTTTGAGCCAGTCGCAAACAGTAGCGGTTCGCCCCATTTTTTTAAGTGTGTATTCGGCGGTATCCTTTGCTCTGCCAAGGGGGGAAACGTAGAAAGCTTTAACATTAAGGCGTGAAATTCTGTCTGATAAAAGCTCTGCTTCCTTTTGTCCCGTATTTGTCAGAGAATCAATAGAATAATCCGGGTCACCGTGTCTAATTATTATAATCTTCATAAAAACCTCGTTATATTCCGTAAACCAGCCATATATAAATGTAAGCCGGTATAATTGCCGCAAGGGTAAAGGGAACACCTATTCTGAAGAAGTCTTTGTTTTTAACTTCATAGCCTTCTTTTCTTAAAATGCCGATACCTGTTATATTTGCCGAAGCACCGATGGGTGTGCAGTTGCCACCCAGGGTTGCGCCTGACAACAGACCGAAATAAAGGGGAGTGGGGTCAACACCCAAGTTGGCAGAAAGACTTGCAATAACCGGTATCATTGTGGCAACATAAGGAATATTGTCTATAAAGGCAGAAATAGCTACCGACGCCCATACAATAATTGTGTATAAGAGGAACATATTTCCGCCGCCTGCCTTAGCAAGAAGCGCACCTGCTGCGTCAATAACGCCCTGAGCGGAAATACCGCCAATCATAAGGAAAAGACCGAGAAGTATGCCTATGGTGGTGAAATCAATTTCCTTTAAAGCGGAAGTGATAGAGGAAAAACCCTTTGTTTTTATCAAAGAATATATAAATCCTATGATAAGCAAAGCACAACAGATAAGACCGTTGGTGGTAGCGGGTTTTTCGGGAATAAAGGAAACTACAATAAGTAACAGTAAAGCCGCAACCAAAAGGGCGGTAGGCACCAAATCGGTAACCTTTGTTCTGGTGGCTTGTTTTTCAATAGAATCTTTTTCCTTGCGGAACAAAAATATGATAATAATGGTGGCAATTAAAGCACCAAGTTCAACTGCGAAGAAAATACTGGGTTTTCCCTGATACCAGAAGAAGTCAAGGAAGGACATATCAAGAGCCGAACCAAGCATTATGGCGGTGGTATCGCCGATAAGGGTAGCGGCGCCCTGAAGATTTGAGGAAACTGCAATAGCAATGATAAAAGGAACGGGGTTCACATTTAATTTCTTGCAAATGGCAAGTGCAACGGGGGCTATCATAAGTACGGTGGCAACATTGTCTACAAAAGCCGAAATAATACCGGCAAAGAGAGATAATGCAACTGCCGCCCACATAACATTAGGTACCTTTTCCATAATCAAATCGGCAAGAAGGGCGGGCATTTTGCTTTCTGTAAACAAAGCAACAAGTCCCATCGTGCCGACTATCATTAAAATGACATTAAAGTCAATGGCACCAAAAATTTCACCAAGTGGCAACATACCGCTTAAAATGAAAGCCAGACCGGAAGCAAGTGCAATGTAGGGTCTGTATTTTGAAAAAGCCAACATAAGCACATAGGTTACCGCAAAAAGAATAATAGCAGGAATCATACAGTCACGTCCTTAAATAAAATCATAATTATTTTAACATTTATTCTTTGTAAAAGCAAGAGATAAACAAAAAAGAAAAGACCTGACAAAAGTCAGGTCTTTTTGGCTGGGGAATAGGGATTCGAACCCCAACAAACAGAGTCAGAGTCTGTCGTGCTACCGTTACACAATTCCCCAAGATTTTGTTGACAACGACTATTATATTATCTCACAATTATTTTGTCAAGTCTTATTTTAACCATTTTTATAAAAAATACTTGAAATATGGTTTAATATATGATATCATAACTTCGTGATTTGGGGTTATAGCGCAGTTGGTAGCGCACCACACTGGCAGTGTGGGGGTCAGGGGTTCGAATCCCCTTAGCTCCACCAAAAAGACTTAACGCAAGTTAAGTCTTTTTTTATTTGCTTTTCATTTCAGTGCGGTAATTGCTGGGGGAAATACCCATAATCTTTTTAAACTGCTTGCTAAAGTGGTACTCGTCATAAAAGCCCAAATTATATGCCGTTTCTTTAATGCTGATTTCGGGGAAAATCTCAAAATAAGAAATGGCTTCTTTAATTTTAAAATTAAGGATATATTCGTGAATAGTCATATCAAAACTTGACTTGAATTTATTTTCTGCAGTTTTCACCGAAACGTTTGCAAAGTCGGCAAGTTCTTTGTTGCCGTAAAACTTTTCGGGGTTGCTGTGGATAATTTTTTTTATCTTAAATGCAACATCGTTATCTTCCGATGAATTTCTGTTTGAAGAAAGCTGGCAAAGCAACAGCTCGAAATAAAGGTCGGCTTGTCTGTTGTTTCCCGTCTGTTTTGAAGAAACAACCTCGGAAAAAAGTTTTTTAATATTTTTGTTGCCCTGGGCGCTAATCAGCGTGTTTAAAACCACAGAGTCCTTTTGGGCTTTACCGTCATTTTTATTGCAGGATACGTGAAAATACATGGTTTTGGTACCGGCGGCGCAAGGGGAGATACCGAAATGGGTGTTGTGGGCAGAAAGTATTAAAATACTATCTTTTTTAAGTGTGTATTTGTTCTCATTTTGACCTATTTTCCATTCTCCCTCCAGCAGATATATAAAATCGTGCTCTCTCATTTTACGTCTTGGATGAACAAAAGGATTTGCATAGAAATTGATGTTTGCTTCGGTTATATGGTGTATTTCACTTGTGCAAAAATAGTTTTCCAAAAAAATCCCCCCTGTAAAATTTACTTTATTTTACATCTGTTTTTCCTTTTTGTCAATGGAAGAAAGAACAGGCAGTTGTTATCATAAAGGTAAGCAGTATAAAAAGGAGGGGTAAGTGTGCGATTTTTTGGTAAAGGTTTTAATTTCGGCGAGGATGGTCCGGGCAACCGCCTTGTATATCATCTGTCGGGCTGTAATATGCGCTGTATTTGGTGTTCTAATCCTGACGGAATGAGCAAAGATGCGGGGCAGGAGATTACGGCAGAAGAAATAGTAAAAGAGTGCGTTAGTTGTAAGCCGATGTTCTTTGGGGGTGGCGGTGTCACCTTTACGGGCGGCGAGGCAACCTTATGGCATAACCAACTTCTGACGGTACTCAAAGACCTTAAAAAAGAGGGCATACATACCGCTATTGAAACAAACGGCACTTCTCCTTATCTTTCAGAACTTTTGCCCTATATTGACTATCTTATAATGGATTTTAAACACTACGACAGTCAGGTGTTAAAGCAGTACACGGGCGTTTCTTTGGATAATGTAAAAGAAAATTTTGAAAAGAACTGTAAAAGCGGCAGACAGCAACATATCCGTATTCCGCTGATTAACGGTATAAATGCCTGTAATCCTCAACTCTATGCAGAATTTTTTGCCGGGCACAACACCGAAAATACGGTGTTTGAATTTTTAAGTTACCACGAATATGGCAAAGATAAATGGAAGTGCAAATATAAGGTTAAAGACGGTTTTATAACTGAAGAAATTTTGAACTTGTTTATAAAAACCTTTAAAGATTATGGTTTGACCATAGTAAATACATAACTGGGGGAGTAACAATGAACAGCATTTGTAAGCCGGGCAAACTTACCGAAATGGCAAAGGCACTTTACAGAGAAGAAAGAGAAATAAAAAGGCTTGACGGATGGTTTTTGGCAAAGGAAACCGAAATGAAAAACTCTCATAAATATGAGGGAATGAATGAGGAAGTAAAAAAGGCGCATTTACTTTGTGATGTTTTAAGAGAAATGCCCATAACACTCAGCGATAATGCAATATTCGCAGGCACTCAGCGTGATGCTTTTGCAAGAAGTTACGCCCTTATAAATCCTTCCTTTACGGTGGAGGGCTTTTCGGGGTACTGCGATCCTATGGCAATTTATAACGATATTGAGCCTAATGAGGAATTTACAAAGGAAAGAATTGATGCCGTTCGTACCTATACCGCGGGCAGTAAAATGGTTGAAATGCTGGGTGATACATACTCGGCTGTGGAAAACTATACTAAAGAGGTTATCTTTTTCGTTGAGCAGGTAACGGGCCACGTTATACCTGATTTTCGCTATGCCCTTAAAAACGGCGTAGATGCCATGATAAACGAGGCAAAAAGTAAAGAAGGCAATTTTTACGAGGCTGCCGCAGTTTCCCTTGGCGGTGTGAAAATTTTAATTGAGAGGTATCTTGACCTTATAGCAGAGCAAAAGAAAACCTGTAATAATGAAAGATATGAGCAACTGTCTTTGCTTGAAAAAAATCTTGAAAACATAAAGGTTGGCGGTGCCGAGAGCCTTTATGAAGCTTTGCAACTTTATCTGCTTTTGTGGGAAATTATGTGTCTTGAACAAGCCCCCAACCCATACGCATTTTCTGTGGGTAATGCCGACAGAATTTTCGAACCCTACCGCAAAGACCTTTCAAGAGAAAGCGCGGCGGAACTCTTTAAACATTTTCTTGTCTTCTACAATGTAGGTGACAGAAGTTGGGCAATATCTCAGAATGTGCTTATAAGCGGCAGAGATTTAGAGGGTAACGACCTTACAAGTGTTATGAGTTACGCTATTTTAGACGCATACTTTGATATGAATCTGCCTCAGCCTATACTTTCGGTGAAACTGCATAAAAATACACCCGAAAAGCTTTATAAAGAAATGGGAAGATTTTTCTTCTCGCCTGGTGTGCTGACACCCTCTCTCTTTAATGACGATGCTCTGTTTGAAGTATTAAAGGACGGCGGTATAGAGCCCTGCGATATCCCCGATTACAGCGTTGCGGGTTGTCAGGAGCCGCTTATTATGGGTAAAGATAACGGAAATACCACAAACAGTTGGCTGTCCTTGCCCAAGGTGCTTGAAATGGTTTTGCACGGCGGTAAATCTGCCATAACAGGCGAAAAACTTATGGAATGTGAAGATTTCACTCTTACAGATATACGCAGTACATTCTACGCGGCACTTGATAAGGTAATGGATAAAATGGTTGAGGCGGCAAACGGCGCGTCATCTGCTTTGTCAGAACTTAAGGTGCCATTTCTCAGTTGCTTTATGGGCGGTATGCAGTACGGCGCCGATATGCGCGACACAAATAAACAGGGAACAAAGTATAACGGCAGCGGCTGTCTTGTGCACGGTCTTACCATTTTGGCAGACTCATTTATCGCTATTGATAAATTCAGTGAAAAATATAATGATAAAGACCTGCTTATAAAAGCCCTTAAAAACAATTTTGAGGGTTATGAAGAGCTGCGCTCATTCCTGCTTTCTTGCTCTAAATTCGGCAATAACATTGACGAGGTAGACAGAGAGGCAAGAGAAATTGCCATAAAGGTCAGCAATATGCTGAAAGAAAAGAAGAACTATCTTGGCAACCCCTTCCGTCCCGATTTTTCAAGCCCCTCAACCCATTTAACCTACGGTTACTGGGTAGGCGCAACCCCTGACGGCAGACTCAGCCGCGATATGCTGGGTTACGGCGTAGATCCCCTTTACGGCGAGGCTTCAAACGGTCTGGGATTCAGAATGCTTTCAAATATGAAACTGCCTTTTGAAAAATTTGGCGGCGGATATGCTTCCCATCTTGGTATAGATCCTAAATTTTTTATTAGTGAAAGCCTTGAAAATAAGGGTGTAGAGTTTTATAATAACGTTGTAAGACCTTTGTTCTTTAACGATATGGCGACGGGTATTTCGCCTTTCTATCTTTACGTAAACGTTACAACCCCCGAAACACTGCGAAAGGTTTTGGCAAATCCCGAAAAATATGCGCCCAGCGGAGTTTACATTATGCGTATACACGGCACCTTTGTAAACTTTCTTGATTTGTCCCCTGAAATTCAGCAGGATATTATCACAAGGCTTGACCTTAAATCAACAAGTATTGGTTGTTAGGAGAGATTAAAGTGATAAAAACCCCAATATTTTTTAAAAGAAACCGGGTTGGCAGAGTATATACAGGCGGTAAACTTTTTCACGGGCTTTTCGGTGATGAGCCTATTGATAACTATGAGCCTGAGGAATGGATTGCCTCGGCGGTAAAGGCTATAAACAAGGACAGCAAGAGCGAAAAAGAGGGCGTTTCTAAAATAAAGGATAGCGACCTTTATTTAGACGAACTTTTGGAGAAAGAAAAAGAGGCCATGCTGGGCAAAGGCAAAAAATTTCGTATACTTGTAAAGGCACTGGACAGCGCTATAAGACTGCCTGCCCAGGCTCATCCTGACAAGGCGTTTTCTATGGAAAATTTCGGTTCACCTTACGGAAAAACAGAGTGCTGGATTATTCTTGATACAAGACCTGATGCTAAAATATTCTTTGGCTTTAAAGAGGGCGTTACAAAAGAAGATTTTGAAAAAGCCATTGATGATAGCGAAACCGATATGGACGCTATGGAGCGCCTTATGGAGTATGTAACACCAAAGAAGAATAATGTGTATTTCGTACCTGCAAGAACTGTTCACGCCATCGGCAAAGGCTGTCTTATTTTAGAAATACAGGAGCCTACCGATTTTACCATTCAGCCCGAGCATTATTGCGGTGAATATAAACTGTCCGAAAAGGAAATGTATATGGGGCTTTCAAGAGAACTTGCCGTAAGCTGTTTTGATTTCGGCAAGGCACCAAAGGCGCAACTTGCCCCAAGAATAACCAAATCTAAAAACGGTGTAACGGTGGAAGCGCTTGTTGATGATACAAATACCGACTGCTTTATCATAAATCGTGTAACCCTTTCGGGCGGCACTTTTACACCGAATCTTAATGATAACTATGCTATCTACATAGTGACTGAAGGAAAAGCGGTAATTAAGGGCGAAAACTATGAAAAGGCTGTTAAAAAGGGCGACTATTTCTTTATGCCTGCCGTATCAATGGGCAAATTCTCCTTTACGGGCAGTGCTCAGATAATTGAATGTTATTAAGGAGAAATTATGCAGATTATAGGAATTGATATTGGTACAACAAGTATCTGCGGTGTGCAGATAGATGTAAGAACGGGGATAGTGTTAAAATCCGAGACCGTTAACAGCAATGCCTTTACAGAGGGAAAACCTTTTGAAAAATTGCAGTCCTGTGAGAAGATTATTCCCCTTGCAACACAGATTCTTGACTCTCTTATAACCAGAGAAACGGTGGCTATCGGCGTTACGGGACAAATGCACGGTATTTTGTATACCGATGATAATGGCGATGCGGTAAGCCCCCTTTATACCTGGCAGGACCAGCGCGGAAATAAGCCTTACAAAGACGGCACCTATGCATCATATTTAGGCAGTCATACAGGCTATGGTAATGTAACCGATTTTTATAACAGAGAAAACGGTATAAGACCTAAAGAGGCGGTTGCTTTTTGCACTATTCACGATTATCTTGTAATGAAACTGTGCGGTCTTAAAGCCCCTGTTATTCATTCAAGCGATGCCGCAAGTTTTGGTCTTTACGATATAGAAAACAATAAATTCAGCATTGATGTAAACGCAGAGGTTGTTAATGATTACTGTATTGCGGGCAGGTATAAAGGTATACCCGTTGCCGTTGCAATAGGCGATAATCAGGCAAGTGTATTTTCTACCCTTGCTGATGAAAATGCGGTGCTTTTAAATGTGGGCACAGGCAGTCAGGTGTCAGTTGTATCCGATACACCGGTTATGAATGATACCCTTGAGGCACGCCCCTATTTTGACGGCAAGTATCTTTTGGTAGGCGCAGCGCTTTGCGGTGGCAGAGCCTATTCGCTACTTAAAGATTTTTACAAAAAAGCATTTTCTTATGTAGAAAATCTTTCTGACGAGCAGATTTACTCTGTTATGGGACAGATGCTTAAAGAGGCAGACCAAACAACGCTGAAAGTAGACACCCGTTTTGCAGGTACCCGTAAAAATGCGGAGGTTTGCGGCGGAATTTTTGGTGTTACAACCGAAAACTTCACCCCTGAAAATTTAACACTTGGTATGCTTTGCGGTATGGTAGACGAACTTTACGGAATGTATCTTGAAGCCGATGTTATAAAAAATGGTCTTATCGGCTCGGGTAACGGCGTTCGTAAAAACAAAAATTTTGTAAAACTTTGCGAAAAGAAATTCGGTACAAAAATGCAAATTCCCGCTCATACTGAGGAAGCGGCATTCGGAGCGGCGCTTTTTGCAGGTATATCTGCAGGAGTATTTGACAGCGCAAAATCAGCACAAAAGCTTATAAGATATAATTAAAAAACACCGCTTAAGCGGTGTTTTTTAATATTGATTTTTAAATTTTATAGTGCTATACTATCTGTTGTATCAAACGAAAGTAGGAAAAGGTTATGGCAATATTTTATTCTACGCTAAATCAAATGGCTTTTTTGTTGTTGCTTATAGTTATAGGTTTTATAGTTACGCGGCTTGGTGTTATAGACAGCGGAGCAGCAAAACTTCTTTCAAAACTTGAAAACAATATATTTATTCCCGCATTAGTATTTAGCACCTTTATGAAAAATTTAACTGTTGACAACATTGAAACGGCGGGAAAGTTTATCCTATGCGGCTTTGTGGTTGTTATGGCTTTAATTCCTATTGCACTTATTTCTGCAAGATGTTGCGCTAAGGACCTTTTTATCAGAAAAATGTACACCTATGGCCTAGCTTTTCCTAATTTCGGATATATGGGTAATGCTGTTGTTTCGGCAATTTTTCCGTCACTGTTTTTACAGTATCTTATATTTGTTCTTCCTTTTTGGGTAGCTATTTACCTTTGGGGTGTACCTGTACTGCTTATTCCTAATGAGGGTAAAAAATCATTTCTTAATAGCCTTAAAGCCTTTGTAAATCCTATGTTTATTTCCCTTATAATAGGTGCTGTTTTAGGACTTACAAGTTTTCCCGTCCCTACGTTTATAAAAACTGCGGCTACTGTGCTGGGTGACTGTATGTCGCCTGTTGCTATGCTTTTAATAGGCATTACCGTTGCAAATATAAAAATCAAACCAATACTTAAGAATGTTTCTATTTATGTAATCACCTTTATTAAGCTTATTGTTATGCCTATTATTGCTATTGTGGCGCTTAAATTACTGTCTGTACCGTATCCCCTTGCTCTTTGTTCAATTTGCGCTGTTGCTATGCCGTTGGGTCTTAATACAATAGTTATCCCCAGCGCGTATGGTAAAGATACCTCGGTTGCGGCAGGTATAGCTCTTATTTCACATATTTTTTCCTGCATTACAATTCCCGTTATATTCTATATTTTCGAAAAGATAATATAAAGTAAAAGCACTCCTAACGAGTGCTTTTTTTGTATATAAAAATAAAAACCGCAAAAAATAATTGCGGTGATATTATGTGTACGGCAGTAACCTATAAAACAGAAAATTTCTATTTTGGCAGAACACTGGACTATGAAAAAAGCTTTGGGGAAAGTGTAACCTTTACACCGAGAAATTATAAATTTAATTTTACAAACGGTAAAGAAGTAAGTAGACATTACGCAATTCTCGGTATGGCGCATATTGAGGAAAATTATCCTCTTTATTATGATGCCTTTAACGAAAAGGGACTGTGTATGGCAGGGCTTAATTTTGTGGGGAATGCCTGTTATAATGAAACAAAAAACGATGCTGAAAATGTGGCGGTGTTTGAACTTATACCATATATACTTTGCTTTTGTCAAGATGTGTCTGAGGCGAAAAAAATGCTTTATAAAATAAATATTACCGACACACCTTTTAACGATAAACTGGGTACGGCAAGTCTGCACTGGGTAATTGCCGATAAAAATGAGTGTATCACGGTGGAAGCGGTAAAAGAAGGGCTTAAAATTTATGAAAACAAAGTAGGGGTGCTGACAAATAACCCACCCTTTGAAGTGCAGATTTCCCGCCTTAACGACTATATGTATTTATCGGCAAAATCGCCCCAAAATAACTTTTCCCATAAGCTTGATTTTTCATATTACAGCAGGGGAATGGGAGCTATGGGACTTCCCGGTGATTTTTCTTCCGCCTCACGCTTTATAAGAGCTGCCTTTGTTAAAATGAATTCTCCCGTATTAAAGGACGAAAACCAAAGCGTAGGGCAGTTTTTTCATATTATGGACAGCGTTGCTCAACCTCTAGGTGCTGTTATGGTAAATGACAGCGAATTTGAGAAAACCATATATACAAGTTGTATGAACGCGGATAAATGTATATATTATTATACCTCTTACGGTAACCGACAGATAAACGCCGTAAATATGTTTAATGAGGATTTAAAAGAAAACAGTCTTAAAACCTTCAGCATTATTACGCAGCAAAAAATAAACGGGCAAAACTAATTGCCCGTTTAAAATTTTACTTATTGATTTTTGCAAGAATCATATTAGCGCAATCAATTTGGTTGGGGATGTTGCCGTTTTCATCTCTTATTCTCCAGATGTCAGGGGTGATTTCGTCAGCAACAAAAATCTTGCCGGTTTCATCATAACCAACCTCGATTTTAAAGTCGATAAGTTTCAGCTTCATTGAAGCAAGTTCTGCCTTTAAAACCTCGCCAACCTTTTTAACGATGTCAATTGCCTCGTCATACTGACCGGGGAGGAGAATACCCTTCATAAGACAAATTCTCTCGCTGATAAGGGGATCGCCCTGCTCGTCGTCCTTAAGAGTAACTTCAGCATAAGGGGGATCAAAAACAATACCCTCGGGAAGTGTGAAACGGCGGCACATACTGCCTGCGGTTTCATAACGAACTATAAATTCAAGTCTGGGTACGGTAAGGTTTCTTACCTTCATAAGACCTTTTTCAATATCAGAGCCAAGATAGTGGGTTGGGATACCGTTCTTTTCCATAAGCTCAAAGAAGTACGCAGACACTGCAAGACCAACCTTACCTTTGCCTTCAACACTTCCGCCTACAGTGTTAGAACCGGGATCGAATACACCGTTTTCACCGGTAGCGCTGTCTTTAAATAAAAGATGTACAATGCCGGTTTCTTCGTCTAACATTACATTTTTTGTTTTGCCGTCATAAAGCATTTTCATATTCTTTTTACTCCTTTTTATCTCACTCTAAAAAAGTTCGATAGATTACTGAAACAGTATAACACAACAGATTTTTCGGTGTCAATAAAAAAATTGAATTATTGGTTATTTAATATTACTTTTTCTCGTCTGCGCTTTTCTTCTTCGGCTCTGGGATCATAAGTTTCTAAAAACTCTGTCCATTTATCCTCGCTTAAATCTTCACTGCCGTATTGCTCATAAATACGGTTTATCATATTGTTGTAAGCGGTTTTAAACCTTCTATCTGCGCGAAGGCGGATAACTGTAAGCCAACAAATAAGCGCCACAGAAACCATTACGGGAATAAAATGTCTGAACCAGAAAGCCGCATTTATACCGCTGTTAAACTGTTGGGTATTTTGTGAGGCGTTTATAAGCACAAAAAGTGAAACAGCTGACGGTACTACGGTAAGCGCGGCAGAAATTATTTCGGCTTTAAACCTTAAAATTATTGTCGCCGCTATCCAAATAACAGCGCAAACGCCCACATATACAGCACTTTGTGTTGTTTTTTCTATATCTGCGGTATTTACCGCATCAATAGCTAATTTTTTAAGCTCGTATATTCTGGAAAGGCGACCTGCAACATAAAAGCCCGACATAAGCGTTGACAGATACATAAATATGTAGTAAAGACGCTTAACCCATTTGTAAAGTTTACCGTCAGGCTTTGCATAAATTACGGCGGCGCGTTTTTCGGCATAGTGTACACGCTCTGCTATATTTTCTATATACTTCATTTTTATCACCAAATAATATTATATAACATTACATATTTATTGACAACCCTTATTTGTAATTGTATAATTTTAAAGGTGATGAAAATGGCTAAAATCAATATAGTAATGGTAGAGCCTGAAATTCCGCAAAATACGGGAAATATTGCTCGAACCTGCGCCGCAACGGGCGCATCGCTTCACCTTGTAGGGCCTATGGGCTTTACCATTGACGATAAAAAACTTAAAAGAGCAGGGCTTGATTATTGGCAGTATTTAGATATACATTATTACGATAATCTTGATGAGTTTTTTTCTAAAAATTCCAAAGGTGATTTTGTTTACTTTACCACAAAGGCGCAAAGCACCCACAGCGACAGAAAGTATAGTGATAATTGCTATTTGATGTTCGGTAAGGAAACCAAGGGGCTTCCCGAAGAACTGCTTATAAAAAATCCCGAAAGATGTGTCAGAATACCTATGGCAAGCGATATCAGAAGCCTTAATCTTTCAAATGCGGCGGCTATAGGAATTTATGAAGTTTTAAGACAGTGGGACTATCCTGAGCTTGAGGGTATAGGACGACTGCACAATTATAACTGGGAAGAGGTACTGTAAAATGGCAAAGTATTTTAAATTTGAAACCAACAAACCTGCGGTAAGCTATAAATGCGGAGAGGAAATGGTTTTTACCATTTCCGCAAAGGAAAATTGCAGAGATATTGAGTGTAAATACGTTTATTGGAAAATGGCAACCGATGACGGTAAGTTCAGTAAAGGATACGGCAGAATAGATATCGGTGCCCCCCTTGTTTTAAAAACAAGTCTTTCAAAGCCGGGCTTTGTAAGAGTTACTTGTACTCCGTTAACTGATGAAAACACAGATATTCCGGGTTTTGATATTCTTGAAGCAGGCGCAGGCGCTGAAATAGAAAAACTGACCTATTGTGATACCGTTCCCGATGATTTTGATAAATATTGGTCGGATATTGAAAAAATGGTTGCAGACTGTGACTGTAAGGCTACATACTGTGAAGAAATTACATATAGGGTTAAAAAAGGCTTTAGGGTTTTTGATGTAAGAGTAAGCACACCCGAGGGTAGAGAAGCTTCGGGACTTATCACTATTCCCGATAAAGAGGGAACCTTTCCTATGCAGATATACCTTCGCGGATACTCGGTAACAGGTACGCCTACTCCTGAATATAAAGAAGACACTATTGTCGGCTTTTTCAATGCTCACGGAATTGAAAACGAGGTTAAAATGGAGGGTATTATAAAATACCCCGAACTTCTTGATTATGGTTTTAGTGAGAGTGAAAATGAAAGTAATATGACTACCTATTGGCGCGGTATGATGATTAGAAATCTCTGCGCTGCAAAGTATATGAAAACTCTGCCTCAGTGGGATAAAAAGAATTTTACGGCTAAAGGCGGCAGTCAGGGCGCACTTCAGGCAACTACCGTTGCTGCTCACGACAAGGATATAACCTTCCTTGATATAATGATTCCGTGGTTTTGTAACCTTAATGCTGAAAGCAAGGGCTTTATGGCAGGTTGGCGTCCAAAGTTTAAAGAAGGACTTCGCTATTTTGATACTGTAGCCCAGGCTACCCGTGTTAAGTGCCCTGTAAATATAGAAGCCGGTCTTGGCGACTATGTATGTCCTCCGTCTACCACTGTGACTTTATATAATGAGTTTAAATGCCCTAAACGTCTTGAACTTATTCAGGGCAGAACCCATCCCTATAACCCTCCCGAAAGAGAAATTTTCGTTTTTGTATCTGAGCCGGATAATCTTAGCGGTGAGGTCAAAAAAGGCAGGTACCGTCACTTTAAGGGCAATGAATATGAGGTAATTGACATAGGTCTTGATAGTGAAAACTGTCAAGAGGTTGTTATATATAAAGCCTTGTACGGCGAGGGCAAAATATGGGTAAGACCTAAGTATATGTTCCTTGAAAGAGTGTATAAGAACGGGGAATATATTAAGAGATTTGAATATATCGGTTAACTGCACAATTTTAAATTAAAATATAGGTTATAAATTGTTATATTTTTGTCAATTTTTTGGTTGAAAAAACTTTAAAAAAGTGGTAAAATAATAAGGTAAAATTATACATCCTGAAAGGAAGTAAAGAAAATGAACGCTTTAAACAAAAAAACCGTAGACGACATTAACGTAAAAGGCCAAAAAGTTCTCGTTCGTTGTGACTTTAACGTACCGCTTAAAAACGGCGTTATCACCGACGAAAACAGAATCAATGCCGCACTTCCCACTATTGAAAAACTCATTAAAGACGGCGGTCAGGTAATTCTTTGTTCTCACCTTGGTAAACCGAAGGGTGAGCCCAAGCCTGAGCTCAGCCTTGCTCCCGTAGCAGAGGCTCTTTCCAAGAAGCTTGGCAAAGAGGTTGTTTTTGCCGCTGACGATAACGTTGTTGGCGAAAATGCAAAGGCTGCTGTTGCCGCTATGAAAGACGGCGATGTTGTTCTTCTTCAGAATACCCGTTACAGAGCAGAAGAAACCAAAAACGGCGAAGCATTCTCCAAGGAACTGGGTAGCCTTGCTGATATCTTCGTAAACGATGCTTTCGGTACCGCTCACAGAGCACACTGCTCCACCGTTGGTGTTGTTGATTATGTTAAAGAGGCTGTTGCAGGTTATCTTATCGGTAAAGAGCTTAAATATCTCGGTGCTGCTGTTGAAAACCCCGTACGCCCCTTCGTTTGTATTCTTGGCGGTGCTAAGGTAGACAGCAAACTTCCCGTTATTGAGAATCTTCTTACTAAGGCTGATACCCTTATCATCGGCGGCGGTATGTCCTATACCTTCCTTGCCGCTAAGGGCTTTGGCGTTGGTACTTCTCTTATTGACGAAACCAAAATTGATTACTGCCGTGATATGATGGCAAAGGCAGAGGAAAAGGGCGTTAAGATTCTTCTTCCTATCGACTGCACAGTTACTAAAGATTTCCCCGATCCTATTGATGCTCCCCTTGATATCGCCGTTGTAGATGCAGATAAGATTCCTGCTGATATGATGAGCCTTGACATCGGTCCTAAGACTGCTGAGCTTTATGCTGACGCTGTAAAGAGCGCTAAAACTGTTGTTTGGAACGGACCTATGGGCGTATTTGAGAACCCCATTCTTGCTAAGGGTACCTTTGCTGTTGCTAAGGCTCTTGCTGATACCGATGCTGTTACCGTCATCGGTGGCGGTGACTCTGCTGCAGCTGCTAACAACTTAGGCTTTGGCGATAAGATGACTCATATCTCTACCGGCGGCGGCGCTTCCCTTGAATTCCTTGAGGGTAAAGAGCTTCCCGGCATTGCTGCTATGAACGATAAATAATAAGTAAATAATCGGGGCGGATGTTATCCGCCCTGCATTTTGCATTTAAAAGGAGAAATTAAAATGAATAAAACCAAGAGAAACGCAGTTATCGCAGGTAACTGGAAAATGAATAATACCCCCGAGCAGACTACCGCTCTTATTAACGAAATGAAGCCTCTTGTTAAGGATGCTGACTGCAAGGTAGTTCTTTGCGTACCCTTTATTGATATCCCTGCCGCAATTGAGGCTGCCAAGGGCTCTAATATTGAAATCGGCGCTGAAAATGTTCATTTTAAGTCAAGCGGCGCTTATACCGGCGAAATTTCCGCCGAAATGCTTGTAGCAAGCGGTGTTAAGTATGTTGTTATCGGCCATAGCGAGAGAAGACAGTATTTTGGCGAAACCGACCAGACTGTTAATCTTCGTACCCTTGCCGCTGTAAAGGCAGGTCTTACCGCTATCGTTTGCGTTGGCGAAACATTAGAGCAGAGAGAACTGGGTTACACCGAAACTCTTCTTAAATATCAGACTAAGATGGCTCTTACCAATATTTCTGCCGATGAGCTTAAAAACATCATTATCGCTTATGAGCCTGTATGGGCTATCGGTACAGGTGTTACCGCCACTGCTGACCAGGCAGATGAGGGCAACGGCTTTGTTCGTGAGGCTATTGCTGAGGTTTATGGTAAAGAGGTTGCTGAAACCGTTACCATTCAGTACGGCGGTTCTATGAACGCTAAAAACGCTGACGAGCTTGTTGAAAAGGTAAATGTTGACGGCGGTCTTATCGGCGGCGCTTCTCTTAAGGCTGAAGATTTTTCTATAATCGTTAAAGCCGCAAGCAAATAATAAAAGGTGAATAGTAAATGAAAAAACCTGTTGTTTTATGTATAATGGACGGTTTCGGTATCCGCGAAACAAATGACGGTAACGCTATTTTTTCTGCTAATACCCCTAACCTTTCAAAGTTTTTTAAAGAAAACCCGTTTACTACTATCGGTGCTTCGGGCCTTGATGTAGGTCTGCCTGACGGACAGATGGGTAATAGTGAGGTTGGCCACACCAATATCGGTGCAGGCAGAGTTGTTTATCAGATGCTTGTTAAAATTTCAAAGTCTATAAAAGACGGTGAATTTTACAAGATAGATGCTATGAAAGCCGCTATGGAGAACTGCGTTAAGAATGACAGCGCTCTTCATATGATAGGTCTTTTATCCGACGGCGGCGTTCACAGTCATATTGAACATCTTTACGGCATACTTGAAATGGCAAAGAAATATTCTCTTAAAAAGGTATATGTTCACTGCCTTTTAGACGGTAGAGATGTTTCTACCACTTCGGGCGCCGGCTTTATCAGAGACCTTGAAGCAAAAATGGCAGAATTGGGCGTTGGTAAGGTAGCCTCTGTAATGGGCAGATACTATGCAATGGACAGAGATTTTGCCTGGGACAGAGTTGAAAAGGCTTATGCCGCTATGGTTTACGGCGAAGGTCTTTTTGCAGATGATGCCGCAAAGGCTGTTGAAGAGTCTTATAAAAATGACGTTACAGATGAGTTTATTATACCTACCGTTATTGATAAAGATGGTATGATAAAAGCAAATGACAGCGTTGTTTCCTTTAACTTCCGCCCTGACAGAGCAAGACAGTTCACCCGCGCTTTTGTTGACGAAAACTTTGACGGTTTTGAAAGAAAACTGGGCTATATGCCGCTGACCTATGTTTGTATGACTCAGTACGACGAAACAATGCCTAACGTCAGCGTTGCTTTCCCGCCTGAAGAACTTAAAATGACCTTTGGCGAGTACCTTGCAAGTAAAAAAATGACACAGCTTCGTATAGCCGAAACCCAGAAGTATGCTCATGTAACCTTCTTCTTTAACGGTGGCGAGGAAAAAACCTTTGAGGGTGAAGACAGAATACTTATTCAGTCTCCCGATGTTCCCACCTTTGATTTGCAGCCTGAAATGAGCGCTTATCCCGTTTGCGATGCCGTTTGTGAGCAGATTCTCTCCGGTAAATACGATGCAGTAATTTTAAACTTTGCCAACTGCGATATGGTTGGCCATACCGGTGTTTTTGATGCGGCTGTTAAGGCTGTTGAAGCAGTTGATACCTGCGTTGGCAGAGTAGTTGCCGCTACTCGCAGTATGGACGGTGTTGTATTTATCACCGCCGACCACGGTAATGCGGACTGTATGGTAGGCGAGGACGGTAATCCCTTTACTCCGCATACCACAAACCCCGTGCCTTTCTGTGTTGTTGGCTACGACTGTAAGCTTAAAGAAGGCGGCAAGCTTGCTGATATTATTCCTTCTATGCTGACTGTACTTGGCCTTGAAAAGCCTGAAGAAATGGACGGCGAAAGTCTTATTATATAATAAAAAACACAAAATAAAAATCACTCTGACGAAAATCAGAGTGATTTTTTGTTACTGTGAAACCTCTTCTGATGACTGTTACTCGGAACTGCCGGTGGAAGATTGTGTACTTGTTGTTGGCTCTACATTACTGTAATAAATTTTAATGCTTGAGTCGGGGCGTACCACACTGCCCTCTACAGGATCGGTCTTAACAACACAGTTATAGTCAACAGAGCTGTCCTCAATTTCATACAAGGTAATATTGTGATAGGGGAAGCCTTTTTTGTAAAGTTCTATAATAGCTTCTTGCTGAGTTTTACCTTTAAGCTGGGGAATAGAAATGGTTTCGGGTCCAAGACTAATGGTAAGATAAATAGTCGTGTCACGCTTAACCTCGCTACCTGCTTTAATGTCTTGCGCCACTACAATTCCTGCGCCTTTAGAGGAGTATTTTTTACCGAGAATTTCGTATTTGAAATCAGGATACTGATTACAAATTTCCTCAAAAGTAAGGTTTAAATTGGTGAAATCAGGAACGCTGAGCAATTTTTCACCGGTTCCCGAGGGGGTAGAAGATGATGAAGGCTCATCTTCAATGGGCTGACTGCTTGCTGAAGCAGGATTTTCTTCTACAGGCTTATTTTTAAACGGGTTTTCTATGAGCACCCATAAAATAAGTGCGATTACAAGAAAAATTGCGGCAGTAACGGTAGCGGCAATTACAGCGTATTTTTTAGCTATGTTTTTTTCCTTATTAGCAGATTTTTTAGCTACAGAGGTTTCTTTGACCTGTTTTGCTTCACCGCTTATAATATTTGAAGTAGCATCAGCAGCGGGTGCAATATCAAGCTTAAATTCTTCCATAGTTTTGGTTCTGTTTTCAAAAACTATCTGCAAAGCGTTGGCAAGAGAAATAAGAACGGCCTGAGGAAGCGCCTCGGCAATTTTAGCGGGTACAGACATTTTATCGTCGGTAATGCGCTCATTTGCTTCGGGAAGAACTGAGCCGATAAGCACTCTGAAGAGGGTAGAAGCGAAGCCGTAAACGTCGGCAGCCTCGGTCAACTCTATATCTGATTGGCTATATTGTTCAATTGCAGCATAGCCGGGGAAAAGCTGTGAGTTTATGGGACTGTTTGATTTTCTGAGTTGCTCAATAGAAAAACCTGTAATACGAAGCTTTCCGTCTCTGCCGATTATTACGGTTTCGGGAGAAATGCCACCGTGAATTATTCCGTTTTTATGTAAAGAAATAATGGCGGAAATAAGTGGCATAAAGAGAGGACGAGCCTGTTCCCAGGAAAGAGTACCGCCGTTTCTCAGCAAAAATTCGCGAAGTGTTATTCCTGAAACAGATTTGGATATAATATAAGCAGTGTTATTACATTCAATCACGTCAGAAACGGTAGATATAGCAGGAATAGAAACAGATTGTAACTTCTTGCCAAGCTCAATAAAGTCGAGTAAAGCGGCATTATAAACGTATTCGTTGCCCTCAGTCATACTGACAGAAAGATCATTACTGCGAGAGGCAAGAGGAGTGGGGAAGAATTCTCTGATATTTACAATAGCATTTTCATCATTGTCCCAACCGATATAGGTAATACCTTCGCCGTTGGTTTCAAGAACTGCTCCTACAAAATATCTTCCGTGAATACGGGTTTTTATAGGAAGGCTTCCTATGGGGTTTGGCGTACCGGCAACATAACCGCAAATAGGGCAGGTTTCTTCGCCGCCGTTATCATTCATACAGCCCATACAAAGTTTTTCGAAAGTAAGCATAAAAGTTTTCCTTTCCGAGTTTTGTTTAGTGCACTATATTATAACACAAACTGCTATTCTTTTTCAAGAGGTATAAGTTTTTTAAAGACGCAGGAGTGTTTTGGAGTTATCATACGGTCCTCGTGAAGAGAGCCAAAATACCAATGTTTGTAGTTTGCAAGTCTGCTTATGCGGTCAAAATAACCGTTTATTTTTGTTATTATTTCGGTTTCGCCCCGTCTGAGCAACATAGCGCTTTTAACAGGGGCAGGGGGCTCGTGAGTGAGAATATAATCCACATATCTGCTTGCTTCGTCAAGGGTTTTTGCGCCTAAAGTCATTTCTGAGGGAGACGGGTTTTCCTGACGCCACCAGTTGTCTTGCTCAACCCGCATATCCTTATCAATACTTTCTCCGCCGCCAAAAGCAAAAATAGAAATACCCTCGACGGTATATATTTGTCCGCGGCAAAGGTGATAAAGATTATCGCCTATTCTGTGTACAAGGCCACCTTTCCAAACGGTCTGACGGCATTTGTATATGAGGTCAAAATTATCGTGAGTTCCGTCTAAAAAGACTACGGTATATTTTCGTGTTGAGAGATATTTAATAACCTCTTTTTCCTCTCTGCTGTTATTCCATAAAAAGCCAAAGTCACCGCAAACAATAACGGTGTCACCGGATTTCAGTTTACTCCATTGACGGTCAAAAAGACGGTCGATATCTCCGTGCATATCGCCTGTTACATATACCAAAAAACTCACCTGCCTTAACAAAATAAATTACTTTGATTTTTGAGAGAAATATAGTATAATTATGGTAAGAATATTATTTTCTATCATATTATACTATATTATAGGGGAATTTTCTATGAAAAAAAGAATTTTTTCTATATTTTTAATAATTTGTTTGCTTCTTACACCTTTTTTAAGGGTAAATGCTTTCGAAATAACCGCTTTTGAGGTTCCTGCAAAGTCTGCGGTACTTTATAGCCTTGATACAAATGAATTCATTTACAGCAAAAACATTGACCAAAAGGTGTATCCTGCATCTATGGTACAGCTTATGGCGGCAGTAGTAGTGCTTGAGAGTGTTCAAAATATCGAAGATTATGAAGTTACTATGACTCAGAGCGCTTATAATAAAATTTTAGGCACAGGTGCCGCTATTATACATCTTAAGGTAGGCGAAACCTTAAAGTGTAAAGATGCACTTGCGGCTATGCTTATCTCATCTGCGGGGGACGCCATATATGCTTTGTGCGAAGCGGTAGGCGGCAGTATTGACGGCTTTGTTGATATGATGAATAAAAAAGCAACTGAAATGGGGCTTTCGGGCACACACTATGCAAATCCCATAGGTCTGCACGATGAAGGTAACTATACTACAGTGCGTGATATTGTGACAATAACAAAATATGCTATAGAAAAATATCCTATTTTTGCAGAGCTTACTTCAAAATCAAGATACTCTATGGCTGCTACCAATATGAGCGATGCAAGGACTCTTGTAACCACCAATTTAATGGTAGATTCAAGTACAAATTATTTTTATTCCTACTGTACGGGTACGAAAACAGGCTTTACAGACGAGGCAGGCAGATGCCTTACCGCAACAGCTGAGCGTAAAGGCTATCGTTATCTTGCTGTGCTTATGAATTGCCCAACGGTTGACGGTAAACGAAGCGAGTTTACCACCGCTAAAGAAATGTTCAGATGGGTATTCAATAACTTTGAATATAAAGCGGTGCTTGATACGGCGGTACCGGTTGCCGAAAGGCAGGTAAAGCTTTCTATGGAGTATGATTATGTTTCGCTGTATCCAGAAAAACAGCTTACCTCTATACTTCCTAAGGATGCTGACAGCTCTACAGTAATAATACGTCCTGTATTAAGTGACGAGGCGGTAAAGGCCCCTATTAAAAAAGGCGATATTTTGGGCACTGCAGAGGTGGTTTATGCCGAAACGGTTATCGGTAATGTTAACCTTGTGGCAGGTAACAATATAAGCAGTAATGTATTTCTCGTTATTCTTGATATATTTACGATAATATTCACTTCACTTGCCTTTAAAATAATTTTCGGCATAATAATTTTTGTGGCAGTATTGTTTGCCGCTTATATTTATATGGTGAATTTCTCAGGCAGAAAAAAAGGCAGAAAAGTTCGCTATATCCCTTATGATGAAGAAAAAGAAAGACAGCTTAAAGAAAAAAGACGCAGAAAAAGAGAAAAAAGCGGACGTCCCGAATATAAAGGTACAGACGAAAGGTTTTGGTAAATAATGAAAAAGGCAACGGTAATTCTTATTAAAACTATTCTTAGCATTGTAGTGCTGGGCGGTGCTTATTGGTTTGTGCTTCCGCCTATAAATCTTCGCAGTACAGAGTTTTATTCGTTTGTTATTTTTGCTATTATAGCAGTAGCTGTTATATGTGCATTTTCTGACTTTTTGGCGGCGCTGAAACCCGAAAAGGTTGAGGTTAGCGGAGCAAACTTCTTTATCCGCCTTAAAAATAAGTTTAAAAAACTTGCTGTTCCCCTTAAAATCGGTGTATTTGCCGTTGTTTTAATAGGTGTTATCATTTTTGTGGGTAATCTTATCGGCGCTCAGATTTTCAACGCTTCCCGCTATAATACACTTATAAAAATGCAAGACGGCGACTTCGTCAGCGAGGTAAGTGAAATCGGCAGAGACCAGATTCCAGTTGTTGACAGAAGTACCGCTTCAAGACTCGGACAGAGAAAGCTTGGCGAAATGTCTGACCTTGTTTCTCAGTTTGAAATTGAAGAGCTCTATACTCAGATAAACTATAAGGATAAGCCTGTAAGGGTAACTCCCCTTAAGTACGGCGATGCTATAAAGTGGCTTAATAATCAGAAAGAGGGTATTCCTGCTTATATTATGGTGGATATGACCACACAGGATACTACGCTGGTGCGTCTTAAAGAAGGTATAAAATATTCTGAAAGCGAATATTTTATGAGAGACCTCAGAAGAAAACTCCGTTTTGATTATCCCACTAAAATTTTCGGTGATATTTCCTTTGAAATAGACGAAAACGGCACACCTTACTGGGTTGCCTCCACCGTTGAATACAGAATAGGTCTTTTCAGTGGGGAAGATATCGGCGGCGCAGTTTTATTTAATGCACAAACAGGTGAAAGCAAGTATTACAAAGTAGGGGATATTCCTACTTGGGTTGACCAGGTTTACGATTCGGATTTAGTATTAACTCAACTTATTTATAACGGTAAGTACCGTTCGGGTTGGCTTAATTCGGTTTTCGGTCAGCGAGGCGTTCTTCAGCCTACCGACGGCTATAACTATCTTGCAATAAACGATGACGTATGGCTTTATACAGGTATAACATCGGTTACAAGTGACGAGTCTAACGTTGGTTTTGTATTGACAAACCTCAGAACAAAGGAAACAAAATATTACCCCGTACCCGGTGCGGAAGAATATTCTGCTATGGGCTCGGCTGAGGGTCAGGTTCAGCATTTAGGCTATAACGCCACCTTCCCATTGCTTCTTAACGTAGCCGATAGACCAAGCTACTTTATGGCGCTTAAGGACTCGGCAGGGCTTGTTAAAATGTATGCCTTTGTTGACGTTCAGCAGTATCAGATAGTAGGAACGGGAAACACCGTTGAAGAAAGTCGGGCAAATTATCTTGCAAAGCTTAAGAATCAAGATTTAGGCTCGGCTGATAAAGGCGAAAAGATAAGCGGTATTGTAAGTAATATCAGCAGTGTTGTGGTAGAATCTAACACCTGCTATTATATAAAGCTTGAGGGTAACGATAGTATTTTTGTTGCCGATGTGAGAATAAATCATAATTTGCCTTTCCTTAAGGCAGGGGATACGGTAGAAATAGATTACACCGAAGGAAATCCCTCAAACGTTACGGCAATTACTATAAAATAATAAATAATTTCCTGAAAAAGAAACATACTATTTCAGGGTGAACTAATTGATACTGATAAACATTGTATCAGCGGCGGTTCCGGCAATAATTTTATTTGCCGTCCGCCGCCTTTTGTTTTCAAGTGATGTAAAAAGGCGTAACGTACTAAACGCTTTTTGCATTTTGCTTTTAATTTTTAATATTATACGATACACCTTTAATTCGGTAAGTCAGGCTCGTCTGAAAATACCTGTGGAGTTTTCCGCCGTCACCTATTTTGTACTTCCGATTATTGTACTTTTTAAACTTGATAAAATAAAACCGTGGGGGGCTTATGCGGGAATTTTAGCCGGTAGTTTTTATTTTCTTAACGGAATTTTTCTCGGTAATAAGGTATATTTGGGTTATCGGCCTATCAGCATTGTAACTTCTATTTTATGCCACGGTATTTTGCTTTTTTGCGGGCTTTTACTTATTAGTGAGAAACGATACAGTAAATACGCAGGGTGGATTATAACAGGCGGACTTGTGTTTTCGGCGGTAAGAACACTGCTTTTAAGAAACTGGTTTAACGGAGGAAAAGGCATTTTTATATACGAGCTTATATTTGCCTATGTACCTGCAAAGTTGTTTGGGGAAAATATAATACCTTTCTACTACTTGGCTCTCTTTATTTTAATAGTAATTACAATACGACTTTTTTATCTTCTTAACAATAAAATGGCAAAAAAATAAACTGTTCCGAAGGAACAGTTTATTTTAGTTTAAACCTTTACAATTCCAAAGGCTTCAAGTACCGAGAAACCTAAAATAAAAATTATACAAATTGGCGCGATATATTTAACTATAACGGAAAAAAGTGTTTTTTCCTTAAATACTGCCGATTGTTCGGCTTCTTCAATAAGAGTTTTGGGCTTTATGGCATATCCTACAAAAATGCAGGTAAGAAGCGCTACTATCGGCATAAGTACGCTGTTGCTTATAAAATCAAAGAAATCGAGGAAAGCAAAACCGAAAAGCTTAATGTTTGCCCAAACGCCGTTGCCTAGTGAAGAGGGGATACCTAATAGCACACTTCCGATAAATACTATAAGGCAGCCTGCCTTACGGTTTAACCTTGTTTTATCGCATACAACCGATACAACGGTTTCCATAAGAGAAATTGATGAGGTAAGGGCGGCGAACAGAACCATAAGGAAGAATATTGTTCCGATTATTGTACCGCCGGGCATACTATCAAATACCTTAGGCAAGGTTATAAACATAAGAGAAGGACCTTTGCTAAGGGCTTCTTCGCTTCCGCCTGAGAAGGAAAATACGGCAGGAACTATCATAAGTCCTGCAAGGAAAGCAATACCGGTATCAAAAATTTCAACCTGATGAACAGAGGAAGCAACGTTTACATCCTTTTTCATATATGAGCCGTAGGTAATCATAATACCCATAGCAAGACTCATAGAGTAGAAAAGCTGACCGAGGGCCGCAAGCACTGTGGTAACCGAGAAATGACTGAAATTGGGTGTAATGTAGTAAAGAACACCCTTAAAGGCACCCGGCATACAGGCGGAATATATAGCTATAAAAATAGTAAGAATAACCAGAACGGGCATCATTATTTTACTTGCCTTTTCGATACCTTTTTCAACACCGAAAAGAACAATAAGAGCGGTTATACCGATAAACAGCAAGAACCAACCCAGTGGTTCGACGGGTTTACTGATAAAGTCTACAAAATATCCGTCAGATGCGGCAGTATTTGTGCCTGAAGTAATAAAAGCAAAAAGATATTTAAAAATCCAACCGCCTATTACCGAATAATAGGGCAGTATAATAATAGGCACCAAAGCGGCAAACCAACCGACAAAAGACCACTTTTTACTGAGTGCGCCGAAAGCGTTAATGGCGCTTTGTCCCGTTTTTCTGCCGATAAGTATTTCGGTACAGGAAAGAGCAAAACCGAATGTTATAACAAGTATAAGGTATGTAAGCAAAAACATACCGCCACCGTGCTTTGCCGCAAGGTAGGGGAAACGCCAGATATTGCCGAGCCCAACTGCTGAACCGGCGGTGGCAAGAACAAATCCGAGTTTGCTCGAAAAGTTACTGCGTTTTGATTCCATAATCTCAAACCTTTCTTATAGATATTTTTTCTCTGATTTTAAACTGTTATTTTTAAGGCACCTGGCGTAGTCGTCTATGCAGGTGAATTTTTCGTTTGAAATAACTGCGCCCAGAGAAGATTTGCTTGTGGTGTGAATATCACTGCCTGCTGTTGTGGGAAGTGACAGCATTTGCGCATAACAAAGAGCTCTGTAATTTGCTTCGTCTGACTGACTTGCATTAAGTGTTTCTACTGCATCTATATGGTCGGGGAAAAGACGGACAAGGTCAACCTTATCTCTGAAGGGGTGGGCGTGAACTACCAAAGCACCATCTTTTCTTGCATTTGTTAGAAACTCAACAGGTGACCATTTCATCATATCGGGATGGTTTAAAAGCCACTCTTTGTCAAGACCGTAGGTAAGAAGATGACACCAATAAAAGCTGTATTCAAAACCGAAAAAAACATCAAGACCTACCTTGTCACCCTCGGCCTTTGCAATTTCATAGCCCTTGCAAAAGTCATTTATCTGTTTCTGCCAAGAAAGCGAGGTGTCAACAGTTGTGTTACCGTTTAAAAAGTGGTCGGTAATGAATATTCCCTGATATCCAAGCTCTTTAAAAAATTTAACATATTCTGCGGCACTGCTTTTGCCGCATTTACTGCCTTCTGCAGTGTGGCAGTGTGTTTCATAAAGGTACATTATTTTGCCTTTCTTATTTTTTTGAGTATTTCCTTTTTATCGCTTTCTATCGCATCTTTAAGCTCATTAAGCGAATTAAAAGTTTTTTCTTCTCGTATAAAGCTTAAAAGCTTTATTGTAATAACTTTGCCGTAAAGGTCGCCGTCAAACCCAAAAATATTAGTTTCGCAAATGGTTTTCTTTACGGGAAAGGTGGGGCGGATACCAATATTGGTCATACCGTAAAAGGTTTCGCCGTTTATTATTATGCTTGACATATAAACGCCAAACTTTACAGAAGCGGCAAGTTCGGGAAAATACTGGTTTATGGTAGGAAAGTTTATTGTACCACCTCTTTTATCGCCGTGTATAACCTTTGCGCTTATGGAAAAGCCATCGGGCAAAAGTGAAACCGCCCTTTCTGTTTCGCCGTTTTTAAGTAAATCTCTTATAAGTGAACTGGAAACAGTTTCGCCCTTTACCTTAACCTTGTCAATTACCTTTAAGGCAATACCGCGTTTATTGCAAAGCTTTTGTAAAAGAGCAGTATCGCCCTTTGCCCCCTTACCGAAAGAGTAATTATAACCGCAAACAATAAGGGCGGGGGAGTATTTAAGCAGTATTTCTTCGAAAAAAGCTTCTGCCGATAAATCTTTTACGTTTTCAAAATCTATATAATCAATTTGCTTAATACCTGCCTTTTTAATAAGGCGGGTTTTGACTTTTTCATTTGTGAGAACAATATTTTTTTCACCAAAGAAACATTTTGGCGGTAATCTGAAAGCAACGACAACAGGTGTATAACCACTGTCGGTTGCCGCCTTCAAAACAGCAGTATGACCGGCATGCACGCCGTCAAATGTGCCCAAGGCAACAGCTGTTTTGTTCATGTCGGTCACTCCTTTTAATTAAAAATAGGGTTTATAAGGCATTTAATTTTTATTTCACAGCACTCTTTGTCTGCGTACCCAATGCCTATGAAGGTATCGTCAGATTTTATGCGGTAAAAGGTATCTGGAGTAATATTACCAGGTAGTCGCTCAAAGGAAAGCTTTCCGCCGTTTGAAAAGCGAACGGCTTGCTTTTTCGTAACACAAATACAGGGCAAATGAGCAACCGCCAGTTCTTCGTCTAAAATAAAATCTTTAACGTTTTCACTGTTTATATCCTTAATATCTGCACATTGGCTAAGGTCAAATGGACCTGTAGCGGTCCTTATAAGTCCGCTCATAGTGGCGCCACAGCCTAAAAATTCACCAATATCTCTGCAAAGAGAACGAATATATGTACCCTTAGAACAGTGAACTTCAATTTTAAAGCTTAAATCGTCATTAAACTCTAAAAGCGTTATCCGGTGAATGACGATTTCTCTTTTTTCTACCTCAACCTCTTTACCTGCGCGGGCAAGCTTATATAGCGGAACGCCGTCCTTTTTTATAGCTGAAAAGGCTGGGGGAAGCTGAAGCTGTACGCCTGTAAGATTATCTATAGCGTTTAGCAAATCTTCTTTTGTAAAACTTTTTTCACATCGACTTAAAATATTGCCCGTAGTGTCAAGGGTGTCGGTAGTGAAGCCTGTTTCAACCGTAGCGATATACCGCTTGTCCGCATTTAAAAGATATGGGGTAAGGCAGGTGGCTCTGCCAACCAAAACAGGAAGCACACCGGTAGCTAAAGGGTCCAGCGTTCCGGTATGGCCTACCTTTTTTGTGTTTGCTATTTTTCTTACCATAGCCACAGCCTTAAAAGAGGTTATATCTTTCGGCTTATTTATCAGAAGAAGTCCCTGCATTGCTTTCCTCCAAGGCTTTTTCTATTACCTGTAAGATTTGCTTTTTAACCGACTCAATATCGCCGTTTAAAATACAACCTGCGGCATTCTGATGACCGCCGCCGCCAAGGCATTTGCATATTTCAGAAGCGTTAAGCGGGGGATAGGTGCGAACAGAAATTTTATAACTGCCGTCTTCCTTTTCCTTTACCGAAACACCTGCAAGAACACCCTCAACAGAACGAGAGATAACAGCAACGCCCTCAAGGTCGTTATCACTACAGCCGGTTTTTTCTTTCATTTCATTGGTGGCTGTGAGCAGCATACACTTATCGCCGAAATGAAACTCTGCGCTGTCCAGCACCATTCTTTCAAGCTCTATTCTGCCACGAGATTTGGTGTCAAACATAATGCGGCTGATTTCTGCAGGGTTTATATCGAAAGAGTAAAGCTCTGCAGCAATTCTGTGGGTTTTAGCCGTAACATTTGAGTATTTGAAAGAGCCTGTATCGGTGGAAAGACCTGTATAAAGGGCAGCCGCCGAAATATCGTCAAGAGTCACCGGCATAGTGCAAAGTATATCGTAAATACACTCGCAACAAGCTGCCGCACGAGAGTCAAGATAAAGATTTTTTGAAAAATGGGTGTTTGAAATATGATGGTCTATACAAAGGTCAATTTTACCCGAAAAATCTTCTGACAGTTTGCCAAGTAAAATTAAATCGGCTGTATCCACCGCAATAACGGTTTTATATTCTATTTCTTTGTTTTCAAAGTAAGAGGTAAAATAACCGTACTTTTTGGGTATTTCGTCAGCGCATTTTATCATACACTTTTTACCCATACGTGAAAGACAGGTTGCTAAAGCGTAGCCTGAGCCAAGTGTATCACCGTCGGGGGTGGCATGACAAAGAATAAGGTAGTCATCGTGAATCTTTAAAAACTCACAAACACCTTCAAGGGTCAATTCTTTACATAGGCTATGTTCAGTTTTCATCTTCACTCTCACCGCCTGACTCAAAAGAATCTATTATAGAGGAAATATGGGCGCTGAAAGAAATAGAGTCATCAGCCACAAAACGCACCTCGGGCACCTTGCGCATTTTAACTCTGCTTCCAAGTTCGCGGCGGATATATCCTGCCGCGCCTTTAAGCGCCTTAACCGATGAATCTGTCATTTCTTTTCCCTCAATAGCGCTGACATAAAAGGTGGCATAGGATAAATCGTTTGTTACCTGCACCTTTATAATGCTCAGCATTTTACTAACTCTGGGGTCTTTGATATCACGAAGGATATCAGCCATTGCAATACGGACATCAGAGGTTATTCTGTCTATTTTATAACCTGCCATCAGTCTCTGTACTCCTCGATAATAAATGCTTCAAATACATCGCCTACCTTAATATCGGCAAATTTTTCAAGACTGATACCGCATTCGTAACCCTGAGCAACTTCCTTTACATCATCTTTGAAACGGCGTAGCGAAGCAATGGCATCTTCAGCTACAACTATACCGTCACGAACTACACGGATAGATGCGTTTCTGGTTACTCTGCCGCTAGTTACATAAGCACCTGCAATGGTACCGACGTTAGATATTTTATAGGTATCTCTGACTTCAATATCACCAATAACAACCTCTCTGGTTTTGGGAGCCAGCATACCCTTCATAGCCTGTTCAATTTCATCAATACAGTCGTAAATTACGCGGTAAAGACGAATATCAACACCATCCCTCTCGGCAAGTTCCTTTGCAATGGGGTCGGGACGAACGTTAAAGCCTACTATGATAGCACCGCCTGTGCCTGCAAGTACAACGTCAGACTCGTTAATTGCGCCAACGCCGCCGTGAAGCACCTTAATGCGAACTTCATCATTTGAAAGTTTAACAAGAGAATCCTTAACAGCCTCAACAGAACCCTGAACGTCGGCTTTAATGATAACGCCAAGCTCTTTAAGGTCGCCTTCGCTAAGCTTTCCGAAAAGATTGTCAAGGGTAACCTTGGTTGCGGCATTGAATTCTTCTTCCTTAATTTTCGACTTACGCTGTTCAACAAGCTCACGGGCAAGTCTTTCGTCGCTAACAGCGTCGAAGGTGTCGCCTGCGGCAGGAGTTTCGGTAAGACCGGTAATCTCAACAGGTACAGAAGGACCTGCAACCTTAAGATTTTTACCGTTTTCATTAGTCATGGTGCGAACTCTACCAACAGAGGTACCTGCAACTATAATGTCGCCGGAGTGAAGTGTACCGGACTGAACAAGTAATGTAGCAACAGGACCGCGACCTTTGTCAAGACGGGCTTCAATAACAGTACCCTTTGCTTTTCTGTCGGGGTTAGCCTTAAGCTCCATAACATCTGCAACAAGCAGAATGTTTTCAAGAAGTGTATCAATACCCTCACCGGTTTTGGCAGAAACGGGAACACAGATAACATCGCCGCCCCATTTTTCAGGAACAAGCTCATGCTCTGTAAGCTGCTGTAAAATACGATCGGGGTTTGCTTCGGGTTTATCCATCTTGTTGATAGCTACGATTATCTGCACATTTGCGGCTTTTGCGTGGTTTATAGCCTCAATGGTCTGGGGCATAATACCATCGTCAGCGGCAACAACAAGTACCGCAATATCGGTAGCCATGGCACCGCGCAGACGCATAGCGGTAAATGCGGCGTGTCCGGGTGTGTCAAGGAATGTGATATCGTTGCCTTCGTAATTTACTCTGTAAGCACCAATATGCTGGGTAATACCGCCTGCTTCGCCTGAGGCAACAGAGGATTTACGGATAGCATCAAGAATAGAGGTTTTACCGTGGTCAACGTGGCCCATAACAACAATAACGGGATCTCTGGGCTTTAAGGTTTCCTCGGTATCCTCGGTATCGTCCATAATACGATCTTCAATGGTAACAACTATCTGTCTTTCGATACGTCCGCCCATTTCGGTTACAACGATTTCGGCGGTGTCATAGTCGATAACCTGATTAACGGTAGCTATCATACCGAGCTTCATAAGAGTCTTGATAACCTCGGCAGCTGTTTTCTTGAGCTTTTCGGCAAGCTCACCGACGGTAATTTCGTCACCGACAGTAACAAGAATAGGTGTTTTCTTGATTTTTTCCAGCTGAAGACGGCGGAGTTTGTCGGCCTCGGTTTCTCTCTTAGCACCCTGAGGACGCTTGTAATCCTGCGACTTCTGACGGATTTTCTGCTTTTTGGCAAAGTTATCCTTCATAGAGTTTGCAGGAGCAATATTTTCATATTTTTCGTTGTATTTTTCCATATCAACGGTGTTGGTGCGGGTATCAACACGACGAATTTCAACAGGGCCTCTGTTAGGTGCGGCACCTGCATTTTCTTTCTTTTCACGCTTTTTAAAGGGATTAGGATCAGACGGCTTGAATTCCTTTTGAGCCTTTTCTTCAACCTGAGCCTTTTCTTTTTTAGGCTCTTTAACAGCCTTCTTTTCTTCTTTTACGGGCTCAGCCTTTTTCTCCTCTTTGGCAGGAGCAGGTTTCTTCTCCGCCTTTTTGGGAGCAGCTTTTTCTTCTGCCTTTTTCTCCTCTTTAGCGGGAGCGGCCTGAGCAGCCTGAGCAGCCTTTAACTGCTCAAGAATAGCCATCTGGTCGGCAAGTTTCTTATCCTTTACAGCCTGTCGCTGTGCCGCCATTTTCTCCTGAGCCTCTGCGCCTGTAGCAAAATAGTCATCAAAACTCTTGACAGCGTTTTTAGCTGTCAGTTTATCCATAATTATGTTAAATTCACTATCTTCTATACTGCCTGCGGTTTTCTTTTCA
This sequence comes from Acutalibacteraceae bacterium, assembly GCA_045586405.1. GTDB lineage: Bacteria > Bacillota > Clostridia > Oscillospirales > Acutalibacteraceae > SIG607. Next base: position 4,583 of record JAZNAG010000042.1, on the reverse strand, counting down.
CTGCCCGTGCATTTTTCAATGAAAGCCACAAGGTCTTTTGAAGACATATTAAGATCTTTAGCAAGATCGCTGATTTTAATTTTAGCCATTGGCATTTCCTCCTCGTATTGCATTTGCAAAGCCTATTTCATTAACGCTTATTATACCCGCTTTTTTCCCGATTGCGTGGGAAATGGCATCTGTATCGTAATCTGCCTCAATAACGGGAGTTTCTTTTGCAAAAAACTTTGCCTCTTTGCGTGATTTGTCTGAAATATCCTTTGCTATGATAACAAGCTTCGCCTTATTTCTTTTAAGCGCTTCCTTAACACTGTCTGCGCCAAAAGAAAGGTTGCCCGATTTACTTGCAAAACCAAGCAAGGTTAGAAATTTGTCGTTCAAATTAAATAAGCTCCTTTTCAAGACTGTCAATAATTTCTATGGGAACAACGGTGCCGAAGGCATTATCAAGACGCTTTTTCTTTACGGCAAGAGCAAGACAGTCCTTGCTTTTACAAATATATGCGCCTCTGCCGTTTTGTTTCCCCGTAAAATCTAAAACTATGTTCTTTTCGGGAGTTCTTACTATGCGGATAAGCTCGTTCTTGGGTTTTCTTTCGCCACAGCCTGTGCATTGGCGAACAGGTATCTTCTTAACCATAGCTTATTCCTCTGCGCTTCCCTCATAGAAACCGCTTTCGGGATGGATATCAATTTTCCAACCGGTAAGTCTTGCGGCAAGACGAACATTCTGTCCTTTATTGCCGATAGCAAGAGATAACTGTGAATCGGGAACGGTAACTCTGCAGGATTTAAGCTCTTCGCTGATAATTTCAACAGACAGAACTTTAGCAGGGGAGAGAGCTTCGCTTATAAATACGGCAGGATCATCGCTGTATTTTACGATATCAATTTTTTCGCCGCCAAGCTCTTCAACTATCTTGTTAACACGAACACCGTGCTGACCGATACAAGCACCTATTGCATCAATTTCGCTGTCAGCACTGTAAACGGCAATTTTAGTACGGGAGCCTGCCTGACGTGAAATAGATTTAACCTGAATGGTGCCGTCAAAAATTTCCGGAACCTCGGTTTCAAAAAGACGCTTAACAAGGTCGGCGTGGGTGCGGGAGAGCATTACACGAGGACCTCTTTCGGTGGTCTTAACGTCAACAATGTAAACTTTAATGTGGTCGCCCTCTTTAATTACTTCGTCGGGTACCTGCTCGGTCTTGGGCAGAGTAGCCTCAGCATGACCGATAAGAATAGAGGCGTTACCGGTTTTAGGATCAATTCTCTGAACAAGGGCGGTAACAATATCCTTTGCTTTGCTCTGAAACTGAGCAAGAGTCTGTCCGCGCTCGGCATCTCTTACACCCTGATGGAAGTTATTTCTTGAGTTCTGTGCAACAACGCGACCGAACTTTGCAGGGTCAAGAGGAATGTCAACAAAGCCCTGCTCTGCGGCAGCGGCGTCAATTTTAACAGCCTCTTCCTTTAAGATCTGAGTATAGGGGTTTTCAATTTCCTCTACAACTTCTTTTCTTGCAACAACGCTGAAAATCTTGTTTTCAGGGTCTATGGTGCACTTTACAACATCGTTGCCGTCGTAGTCTTTACGGGAAGCAACAACAATTGCCTCAGCAATTTTCTGCGCTATCTCGCTTTGGGGAATACCTTTTTCCTCCTCCATAGCAGCAAGGGCTGCGAAAAATTCGGAATAATCGTTTTCTTTTTTCTTAACAGTTTTTCTAGCCATTTTCCGTTTTACCTCCAATATTATTCTTCAAAAAGATGAACCTTGCTGACGGCTTTTTTGTCAAATTCTTTTTTGCCGTCTTCGGTATCAATTACAAGTGTTTCGTCGTAGGATATAAGCTGTCCTACAAATTCCTTTACGCCGTCAAGCGCTTTGTAAAGACGTACCTTAATGTTTTTGCCCGTCATTTTCTCAAAATGCTCAGGACGGGTTAACTCGCGGTCAATTCCGGGAGATGAAACCTCCATACAGTATGAATGGTCGATAGGGTCAGCTTCATCAATAATAGGGTCTATTGCGTGAGAAACATTTACACAGTCGTCAATAGAAATGCCGTCTTCCTTATCTATAAATATACGTAAAAACCAGTCAGCGCCTTCTTTTACAAAGCGCACGTCCCAAAGAGAAACGCCCTGAGCTTCTACCGTATCTTTGATAAGTAAGGTAACGGTTTCGGCAATGTTTGCCATAGTAACACCTCTTATCTTTTTTGCGAAATAAAAGTGAGCGGCTTTAACCGCTCACTCGTTTCCTTTCTTACTTTAGATAGTATACCACTTTTTGTCTCAAAAATCAAGTATTTTTTATTCTTCCATTTGTTTGCCTAAAAACAGCGCCGCTACACGAACAAGATTCATATCACTGTCGGTGGGAGCGGTTGCTTCGTTACCTACCAGTGCTACACAGCCGCAAAGGTCACCACTGCTGATAATCGGCGCGGCAAAAAGAAGTCTTAGTGATGTTCCCTCAAGTGCTTCCGCCACCTTGTCTGTAGGAATAGAGGCTTCCTTTCGTGACTCAATTATTTCTTCAAGGGTAGGGGATATGCGGCGCTCTAAAACCTCTTTTTTAGATATACCCGCCGCCGCCACGCAAGAATCTCTGTCGCAAATTATTACGGGCAGAGAAGAGCATTTTATAATAGAATCGGCATACACCGCCGCGCTCTCGCTAAGCTCTCCAACCGGCGAATACTTTTTGAATACAACCTCGCCACTTGCTCCGGTAAATATTTCCAAAGGATCTCCCTCACGAATCCGCATAGTCCTTCTAATCTCTTTCGGGATAACAACACGACCAAGGTCGTCTATGCGTCTAACAATACCTGTTGCTTTCATATATTTCTACTCCTTTTCTCTACTCTAAAATGTGCCGAAAACCCAGTATTTATGCGGGTTTTCGGGATTTATTGATTTGTTCAAATCAAGCCTCGTTCCATCAAAAAAGCACGACCCGACCAAGGTCCTTATCTGGGACGAGTTGTTGTTTTTTGCTCTTTGTTAGTATCACACTTTTTGTAGAAATTATGAGTAGAATTTCCAATTGTTTTTTAATTTTTATAAAGAAAAGGCACCTTAAACTATGCCCTTAGTTACTACAATAGTATTCGCCTACAAACAAAAAACGAACCTACGCTTTCTTTTCGGAAAGGATAGGTTCATCTTTTTTTAATTCTTCGACTGTGATTAGGTGCTTGATTGACACATTTATAGTATTAATGAACAATATCGCAGTAAATGATTACGTATTCAAAAGCATACACATTCTTAACAAACAGCGTTAAGGACGCATCCTTGCGTTGTAGGGTGGATTGGTCTGCATTTTTCTCATAGCGAATATCGGTTACTGTGTACGAGAAACGATTACCTTCCATATCCGTAAAGAAAACACTATCTCCTACGGAAATATCACGGTAAAAATCATACTGACCTTTTTGGGATGTGCCACCGATCTGCATGGTACGATCATATACACTTCCGCTGAATCGGCAAGGGCATTTTGAGGGGGTTCCCCATTCTGCGCAAACCGGAAGAACCGACCCAAATCGTGGGAGTTCCAATATTCCCACAAAGTCCGTTCCATCAATGGACAGGGTTGACATCGTATTATCTCTGCGTTCCTCCGGGACGGCACCTTGCGGTTCGGGGATTAACTCACGTATTACGTTTACGTATTCCTTTGCTTTTTGCTCAGACGTATGAATATTCCATTGCCACGCAAACAAGAGTATTATTGCAGCCGCAAGTAAGCACACGCCGATAACTATTAGAATTTTTCTTATAACATCATTTTTTCGGCTCATCATACGCGATTTCTCTTTCCCGTGATTCCTAAGATAATAAGCATACTGCCGGAGACAATCATCAGAATAACCCAAAGCAAAATATTCGAGGTATCACCTGTCTGTGGTGAATCGGGATTATCGGGAACATCCCGATTTAATGTATTAGTTAGCACAAATGAAGTTTTCCGTTCCTCAATGGTCATGGTGTATCCCGTCGGAATATTACGCTCGACAACTTTCCAATCCGAGCCATCATCTTTTGCAGACCAAGTATATGTCCAGTGGTTATCCTCTGATAGCGTTACCGTTTGATAGCTTGTGCTGTTACGGAATATCTCTACCTCAATTGATGTAGGTCGCGCTGAGCTTCCGCTATCACCCTTCCAAAGCTTCAGTACCTTAAGCTGAATATCTTCTGTTGGGGTGATGATTTCCGGTTTGGAGGAAACGGAAGTCTCATACTGCCAGCACCCATCACTGCCTAAACCTGGCAGCGCAACCAGGGCAGACTGGAAGGAGCAGCGCAGACTATTCTGGGTCACAGGCGCTGTTACAGCCAGATAAAGACCTGGTTTCAGCCCTTCAAAGCAAACCTGACCCGCCTGATCTGTTTCAGCAATGGTGTCCGCTTCCAGTTCATATGCAATGATGTTTGACTCCAGAGTGGAACGGATCACATTCCACTCACCTATCGAGGAAATTCCGTTCAGGGCAAGCCCGGAAGATGTAAAAGAAGCGGTGAGGGTATATTGATAATCTGCGGACACGTCTGCAATTTTG
>JAZNAG010000041.1:0-2455 GCA_045586405.1 Acutalibacteraceae bacterium | reverse complement strand
GATATAATACGCGTATTAAAGCTTAAAAGAGTTCGGAGATTTAAATTTTTCTCCTCCCTTACTTTGCATAGTAAAATTGCTGTTACTACAACCCTTATTTTAATTTTTGTGGGCGCCGCTTTGTTTTTGGTTTTTGAATTTAATAATCCAAAAACAATTAAAGAGTATACTGTTTTTCAAAAAATACAAACTGCAATCTTTCAGTCAGTTACAACCCGTACGGCAGGGTTTGCAACCTTGCCGCAGGAAAACCTTACAAACGCCTCTTCTTTCTTGTGCTTGCTTTTAATGTTTATCGGCTGCTCACCTGTAGGAACGGCGGGTGGAATAAAAACCGTCACCTTTGCAGTAATCGTTATTTCCGCCTTTGCCGCAGTTAGAAATAAAAGCGATACGGAAATGTTTGGCCGTCGCCTTACAAAACAAATTGTAAGTAAAGCACTTGCCGTTACATTTATGTCCTTTGCTATTGTATTTGCCTCCACTCTATTGCTCTCTGCCGTTACAAGCGCAAGCGCACTTGACGTTGTTTTCGAAACGGTTAGCGCCACCGCAACGGTAGGACTAACAAGAAATTTAACACCTTATCTTGGCAGTATGGGTAAGCTAATTATAATAATCACTATGTATCTTGGTAGGGTTGGTCCAATTTCTCTGGCCATCGCCTTTAACCGCAAAAGGGATAATAAAAGCATTGTTAAAAATCCCGTTGAAGAGATTAGCGTGGGATAATCCTATCGTTTGAATTTTCTTTGGCGAAATACCACAAAAGGAAAGGGAGTTTATTATGAGTATAAATAAAACCTATGCCGTGCTTGGCCTTGGCCGATATGGACGGGCTGTTGCAAAAGAGCTGGTAAACAGCGGCGCCGAGGTGTTGGCTGTTGATGTTGACAGCGACCGTGTTGACAGCGCCATTGATACAATACCTATTTGCAAATGCGCCGACATTACCGAGCCGGAAACGATAAGGCGGCTTGGAATTTCTAATATTGACGTTGTAATTGTGGCTATGGCAAGCAATCTTGAAGCCAGCGTTATGGCCGTAACCCTTTGCAAAGTGGCGGGCGTGCCTACCGTTATTGTTAAGTGCGGAGATGAAATGCACCAAAAAATTCTTAGCCGAGTTGGTGCCGACAGGGTGATTTTCCCCGAAAAGGAATCGGGCACACGCCTTGCTAAAAATCTGCTTTCTTCGGGCTTTGCAGAAATGATAGAGCTCTCAGACGAGGTTTCTATGGTAGAACTCGGCGTTAAGGACGAATGGGTTGGCAAAACACTAATAGAGCTTTCCCTTCGCAAAAAATATTCCATCAACGTAGTGGCAATTCGAAATGGCGACAAGATAAACACTACCCCAGACCCAACAATGCCACTTGAAAAAGGTATGGAGCTTATCGTCATTGCCAACACAGCAAAGCTTAAAAAATTAAAGTAGGTTTTACTAACATTACAACAATAGCGGAGTGGAAGCCACTCCGCTAATTTTTGTTGGGCTCGGATTTGCATAAATTTGAGTGAAAATCTGCTGATTTCGACTTAAAATGCGAAGGGATGGACGTTTTTTGCTGTTGCGTTCGGCTAAAACTAAATATTCAAATTGTTACAAAGCCGGATGAGCTATAGATTTATCCGTTTATTTAAACTTGCTTTTTAAGCAGATATATATGGATGAATTCTCGCACTGAATTCCACTTCAATTTGCACTGTGAAATTTACAAAGTTGATTTTTATGGACTTATCCTTCTAAAGACTTGACGAAATAAGAAAAGCGTGCTATAATACAAAAAAACTAAATAATTATAATAACATTTAATGGATCCAGCTGTCTGCAGAGGAAGCTGGATCCATTTTGTTTTTTAGCAGTAAAATTGACTAAATATAAAAGGAGATAGAATTATGGAAGTTCAACTTCAGGAGCTTATTGAGCAGATTAAGAAGGATGGTGTTGAAACCGCTGAAGCAGAAGCTAAGGCTATTGTTGAAGCGGCAAAGTCAGATGCCGAAAAGATTATTGCCGATGCACAGGCACAGGCAGATAAAATCTTATCCGGTGCAAAAACTGAAACTGAGCGAATGGCGAAATCAAGCGAGGATGCTATTCGTCAGGCGGGTCGCAATCTGCTTATTTCTTTCAGAGAAAGTGTAACGAGAGAGCTTTATGCTATCGTTAGCGAAAATGTTACTGCTGTATATTCATCAGATGCACTTGCCGGGCTGATTATCAGCATTGTTGAAAATTGGGCAAACAAGCCGGATGCAGAAGATATCGCGGTGATTTTGAATACTCAAGACCTTAATAAGTTGGAAGAAACCTTACTGGCAGCACTTAAAGAAAAAATGTTAAAGGGTATCACTTTGAAGGCGAATGATAATTTTGACGGTGGATTCCGCATCGCTGTCAATGACGGCAGCGCATATTACGATTATTCGGCAGAGGCAGTTGTGGATATGC
>JAZNAG010000040.1:0-2481 GCA_045586405.1 Acutalibacteraceae bacterium | reverse complement strand
AGCCTTAGCATCAAACTGGGGATGGAGAAGTGTATCAAGGTTTCTGGGGTCGATCATAGCAACAGCTTGTTTCTTGTCGATCATACCTTCATCAACGAGGTCACAAGCAATTTTGAGAGCAGCCTTAGCAGTTCTCTTACCATTTCTGGTCTGAAGCATATAGAGTTTACCGTCTTCTACGGTGAATTCCATATCCTGCATATCACGGTAGTGGTCTTCAAGAATTGCACAAACCTTGTTAAATTCTTCGAAAGCAGCAGGGAATTTCTCTGCCATTTCAGCGATTGGCATTGGAGTACGAACACCAGCAACAACGTCTTCGCCCTGAGCGTTGGTGAGGAATTCACCCATAAGACCAGGTTCGCCGGTAGCTGGGTCACGTGTGAATGCAACACCTGTACCACAGTTGTCACCCATATTACCAAATGCCATCATCTGTACGTTAACAGCGGTACCCCAAGAATAAGGAATATCGTTGTCACGACGGTAAACGTTTGCACGGGGGTTGTCCCATGAACGGAAAACTGCTTCAACAGCGCCCATAAGCTGTTCCTTGGGATCGGTGGGGAAATCCTTACCGATCTTGCTCTTATACTCAGCCTTGAACTGACCTGCAAGCTCCTTAAGGTCTTCAGCAGTAAGCTCAACGTCCTGCTTAACGCCCTTAGCTTCCTTCATTTTGTCGATAAGCTCTTCAAAATACTTCTTACCAACTTCCATAACTACGTCAGAATACATCTGGATGAATCTTCTGTAGCAGTCATAAGCCCAACGAGCGTTACCGCTCTTTGCAGCCATTGTTTCAACAACATCTTCATTAAGACCGAGGTTGAGAATGGTATCCATCATACCAGGCATAGAAGCACGAGCACCTGAACGAACAGAAACAAGAAGAGGATTCTCCTTATCACCGAACTTTTTGCCGGTGATGCCTTCCATTTTGTCGATGTATTCCATAATCTGTGCTTGAATATCATCATTGATTTTTCTGCCGTCCTCATAATACTGAGTACATGCCTCGGTAGTTACAGTGAAGCCCTGAGGAACAGGAAGACCGATTTTGGTCATTTCTGCAAGGTTAGCACCTTTACCGCCGAGAAGCTCACGCATAGAAGCGTCGCCTTCGCTGAATAGGTAAACAAACTTGTGACTCATTTACGAATCAACCTCCTAAATTTTTTATTGCGGAAAAACCGCATTATTTTCTTTACCAAATATAATGGTAGCACTTAATTATACCACATTTTTTAAAAAATAAAAGAAAAATTTGTAAAAATACTAAAAAAACTCATTTTTATACAAAAAAACGCCCCAAATTTCATATTGAGGCGTTAATTTTGACTATTATTAACTAATAAACTAACTGAATTTTTTAATATTTACAATTCTCACTATAATAGGGCTTAAAACCACATTGCCGATTATTTCAAAAACAAAGTTTGCCATGGCAAGTGCAAAGAATAAATCCATTCCTGTAACGGTGAGTCCCACTACCGAGCCAATCTCTCCTGCATAAGCAGTAAAGAAAATGCCGCAGCCAAGTAAAAATACAGCAGTATTTGTTACAGGGCATAAAATAGCAGATACAATAACCGCAACATATTTGTTGAATTTTGAAATAAGTTTGTAGGTTATACCTGCTACAAAACCACAAGCAGTACCCTTAACCAAAACGGTAATAAATGTTCCTATTACATTAAAGGAAAGAAATAAATTAGCATTTCCTGTAGCAAGAACAACTACTCCGAAAACAAAGCCTAACCAGGTACTAACGGCAGGTCCGCACATAGCGGCACCCAGTACAATGGGAATAAGGCCTATTGCGGTGGAAAAAGGACCGAAAAAGGTGGTGTAGGTGGCAAGGGACTGAAGCAGCACAACAAGTGCAGTCATAATGGAGCCCAGAACCAGTTTCTTAGTTTTTTCATTTACGCTTTTTGTCATTTCAAATACCTCCGATACTGTCCCTTATGGGTACAGTTCATAATATTTAAACCTCAAAAGAGGGGTTTAACAAAATTTAATTGTTCTTATCATATATAATTCTAAGACCTTCAAGCAAAAGATTTTCATTATATATGATGTCTTTTCTGCAAAGAGGAATTATCTCTTTAGATAGACCGCCTGTGGCAACAACTGTGGCAGAGCAGCCCAATTCCTCTTCCATTCGCTCAATAAGTCCATCAAGCATAGCGGCAGTCCCGTAAACAAGGCCTGACTGCATACAGTCTACCGTGTTAGAGCCGATAACCGAATGAGAGGGTGCGATACTAACAGAAGGTAAAGCGGCGGTTCCCCTACTTAATGCCTTTAAAGTGAGTCTCACTCCGGCCGTAATGCTTCCGCCTAAAAACACACCATTTTCATCTAAAACCGAAAGGGTAGTGGCGGTTCCCATATCAATAACAATGCAGGGCATAGTGTATTCATTTAACGCACCTACCGCACCTGCAACCAAATCGGCACCAAGCTGAGAGGGAT
>JAZNAG010000039.1:0-1930 GCA_045586405.1 Acutalibacteraceae bacterium | reverse complement strand
CTCACAATTCGCTTCATTCCGTTCAGCAGACCAGCTCCACACTGACCTCTGCTACCAGAATGTTAATGCAAAAGTTATTGCAACTCACTCAGGTACATCTTTCGGTCAGGCTGGTTCTACTCACCACGCTATTTGTGACCTCGCTTTAACACGTTCAATTCCTAATCTTACAGTTATCTGCCCTGCAGATGGTTACGAAACATATAACGCTGTTATGGCAGCTTATAACACACCAGGTCCTTTCTACATAAGAATTAACCGTGGCTTCGACCGTGTTCTTTATAAAGACACAAACTACGGCTTTGAAATCGGTAAAGCAGTAGAAGTTCACGAAGGAAGTGACCTTACAATTATTGCTTGTGGTTCTTGTGTATTCCAGGCTGTTCAAGCTGCAGAATTTTTAAACAATGCAGATGGTCTTAAAATTCGTGTATTAGACATGCACACAATTAAGCCTATTGACCGTGAAGCTATTTTAAAAGCAGTTACAGAAACTCGCCGTATTATTACTGTTGAAGACCATACAGTTTTAGGTGGTCTTGGTTCAGCAGTTGCAGAGGTTGTTGTTGAATCAGGTAAAGGCTGTGCATTTAAAAAGCTTGGTATTCAGGACGAATTTGCACCTATCGGTCTTCAGGAAGATATTATGTCTATGCTTGGTATTGACTCAAACGGCATTATTGCTGCTGTTCGTGAAGTTATGAAGGCAGACTTTGAAGAAGATAACGACTGGGATGATGAATTTTAATTTTTAAAAAATTTAAAATTCGAGTGAAGAGTTAAGAGTGAAAAGTGAAGAGTTGTGGGACCTGCGGTCAGCATTATACTGTTATAATAGCGTCGCAGACCCGAAATTCTCAATTCTCAATTCTTAATTCTCAATTCAACTTGAAAGGATTGAGATTTTTGGCAGATAAAGAACAACTTTATACCAATAAAATATTTCTTTGTGGTGCTTTGCCACTTTTAAAAACCATAGTCCAGGATGTTCCATCACTCAAGAAAAAGTTTGAAAAGGTTCATTGTGTTTATCAGGTAAGTTGTCTTGATAAAGATGCTCCTGAGGGAAAATGGGCAACTCACTTTGTTGTTAATGGTGATGAATGGTTAATTCACGCTAACAAGGTTGCCCAGAGGGTTGACAAGCAAAAATTTGTTGAGCTCGAATTCAAGAGTGTTGAAGCAATGAATGCATTTTTCAAGGGTAAAATTGGCCCTGCTACACTCCCAAAAATGAAGGGTGTTAACTTCATTTATGAGTTTGGCGTATTTATGATGGCACTTCTTAAAATGGCAGACCTTTTAGGCTTAGAAAAGCCACCAGAAAAAGAAGAGGATAAACGTCTTTTAGTAAAATGTTATTTCTATCTTCTTTCAGCAGGTATAAGCACACTTAATAAAATGGGGCACGAAACAATTCACGAGTGGACATCTAAAAGCCCGGACCGTGTTTACGCTTGGAAGGTTGACGGTGAACCTACTGTTTCTGCATACATAAGAATCAAAGCAGGTAAGAGTAAATCTGGCCGTGGCGAATATAAAAGAGCATTACCATTCTTTACAATGCGCTTTAATAACCTTGACAGTGCATTAGGTACTTTAATGTCTATTGACGATATGATTGAGTCCGTTCAGAAGGGTAAGCTTATTATGGATGGTGCTCCAGAATTTGGCGCTCAGATTGGCGAATATATGCTTATGGTCGGCGGTTACGCTAAATAATAAGATTTTTAACAAAATCTTAAAAAATTTTACTTGACACGTCGCTTGATTTCTTGTATAATGGCATATGTATTATGATAATTATACCTTTGTTGGTAACAACGGAGGGAGGGAATGTTAAATGAGTCAGGTAAAAGTTAAAGAAAACGAGTCCTTAGATAGTGCACTTCGTAGATTCAAGAGACAAACATCAAGAGACGGTGTTATT
>JAZNAG010000038.1:0-1519 GCA_045586405.1 Acutalibacteraceae bacterium | reverse complement strand
CCGTCAACAAATGAAACCGAGTTAAGTACAAAGTGTGAGTGAAGGTGATGCCTGTCAAGGTGGGTCGATACCACAACCTCAAAGCGGTCACCCCATAATTTTTCTGCGAGCTTGATTCCGATTTCGTGAGCAAGCTCAGGTGTAACCTCACCGTGCTTGAAGGACTGATAACCGTGAAAGGCAAGGATGCCGTCTTCTTTTTTGAAAAGCCTTTTGGTGTTTACCATTTGTTCTCTTGCAAAGCCTGCTGTGCAGTTAACTCCCGTAACATAAAACTGCTTTTCGGTTTTGTCACTTTCCATTGCATAGTCAATAACATCCTTGAGTGCTTGCAGCTCTTCAAAGGTGTAATCGGGATTAAGAGTTTTCTCAGGGTTCACGGTGTAATCAATTACATTGCGATGCCTTCCCTTTATCGGCCATATACGTGTTACTGCCATGGCACTTCATCCTTCTCTGAAGTAAACTCACTGACAATTTTGTTTTCCGTTTCAAGCACAGAGGAGAGAACGGAAGAAATTTCTTTCTGATTGTTCCAGCCTCTTGCACGGGCAACAACCAAAAGCTGATTAAGATTGTTACCCACGGCACGAAGCTCACGGATAAGCTTCGGGTAATCGGCAGGCGGAGCTTCCTTGAGCCTGCACATTGTAATCAGAAGTCGAATGACCTTTGATTTTGAAACTCCCGTTGCTCTGCTTAAGTCACAGAGCTTTTCATATTCATCTTTGTTAAGATAAGCTTTGACAATCACATCGTGATTTTTCTTTGTCATTGGATTTTCACCTCCTCAAAATTTTTTTGGAATTACTTTCCACTTATACGGACTGGGAAAGGGCAAGTGGAAACCCAAATTCCCGAAAGTTAACAGAATATTTAAAGTCATAATTACATTTGTCTGCTGTTAACTTGATTCTTTTTTTCTTCTTTTCATCTCCATTCATTCTGTTTTGTAAAACGGCTTTTTGCCCGTTTGGGGATTTCCGGGCCCGAAATCCAATGCTCGTTAAGACAAGGACACAGAAACACTGATTCCGTTCTGAGGCGTTAGTTTTAAATACCCCTCTACTTTCTTACGGACAAATTTTCAGATGTTGGCAAGTATGAGCTTTAAAAATAATTACCCATCTACTTTCCTACGGACATTTTTTCTGATTTTGGCAAGTATGCCTCCTGAAAATTTTCAAAATGTTTAAATATCCTTCTGCTAATTTACGGACATTTTTTGAGTGAAAACGAACCATCGATCCCGAAAGTTTTCAAACTGTTTACAAGTGACTTGAAAAACAATTCTCACTTATTCCCACTGGGAGAGGCCAAATGGACACCCAAAAACTGAAATGTTTTCAAAACATTTACAACCCGCCACAAGAAAAAATGCAAAACAAAAAAGCCGCTACACAGGCAACAGAAATAAGCGTGGGGAGAAAATCTCACCTCGCTCATATTCTGTTGGGTCACTATGTAACAGCTTTTAAATAAAGCTAAATATAAATCGATGTGTGTGGCTGTTTGAGCA
>JAZNAG010000037.1:0-2747 GCA_045586405.1 Acutalibacteraceae bacterium | reverse complement strand
AATTATTTAAAGGTAGGTATTGTATCGGGGGCATCTACTCCACCCGAACAAACAATGGAGGTTTTCTCAAACATGGAAGAAGTAGTCACTGAAGTTAAAACTGTAAACGAGATGGAAGAAGCTGTTGCTAAATTGGAAAATGGCCAACAAAAATTCAGAAAGGGGCAAAAAATAGTTGCAACTATTTCTTCTGCTACGGATGAAGGTTTAGCTTTATACATCAATAACACCAAAAAGGAAATCCTTTTGCCTAAAGAAGAGCTTTCTTGCGAAAAATACGTTAAACAAGAATACGCAGCTAAAGTAGGCGAAGAAATCGAAGTCCTTATTATTGGTCTCAACCCAGTTCTTTTATCAGAAAAAGCTATCAAAGCACTCGCTGAAGAAGAAAAAGAAATCGAAGAGATTAAGAACGGTAAACTGTTCAACGTTACCATCGAAGGTACAAACAAGGGCGGTTTAACCGCAAGACTCGGTTCTTACGGCGTATTCATCCCATCATCACAAATTAGAATCGGTTTCGTTAAAGAACTCGATAAATACGTTGGCAAGACTTTAAGAGTTAAAGCTGAAAGAGTTGAAAATGATGAAAGAAGAAAACAAATCGTTGCTTCTCAAAGGGTTATTTTAGAAGCTGAAAAGGCTGAAAGAGAAGCTCAACGCGCTCAAAAGGAAGAAGCTTTCTTCTCAAGCGTTGTTCTTGGCGACGTTGTTGTTGGTAAAGTTGTTAGATTCTCATCTTTCGGTGCTTTCGTTGAAGTTAACGGCTTCGACTGTCTTGCACACATTTCTGATCTTTCTTGGACAGGCGTTAAGAGCCCTGCAGAAGTTTTAGAAATCGGTAAAGAATATGAATTCAGAGTATTAAAGCTCGATAAGGAAACAAAGAAAGTTTCTATCGGCTATAAGCAACTTCAACCACGTCCATGGGAAAGTGTTCCAGGCAAATATGCTGTTGGTGATATCGTTACCGGTAAGATTGTTAGAATCGTTGAATTCGGCGTATTCGTTGAAATCGAAACTGGCGTTGACGGTTTAGTACACATTTCTCAAATTTCACACGAATGGTTAGAAAAACCAACCGAAGGTCTCAAGGTTGGTGACGAAGTAAAAGCTAAGATTATTTCTATCGATTACGAAAAAGAAAAAATCACTCTCTCTATCAAAGCTTGCACACCTGCACCAGAAGCTCCAGCTAAACCAAGAAGAGAAAAAGCTGAAGACGCTGGCGAAGAAAAGCCAAGAAGAAGAGAAAGAAGAGAAAGACCTGCTGATGACGGCGAAGTACACGAATGGAAGGATACTGCTTTTAGCGGCGCTTCTATTGCTGAACTTCTTAACAAGTAATTTTCGATAAAATTCGGTAAATTAAGCAGGTACTTAAGCCCTTAAGTGCCTGCTTGATTTATTTTAAACTTAAAACTAAATAACCGCTAATGGTGTGGTACAAAAGATTTTGAAATCTAATGATTTTTTTCTAAATCTTACTGAAAAACGCTTGACAATCTCGTTGTTTTATTATATTATATATGAGCATTGTTGTTGTTGCAACGGGGTGTGGCGCAGTTGGTAGCGCGCGTGGTTTGGGACCATGAGGTCGTGAGTTCGAGTCTCGTCACCCCGACCATTAAAAAGCACATTGCGGGCCTTTAGCTCAGTTGGTTAGAGCAGTCGGCTCATAACCGATCGGTCCGCGGTTCGAGTCCGTGAAGGCCCACCATTACAAATTAATATTAAAAATATGGCCCGGTAGTTCAGATGGTTAGAACGCCAGCCTGTCACGTTGGAGGTCGAGGGTTCGAGTCCCTTCCGGGTCGCCATATTTATTAGTTATCCAATGCATTTTTGCATTGGATACAAATTTGCCTCGGTAGCTCAGTCGGTAGAGCAGGAGACTGAAAATCTCCGTGTCGGTGGTTCGATTCCGCCCCGAGGCACCACCCAAAACTAAATATGCTGGTGTGGCTCAATGGCAGAGCAGCTGATTTGTAATCAGCAGGTTGATGGTTCGACTCCGTTCACCAGCTCCAAAATGGGGAGTTTCCCGAGTGGCTAAAGGGGGCAGACTGTAAATCTGTTGTCAACGACTTCGGTGGTTCGAATCCACCACTCCCCACCAAAAAAGGTAAGCATTTGATGCTTACCTTTTTTAACTAAATCCGCCTGCGTCGGAATAAATCCACTTCGTGGATGAAATCGCTGCGCGATGAAATCTTGCTTCGCAAGGTTATATTAGGCGGATTTGATTTCATCTGAAGCCGTAGGCGGAAGATTTCATCCAAACTCGTTTGGATTTCATCCTGCAAAGCAGGATTTCATTAAATTTGTATGGTTTGTAGGGATAGTTTTCGTCCTTGCAAGCCTTTTTTGTTTTTTTCCGTAAAATATAAATCGCTCACTTTATGCTCCTTTCGTTCAATTATTGTTTCCATAAAATATAAGCCTTGATTTAAGCTGGCTTTATTGCAAATAACTCTGTTTTACCTACAAAGCATTCAACTAACATTTTCTCAAGTAGCAAGCCTTTTTTGCGTAAATACTGGACAAAACAGCAAAAAAAACGGCACAAAAGTGAAAGAGATTCGCTTTTCCCTATTGCAAAATTCGCCTTTATACATTATAATAATCCCACCACTAAAAAAGCATTTTAGCTAAATAAACAAAACATAGGAGGTAGATGATATGAAATACGTGCTAATGAATCCTAAAGCCAACAATGGTCAAGGGGAAAGTGACGCAAGAGAATG
>JAZNAG010000036.1:0-2252 GCA_045586405.1 Acutalibacteraceae bacterium | reverse complement strand
GCATACGGAGAAAGAAAACAAACAAAAGCACAAGCGCCGCTACCATTCCGTAGCGGAATGTAGAGAACGGGATCGAGATGACCTCGTTCTGAACCAAAGCGATCAGGAACACCGCTATGCCGTAGCCGAAGGTCAGATACTTGACACCGCTTTTCTCGGAAAAGCAGTTGACCACAAGGAAGGTCTCAAAGCCGATCATCAGACAGCAGCAGAAGATCTGCAGGTAGATGTTCAAACGCATAAGATCATCCGGCAGAGGGAGAAAAAAAGCAACTGCCGAAACCAGCGCAACACCCGTGGCGATCCGCTGTGTCCACACGATGATCTTCGGCAAAAAGATCATCGTAAGGATACTCAGGATGTAACAGACCGCCGTCAGCGTAGTGCCGTTATCGATGTTAATGGGTAGCGGGATTTTCCCATCCATTGCCGAGGACGGCTCAAGGAAATAATAGATAAACGCCATCTGCCAGAAGCTAAACATAGCAAAGCACACAAGAAGCCATAGCGGCTTGTCCTGCCGCTTTTTTAGATTTTCAGTAAGAAGTGATTCGTTCACAGCTTGTCCTCCTTTTTTTTGCCCCAAAAGAGGGGTATTCTCACTCTTTTGCGAAAAAATCTATCCCTTCGGGCGGTAATACCCCCAATATCCCACCGGTGTGGGATATGCATACCCTCCAAAATACACTATAATTTAACCGAGGAATAGGAATTAAATTTTCAAATATTATACATTATTGCTAAAAAAATTTCAACGGATTATTAGTAAAACTACCCGAATAGGTATTATTTACCAATATTAACCCCTTGTTGGGTAGGTTACGAATTATCTTAGATAAAGTATAATTTTTTCAGGGGGGAATTATATGGAGAAATTAAACTATTTTGACTATCTCGCTCTGGCACAAAACGAATATAAATTGTTACTGGAAAAATACCCCGAGCTTTCATTACTTTCCAAACGGGAGTTTGAGGTTTTTGCACAGCTTCTTACCGACAAAACTCAGGCTCAGATTGCCGAGGAACTTTTTGTCTCGCATTCTTCGGTGCATTTTCATTGTAAAAACATTTATAAAAAACTCAGCATTAACAGCCGAAAGCAACTGTTGATTAAATACAAAGAAATTTAAGGAGGCTTATCCATGGGATTTTTAGAAAGAGCAATTCGCCGAGGCGTAAGTGACGCCGTCGGCAAAGCCGTGGGTCAGGCAATTACAAATGCTGTAGAGCCTAAGGCTACGGAGTTTGTGAATAAGGCGGCAGATAAAATTGATTCTGCCACGACAAATGTGAATACTCAGCCTGCAAGCACACAGACAGGCTCAGCTTTAGAGGGTGCGTTCTCAAATTTTGAGCGTGCGGCTTCAAAATACGCCACCGAAGCGGCTAGGAATATGAAGGTTTGTCCCGCTTGCGGAGAAAGTACAACGGCAGACAAAAACTTCTGTCCCTCCTGCGGTGAGAAATTACCCGAAAAATCCATAGCAGATGAGCTTGTATGTACCTCCTGCGGCACACAGAACAATGTGGGCACAAAATTTTGCCAAAATTGCGGAGCTAAGCTTCCCTTTGCGGTAAATGAAGAAAATGCTCAGCTCAGTAAAGACCAAAAGGTTTTGGATGAGTTTAAAGAGTATCTGCCTCAGTATCCTGTGTGGAGCTGTGGCGGTAAAAACTTTATATTGGAAAAAGAGCCTGACTACTGCTGGTTTTCTGCAAGGTTTGACAGTAACTTCTCTGCAGAAAAGGCGGTCGAAGGCTACCGTCAGCTTCTTATGAATAACGGATTCAGACAGGCAGGTCAGTACCCAAGTATCTGCCATCTTTATAAAATGATAAACGGCACCTGCTACCACGCAGACACCGAGCATTGCTTTGAGGGTGACAGTGACACCCCTACAATTTACTTTAATGTAGCAGAACCTACAGGGGGCTTTGACTATGTAAAACCTGAGCCTAAAAAGAAAACAAGTTTTCTGGATTTGTTCAAATAAGCAATGGGAGAGAAACGATATGAAAAAATTATTTGCACTTTTATTGGCTTTGATGATGGTATTTGCTCTTGCTGCCTGCGGTGAGAACACCGACAATCCTTCTGGCAACGAAAACAACCCCGGAACCTCGCAGAATGGTGGAGAGAACAACAACGGCGGCGAAAATAACAACGGTGGCTCTACCGGAAAGCTTCCCGAAGGACTGCAGCAGTATGTAGGCCAGTATCCGTTCCTTGCTGACCTTGTATTCCCCGATGA
>JAZNAG010000035.1:0-19655 GCA_045586405.1 Acutalibacteraceae bacterium | reverse complement strand
TAGCCGGTATTACCGACGGCGTTCTTCGTGCAATGGTAATTAAAAAGTAGAGAGAGGATGCGTTTAAATGTTTAATCTTGTTGTTCTTACGGGCAGACTTACTGCCGATCCCGAGCTTAAAACAACACCCAGCGGTGTCTCTGTGACCACCTTCTCTATCGCGGTATCCCGTCGCTATAAGGCAGGAGAAGAAACTCAGGCAGATTTTATTAACATCGTTGCCTGGAGACAAACCGCCGAATTTATTACTAAGTATTTCAATAAAGGCAGCATGATCGGTATTGAGGGTTCTATTCAGACCCGTCGTTACGTTGATAAAGACGGCAAAAACCGTACCGTATTTGAAGTAATTGCAAATAACGTACAGTTCGTTGAATCAAAGCGTGACGCTGCCCCTGCAGGTGACGAACCTGCATCTTTCAGCAACGCCTCGGTGAATGAATTTACTGAGGTTACCGGTGAGTCTGACGACGATTTACCGTTCTAATTCAAAATAGGAGGTCTTTATAATGGAAAAGATGGAAAGACCTGCACATAGAAAAGTTCGTAAAAAGATTTGTCATTTCTGTGCAGACCGCGTAGAAGAGATTGATTACAAGGACATAGCACGTCTTCGTAAGTTCATTTCAGAACGCGCTAAAATTCTTCCCCGCCGTGCTACCGGCACCTGTGCTGCTCATCAGCGCAAACTGACCATCGCTATCAAACGCGCTCGTCAGGTAGCGATTCTTCCTTACGTTAACGACTAAGAAGAAATATAAAACCGCTATGCTTTTGCATAGCGGTTTATTTTTTTGTTTTATTTAAGATCGTGCAGATATACCGTTCTTGAATTTCGGTGCATATAAACGCTAAGCACCAGCCCCACGCCTATATAAAGGCAGGAAAGAGACGTACCGCCTGCCGAGAAAAACGGCAAGGTTATACCTATAACGGGAAGAATTGATAAGCACATACCGAGATTTATGGTTATCTGAGCGGTGAGCCAACCGAAAAAGCCGACACATATAAGCTTACCCGAAAGGTTGTTGGTCATTTTAGATATTTTTAGACATCTGTATGCAATAAAACAAAGCACAGCAACCACCACAAAAGCACCTGCAAAGCCCCATTCTTCACCTATTGTGGTGAATATGAAGTCGTTATAGCCCTCAGGCACGCCTGCCTGTCCCATTTGGGTAAGGTTGCCTTTTAAAAAGCCTTGTCCCCACATACCGCCGCCTGCAAGGGCAGTTCGGCCGCGCCACTGTTGCCAGCCGCTTCCCTGCAAATCAGCATCAATATCAAACATATTTTGTATACGCGCCTGCTGGTCAGGGTTCATAATAAAGAAATACACAAGAGGCGCCGCTACAACTATAGCCGAAAAGAGTATAATAAAATACTTTCTGTGAACACCTGCCGCCCACATCATACACAGCACCATAACGGCAAAAACAAGGGCTGTACCGTCGTCACCCTGAAAGTGAATAAGCACAACAGGAAGACCGCCGTGAGCGCAGACGGGAATTAAATAGCTTAATTTATTTATATTTTCTTTTACCTTTGTCAGATGCATTGAAAAGGTGACGATAAAACAAGCCTTTAAAAGTTCTGACGGCTGAAAGGTGGTAAAGCCGATATCCAGCCACGCCTTATCGTCGGTACCCGCAGGGCCGAAACCTATAAAGAATGTAAGTAAAACAGGAACAAGCCCCACCCCTGCAAATGCATACCAATACTTATGAAAGATTTCAAAATCGAAAAGCGATAAAACTATTGCGGCTCCCATACCGAGCAGCATAGCTATAACCTGCATAACAAACTGTTTTGCGCTGCCCGTATAGCGAGTGGCAGACAAAACGGAAATGCAACCGAAAGAGGTGGCAAAAAGACATAAAAACAGCATAATTTTGTCTGTTTCACGTATATAGTCGGCTATTCGCGCCCATATTGCTTTCATACTCTGCCATCCTTTCTTTTTACATATATGTATATTTTATAATATTTTTCGACTATTGTAAAGCACATATTTTAGTTGCAAGATTCGGGTTTTACTGATATAATATTCTATATCTTAAATTTTGCTGAAGGGAGTGCTTTATTTATGCGTGAATTTTTATCATATTCACCTCTTGATACTGCAAAAATTGCAGAAGAATTTGAAAAAGCGCTTCGCGGCGGCGAGATTATTGCCTTTAAAGGCGGTATGGGTGTAGGCAAAACTCTATTTACGGCAGGACTTGCAAAGGCCTTGGGTTATAGCGGTGTCGTTAACTCCCCTACCTTTGCTATTGTTAACGAATATCGCGGCGGAAGACTGCCCCTTTTTCACTTTGATATGTTTCGCATTGAAAGTTGGGAAGATCTTGATTCCTGCGGATTTTTTGATTATATGAGAGAAAATGGTGTAATCGCTGCCGAATGGAGCGAGAATATTGAAAATGCCCTACCTGAAAACACCATTTACATCACCATTGAGAAAACGGGCGACGAAAGCCGTAAAATAATTGTTGAGGGAGGCGGATTTTAATGAAGCTTCTTGCTATTGACTGCTCGGCGAAATCAGCATCCTGCGCTATAATAGAGGGCAAAAAAATAATTGCTTCAGCCTTTGTAAACACAAATCTTACTCATTCGCAAACTCTTTTGCCTATGGTAAGCGGCGCGTTAAGTGCCTCTAAAACCGACATAAACGAAATAGGTGCCTTTGCCGTGTCGGCAGGTCCCGGCTCCTTTACGGGTATAAGAATAGGCATATCCGCCATAAAGGGTATGGCAACCGCAAAAAACATACCTTGTGTCAGCGTTTCGACCCTTTATGCCATAGCTGAGAACTTTATAGACCGCGATGCCCTTATTTGCGCCGTTATGGACGCAAGATGCAACCAGTTCTACTGTGGGCTGTTCAGGGTAAAAAACGGAAAAATCAAAAGGCTTTGCGAGGATAAAGCTGAAAAAGCAGATGTTTTAGCCGACGAAATTTTAAAAAGCAGGGTTAACTGCCCTATTATTATTGCCGGTGACGGCGCAGAAATTTTCTTTGACTTTGTTAAAAAGAAAAATAACACTTTTTTAGCAGAGGAGCATCTGCGCTATCAAAACGGCGTAGGGGTTGCCTTTGCAGGTCTTGATGCCTTTAAAAAGGGTGAATATGTTTCCTCCGAAAAGCTTTTGCCCGTATATTTAAGGCTTCCTCAGGCTGAAAGAGAACTTAAAAACAAGCAGAAAAAGGAGTAAAAAAATATGAAAATCGCAATTGGCTGTGACCACGGCGGACTTGAACACAAAAACGCAATTAAAGACGACCTTATCGCCAAAGGCTATGAGGTTACCGATTTCGGTATATACGAGCAGATGTCGGTTGACTACCCAGATATTGCCAAAAAGGTTGCACTATCCATTAAGAACGGTGAATGTCAGCGCGGTATTTTGGTTTGCGGAACCGGTATAGGTATGTCTATTGCCGCAAATAAAGTGAAAGGCATTCGCGCCGCCGCTTTAAGCGACCATTTCTCTGCAAAATACACCCGTCTTCATAACGACACCCACATTATTTGCCTTGGCGGCCGTGTTGTAGGCGTAGGTACAGCTATTGAACTTGCCGATATTTTCGTATCCACCGAGTTTGAAGGTGGCAGACATCAGAATAGAATAGACAAAATTACTGCAATAGAAAACGAAAACTAATTGACAAATTAAGTTTATAGTGATAATATTGTTATATAAATAAAGGCTTTGACGGAAAGAGTAGCTTAAATGTATGCTCAAAGAGAAAAACTCGTTTGGTGAGAGAGTTTCAGCAGACCTTAAGTGAAGACCACTCCCGAGCTGCGCCGCAGTAACAAGCGGCGACGTATTCTGCGTTAAAGATTAAGAGTTAAACCTAAGGTGGAACCGTGTTTTTAGCACCCTTAGTGCCCTTGTCGGCACTAAGGGTTTTATTATTTAAACAATACTTTTTTAAAGGAGAATTATAATGAAAGCTGTTTACAACGACGGCCACGTGGCTGAGGTAGAAAGCAAAGAAGAAAGCCTTCATATCCTTCGTCACTCTGCCGCTCACATTATGGCTCAGGCTATCAAGCGCCTTTATCCTCAGGCTGATTTTGCTTACGGCCCTGCAACCGAAAAGGGCTTCTACTATGATGTAGATTTAGGCGATGAAACCGTAGGCGAAGAAGATTTAGCCAAAATCGAAGCCGAAATGAAGAAAATCGTAAAGGAAAATCTTCCCATTAAGCCCTTTACTCTTCCCCGTGAAGAAGCTATCGCTTTAATGAAGGAAAGAGAGGAAAGCTACAAGGTTGAGCATATCGGCGACCTTTCTGAAGATGCTGTTATAAGCTTTTATCAGCAGGGTGAGTACATAGATATGTGCGTTGGCCCTCACCTTACCTACACCAAGGCTTTAAAGGCATTCAAGCTTACCAAAACCAGCGGTGCTTACTGGAAAAACGATAAAAATAACAAAATGCTTACCCGTATTTACGGTATTGCCTTTGAAAGTCAGGCAGAGCTTGATGAATACCTTAGACTTCTTGAAGAAGCCGAGCGCAGAGACCACCGTAAAATAGGCAAAGAAATGAATTTGTTTATGATGAGCGATGAAGGTCCCGGTTTCCCCTTCTTTTTACCTAACGGTATGGCTCTCAAAAACGCCCTTATTGAATATTGGCGTGATATACACTACAGAGAAAATTATGTAGAGGTTTCTACTCCCCTTATTATGAACAGAAGACTTTGGGAAACCAGCGGTCACTGGGATCATTATAAAGACAATATGTACTCAACCCTTATTGACGAAGAGACCTACTGCATTAAGCCTATGAACTGCCCCGGCGGTGTTATGGTATATAAAAACCATCTTCATTCTTACAGAGATTTACCCCTTCGCGTTGGCGAACTCGGTCTTGTTCACCGTCACGAGCTTAAAGGCGCTCTTCACGGTCTTTTCAGAGTTCGTTGCTTTACTCAGGACGATGCTCATATCTTTATGACCAAGGACCAGATAACCGACGAGATTATGAATGTTGTTCATCTTATCAACGAGGTTTATGAGAAGTTCGGCTTTAAGTATTCCATTGAACTTTCTACCCGCCCCGAAGACAGTATGGGCAGTGACGAAGACTGGGATGCAGCCACCAACGGTCTTAAGGGAGCTCTTGAAAAGTTAGGTCTTCCCTACACCATTAACGAAGGCGACGGCGCTTTCTACGGACCTAAAATTGACTTCCATCTTGAAGACAGTCTTGGCAGAACATGGCAGTGCGGAACCATCCAGCTTGACTTCCAGATGCCTATCAACTTCCAGCTTGAATACACAGATGAAAACGGCGAAAAGCAACGTCCTATTATGATTCACCGTGTATGCTTCGGTTCTATTGAACGCTTTATCGGTATTCTCACCGAACATTTTGCAGGTAAGTTCCCTGCCTGGCTCGCTCCCGTTCAGGTTAAGGTGCTTCCCGTATCCGAAAAGACTCTTGACTATGCTACCGAAATTTATGAGGAACTCAAAAAAGCAGGCATTCGCTGTCAGCTTGACGACAGAAACGAAAAAATCGGTTACAAAATCAGAGAAGCACAGGCAGTTGACCGTGTACCTTATATGCTTATTCTCGGTGCTAAAGAGGTTGAAAGCGGTATAGTTTCGGTTAGAAACCGTGACACCCTTGCAACTACCGAAATGACCAGAGAAGAGTTTATAAACGCTCTCTGCGAGGATATTAAAAACCGTAAGTAGCAAAACGGCAGCAAAAAAAATATTGCCGAAATATTGACAAATAAAAACTAATAAAATATAATAATAAAATAAATTTTAAAAAGGTGTGACACAAATGAAAAACGAGTATTTACTTTCAGTACTTGAAAATGTTAAAAAGCGTAATGCCGGTGAGCCCGAATTTATTCAGGCTGTTACCGAAGTTCTTGCCAGTCTTGAGCCTGTAGTTGAACAGCGTCCCGATTTCATTGAGTCAGGTGTTATTGAACGTATGGTAGAGCCTGAGCGCCAAATCGTTTTCCGCGTTCCGTGGATGGACGATAACGGCAAGGTTCAGGTTAACCGTGGCTTCCGTGTGCAGTTCAACTCTGCTATCGGTCCCTACAAGGGCGGTCTTCGTTTCCATCCGTCTGTTAACGCTTCTATTATTAAGTTCCTCGGCTTTGAGCAGACCTTTAAGAACAGCCTTACCAGTCTTCCCATGGGCGGTGGTAAGGGCGGTGCCGACTTCGATCCCAGAGGAAAGAGCGACGCCGAAGTTATGCGTTTCTGCCAAAGCTTTATGACCGAGCTTTACAGACACATCGGTGCTGATACCGACGTTCCTGCAGGTGACATCGGTGTTGGTGCAAGAGAGGTTGGTTACCTCTTCGGTCAGTATAAGAGAATTTGCAACGAATTTACAGGTGTTCTTACCGGTAAGGCTGTTCCTTCCGGCGGTTCACTTATCCGTCCCGAAGCTACAGGTTTCGGCGCTGTTTACTACACCGCTGAAGTTCTTAAGTCCTTCGGCGAGGATATTAAAGGCAAAACCTTTGCTGTTTCAGGCTTTGGTAACGTTGCCTGGGGTACCGTTAAAAAGATCACCGAGCTTGGCGGTAAGGTAGTTACCATCTCCGGTCCCGACGGTTACGTTTACGATAAAGACGGTATTGATACCGAAGAAAAGATTAACTTTATGCTTGAAATGCGCGCTTCCTGCCGTGATAAAGTACAGGATTATGCTGACAAGTTCGGTGTTCCCTTCTATGCAGGTAAGCGTCCCTGGGAAGTTAAGGTTGACGTTATTATGCCTTGCGCTACCCAGAACGAAGTTGGTATTGAAGACGCTAAAAACATTGTTGCTAACGGTGTTAAGTACTATATGGAAGTTGCTAATATGCCCACCACCGAAGAAGCATTTGCTTACCTTAAGGAAAACGGCGTAGTTATCGCTCCTTCTAAGGCTGTAAATGCCGGCGGCGTTGCTGTTTCAGGTCTTGAAATGAGCCAGAACTCTATGAGATACAGCTGGACCACTGAAGAGGTTGACGCAAAGCTTAAGCAGATTATGACTAACATCTACAAGAGCTCTTTCGATGCCGCTAAAGAGTACGGTCTTGAAGGTGACCTTTGTGCCGGTGCTAATATCGCAGGCTTCTTAAAGGTTGCAGAGGCTATGAAGTGGCAGGGTTGCTGCTAACAGCAAAACAAAAAAATTAAAGGACTTGTTCAATGAACAAGTCCTTTTTTATTATTTATTACCAAGTTTTGAAAACCATTTGAAAGTCAGCGGCCATATAACTCCTGCGGCTATAACCACCACAAAATATCTGGCGCCTCTGGCTACAAATTCATTTACAAAGATAAGTTCAAAGGGCGTTCTCAGTCCCTCTTTAACGCACAGCACAAGTGCGATACCGCCTACTGCTTTTATTATCTGTGCCCACCATACTGCCTTTGTCTGAAAATTTGTAACCCTTGAATCTACCGTATAGCCAACTATAAGACCTAAAATACAGCCCAGCAGGGTACTTGCATTTTTTATTGCCGAGTGAAGATTTTCATTTGCCTCGTGATTACCAAACACAAAGTAAAGAAGTGCGCCGAAAACCAGTGCCGTCATAGTGATAAGTATGCCGTACATTACCTTGGGGCTTTCCTTTGCCTTTTTGAAAAGCGGGTAGCCTACAAAAATAAGCAGAAGCGCAATAATCAGCGATACCCCTACATCAAGAGGTGTATGTACGCCAAGATAAAGGCGGGAGAAAGGCACTAATATGCAGAAAATAATACCGATTATTCTAACGGCTTTATTCCTGTTGGCTCTGGCAAGACCGCCGAAAAGGCCAACCGAAGACTGAGTATGTCCGCTGGGGAAAGAATAACCCGTTGCCGCCTCTCTTGCCGATTCAACAATAGTGAAACTTGGATCTTTTACCCACGGGCGCGGAATTTTAAAGGTCATTTTAAGCACCTGATTAAATACAGTACCCGCAAAGCCGGTAAGCAGCAGATAATAGCCCTGCCATTTGTCAACGCACCAAAAGATAACCATACATACCGCCATAAAAACGGTTTCGTCACCGCAAAGGGTTATAAAGGAGAAAAAAGCGTCTAAAAAACTATTTCTTATTCCCTCAAGTAAATATAAAAATTCCATATTTTATGTCCTTTGAATTAGATTTATTTCAGTATACAATACCGTGATTTTATTGTCAAGCAGTCCTGATTCTATAAGGTATGCTCATTATATAAAATCAGCACCCTGACACAAGGTACTGATTACCAATAAAATATCTTTATTTGTTTGTTTTAATATCAATTTCACCGTTTTTTTCTTCAAATTCGCGAATACACTGGCGTATCAAGTATAAAATTTGCCCGTTGGCAGAACGGCCTTCATATTTAGCAATATAATGAAGTTTGCCATGGAGTTCAGGCTCAACCTCAATTCCTAAATGCTTGTTATCTTTATTTCTCATATTATCACCATATATCTTATTTTAAGTTTATTTTAAGATTATTTTGTGATATAATGTCATTAGTATACTTATTTTAAGTATACTAATTCGGAAATTAGCGGTGATATTATGACTTGTACATTTTTTGGGCACAGAGATGCACCAAAAGAAATAGAGCCGATATTGGTATCGACTCTAAAAGATTTAATAGAAAACAAGAATGTAAGTGAATTTTATGTGGGCACTCACGGGAATTTCGATTTTTTAGTAAGAAAAAATCTTGAAAAGTTAAAAAAGCAATATCCGAGTATAAACTATTACATTGTTCTCGCATATTTACCTCAAAAGAAAAGCGACATAGATTTTCTCGATTATTCACTCACAATTTATCCCGACGGCTTAGAAAAAATCCCATATATATTAGCCATTATTAAAAGAAATCAGTGGATGATAGATCATTCTGATTTTGTGGTAGCATACGTAAAAAATTCCATTGGTGGCGCTGCCAAGTTTAAAGAGTTTGCAGAAAAAAGAGGTAAAATTGTAATAAACTGTTATGCTGATGAACAGTAAATATATCAACGGTTGTTTTGCAACCTACGCCTCATCAGTCACAACATGACAGTTTCTATTTAGAGGAAGCCTTTACTATTTCAAAAATCCGTTTACAATTTGTTCCTCTGCTTCTTTTTCGGTAAGTCCCAAGGTCATAAGCTTCATAAGCTGTTCTCCTGCTATTTTACCGATAGCCGCCTCGTGAACAAGCTGTGCATCAATATGATTAGCGGTAACCTCAGGTATGGCGCTGACACTTGCCTCGTCCATAATAATGGCGTCACATTCGGTATGGCTCATACACTTTGCATTGCCGTTTACTTGGGAAGAAAACACCTGTAGCGAATTATCCTTTGCAACAGAGCGTGAAACAAGGTGTGCAGAGCTGTCGGTACCGTCAAGGTTAACAATAAAATTAGTTTCAGCCTTCTGAGTACCGTGAGTCATTATTTTCTCACGGACAATAAGACTAGCACCCTCACCAAGATTAGCAGAAGTATCTCTTATAGTAGAATCAATACCCTTTATCTGAGTAGTTTCCATCTCAAGACTTCCGCCCTCGTCAATTTCTATAATTGTGGTAGGGTTCATAACGTTGGTTCCCTTGCCGTCCCCTGCGCCGTAATGCTTTTCGACATAGCGCACTCTTGCATTTTTGCCCACGTGGAAGGTATGAATACCGTCGTGTGAGGACTCCTCATCTCCCGTATTATGAATACCGCAACCCGCAACGATTAACACATCGCTGTCTTCCCCAATATAAAAATCATTATAAACAAGGTCTTTAAGACCGCTTTGGCTTATAACAACGGGAATATGAACGCTCTCATGCTTTGTACCCGCTTTGATTATTATATCTATACCGGGTTTATCCTCTTTTGAAACAATCTCAATATTTTCAGTAGAATTTCTGCCTGCAGAGCTGCCGTTTGCGCGGATATTATACGCACCGCCGGGAATTTCGTGAAGGTCGGCTACTTGTTCTAATAAATCTTTTTGAAACTTATCCATAAACAGCCTCCTTACAGTTTTTCTTCAAGAGTCTTACAAACCGATGCCGCGCCAAGAAGTTCAGGCAATATTTCTGCCTTGCTTCCGCTTTTCTTTACGGTACCGTCTGCAATAACTATTACTGTATCGGCAATATCAAGAATTCTCTCCTGGTGAGAGATAATCATAATAGAACCGCCGATTTTTTCGTGCATATTCTCAAAAACTTTAATAAGATTATTAAAACTCCAAAGGTCAATACCTGCCTCAGGTTCGTCGAAAATAGAAAGCTTAGTGGCTCTTGCCATAACGGTGGCAATTTCTATTCTTTTAAGCTCACCACCCGAAAGACTTGCATTAACCTCACGGTTTATATAATCCTTAGCGCAAAGGCCAACCTCGGAAAGATAAGCGCAGGCTTCACTAACCGAAATATCCTTACCCTTTGCAATACTTATAAGGTCTTTAACGGTGATACCCTTGAAACGAACAGGTTGCTGAAAAGCAAAGCTTATACCTCTTTTTGCGCGTTCGGTAATGCTAAGGTTTGTAATGTCCTCGCCGTCAAGAAAAATCTGTCCGCTTGTAGGGGTAATAATACCTGCAATAACCTTTGCAAGTGTTGATTTACCGCCGCCGTTGGGACCCGTCAGAGCAACAAAGCGTTGGTCTATTTTAAGATTTACATTTTTAAGAATAGATTTCTTTACACCGTCCTGATATACATCAAAGCCGATGTTTTTAAGTTCCAGCATTAAAATTCCCCAATTTTATAAAAGTTTTATGCCTGATTCAGAAGATTATATTTGCTTTCAAATTTAGTGAAATCATCAACAAATTCGGCATTATTTCCTGCTTTGATACCTCTTAAGAATTTATGAGTATCAAGTTTTTTAGAATCAAGCTGAACGGTGTAAACCGCAATGTTTGAGCAATGGTCAGATATACGCTCGTAATTATTAAGCAAATCTGAAAGAATGAAGCCAAGTTCAACGGTACAAACGCCCTTTTGAACACGGTTGATATGACGGCGCTGAATTTCGGCGCGCAGAGTGTCTATAACCTGTTCAAGCGGTTCTACGTGAGAAGCCGTAGCATTATCGTCATAAATAAAGGACTGTGTGGTTATATTTATTATTTCGGTAATTGCCTCGGTTATCACTTTTATTTCTTTTTTAGCCTCATCTGAGAAGCTAAGTTCCTTATCGTTAAGTTCTTTAGCCACCATAACTATATTTTCGGCATGGTCGCCTATTCTCTCCATATCACCTATAGAGTGAAGCATTCTGCCTATAATATGGCTTTCCTTGCCCGACAGGTTTTTACTTGAAAGGCGCACAAGGAAGGTGCCCAGTTTATCTTCATAGCGGTCGGTAAGGGTTTCCAACTCACTAACCTCTTCAACAAGATTTTCGCTGTAATTTTCTATTGCAAGTATTGACTTTTCAATTGCTTCTTTAGCGTAATTAGCCATTTCGTTGCAAAGTTCTTTACTCTGGTCTATAGCAAGACCGGGAGTGTTAAGAAGTCTTTCATCAAGAAACGCCGTCTTTTCCTGAATATCCTTTTTATCGGGCACAAGCCGCATAACAACCTTAATGAGAAGTTTATAGGTAATTCCTATAATAATACTGATAGAGATATTAAATACGGTGTGAATAATACCTACCGCAAAAGGTGTAACCGCAATATCCAGAAGTTTCTCCATAAACGGCAACGGGCCAAGCACCGTTAAAAGAATCATTGTTATTATTGAGCCCACTGTATTAACATAAAAATGCACAACAACAACTCGTTTTGCATTTCTGTTGGTACCTATGGAAGAAAGAAGTGCCGTTATGCAGGTGCCGATATTTGCGCCAAGCACAAGGGGTATCGCCATACGGTAATCCACAAGACCTGTAAGGGTAAGGGTTTGCACAATACCCACAGTTGCGGCAGAAGACTGAATAACTCCTGTAAATACAGTAGAAATAAGTAAAGCAACAAAGGGGTTTCCCATAATTCCTATGAACTTTTCAAACCCGTCCATATTTTTAAGGGCTTCAACCGAATTGCTCATAAATTCCATACCGTACATAAGTATAGCAAAACCTAAAAGAATGGTGCCGATATGCTTTTGCTTGCTTTTTTTGGCAGACATAAGCATAACTATTCCTATAAACGCCGAAATAGCCGCAAGATTTTCGGGCTTTAAGAACATCATTAGGTTAAAGCTGTCGCTTTCAACACCCATAAGCGACATAATCCACGCGGTAAAGGTAGTACCGACGTTAGAACCGAGAATTGGGGCTATGGTCTGGGTGAAATCCATAATGCCCGAGTTTACAAGACCTACAAGCATAACCGTCATAGCAGAAGACGACTGCATTGCTATGGTAATACCCGCGCCCAGCAAAAAGCCCATAAGCGGCTTTGCCGTAACCTTTTTCAGCGTTGTTTCAAGTTTGCCGCCTGCCATTTTCTCCAAACTTCCCGACATGGTATTCATACCAAAAAGGAAGAATGCAAGACCGGCAAGCATTATAAGTACTGATTTAAAAATCTCCATTTTTCTCTCCTTAAAAACAGTATTATTGTCTTACTTAAAATTCTATTTTCTTTGCAATATAATCCTTAACCTCTGCAATGGGCATACGAACAGATTCCATAGTATCTCTGTCACGAACGGTTACACAGCCGTCAGTTTCAGATTCAAAGTCATATACCACGCAGAAAGGTGTACCTATTTCGTCCTGTCTTGCATAACGCTTACCGATAGAGCCTGCATCGTCATAATCAGCCATAAAGGTTTTTGCAAGGTCGGCAAAAATTGCCTGAGCCGGTTCTGCAAGTTTCTTGGAAAGGGGCAGAACAGCGCACTTGAACGGTGCAAGTGCAGGATGGAAGTGAAGAACAGTTCTTGTTTCGCCGTTATCCTTAGTTTCCTCGTCATAAGCATTGCAAAGGAAAGCAAGGGTTACTCTGTCTGCGCCAAGTGAAGGCTCAACTACATAAGGAATGTATTTTTCATTAGCCTCCTGGTCAAAATATTCAAGACCTTCTCCGCTATGGTTAGCGTGCTGAGTAAGGTCATAGTCGGTTCTGTCGGCAATACCCCAAAGTTCGCCCCAGCCAAACGGGAACAAGAACTCAAAGTCGGTAGTAGCCTTGGAATAGAAAGAAAGTTCCTCAGGGTCGTGGTCACGAAGACGAAGGTCATCTTCATTCATACCAAGGTCCAAAAGCCATTTTTTACAGAAAGCGCGCCAATACTCAAACCATTCAAGGTCGGTACCCGGTTTGCAGAAGAATTCAAGTTCCATCTGTTCAAATTCTCTGGTACGGAAGGTAAAGTTACCGGGGGTGATTTCGTTACGGAAAGATTTACCTATCTGACAAACACCGAAAGGCACCTTTTTTCTGCTGGTACGGCAGATGTTTTTAAAGTTAACAAAAATACCCTGAGCAGTTTCGGGACGAAGATAAAGGGTTGAAGTAGAATCCTCTGTTACGCCCTGGAAAGTTTTGAACATAAGATTGAACTTTCTTATATCGGTGTAATCAATCTTTCCGCAGGAAGGACAAACAATATTGTTTTCTTTAATATAGCTGAGCATTTCCTCGTCAGACCAACCTGCAGGATTTAAATCAAGACCGTTTTCGGCAATATAGTCTTCAATAAGCTTATCGGCGCGGTGACGGGTTTTGCACTGCTTACAGTCCATTAGAGGATCGGAGAATCCGCCAAGATGACCTGAAGCCACCCAGGTTTCAGGGTTCATAAGTATAGCCGAATCAAGACCTACATTAAGGGGAGATTCCTGAACGAATTTCTTCCACCAGGCTTTTTTTACATTGTTTTTAAGCTCAACACCCAAAGGGCCGTAATCCCAAGAGTTTGCAAGTCCGCCGTAGATTTCACTACCGGGATAAACAAAGCCTCTGCCCTTTGCCAGTGATACAACTTTTTCCATTGTTTTTTCTGTTGCTTTCATATATGTAACCTCTTTCTATGTAGCGCTGAATTTTAAGCGCATAATACTGCATTATATTCCATTATATTTTACTATTAAAACTATTTATTGTCAACTCATTCTTGACTTATACCTATAAATAAGTTATACTTTTTAAGTAAAATAACGCTATGGAGGAAATGTTTATGTCCGGAATTTTAAAACTACACGACCTTGATTTTGGTGAATTTATTCAGGCTCTTGATTCCTGCAAGGGCGACGTCTTTTTAGAAACCGAAGAAGGCGACGTTTTAAACCTTAAATCAAAGCTTTGTCAGATTATGGGTATTGCCAACATTTTAAGCAATGCCACCGTTACCGAAGCTCGTATTCGTTGCAGTAATCCCGAAGATGAAACTCTTCTCTTCCGTTTTAATCTCTATCACGAAATGCCTGATAAAAAAAATTAAATTGGAGTTGTTAAATTGTGGCTGATTTTTTAACCTATAAAGGAAGACCTTTAGTTAGAAAAGGCAACGTTGTTTATTACGGCAATATGTCAGACGCAAACATTGTTCGCCTTACAATTCTTTCAAGCAATAACGATATTGCCGATGCAATTAAAATTGAGCTTATGTCAAGTGACACAGGTCTTAGCGAAAAAGACCGTATAAAAAAGACCGGCGAAAAACACGGTTTTTATGAAGCACTCGATTTTGCTACCGTCTGGCTTGACAGAAGTAAATAAGCATAAAAAAAAAGAGGCATACGCCTCTTTTTTTGTTTTATATAATTGAATAGAAATACTCGGCAGACTGTTTTGCACATGCAAGAGAGTCGCCCTCTACGGCGTTATCCTGCTCATAGCAAAGATATTCAACACCCGTATCTTCGGCAACTTTAACAACCTCTTTAAAGTCAATATTTCCGTTTCCAAGTTCGGTTATCACCTTTCCGCCCTTACCAAACGGCACTCCGTAATCCTTTAAATGAAGTATATGAACTCTGCCTTCAAGCTTTTTAAGCCATTTTACGATATCAACACCGCCGGTCTGCAGCCAGTGTGTATCAAGCACAAAAGAAGTGTTCTTGTCAAGTTCGCGAATAAGAATTTCCATAATGGTTTCACCGTCTATTTTGGCAAATTCGCGCTCATGGTGATGGTATGTAAAGGTAAGACCGTTTTCGTTGAGTTTCGGAATAACCTCATTTGCCTCTTTTATAAAAGTTTTTACGGTATCTGCAGAAAAGCTTGCATCCCAAAGTCCCGGCATACCGCCTATACCTGCATACTGGGCGCCAAGAACTTTATGGGTTTTAACAGCCTGGTCTATATCTGCCAGAAAAGGAAGTGGTAAATGAGTACCGATAACCTC
Source organism: Acutalibacteraceae bacterium (assembly GCA_045586405.1). Lineage (GTDB taxonomy): Bacteria > Bacillota > Clostridia > Oscillospirales > Acutalibacteraceae > SIG607. The sequence goes on along the minus strand of JAZNAG010000035.1, from coordinate 4,372 downwards.
AAGACCTGCATCCTTTGCGGCGGCGGCATAATTTTCAAAGCCCCACTCGCAAATACCTGCGGTCTGAACACCCTTAAAACCGTAAGAAGCAAGTGCTTTAAAAGCCTCTCTTGCCTCTGCTTCACCGGTAAGTCTGTCTCTTACACCATAAGCCTGTATATATAATTCTTTTCTCATAAGGTTTCCCCCTTTGTTTTTTTAAATTATAGCACGAAAAGACTATTTTTACAAGAGTTTTGCATTTTTATTTAAAGTATGCTATAATATCTGTAAACGTGTAATAAAGGAGTAAAGAAGATGAAAATTACCGTTATAGGTCCGGGACGCTGGGGTTCTCTTATTACCTGGTATCTGGACAAAAAACATCATAGTGTTACCCTTTACGGACAAAAAGGCACACCGCACATTGAGTCCTTTTTAAAAACAAGAAGCAATAACCTTTTGTCACTGCCTCAGTCGGTTAAAATAACCACCGACCTTAATGCAGTAACCGATGCGCAGGTTATAGTTATTTCTATTCCCTCTCAGGCGCTTCAGGGGTTGTTTGATGAACTTAAACCCTTAAACATAAAAAATAAAATTTTCGTGCTTTGTATGAAAGGCATTGAAATTTCCACCGGCAGAAGACTCAGCCAAATCGCCACCGATAACCTTGACAAATCCAACAAGGTTGCCGTATGGCTCGGCCCCGGTCACGTGCAGGAATTTTATCACGGTATCCCAAACTGTATGGTTATAGACAGTAAGTATGAGGACGTCAAAAAACTGCTTGTGGATGAATTTTCAAGCAATTTAATACGCTTTTATTACGGCACCGACCTTATCGGTAATGAAATCGGAGCGGCCGCCAAAAACGTAATAGGCATAGCCGCAGGTTTTCTTGACGGATTAGGGCTTTCCTCACTAAAGGGTGCGCTTATGGCAAGAGGTACCCGAGAAATAGCCCGTCTTATAGCGGCTGAGGGCGGTTGTGAAATGAGTGCCTACGGTCTTTGCCATTTAGGCGACTATGAAGCCACGGTTTTTTCAAAGTACAGCCACAACCGTCAGTTTGGCGAAAGTTTTGTTAAAAAAGAAAACTTTGAAAACCTTGCCGAAGGTTATTATACCGTTAAAGCCCTTGTAAATATGGGTAAAAAAGACGGTGTGGAACTTCCTATCTGCAAAACGGTATACAGCATACTTTTTGAGGAAAAAGACCCTGTGGGCGCCCTTGATGAACTGTTTGAAAGAAAACTCACAAATGAATTTTAAACCGAAAAGACTTCAGAGAAAATCTCTGAAGTCTTTTTTACATTCCCAGTTCTTTTAAGATAAATGCGGCAACAGCCTCGGCAAGAACCTGATTTCCCTCGGGGGTATGGTGCAGGTTGTCTTCACATTTATAGTAATTTTCGTGCTTTTTACAAATAGCATAAAGGTCATTAACAGGCACGTTTTCCTCTTTCATTAGTTCAAGGGCGGCTTCGTTGTATATCAAAACGTCATCACTCTCGAAAGAAAAGTCGGCACTTGTGCCTGTATTATCGGCAGCATCCACTTTTGCACCCGGCAGCGGTGTAGTTGTCGCAAAGGCCACCTTTGCACCTGCGGCGCGGGAAAGCTTTATTATCTTTCTTAAATAAAAAACATATTCCTCAGGCGGAAATACAAATTCATCTAAAAAAGGCACCTTATTCATATCCCAGTAGCCGTTGTTAAAATGGACCATATCCACCTTGCCGTGTTCTTTCAAAAGACCGGAGAGCTGATTATAGGAATAAGCGGCAAATCTGCCGTTATCGTGGGGCTGCCAAATAATTTCTATACCCTTATCGGCTAATATATCTCTGACTAATAAGGTGTACCATTCTCTAATTGAGTCACCCAGCAAAATCACCTTTTTCATAGCGTTTCCCCTTTTAATAATACCTTTTTAAGTTCACTGAAATTTTCTACAATATAATCAGGCTGTGCGCTTTGCAGTTCCTCTAAACTGCCGTAGCCGAAAAGTACGCCGACAGCTTTCATACCGTTTTTCTTGGCACCTATAATGTCGTGGCTTTTGTCACCAACCATAATGCAGTCCTTTGCATCAAGGTCACCTGCGCGTTTTAAGGCTTCCTTTATAACCTCAGCTTTGTCTATTCTTTCTCCGCTGAGCAGTGAGCCCGTAACACAGTCAAAATACCTGTCAATATTAAAATGCTTCAGTATTTTTTCGGCATATATTTCAGGCTTTGATGTGGCCAAAATCACCTTTATCCCCTGCTCTTTAAGGTCTTTTAAAAGATTTTCAGTATCTTCAAAAATTTCATTTTCAAAAATGCCCTTAACAGAGAAATATTCACGGTATTTTTCTACTGCCGCCTCTGCTTTTTGCCTTGAAAAGCCGTAATATTTCTCAAAACAAGCGAAAAGCGGAGGTCCCACAAAACATTCAAGGTCTTTCTTGTTTTCAACCTTTATTCCGTAGTAGTTCAGCGCATAAGCCACAGAATTAGTTATGCCTTCACCGGGGTCGGTAAGGGTGCCGTCAAGGTCAAACAGCACCGTAGAAAACTTATTACAACACATAAAGCGCTATCCCCAAAAACTGTGCCACACTTGCAAGGTCTACAAAAATATGAAACACAGAATGTATATATTTTTTCTTTATACCAACCCTGTAAAGTACCGCGCCGATAGAATAGAGTATTCCGCCTGCAAGAATGAGAATAAACCCGTCCCTGCCTATAGAGCGAATTGCCTGCTTATATGCAAAAATGATACTCCAGCCCATTAAAAGATAACAAATCATTGCAAATTTTTCATACTTTTTGATATCTATTGCGGTAAGGGTTATACCAAGAGAAGCAAGTGCCCATACTAAACCAAAAACCGTCCAAGCGATAAACGGGTATCTTTCCCGCATAGCGCAAAGGGTTATGGGTGTATATGTACCTGCTATCATAAAGTAAATTGTACAATGGTCAAGTACCTGTAAAACTTTTTTTGCCAAACCTGCCCTTAAACCGTGATAAACACTGGACATAGTAAAAAGCGTCACGGTTGAAAAGCCGTAAATACAAGCCGAAACTATTGCCCAAGGGTTGCGGTTAAATGCTCCGATAAGCACCGAAATTATAAGATAAATAATGCCGAGACCGCCGCCAACTATATGGGTGACCATATTAAAAACTTCTTCACCCTTTGTATAGTTTGGCAATATGCGGTCTTTAAGTTTTGTTCTTTTCATTTTAACCAATATATCCGAATTTGCTGAATCTCCAGCTCATACCGTCCTCTGACACCTGCATTTCAAAATCTACCGTTCTGGTTAAATACTTAGAAACATCCTCAGGAACGGTGGTAAACAGCGGCACTTCAGAATCTACTTCCTCATAGTTCTTATAGCTATATGAGGTTCCTGTGAAAAGGATACGCTTTGTGGTCTGCTTTGTAAGTACAAAGGAACAGCCCGCATAGGTATAGTTATCGGCCACAGCACCTATAGATGCATACAAATGACCTTCATAATCTATAAAACGCGTGGGATCATAAAATGTATTCTTACATTCCTCAGTAAAAAGCGAATTAAGGTAATTTTCAAGATCGGCTACCGAGTCAAATCTATCGTCATTAACTCGCCAATAATATCCCATCGAGCCATCGATAACGATGGGAAAAGAGCCTAATTGCTCGTCATAAGAGAAGGTAAAGTTTTTAAGATCGGCATAAATTTCAGCCGCGTATGTATAATATCTGTTTATATCAGGGAAATAAACTCCGCCGCCCGAAACAAGTTCCATACCTGTGTCAAAAACATCTTCTTCGGGAGTATTAACGGTTGGATTTAAATCACTTGTGCCGCTTGAAGACGCTTCACTTGAGGAAGACTCACTTGAGGAAGACTCGCTTGAGGAAGACTCGCCTGAAGAAGTTTCATTTGAAATCACTTCATCGGAGGAATTTTCTCCTAAAGAATTTTCATCAGATGAAACCTCGCCGGCGGTAACTTCTTCTGAAGAATTAGGGCTGGACTGAGTTGTTATATCAAAAAGCACCTCTTCGTCCTCGAAAGGTTCATCCTTTTTACAAGCTGAAAGAGTAAAAATCAATGTAACAGACAGCAAAAATGCTAATATTTTTTTCATAATGAAACATTTCCTTCTTAAAAAATTCAGTACTTAAAGTATATCATATAAATGTAAACTTTTCAATTACCATATTATAGATAAAATAAAAAAGCAGCCGCTTTGCGACTGCTTCCTCACACCTTCAAAACTGAACAAAGTAAGTTGCGTGGAGAATCGAAATATAGGTCAAGCCCTCGGTCTATTAGTACACCCTAGCTTTGACATCGCTGCCTTTAGACTTGGTGCCTATCAACCCGGTAGTCTACCGGGGACCT
>JAZNAG010000034.1:0-1858 GCA_045586405.1 Acutalibacteraceae bacterium | reverse complement strand
GCAAAAAATCGGCAGTATTTTCAGTTACAGACAAATCATTTAAAGAAAAATTAAAAACCATGTTCGGGGAGGCAAACTATGGTAGTTAAATACAAATTAGGCGAAGTTGCTAAAGATTTTAATAAATCAGCAAAAGATATTTCAGACCTTCTTTTAAAATTCTTTGACGAACCAAAGAAAAATCAGACTGCTCTTGACAGTAAAGAACTTGATATTATTTTCGACGTTTTAACACAAGAAAATCAGGTTGCAAACTTCAACGAATATTTTGCAACACAAAAGCCTGTTAAAAAGGCAGAAAAGAAACCTGCTGAGAAAAAAGCAGAACCAAAGAAGGCAGAAGAAAAGAAAGCGGACGCACCTAAAAAGGCTGAAACTAAAAAAGAAGATGCTAAAAAAACACCTGAAAAGAAAGAAGATGCAAAGGCTCCTGCAAAACAAAATAAGGATGCTAAAGCAAACGATAAAAAAACTACTGAAAAGAAAGTAGAAAAAGCTCCTGAAAAGAAACAAAATCAAGAGCCAAATCTTAATCCTTTCAAAAAGAAAGAAAAGAAAAAAGACGACGGCCCAATGCAGTCAAGAACAAAGGGCGAAAGAGTCAGCATTGATACAAGAGCTAATAACGTTGAACTTGAAAAGTATAATGAAAAATACGAAAATATTGCTCCTGCACACTCAATGAATGACAATAATTCAAATAAACAAAAATTAAAACAGAAGAGTCAGCAATACAGAAAACAAGGTATGCGCTCTGGTAAGAAAGAAACTGAAGCAGAAAGACTCAAGAGAATTGAAGCAGAAAGAGCAAAGAAAACTCTTGTTATCACTGTTCCGGAAGAAATCAGCGTTGGCGACCTTGCGGCTATGCTTAAAAGAACTGCTGCAGAAGTTATCAAAAAACTTTTTGCATTCGGTGTAATGGCTTCTGTTAACGAAATTATTGACTACGATACAGCAGAAATCGTTGCAACAGAACTTGGTGCAAAGGTTAAAAAAGAAGTTGTTGTTACTATTGAAGACAGAATTATCGACGATAGTCAGGACGATGAAAAAGACCTTCTTCCAAGAAGCCCTGTTGTAGTTGTTATGGGTCACGTTGACCACGGTAAAACTTCACTTCTTGATGCTATCAGAAACACTTCTGTTACTGAAACAGAAGCAGGTGGTATTACTCAGCACATTGGTGCTTACAGAGTAAATCTCAATGGTCAGGATATCACTTTCCTTGACACCCCTGGTCACGCAGCGTTTACTGCTATGCGTGCCCGTGGTGCTATGGCTACTGATATTGCAATCTTAGTTGTTGCAGCTGACGTTGGTATTATGCCACAGACAATTGAAGCTATTAACCACGCTAAAGCAGCGGGTGTAAGCGTTGTTGTTGCTATTAATAAAATGGATAAACCAGACGTTTCTCCAGATAAAATTATGCAACAGTTAACAGAGCATGAACTCATTCCAGAAGAATGGGGCGGTGACGTTATCTGTGTTCCTGTTTCTGCAAAAGCAAGAATGAATATTGACAAACTTCTTGAGTCAGTTCTTTTGGTTGCAGAAATGAAAGAATTAAAAGCTAACCCTAACAGAGCGGGTAAAGGTATTGTTATTGAAGCAAGACTCGACAAAGGTCGAGGCCCTGTTGCAACATTACTCGTTCAGAATGGTACTCTTAAAACTGGTGATATTATCGTTGCCGGTACAGCAGTTGGTAGAGTTCGTGTTATGACAGACGATAAGGGTAGAAAAGTTAACGAAGCAGGTCCATCTGTTCCAGTTGAAATTACAGGTCTTGCAGAAGTTCCTACTGGTGGTGACCAGTTCGACTGCGTATCTGATGAAAAACTTGCAAGAGAAC
>JAZNAG010000033.1:0-1717 GCA_045586405.1 Acutalibacteraceae bacterium | reverse complement strand
GTTACCTCCCCGCAGTTGTTCTTCAGGTCTGGGATTCCGCATCATCGCGGCTCCGCGCGGACTTTCACCGCAGTGCGCATATCGCGTCGGTCGTACAAAAGCCCCGCACCTTAACAGGCGCGGGGCTTTTTCTTCAAGGGTCCTCAATGGGAGTCGAAAGCTTTCTTGCGTTGTAAAACATTTATAAATATAGCGTTGTAGAAAACGGAATTGCAGATAACTGGCAATCAAAGATTGTCAGTTTAGTGGGACCTTTGATGGATACCTTCATAAACTTTACATAAGAATTTCGATAAAAATAGGCTTCGTTCTACAAGATGGGCTATATAGTAGAAAAGCAGCAGGCAATCACCAGAAATAAGACAGAATGTAGAATTCGATAGTTGCGGGCAGTTGTCAGTGAATCAATCAAGTCACGCCTGTTTGCGTGTAATATACGCGAAAAGGCCTTATATGACGCATTTTATTCTTTCAAAAATATTATTGTTGCATTATTTTTTGAAAAAGCTAACAGTTGGAATATGGGTAGCAAAGATTGTTATTCAAAAATTCTTATTTATTTATCAAGAGCGTGCATTGCTAGTCATATTTTAATCTATTTTCTAGCGTATGCTATAGATACAATAACTCTTTACTTCCAACACTCAACACCTCCTTTCAGACCATGTTTTGAATTACATGATACAGGTATATTGTTACTTCTTTTTATTATTTTTGGATGCGGTGCTTGTGGGTTTCTTTTTATGTGTTCATCTACAAAGGAAGAGTGGAAAAAGCACTGCATATTATGGGCAATAATACAATTATCGGGTGTCCAAATATTATCTATGCCTGTAGCTTCTTTTCTTAATTGGGGCCATGGAGCAGAAGCTTCTGTTTTGTTTTATGGAGGTGGGCTTATCGCTACTAGCATATCCTTAATCGCAGCAGTTGCTGCATCTTATTCACAGATAGGACATTCTAAGAAAAATATATTATTTTTGCGACTAATGTGTTTATTCTTACTTAATGCAGGTGGTATAATGTCTGTTTTCTGCATCGAAAAAATTTAGGTGCCTAGCGTAATTGCTAAGCACCTAAATTTATATACAATTTCTTATATATTATTAAGAAAGTATACATCGAAGCGCACTTCAAGCAGATAAAGGAGAACGAGTACAAACGAGTCGAGGTCAAGATTGACGAAGACCTCATCCCTTGGGGCGTTCACAAGTTCTTAACCGCTCGATATGGTGAAATCACAGAGCTAAATTTCCACTTCACCCGCGAGGCAGAGGACTAACATCAAGAGTAGCAGTTCGCGCCACTACGGCGAACGAAAAGCCCGGAATACACACGTTCCGGGCTGATATTTTCTGATTAGAGAGTTATCCTAATACTTTCTTAAATGCTTCATAGTGAATCCGTTTTCTATAAACTCCAAATTTTGTCTGGTTTTTCTGATAAAAAAAGCAACGGGATAGAAAAATATAAACATTGGCTATTAACGTTTTATAATCATTTCGACCCACATGAATAAGCATCAAAGCGGGTCACGAAGTGCAGAGTGCGCGGGAGTGCCTGATATGAGGGAATGGGGTAGGAAAGGTGCCGAAGTATGGCGAAATCAGGCTACAACACATACAAAGGAGTGCTTGTTAAGTGGCGTATATTGAATGAATTGCGCAAAAATGAAGAGCGGGTCACGTTTTTTGTACGTGACCCGCTCTGCGGGTGG
>JAZNAG010000032.1:0-1969 GCA_045586405.1 Acutalibacteraceae bacterium | reverse complement strand
GTGGAGGCAGGTCTTGCCATTGCCGAAATGATTGCAAGTCTTACGAAGCCAACGGCTTCAATTGTTCTTGGAGGCGGTCATTCTATCGGTGTTCCGTTAGCAGTAAGCGCAAAGCGTTCATTTATAGTTCCCAGCGCGACTATGACCATTCATCCCGTTAGAACCAACGGCGTAGTTTTAGGCGTTCCTCAAGCCTTCGATTATCTTGAAAAAATGCAGGATAGAATAATTAAATTTATAGTTACGCATTCCTCGGTAAAAGAAGAATATTTTCGGGAAATTATATCAAGAACCGACGTGCTCGTTAACGATATTGGTTCTATTCTTGACGGCTACGAAGCTGTAAAATGCGGTCTGATTGATGAGGTAGGAGGAATTAAAGAAGCTCTTCAATATCTTAAAGGAATTGTCGGGAAATAATTTTTTAAAAAAGTATTGTCAAAATTTCTTTTTTATGCTAAAATTAAATAAAAAGATATGCATGGGAGGATTTTGACGTGGGATTATTTTCATTTTTCAAGAAAAAGAAAGAAGCAACAAAACAAGAAGAGGTCAATACCGTAAAGGAAATCAAGGAAGAATCCAAAGTCTCAACAAAAACGACGGCTGAAGCTCCAAAAGAAGAGATAAAAACAAAAACCGAAGCAAAAAAAGAGGTAAAATCCAACACCGAAGCAAAAGAGCCTGTTACCAAAAGCACTGAAAAAGAGAATGAAATCGCCGAGAAAATAGGCACTGACGCAAACTCTATAAGCGTTGAAGCAAAAGGCCTTGCAGGATTCTTTGAAATCAAAAAATCAAAAGACGATAGATACGTTTTCAATCTCTATGCTTCTAACAGGGTAATCATCGCCACCTCACAGATATATTCTTCTGCAAGCTCCGCAATCAACGGCGCCAACAGCGTAATAGCCAACGCGGAAAAAGCAGCGATAGAAGACCAGACTCTTAAGACCGCAACCGATGTTCCCTTTCCAAAATGGGAAATTTACAAGGATAAAGGCGGACAGTTTAGATTCAGGTTGTCCGCTTCTAACGGAAGCTGTATATGCCATTCACAAGGCTATACTACTAAAGCAAACTGCAAAAACGGTATTGAAAGTATAATACGTACCGTAAAAACCGCAACCATAGATAAATCTTATTTAAAAAAATAATTAGCAAAATTCAAGGCAGTCTCGTTTGAAGTGAACCCAAAAGTTTAGACAAAAATTAAACATTAAGATTGTTGTGAATGAGCTCGGTATTGCACTGGGCTCATTCCTTTTAGTTTTAAGGAAATTCTTTCGTTGTTGTAGTAATGTATGTATTCTTCTAACTTTTCAATGAATCCCCGAGGGGATTCAAATTTTTCACCGTAATACATTTCAACTTTTAACCTGCCGAAGAAGTTTTCCATTATGCCGTTGTCCATACAGTTTCCTTTTCGGGACATACTTTGCGTAATGTTGTGTTCGGCAAGAAGTCTTTGGTATTCGGCATGTTGGTACTGCCAACCTTGATCGGAGTGGAACAGAGGTCGTGCATCGGCTGGGAGCTTCTTAAACAATCCGTTTAGCATATCTCTAACTTGCTGAAAGTTGGGACTTGTGGAAATAGAGTAAGATATAATTTCGCGGTTAAACATATCGAGTACTGGCGAAAGGTAAACCTTTTCATCACCAATCTTAAACTCTGTAACGTCAGTAGTCAGTTTCTCAAACGGCTTGTCTGCATGAAAATCTCTTTTCAACAAATTGTCTGCTACCTTGCCAACCTCTCCTTTGTAGGAATGGTATTTGCCATTTTTGCTCTGTTTTCCACGTAAATTAAGGGATTTCATCAGTTTTAGCACTGTTTTGTGGTTAATGGGATATCCCTTTGCTTTTAATTCGGAGCAAATCCGTCTGTAACCATATCTACCTTTGTGAATGTTGTAGATTTCTAATATATCTTGTTTTTCGCTTTCGTATTTGTCTTTATCCTTCTG
>JAZNAG010000031.1:0-3975 GCA_045586405.1 Acutalibacteraceae bacterium | reverse complement strand
AAATACATACAACGCAGAGAGCGTGAAAACGAACAACGCCGATGCAAAAGAAGAATGAAGAAATAACCTAAGCCCCACCGAGAAAAATCGGTGGGCAGCATTTTTTTGTTTTCTGCCGTATTTGAATCCCAACCCCCGACAGAACATAAAAGATTTTTAATCAAGTATGCTTCAACCGGTACTTCTAAAAATACCGAAAACATATGCCATCAAAAATAATTCTAATGTGCTGAAATGTGCTACCTGAAAAAAGCCTTATTTTATGCGGTTTCAGGGCTATTTTATTCTAATCCCAAACAAAATTTATGAGCGTAAAAAACGCAAAAAAATACTGAAAAGACCTTAAAAATCACCGCAAATAAAAATCACAAAGATAGAGAAAACCCTTGAAAACACTGGGTTTTCAAGGGTTCATTTGGCGGAGAGGATGGGATTCGAACCCATGTGCGATTGCTCGCAAACTGATTTCGAGTCAGCCCCGTTATGACCACTTCGATACCTCTCCGTATATGTTAAACTCCCAAAGGAGTATTAACGCAAATATTCAGTTGTATTAGAATTCTCGTTAGAACTCATCGTGTTTCAGAAACAAGGAAATGCCCGAAACCCGCATGGTTAAAAGGTTTTCGGCGTTTCGACTTCCTTTTGGCGAAGAAGATTTCGAGTCAGCCCCGTTATGACCACTTCGATACGTCTCCGTATTGTTATTTAGTTATTTTTTATTGTTCAGTCTCTTCTACACTCTTACACGGGGCGCCCCGTTATGGCCTGCCCGGGTGCCCGAAATTTTCTGCTCGCTGTTCGCTTCGCAAAATTTCGACCGCTGCATCCAAATCTCCTCGCTGCATCCGCCACCGGCGGCGGTCGCAAACGTCCCCACTTCGATATCTCTCCATATAATATGGCGGTTTAGGGGTTACCATAAAAACCGTAGGTAATTATAGCACTAAACTTAAGCTTTTGCAATACTTTTTAAAAAAATATAAAAAGCTATTGACGAGGGAGGAAAAGTGTGATATCATAATGATACTAAAACGAAAGCGAGTTGATTGTGGTGAAAGAAATTATTAAAAACGAAAACGTGAAAGAGAAAGTATTAACCAACAAAAAGCACGGTATGCTTGTGCTGTTATTAGTTCTATTATCGTACGTTGTAATGGGTGGGCTAATTGCCGTTGGAGCTGTTTTTGAAATTATGCCGTTGGTAATAGTAGGTGCGGTATATTGTGGTATTGCTTGGATAGTGTTACCCGGTTTGAAGGTGCTAAAGCCGCAGGAGGCGTTGGTGCTTACCTTGTTCGGCAAATACATAGGCACCTTAAAGAACGAAGGGTTTTATTTTGTAAATCCGTTTTGTACCGCAATAAATCCTGCGGCGAAGACAAAGCTTAACCAAAGCGGTGATGTGAAAAGCGCAGGCTCTATTGTTGGTACAAATGGTACGCAGCAGATAGAGGTTGCAAACAACAAGATAAGCCTTAAGATAATGACCTTGAACAACAACAAGCAGAAGATAAACGATTGCTTGGGCAATCCTGTTGAGATAGGCATAGCGGTAATGTGGCGTGTAACCGATACCGCAAGGGCAGTATTTAACGTTGATAACTACAAAGAGTATCTTTCCTTGCAGTGTGACAGCGCGTTAAGAAACATTGTACGCATATATCCTTACGACGTTGCTCCGGGGGTTGACACAACGGGCGATGGTATTGCAGACGAGGGAAGTCTTCGCGGCAGCAGCGAGGTAGTGGCAGGCAGAATAAAGGACGAGATACAAGAGCGTGTTAGTGAAGCAGGGCTTGAAATAATAGAGGCGCGCATAACCTATTTGGCATACGCTCCCGAAATAGCGGCTGTGATGCTTCAACGCCAGCAGGCGTCTGCGATAATAGACGCGCGCAAGATGATAGTGGACGGTGCCGTTGGCATGGTTGAGATGGCACTTGATCGTTTGAACGAAAACGATATAGTTAAGCTGGACGAGGAGCGCAAGGCGGCAATGGTATCCAACCTGCTTGTTGTTCTTTGCGGCAACCGCGATGCACAGCCCATAGTAAATTCGGGCAGCTTGTATTGATAATATGGAAGACAAGGGAAGAAAGCAAATACCGTTGCGCTTATCCACAAAGCTGTATAACGCTATCGCCTCGTGGGCGGAGGATGATTTTCGCTCTGTAAACGGGCAGATAGAATATTTGCTTTCGGAGTGTGTGCGCCAACGGAAGAAGAACGGTAAATACGTTTCGGACGAGATAGATGTGCCGCCGGAGCTTGACATTGAATGATAAAGAGGGGGCTGTCTCAAATGCATCAAAATCGGTTACCGTCCTTTTAACATATTCGTTTTAATAGATTTTCGTTATGTAATAGTCCTTGTCGGGAGTGAAAGCGCCATCCAGTTCACGAAAACTGTAGAGCTTTCTGCCATCCTTTATTGCAAGAATATCGTTCGTCAGATCCATATCCCACCAGGAACCGTTAAAATAGACACGATTCCAGGTGTGAGGCTCTTTGGAACGATCATAAGGCGTACCGTCTACAGCATAGCACGGAATGTTCTGACTACGGCATAGTGCGGAGAACAGATGAGAAAAGTCAAAGCAAATGCCTTGCTTGGTTTGCAGTGTCTTGCGAACATCAAAGTATTGGAAAAGCGGGTAGCAGTCGTGGTCGTACTCGAAGTTAGATACGATCCAATCAAAAAACGCACGCACCTTTTCCTCGTCGGTTTCACAACCGGCACAAATTTCGTCAGAAAGTTCTTCTGTTTGGGTATCCCACAGGGTATCTCTGCCGTTGGAAAGATACGGAGCCACTGGTTTGTAGACGAAATTATATGAGAAGAACAGAAGCACTGCAATAAATGCTGTTAGTACCCAAATACAAATTTTCGTCAGCAGTTTGTCTTTGCCGGAACTGTTATCGACAATACCAAAGTGCATCATTTCTATAGCCGTTACCACAAACGTCAGCATCGGCAGAAGCCTGCGGCAGGAAAGAGCGCTAACAATACTCATTACTATGACGAAAAATAGAACAATCAGCACAACCGCCCGCATAGGCGTTGACCGTACTCTTATGACGAAAAATAATGTCGGCGACGCCGAGAGTAAATAGAAGGTCTACAGCATAGGCGAAAGAACAAGAAAGTCTTTCAGGTAAAATCCAAGCAGTAGGTTATATATCAGTGCGATAGCAAAGAAAATGATACTTGATTTTTGCTTAGTTTTAGATGCTTTTTTAGTCTTCATTTCAAAATCTCCTTTATGTACAAAAATTCTTTGAAACGAAGAAGGGGCTGTCTCATAGCATTAACAAATTGTGAACGCTATGTGCAACCTTAACAAAAAATCAAGGGCGTTATTTGACTGCCCTTGATTTTTTTGTTACTTTTGTATATGGTTTCATCTCAAAATTTCAATTTGAGACAGCCCCAAACAAAGGCTATTTAACATCTTTTAAGAAAACAACAAACCCGAACGTTTCACCGATTGGTAAAAGGTTCGGGTTTGAATGCTTTGGTGCACCGGATGAAAACAAGGTTGAACTGTTTTCAAGTGCTTCAAGACTTACGGTTTCCTCTTTGTTGTTACCGTTATATACGATTTTGAAATGGTCATCGTACACATAAATCGCATTGATAAATGTGTCGATGATTTCGTTCTTTGATGCTTCAAGTTCACCAAGACGTTTTACCGACGCTTGAGATGCAATTCCTTGCTGAATAACATTTACAATGTTTTCGATCTCTTTCTCACGTTCTTTCAACTGCTGTTCTAACTGCGGAAGAACGGTGCTTTCGTTGTATTGTAGATTATAAAGTAAAGCCGAGAGTTCTTCGATCACAGAATCATTCTTCAAAATCCCCATCGTTTTGTACACGATAAAGTTTTCAAGGTTTTCCTTGTGCATCATCTTCTTATCGCATTTATGCTTTTTCTGACGGACACAAGCGTAATAGCGGTGAACTTTCCC
>JAZNAG010000030.1:0-1596 GCA_045586405.1 Acutalibacteraceae bacterium | reverse complement strand
TGGCTTCGTTTTTCAAGCGGAGTCAGTTTTGTTTTGGTTTGAATACGCTCGTTGTTGTAGAAACGTATGTATTCACCTATGAGGAGGCGAGCCTCCTCATAGGTTTTCAGCTTCACGCGGTGTATGCACTCGGCTTTGAGAATCGAGAAGAAATTTTCTGCCATAGCATTGTCATAAGGATTGCCTTTACTTGACATCGACGGCGTTATGTTGGAAGATTGGGTGAGCTTAAAATATCCGTGTGAGGTATATTGAAAGCCTTGGTCACTGTGGAGCTGCAACTCTGCAGTGACTTTCTCTTTTCTCTTAGCTGCTTTTATTGTGTCCAACACAAGATTAACCGTTTGCTGTGTTCCGGTCTTGTATGCAACAATGCTGTTGTCATACAAATCTCGGATGACAGAAAGATACAAAACGCCTTGTTTCGTGTGTATGTACGAGATGTCTGTTGCCCACTTTTGATTCGGTCTGTCGGCTTTGAAATTCTGCTTCCAAATGTTATTGTATTTATGCAAATGTTCGCCATATTTGTAGAACCTGCGTCTTCTGATGACAGATAACAAATTGTACTTTTGCATTACTCTCAGAACGGTTTTCGGGTTTTTATGTATGCCGTTTCGTTCAAGCCAAATGTGTACTCTGCGGTATCCATAGGTCTTTCCGCACTTATCCTGACACTCTCTTATCTTTTCGGCAAGTGGCAGATCTTTTGCAGGAATCGCCATTCTTTTGACATAGTCATAGTAGCCGCTTCTTGACACCTCAAAGAACCGACACATTTCGCTTATTCCATACTTATCCTTATGACGATAGATAACCATATATTTTACGCTTATTCTCACTTCCTTTCTGTGAGCGAGAGAAAATCCCGCATCAGTTCGTTTTCCATTTCCAAACGTTTAATATGCCGTTCCTTCATCGCGAGTTCATATTGTAATTGAGTTACTCTGCTTAATTGTTGAATTGAGGGTGGTAACGTTGTCCCATCTTTGCGCGGTCTGCCTTTGGGTTTTATAGCGATTCCTGCAGCAAGCTTGCGTTTGTTTCTGTTTTGACCGTGTATGAAATTTCTCATTTGTTGGCGAGTGAAACCGAATTTTTCACCTATCTCTCTAAGGTTTAGTCCTTGTTCTCTCAATCTGTATATTTCTGATTCGTATTTCTTGATGTGTCCGTATTCTCTTGGCATAAAAATTCCCTCCTATGTTTTTTTCATTATACCATAGGAGGGTGTTTTTTTTCACTGTCCGTTTTTAACGGTTCGGTTCATTTCGGAAAGCATATCTTTTTTTGTTAGAAGCTGTTTCAAGGGCGTAAATAACCCGTTAATAATAAAGAAAGCAGAGGAAGAGAAACGAGGTTAGTTTGGAAGAAAAACGAGCGTTGCCCTACAAATGTAGGGCAGTCGAAGTTTTTCTTTCAAGCCCTTGAAAATACAATGAAAATCATAATTACTTATTAAAAAGAAATCAAGCTTCCAAATATAAATGAAGCTTGATTTTTAATATATTTAATTCTTTCAAGGGCGTAAATAACCCGTTAATAATAAAGAAAGCAGAGGAAGAGAAACGAGGTTAGTTTGGAAGAAAAACGAGC
>JAZNAG010000029.1:0-38130 GCA_045586405.1 Acutalibacteraceae bacterium | reverse complement strand
AATAATCCGTTATTGGATTCACGAAATTGAGGCAGGTATGTGATTTCTAAAGAAAGCGCATTCGCCACAATTTCAGCAGTTTCTTTTGCTCTGACTAAATCACTTGAATAAATTTGTGTTATTCCTTTGTCATATAAACTGTTTTTTGCGTTATGAACTTGTTCTTTACCTTTTTCTGTAAGTCCGTATGTACTCCATCCGCCGAGGCGGTCAGATGGATCGGCACCGTGTCTCATTAAATATATCATAATCTCACCTATTGATACATATATTGGAATTTACTGTACAAATTATATCACTGTTTTGAAAGCAAATCAATAAGTTCAGCAATATAAACAAAACAGATGCCGACAAATCAGCATCTGTTTTGTTGGTGCCGGTGGCGGGACGCGGTATGCTGCGCATCCCGCACTGCTTGTCATTACTGTCGTAATGACTGCACACCTTCCGGCTATCAAACTGTCACCGACAGTTTGATCTAACGCCGTCAGCCCTCTTAGGGTTCAAGTCCCGCATTAGATATAAACAAAACAGATGCCGACAAATCAGCATCTGTTTTGTTGGTGCCGGTGGCGGGACTTGAACCCGCACGATGTCGCCATCAATGGATTTTGAGTCCACCTCGTCTGCCAATTCCAACACACCGGCCTGTGCGACTCGTTTATTATACACTATGGCTTATATATAAATCAAGAGTTTTTTCTATTTTTTTATAATGTATGTTTTTTGGGTGATACTATATTCGGTGATTTTATGGATTTTGATACTTTTAAGCTTAATAAACTCAGCGGTGATATAAATAGCGACATATCCACCATAAAAAATATATTTAAAAATGATGCAATAATCAGAATGAGGGAATTTTATATAAGTTCATATCATAAATGCGCATTATTCTTTTTTGACGGTATGGTAAACAACGAACTTCTTAACGAATCTCTACTTGAGCCGCTATTAGAATTCCGTGGCGAACTTTCTGTACCATTCAGTGAATACATTGTAAATAACATTATTTTTGCGGCAGAAAGCAGCACAACCGACAATATTCAAGATATGCTGAGAGCAATAGAATACGGAGATGCATTACTTATCATTGATGGTACTAAAACGGCTATCACCGTTAACACAAAAGGTTGGCGAGCAAGAGGCATTTCGGAGCCCGGTGACGAAAAGGTACTTCAAGGACCAAGAGAGGGTTTTGACGAAGCAATTATGCTTAATATGGCAATGCTCAGGCGTAAGCTCCCTACTCCTGATCTTTGCGTTGAAAGTCTATTTATTGGCAGATGCACCGACACAAGAGTGTTTATAACCTATCTTGACAGTATTGTTAACAGAAAGGTACTAAACATTATAAAAGAAAAGCTTAAAAAAATTGATATAGACGGTATTTTGGATGCAAATTACATTAGTGAGCTTATTTGCGGCAAAGAATTTAGGCTCTTTAAGATTGTTGGAACCACCGAACGTCCCGATATAGTTGCCGCAAGGCTTTTAGAGGGGCGCATTGCCATACTTGTAGACGGAACTCCTGTTGTTATCACCGCGCCATATCTTTTCAGCGAAAATTTTCAGTCAGATGATGATTATTATTTAAACTACACGGTTGCAGCAATAGGCAGATTACTTCGGTATATATGTTTTTTCTTAAGCATCAGCGTACCGTCAGTATTTTTGGCGCTAATTACCCATCACAAGCATTTGTTACCTACACCGTTTTTCTTAACAACCGCACAGTCACGTCAACACGTACCATTTTCAGCAGTTATTGAATGTGTAATTCTGATTTTCATATTCGAAATACTTAGAGAAACGGGGCTGAGAGCACCACAAAGTATGGGACACGCTTTAAGTATTGTTGGCGGTCTTGTGGTTGGACAAGCAGCTGTATCAGCAAATATCGTAAGTGCGCCAATGTTAATTATTGTTGCTCTAAGCGGTATTTCTGGATTAATGGTACAAAGACTTAAAGGCGCTGTTTTTTACTCAAAAATCGCCTTGGTTTTCTTGGGCAATTTTTTCGGCTTATTTGGATATATGGCAGGTATATTCTGTCTTTTAGCTATAATTTTTTCGGGCACTTCTTTTTCTGTTGATACTACCAATGCAATTTTATATCCGTCTTTTCAAAATTTAAAGGATACTATTCTTCGTTTTCCCTTTAAAAAAATGATTCTTCGTCCCGTTAATATAAGCAAAAATAAGGTGCGTCAGAAAGTGAGTAAAAAATGAAAAAGATTATAACTATTATCTTAATACTTTTACTTTTTCCGGCAACCTTTACCTTAAAAGACTACAGTGAAATAGAGCAAATAGCCATAACTTCAGCAATTTTTATCGAACTGGATAATAGCGGTTATACCGTAACAGCAAAAATTTTAAAACAGTATGACGAAGAAAATGAAAGTGCTACAGCTACAGGCAAAGACTTTAATGAATGTATTGATAATATAAACAGCACACTTGTAAAAAAGTTATCTCTTTCACATTGTTCTGTAACAGTTATAAGTGCAAAAACGGACAGTAAATTTTTAGGCGATATTTTAACATCACTTAAAGATTATAATCAGTTTCCGCTTAACTCAAGCATTGTTTTTGCAGATGGCTTCGATAACTTTGTAGAAAAAGATAACGATTATTCATTATCGGAATATCTTATAAACAATAATCATAATTATCCGCTTTATGTGGTGCTTCGTAATGCATATAAAAATAGTCATATTAATTTACCCTTAATTGCACTGCACAAAAACGGTTATGAAATAATCGACTTTATTGACAAAGAGGTGTTATTTTGAAAAGTTCGGGCTCTATTCCTTTAATTTTTGTTGTAGCTGTTTTTATCCTTGGCAATTCAGTAATTAACCTACCTTTTACAAAATACGGTTCAAACGCTTTTTTTGGAATTATTCTTGCGCTTATCATTTCGCTACCGCTATTTATCTTGTATGATAAAATAAAAAACAATTTAAAAACAGACACAATATACGGTAAAGTTTTTATTATCTTTTACAGCCTTTACTGTCTTTTTTCGGGGATAATTTGTATGCGTAACTTTATTACCTTTTCAGACAAAGTAATATTACCCGAAATAAATAGTTTATTCCCGATTGTCCTTTATCTTATTTTAGTATATATACTTTCAGTAAGCGACGAAAAGGTAATAATTAAGACCGCTTTTGCAGGCGGTCTTGTTATAACTGTTATTATGCTTTTGATGTTTATTCTTTCGACAAAAAATATGAGTTTCAGCGGTCTTTTACCACAAAACGAATTTGATCTTAAAGGTATCTTTTACGAATGCTTTTCTTATATATCTTTAAGTTTTGCGCCAGCCGTTTGTCTTTTTGGTTTTATTTCAAAAAACAACCAGAAAATATATTTTAAAGGTTATCTTTTAGGCTCAGTATTACTCTTTATTACTTTTTTACAAAGTATCGCCATTATGGGTTACGAGCTTTCTTCACAACTTATTCACCCTTATGCTTCGAGCGTTAGTATAATAACCCTTGGTAATAGCTATAGCCGTTTAGAAGGCTTCTCATATTTAATATATTTCACAGCTAGCCTCTCAAAAACTGCCCTTTGCGTTCTTGTAGCAAAAAAAAGCTTTTGCATTACTTTTCCCAAGACCAAAAAAATCTTTTTACCTATTGTTCTCGTAATTTTCGGTGCTGTTTCATTATTTGTTTCTTATTTCAAAAATATAGATATTATGAAGGTATCGCCATATATACTTTTACCCTTATTTATAATTTTGCCGACATTTTGGATTAAATCTAAAAGAATTAAAGAACAATAGCATCATATTCTCTAGCAATATAAAACCAGGTCCACGGACCGACACTTCCAGTAACCGGAAGTCCGTAAAGCGACTGAAAATCCTTGACCGCCTGAGTTGTAGCAGGACCAAAAATTCCGTCAGGAGTAATTTTGCTGATTTGCGGTAAAACATCTGCAATACGGCTTAGATAGGTTTGAAGATTTCTCACATCTTCGCCTCTCATACCCTCGCTAAGCACAAAACCCGGGTACAGCTGAGCCTGTACCCCTGCATATCCCTCAGGAAGATTTTTAACCACATCATTATACACATCGGAGATTTTATTCCAGGTGTCTCGGTCAACTATACCGGTAACGGGAAGAGAAAAATATTGCTGAAAAACCTTAACAGCATTTGTCGTTTGTTCACCGAAAACCGAATCAATAGGCATAGTGTTAAGATTACCGTTAAAATATGCAATAACATTCAGATAATACTGTATTGCCGTTATACTTCCGCCGCTATCCCCTTCTTTTAATTCTGTTTCATAAGGCAGCGCTGCCTCTTCTACAGTTATACCTATAGCGTTTAACTCAGTTAAGCGTCTTACACCGGTAAAGTATCTTTTAATTTTATACCAGGTTGCTTTATCTACCTGCCCTGTCACAGGCAAAAAGAATATCTCTTGAAATTTTTTTACAGCATTTTCTGTTCTTGTATCAAATACACCGTTAGGCATCATTATATATTTAATTGCCGGATAATTTTTAGAAATAGAATTCAACTGATTCTGAATTATTTTCACATCATTTCCGCTGTCACCTATTTTAAGCGGTCTGCCGGGGTACGACTCATCAACATCGGCAACCGGAGCATTCATAATTATATTTATATCGTCACCGTAATAGTTTTGTAAGATTTCGAAAGGTGTTCTGCCCTCATTGGCAAGTGTTACGGTGCCCCACTGAGAAAGCCCTGCACAAGTAGAAGTTGTGCCATTACAAAACTGAGTAAAAAACGGCTGTATACTACCCTGCTTTACTACATAGCTATTAAAAATCTCATCAACTATTTGTGATATATTTTCAAAAACAGTTCTCCCCTTTACATAAGCCTGGTCAAACTGAGTAGAATTTGTTATATCAAAATCATACCCCTGACTTTTATACCATTCAGTATATATGCGGTTAAGAGCAAAAGTAATTATAGCGTATATATTAGCTCTTAATGCATTTTCTGGCCAAGTAGGATATATTTCGCTTGAAGCCACATTTTTAATATAATCAATAAAAGGTACTGTAATATTTTCGGCGTTGCTTTGAGGGGTGCCGAGATGCACCGTAATTTCGGTAGGAATAACCGGATTAAGCGGCATACTCTATCTCCTTTCTAAAGGGTATATGGGTTACCTTCATTTTCGGTGGTAGGTGAATTTTCACCATTTGAAGCCGGAAGCCACACAAGATTAAATTCTTGTATTGATACGGTTGAATCGAAAACAGGTACATTTTTCTTTGTATCGGTTACATAATTTTCTTTAGAGGCTGATATATCATAATAAGCAAACACACGTTTACCCGTAGTGCTTGGTTCTAAAGATTCTGATAAAATCGGTGCAGGAAGCTCTATAAAATCGGTCTTTCCGCTTTCGTCGGTCTGTAATTCTTTTATAACAGCACCAGTTGTATCCATTATCGTAACAGTTGCGTTTTTCAGCGGTACTGCATTATTTCCGCCGTTAACAACAACTATAACACTTCCATTACCGTTATACTCAGCAACTGCTTCTTCTGCCACAGCAAACACCGCTTTGTTGCTTTGATACATTTTCATCATTTCAGATAAATATTCATCAAAAGTTTTTTCACTCATAAGTCTACCTCCCCATATAATATATGAGCTTAAAAACTTTTAAATTACATAAAAAACCTTGCAAATAAAATTTGCAAGGTTTTAGTTTTATTCGGGTTTATGATATGTAGGAACGAATTTTTTTACCCAATCTCTAATTTCGTCATCGTCATTATAAATATTGTCTTTATAATCATCAAGCGATTTAATAAATGCATTTTCATCAAATTCAATAGGTCTGCCGATGTAAATAAGTTTGTTATCGGTCTGTAAAAGTCCCTCTTCACTCATAAGCAGTTCTTCATACTTTTTCTCGCCGGGACGAAGGCCTGTAAACTTAATATCCATATCAACATAAGGTGTATAGCCCGAAAGTTTAATAAGGTTTTCGGCAAGGTCAAGTATTTTAACCGGCTCACCCATATCAAGTACAAATATTTCGCCGCCCTTAGCATAAGCACCTGCTTGTAATACAAGAGACACTGCTTCAGGAATGGTCATGAAATATCTTATAATAGAAGGATCTGTTACGGTTACGGGACCGCCGTTTTCTATCTGATGTTTAAACAGCGGAACAACGCTGCCGTTACTGCCTAAAACATTACCAAATCGAACAGCCACAAAATTAGTATTACTCATTTTGTTATAAGACTGAACAATCATTTCACACATACGCTTTGAAGCGCCCATAATGTTTGTGGGGTTTACGGCTTTATCGGTTGAAATAAGTACAAAACGTTCTGTACCGTATTTATCAGCAGCTCTTACTGTTTTAAGTGTACCGAAAACATTGTTCTTTATAGCCTCGTTAGGACTATCTTCCATAAGCGGTACATGTTTATGTGCAGCCGCATGATATACGACCTGAGGACGATATTTTTTGAACACCTGGCTTATTCTTCTTGAGTCACGAACAGAGCCTATAAGTACCTCTAAATCAAGCTCAGGATATGTGCGCTTAAGTTCGTTTTGAATGTCATAAGCGTTGTTTTCGTAAATATCAAAAATAACAAGTTTTTTGGGGTTGTTTGCAGCTATCTGACGAGAAAGTTCGCTACCTATAGAACCGCCGCCACCTGTTACAAGAACGGTTTTACCGCCAACATATTCAGAAACACAGTCAAGCTCAAGCTTTATGGGATCTCTGCCCAAAAGGTCCTCGATTTCTACATTACGTACATTTCTTGCAGAAACTTCATCAGCATTTGCAAGCTGGTATATAGGTGGCAGAGTTTTAAGTTTACATTCTGTAAGCTGACATATTTTGAGTATTTTAGCTTTTTCTTCAGCAGGACAAGAAGGTATGCAGAAAATAATTAAATCAATTTTCTTAGCTTTTGCAACCTTTACAATATCATGTCTTGTACCCACAACAGGACAGTTGTGCAAATACATACCCTGTTTCTTGGGATTATCGTCAATAAGACATACAGGCTTTGCACCGCTATAAGAATCACTGACATTCATATTATTAAGAAGCAGTGAGGTCGCATCACCGGCGCCGATTATCATTATTCTGCCTGACAATGTTTTATTATTTTTTTTACTCTTATCAGCACTTTTTCTTATAGCCCTTATTGTAAAACGTTCAATAGTTATAAAGCCGGCAATAAAGAAAGGAACTGTAAAATATACTGCCTCTGGAAGAACCGCAAGCTGTATTTCAAGGGAACCCTTATATGCAGCATAAACAAACAGTATACCGAACACAAAAAATGTAGCAAGTACAGATGAAATAGCAACCTTAGCAATTTCCATAACACCTGCATAATGCCAAATTGTGCGATAAAAATTCATTATAGTAAATACCATAAGATATACTATCAAAATCAACGGAAGACAGTTAAGCAGGATCTGAAGATAATCAGAATTAACAAAACTTTCTAAATCATCATATCTAAGAAAAAGCGAAAAGGTGTAGGAGAACAATACTATAAAAATATCAATTAGTACAAGCCCAATGGCACGAAGAAATTTGTTAATTTTACTCACAAAATAACTCCTTTTATATATATTCCACTATAGAATAACATATATGACACAAAAATTCAAGCCATTGTATATACTTTTTATATAATTTTTATAAATCAGTCAAGTTCTACTGCACCGGTATAAAGTTTATGATAAACGCCTTTTTGTTTAAGCAGATCATCGTGGTCGCCACGTTCTATAATCTTGCCTTTTTCTAGCACCATTATTGCATTTGCATTACGAACTGTAGAAAGTCTGTGGGCAATTACAAATGTGGTTCTGTTTTTCATAATTCTATCCATACCGTGTTCAATATGTCGTTCGGTGCGGGTATCAACCGAACTGGTGGCTTCGTCAAGAACAAGAATGGGCGCATTACTTATTGCTGCACGAGCTATATTAAGAAGCTGTCGCTGACCTTGTGAAAGGTTTGCACCATCCCCTGCTATTTCGGTATCATAGCCCTTTTCGAGCCTCATTATAAAGGAATGTGCACTGGCAATTTTGGCTGCTTCAATAACCTCATCATCAGTAGCATCTTGACGGCCATATCGTATATTTTCTCTTATAGTGCCGGTAAATAGATGTGTGTCCTGAAGCACCATAGCAATATTTTTACGTAAATGATTTTTATCATAGTCTTTAATATCTATTCCGTCAATAGTAATGCTTCCCTCTTCTATATCATAAAAACGATTTAAAAGATTTGTAACAGTTGTCTTGCCTGCACCTGTTGATCCGACAAAGGCGATTTTCTGACCGGGTTTTGCATAAAGACAAATGCTGTCAAGCACCTGCTTATCAGGTACATAGGAAAACGAAACATTATCAAATACTACTTCACCTTTAATTTCTTTAGTAACATTTTTACCGCTACCCTCTTTTTCGGGCTCCATATCAATAACCGAGAACACACGCTCAGCACCTGCAAGCGCGGCAAATATTGTTGACATTTGCATAGAAATAGTATTTATAGGCATAGAGAAATGACGAGAATAACCCGCAAATACCGTAAGTGCACCCGGAGTAAATCCGGCAAGTACCATAAGAATACCACCAACACCTACAGTAACACCATAAGAAATCTGACTGGTATTACCCATAACCGGACCCATTATTCCACCAAAAAACTGAGCTTTGAACTGTTTTTCGCGAAGCTCTTCGTTCAAAAGCGAAAACTCATCAATACAGTCTTTTTCGTGATTAAACACTTTAATAACCTTTTGACCGTTAACCGTTTCTTCTATATAGCCGTTAACAGCACCCAGAGCCGCCTGCTGACCGCCATAGTACTTTGCACTACTCATTCCTATTGCCCCTGCAAGTCTTATGAAAAGTGGAACAAAACCTACTGTTACAAGAGTTAAAATCCAACTGGTTGATACCATAAACAAAAATGTACCGATAAGGTTTATAGCACCTGAGAACACCGATACAAGCGAGTTATTAAGCATAACATCAATGTTATCCACATCGTTTGTAAAACGGCTCATTATTTCGCCGGTGGGACGTGAATCAAAATAGCTTACAGGAAGTTTCTGCATCTTTTCAAAAAGGTCATAACGTATTTTTTCTACAGAATTTTGCGAAACGCACAACATAAGCCGCGACTGAATATAGGTTGCAATAACTCCCACTAAATAAACAGCTAACAAAATAATTAGAGCAACAACTATATATTCTGTAATATCAGCGCTTTCGCCGGTAATATAACCGATAACCTTGTCTGCTACCCTCTCCATTTTACTCATAGAAAGGTTGGCATTAGGATTTATTTCAAGAGTAATGCGGTTGATAATAGGCGCTAAAAGATAAGAACCCACAAGAGAAGCAACCGTTGAAAAAAGCATAGAAGCTGCTACAAAAATAAGCAAAATTTTATATTTTCCTACGTATGACAGTAACCTACCGATTGTTTTGCTTGCATTTTTCGGTTTACCCTTAGCATTTCGACTTCCGTGAGGTCCGCCGCCGCGCAGAGATGCACCGTGGGTTACGGCAGTATACTGTTTTTTAAGTTTTTCAAGACTTCTTGCCATAACCTATTCGTCCTTTCCTGTCATTTGAGACTGATATATTTCATTATATTCTTGATTTGATTTAATAAGCTCGTCGTGTGTTCCTATACCCGTAATTGTGCCTTCGTTCATAACTATTATCTTATCGGCATTCATAACAGAAGAAATACGCTGAGCTATTATAATTTTTGTAGTACCGCTAAGCTCATTTGAAAAAGCGTTTCTTATATGTGCCTCAGTAGCCGTATCAACAGCACTGGTTGAGTCATCAAGAATTAGTATTTTTGGTTTTTTAAGCAGTGCTCTTGCTATACAAAGACGCTGTTTTTGACCGCCTGAAACATTAGAACCACCCTGACCAAGCTCGGTATCATAAGAACCGGGGAAATCTCTTATGAATTTATCAGCCTGAGCGCTGTCTGCCGCCGCCGTCATTTCCTCAGCGGTACAGTCCATATCACCCCATCTTAAGTTATCTTCAATGGTACCCGAAAACAGTGTATTGTTTTGAAGTACCATACCAACATCTTCTCGAAGGTTATATAGTGAATAATCTTTTACATTAACGTCGTCAACAAGTACCTCACCCTCATCAACATCATAAAGACGGGGTATCATAGAAACAAGTGTGGTTTTTCCGCAACCCGTTGAGCCTATAATACCCACAGTGCTACCGCCCGGTATTTCAAGATTTATGTTACTCAACACCTTATCAACACTGTTTTTATAGTAACGGAAAGAAACATTTTTAAAGGTTATTTTACCCTCTTTAATACGATTATCTTTAAGGGTTGCTGTGTCATCACTGATATCTATATTTTCGCTTAACACCTCACTGATACGCTTTGCAGAAGCCAGAGCACGCGAAGATGTTACAAAGAGCACCGTAATCATCATAAGCGAAAAAAGTATTTGTGTTACATAGTTGATAAATGCAGAAAGGTCACCTATAGGCATTGAGTGTGACAGCACCATTTTACTGCCAAACCATACAACAGCAACAACGGTAAGATTCATAAACAGTGTTGTTGCGGGGTGCATAAATATAAGAATTCGCATAGCCGACATACCTGCATTTTTAAGAGCGGCATTTGCAGTTTTAAATTTCTTGTTTTCAAAATCTTCACTTACAAAGGACTTAATAACACGCTGATTTAAAATATTTTCCTGAACGGTATTATTAAGTTCATCTATTTTGGACTGCATTTTCTGAAAACGAGGAAAACCAAATGAAATGAGCAAGGCTATTGTTATTATCATAACTGGTACAGATACGTAAAACACTGTTGCAAGACTGGGATTTAATGAAATAGCCATAATAAGAGCGCCAATAAGCATACCCGGGCTTCTTATTGCCATTCTGAGCAGCATGTTTACAAAGTTCTGAAGTTGTGTAACGTCATTTGTTGTACGGGTAACAAGTGAGCCGGTTGAAAATTTATCAATATTAGAAAATGAAAAACTCTGTATTTTCTTATATACGTCTCTGCGAACATCAGCCGCAAAGTTAACCGAAGCCTTTGCGCCAAAATATGAGCCGCCAATACCGCCAAGCATCATAAGAAGAGCCACTATTACCATAGTGCCGCCTATACCAATACTGCTACTGAGGGTGAGTGTTCCTGCCTCTGCTTTATTTATAATTACCGACAGTAAATACGGCATAACAATTTCACCGATAACCTCTACACCCATACACAGCGGTCCGGCAATAAAATATTTTACATAAGGCTTTGCATAACCTAACCATTTCTTCATAATTAAATACCTCTCAATCTATATTATAATATCAAATTTTTTCCAAATAATCAATATTACTCATTCAGGTTTAACATAATATTTACAAATACTTTAATAAGATACAGAGATTATTAGCAAAAAATGGGGGAATACTGATTTTTGGAGGTATGTTATGGAATTTGTAAAGATAATTCTTACATCAATATTATCGGCTGTCGCACTTTTTATTATTGCAAAAATTATGGGACACAAACAGATGTCACAGCTTGACATATTTGACTATATAACGGGTATAACTATCGGCTCAATAGCCGCAGAAATGGCCACCGAACTTGAAAAGCCACTCTATCCCCTTATTGCTATGTTGGTTTATGGCGGTATAACCTGGCTTCTGACAATGCTAACAAGCAAAATGCCGAAAATACGTAAATTTATTAACGGCACGCCTACCATAATAATGAACGGCGGTAAAATTTACCGCCGAAATATGAAAAAAGCAAAAATGGATTTAAGCGAATTTATGGTTATGTGCCGTCAAGAAGGTTACTTTAATTTATCGGATATTCAGACAGCAATATTTGAATATAACGGAAGGTTAACTGTACTTCCCAAAGCTACAAAACGCCCCGTTTTACCATCAGACATAAATATTGTACCGCCCCCTGAATTTATAGAAACCGAGCTGATTATGGACGGCAGAGTTATGGGTGAAAACCTAAAAAGGCTTGGACTTGATGATATATGGTTAAAAGAACAACTTAAAATTAACGGTTACGAAAGTGAGCGACAGGTTTTTTTGGCCGTATATGACAGTAATCATCAGTTGAGTATTTTTACTCCATCATAAATATCTGCCAATTAAATCTGCAACAATTTTATAAAAATAATAAACTAATGGGCAAAACAGTATGGCAGGAAGATAATTTGCTACCTTGAATTTTCCAATGCCCACAAGATTAAAGCCAAGCAGTATAATTATTACCGAGCCTATACAGGAAATTTCACCAATAAGAGCCTGACTGCAGAATGGGCCTATTACACCTGCCAGTAAAACAAGAGCACCCTGAAAAACAAACACAAAAGCCGCTGAAGCCATAACGCCTATGCCCAGCGAAGATGCAAGCATCATAGACGACACTAAATCAAGAAGGCTTTTAGCAAAAATAATAGAGTGATCCCCCGTCATACCCGAAGATAGTGAGCCGGTAATTGTCATAGCACCAACACAGAAAAGCAGAGAGCCACTAACAAAACCCTGAGTAAAATCTGCCGTATTTTTTGCCGCTTTCTTGTGCAAAAAATCACCAAGGCGATTCATTAGTCTATCAATATCTAAAACTGTGCCTACAATAGCACCTAAAACCATTGAAATAATGGCAACAAGCACATTGTTTCCTGCAGATAATCCGTCAATACCGATATAAAAATTACAAGCACCAATAGCTATCATAACAGCATTGCTTATTTTTTCGCCAATACCCTTCTTCAGCATAACTCCTATAAAACTGCCCAACAATACAGTTGCGGTATTTACCAGAACACCTATCATATTTTCACTTCTTTTCTTTTAATATGCTATTATTATAGCGCCCTGTTTTTACACTTTCAAGTGAAACCTTAATCAACTTGACAAAAAAGCAAAAATAATCTATAATAAATTGTAATAACTAATTATTGGCTTTCCGTTTATGTAGTTACTACGCGGAAAGCTTTTTTGGGGGATAAATATGAAAAAAGATGTTCTGATAATCGGTGCCGGTCCTGCCGGTATATTTACCGCTCTTGAGCTTATAAGACAAAAAAGCAAAAAGAGCGTAATGATTGTTGAAAAAGGTCCTGCCATAGAAAACAGACGTTGCCCCAAAAATAAAACCAAAAACTGTGTCAACTGTAAGCCTTACTGCCATATTACCACAGGCTTTTCAGGTGCCGGTGCTTTCTCTGACGGCAAACTTTCTTTGAGTCCTGAGGTAGGCGGAAATCTGCCCGAACTTATTGGTGAAGATTTTGCGCAGGAACTTATTAACTATACCGATAAAATATACCTTGAATTCGGTGCCGACACGCGTATTGAAGGAATTAGTGACCCTGACTCTGTCAAAGAAATAAGAAAACGCGCCATTCAGGCAGGTCTTCGTCTTGTTGACTGTCCCATTCGTCATTTGGGTACCGAAAAGGCGCAGGATATATATTACTCAATTGAACAGTATCTTTTAAATAACGGCGTTGAAATTATGTTCGGTTATGAATGTTCCAATCTTTTGCTTTCCGACAATGTTTGCACAGGTGCGGTTATTAAAAGTGCAAACGGTAAAGAGGAATTTAAGGTTGAAGCCGAAAAGGTTATTGTAGCAACGGGCAGACGCGGTGCAGAATGGCTTGAGCATCAATGTGCAGAGCATAATATTGCTCACGAACCCGGTACTGTTGATATTGGAGTAAGAGTTGAAGTTAGAAACGAAGTTATGGAAAAGGTAAACGAGGTGCTTTACGAATCAAAGCTTATCGGTTATCCAAAGCCCTTCAAAAACAAGGTTCGTACCTTCTGTCAGAATCCCGGCGGTTTTGTTAGTCAGGAAAATTACGATAACGACCTTGCCGTTGTTAACGGTCACTCTTATAAAGAACTTAAATCCAACAATACCAACCTTGCTATTCTCGTTTCCCACAACTTTAATGTTCCCTTTAATCAGCCTATCGCCTATGCTCAAAAGGTGGGCGAACTTGCAAATATGCTTGCAAACGGGCATATTCTTGTTCAGCGTTTCGGTGATATTTTAGACGGCAAACGAACCTGGCAAAAGGAACTTGCTCACTCTAACCTGAGACCCACCCTGCCCGATGCCGTTGCAGGTGACATCACCGCCGCAATTCCATATAGAGCAATGACAAACATTATCAATTTCATTCAGGCTCTCGACCACGTTGTTCCCGGTTTTGCTTCAACCGAAACCCTGCTTTATGCACCTGAACTGAAATTTTACAGCAACCGCATTAAAATGGACGAAAACCTTGATACAAGCATAAAAGGTCTTCACTGTCTTGGTGACTCAAGCGGTTGGACCAGAGGTCTTATGATGGCGTCGGTTATGGGCGTACTTATGGGCAGAAAAATTGCAGAAGAATAAATTAAAAAAACTCCATCAGGTGATGGGGTTTTTTCTTATTTTACTTGGTGTTTGGCCAACATATTGCTTAAATATTTTGCCGAAATAGCCGTAGTCGTAAAATCCCGCCTGTTCAGCGGCAAGGGTTAAAGAAACCCCATCTTCTATAAGCTTTTTAGCATAATTAAGTCGCTTTTTCCGAACGTAATCGGCGATTGGCATACCAAAATAAGTGCCTGAAATTTTATAAAGGTTATTACGGCTTATCTTAAATTTTCTACACAACCCGTCAACCGATAAATCTTCACAAGGGTTATTTCCAATATACTGACTTAAGGTAAAAACCACACTCTGCTGCTTTGCCTCAATTATGTTATTCATTAAAATATAACATACACAGCTTTCCATAATTTTTGTTGCCGCCAATATTTCGGCTTCGCTTTTGCAGATGACCTCATTAAAATAGTTGTGCGCAATTTCACCCATATACCCCTTGGCATACTCTATCATATTATCGGCATTTGTTTCGCGGTCATCTTCTTTTAGTATCTGTCCCAGCATAATATAGCCCACTATAACATCATTAAAGCGAACGGGTGTTGCTGCTTCAATAAGTCCTGCGTGGCACTTATATATAACAAGTCCGTTTTTTTCTCTGCAACTTTTTAGTCCGTTATATGTACAATAATTACATTTTATACGGCTTCCTTCTATATTTTTAAGTGTATCGCAAAAAGAACATTCGTTATAAGGAACGGCGGCAATCGCCCTCATATTGCTGTCACAAAAAACCGTTTTTATTTTTGTAAGAACATAAAATTCAGACAACAGACTATGTATTTTTTCTGTGTTGTATTCAAAAATCATTCTTATCACCCTTTTAGATACGAATTCACCTAAAATAATACGATTTTCTCTACTATTATAAACTGAATATGTGATAAAATCAAGTAAAATGAGTTGGTATTATGAAAGGTATTCAAATAGCCTATGATGAACATTTTGAGAAAAAATGTCGCTTTGCATCAGAGGTAGGTTTTAAATACATAGCGGTTAATTTTCACGATATGCCAAATAATACCGACAAGGATTATGATAACACTATTACAGATATTCCAAAATTCTAAATAAGTATAGGTAAATTACTGGGAACTATACTTATTGCAATTTTTATTGTTTTTCAGGCTTTAGGTCAAAACGATTCAACAAGCAAAAAAGCTGATAGAAAAGTAAGGGTAACCTTTATCCTGCTGTGTTGTAGGCGCATTTGCTTACACATTTTTATTTGCATTTTAAATAAAGGAGAATAGTATATGTTAGTTGATAATTTTATAAAGCTTAAAGGCAGACGAAACAGTGCGGGTTTGTTCTTCGTCTCAGGTAGCTTTGGTATGGTAGACGGCTACGCCGACTACACAAGAACAGAAGTTAATGGCAAAACAGTATATAAGTACTCAAATGACAGCATTGTTTTATGCGCAGAATTTAAAGAAGAATACGGTGTTATGGTGCGTCGTGACACCCTTGAGAATATTACAGACAGCGAAATAGAGATAAATTCACTAACAAGCCGTTTTGTTCTTGACGGAAACGCTTATGATGTTTACACACAGTATAACGGTTGGCAGCACGAAAGCTGCGGCGGATGGCAGAGTCTTAATACACAGGTAAGCGTATCTTCACAGGGAATACGAACTTGTGACGGAGCTACACCTATGATGGCTCTTAACAATCTTTATACTAATAAAAATACCGTTTTTCATCTCCTTCCTAATGCTCAATGGCAAATGACCGCAAGAAAAACCGCATCAAACGAAAAAGAAATAGTTGTTGTTGAAACAGGTTTTGTTGACAGAGCCTTGCGTTTGAAGGTAGCTCCCGGTGAAATTATTGAACTACCCACCGTTATTTTCTTTAACGCCGAAAGTAAAATTGATTTCGACGCTTATAAACTGCACACCTGGTTTTTGAGCAGTTATCCCAGAAAAAAACTACCCGTTATGTATAATTCCTGGATGTATTGTTTTGACAGATTAAATGTTGATGATTTATTAGAACAGGTAGACTGCGCCGCCGAACTTGGCGTTGAAACCTTTATGATAGATGCAGGTTGGTTTGGCAACGGCGAAGCCTGGTCCCTTTGTGTTGGTGACTGGGAGGAAAATACTTTAAGCGGACCAAAAGGCAGACTTATGGAAATTTCTCAAAAAGTCAGAGAAAAAGGAATGATTTTTGGACTTTGGTTTGAACCCGAGCGCGCTGCACCAACAAGCAAATCTGTCAAAGAACACCCTGAATATTATATTTATAACGCTCTTTTGGATTTTTCCAATCCCGAGGCTACCGATTATGTATTAGAAAAAATCACCGCTCAGATCGAAAAATACAACATAGGCTGGTTAAAGTTCGACTTTAATGAAACTATATCCGAAGACCCGTCGGGAAGCGGTTTTTACAGATACTTACAAGGCCAAAAACGATTCATCAATACCCTTAGAGAGAGATTCCCCGAAATTATCATAACTAACTGTGCCAGCGGCGGTTACCGTATGGAGCTTATGCAAGGCACATTTTCAGATACTTTTTGGTTTTCCGACAATATGGGCTCGTATATGGGTATTGACATAATTAAGGACACATTAAAAAGAATGCCCTCAGCCTTGATGGAGCGTTGGAATGTTCAAAAATACAGCGAAGGATTTATATGTCACGGTGAAAAAGAAAAGGTGGGCGTGATGTTTACCTGCAATAATGGAACCTGGGACTCTATATTAAATGTTGATGACAGTTTCACCGAAAACTTTATTAACTGCGGACCAATAGGTTTTTCCTGCGATATTGCTAATTTCCCCGAAAGCTACAAAGAAAAATGGAAAAAGCACATTGTCAGCTTTAAAGAAAACAGAGATTTTTACGCAAATGCAACCGGACGAATCCTTGTGGATTCTCCCCAAATAATCGCTATCCAATATGCCGATTTCGAACTTAACCGCTGTATTATACAAATTTTCACAAAAACCGTATATGCAAGAGATTTAATTATTTATCCTGCGGTAGATGCTGAAAAAGAGTATGTATATAAAAACAAAAAACACTTGGGCAAAAGCCTTATGACAGACGGTATATACATAGATAATTTAAAGAATAATAGCTGTAAAACAATAGAAATTAAAAAAGCGGAGTCGTAAGACTCCGCTTTTTTATACAAATAAATCATTCATAAGGTTTTCTATTTTTTTGCTTCGTTTTTCGGTTTCGCTTTTATCAACAGTTATTGTAACCGTGTCCCCTTCTTTTGCGTCTTCAAAAAGAATTTTCGGCACATTAACGAATTTACCCTTCTCTATTTCGCATACGGCATAATCGCCCTCAAATCTATCAATAATTATCTTCATATTAGCCTCCTAAACAGGTTTTGCAGTTAGAGTAGCCTTGGCTCTGTAACGCCGATAAAGTTTCGGTGGTGGTCTTTTTATTTGTTTCTTTAATAGATTTTACATGTCGGCAGTCGGCAAGGTGTATCTTTTTAGAAGAAACATTCAGCACATAAGTTACTTTAATTTGAACACCAGTTTCAGACTCAAAAGCACCTGACGGCGTTTGCACAACGGTTTCGTTTTTTGAAAAGGTAACAGTTATATTTTTACCGTCGCTTGTTGCTATTATATTGCCGTTTACATCGGTACGGTATATTTCTGCCCCAAGGTTTTGCCAACGATTTACAGTTTCGGTATGCGGATGTCCGTATTTATTATCGGTGCCGCAGGAAATGACCGCGTATTTTGCCTTTGTCGCCTTTACAAAATTACTGCCCGATGAAGTATTACTGCCGTGATGTCCGACTTTAACAAGGTCACATAAAACATCATCTGCAATTTCACTTTCAGCATCAGCCTCAGCATCTCCAGTAAAGAGAAATTTATTATCTTTATAGGTTATTTTAAGCACGACAGAATAGTTGTTAAGATTACTGTATGAATCATTTACAGGGGACAAAACATCAATACCTATATCCTGCTCGTCAAGTATTTTTACGCCCTTTTGCGCAGTATTGATTTTAAGTCCTTTGTTTTGAATAGCAGTTAGCAGACCTTCAAAGGTTTTTGTATTATTTGAAACCTTAGGCATATAAACACTGCCTATTTCAAAGGCATTTATAACCTCCTCCATACCGCCGATATGGTCAGAATGAGGATGGGTAGCAACAACAAAATCAATTTTAGAGTAGCCAAGTTTCTTTATATAAGAAATTATTGTAACGGCATACTCGCTTTCCCCCGCATCAATAAGCATTGTGCGGTTATCGTTTAGTTCTATAAAAATACTGTCGCCCTGCCCTACATCTAAAAAATGGAACTTTACATTTTTTTGTGCCTGTTCCAAAGAAGTATCATTTTGCGAGTTTAAAGGTAACGAAGCACCGTTATCACCGTCACAGCCAACACAGAAAATAAGCATT
Source organism: Acutalibacteraceae bacterium (assembly GCA_045586405.1). Lineage (GTDB taxonomy): Bacteria > Bacillota > Clostridia > Oscillospirales > Acutalibacteraceae > SIG607. The sequence goes on along the minus strand of JAZNAG010000029.1, from coordinate 19,221 downwards.
AATGTCAGCAAAACAGCAAATATTTTTCTGAAAATTCTCATATTCTCACCTAAAAACATTTTACCAAACAGCAATATACTTGTCAATAATCCTTAAGATAAAGACAAAAAAACACCCGATGAATTTTCGTTCATCGGGTGTTTAACTTAATTAGTAGTTATATTTCTTACGAGCGGTGTAGGTGGTGTGGAGTGCTTCGTGTGCCTTATGGCAACCGTAAGACTCAAACCATTTGCCCTCGCCGTAAAGCTCTTTAATAATGGGAGATTCATGCGACTTTCTTAAAGTCATAGCTTCATCCTGATCATAGAGAGCCTTAGCACGAACTGCCTTAAGATCAACAGTATCGCGTACATACTGAGGCTGAATAGGCTGACCGCCGCCGTTTACACAGCCGCCGGGGCATCCCATAATCTCAACAAAGGTCCAACCGTCAGGATTACCTGCTTTAATCTTATCCATAACCTCTTTAGCAGCTTTAGCACCACTTGCAACAGCGACCTTAAGTTCGGTACCGCCAAGGTTAACGGTAGCCTCTTTAAGACCGTCTGTGCCTCTAACAGCTTCAAGAGCAACAACGGTATTATCGTTGCCTGTAAGCCAGTCGTTAGCGGTACGAACAGCAGCTTCCATAACACCGCCGGTAGCACCGAAAATAACAGCTGCACCAGTAGAGGTATCGCCAAGAGGATTATCAAAGCCTTCATCGGGAAGAGCGGTGAAGTTGATACCTGCTCTCTTAATCATACGAGCAAGTTCTCTTGTGGTGATAGCAGCATCAACGTCAGCTACACCTGCAGCATTTTCATCATCTCTGCCGATTTCGAACTTCTTAGCGGTACAAGGCATAACAGATACAACGTAAATGTTATGAGGATCAATGCCGCTCTTTTCAGCGTAATAGGTCTTAATCATAGCGCCTGTCATCTGCTGAGGAGATTTACAGGAAGAAAGATGGTCTATCATATTGGGATAGAAGTATTCGCAGAACTTAACCCAACCGGGTGAGCAGGAAGTAATCATAGGAAGAACACCGCCGTTTTGAACTCTTTGAACAAGTTCATTAGCTTCTTCTACGATAGTAAGGTCAGCACCGAAGTTAGTGTCGAATACCTTATCAAAGCCAAGTCTTCTGAGAGCAGCAGCAAGTTTGCCTTCAACGTTAGTACCGATAGGCATACCAAAAGCTTCACCAAGAGTAGCACGGATAGCAGGAGCAACCTCAACTACTACGTGCATTTCAGGATTATTTAGGGCATCCCAAACCTGTGCGGTATCGTCCTTTTCAACGAGAGCGCCGGTAGGACAAACAGCAGTACACTGACCGCAAGAGATACAAGGAACGTCATTAAGGTCCTTCTTAAATGCGCAACCGATAGAGGTATCAATACCACGGTCGTTAGCGCCGATAACGCTTACAAACTGCTCATCGCAAACAGCAACGCATCTGCGACAAAGAATACACTTGTTGTTATCTCTCACAAGGTGAGGAGAAGATACATCAAGGTCATACTGAGGACGGAAGCCCTCAAAAGCAGCACCGTCTACACCGTATTCAAAGCAAAGCTTCTGAAGTTCACAGTCGGTAGAACGAACGCAAGAAAGACACTTTTTATCGTGAGTAGAAAGAATAAGTTCAAGAGTAGTCTTACGGGCTTTCTGGATTTTTTCGGTGTTGGTCTGAATTTCCATACCTTCAGCACAGGGGTGAACACAAGCAGCAACGAGGCCTCTTGCACCTGTAGCTTCAACTACACAGATACGGCAAGCACCGATTTCATTTTTCTCTTTCATATAGCAGAGAGTAGGAATTTCTACCCCTGCAATTCTGGCAGCCTCAAGAATAGTGGAGCCTTTCGGCACACTAACGGCAATACCGTTTACTTTTACATTAAGCATTTCCATTATATTCAGGCTCCTTTCTTATATCTTAGAGATTGCTTTAAACTTACAAGAACCGATACAAGCACCGCACTTAACGCACTTGTCTGTATCAATAACAAATGAAGCAAGCTTATGACCGGGGGCAATATAATCAGTACGGGTAATAGCATCTGCAGGACACTGCTTAGCACACATACCGCAACCGATACATTTGTCCTTATCAATATCAAACACAAGAAGATTCTTACAAACACCTGCGGGGCACTTCTTATCAACAACATGAGCAATATATTCGTCACGGAAGAAGTTAAGAGTAGCAAGTACAGGGTTAGGAGCTGTCTGTCCAAGACCGCAGAGAGAGTTAGCCTTAATGTAGTTACAGAGTTCTTCAAGCTTATCAATATCTTCAAGAGTACCCTTGCCTTCTGTAATCTTATCAAGCATTTCGAGAAGACGTTTTGTACCTACACGGCAAGGAGTACACTTACCACAAGACTCATCAACGGTAAATTCAAGGAAGAATTTAGCCATATCAACCATACAGGTATCTTCGTCCATAACGATAAGACCGCCGGAACCCATCATACAGCCGATAGCAGTAAGGTTATCATAGTCAACTTCGGTATCCATAAGACTTGCAGGGATACAACCACCTGATGGACCACCTGTCTGAGCAGCCTTGAACTTTTTGCCACCGGGAATACCCCCGCCGATATCATAGATAATATGACGAAGTGTAGTACCCATAGGAATCTCTACAAGACCGGTGTTTTCGATGTTACCACCAAGTGCAAATACCTTAGTACCCTTACTTCTCTCGGTACCCATTGAAGCAAACCAATCAGCACCGCGAAGAATAATCTGAGGAATGTTAGCAAAGGTTTCAACGTTGTTTTCACAAGTAGGTGATTCATAAAGACCTTTAACTGCAGGATAAGGAGGACGAGGACGAGGTTCGCCACGCTTACCTTCAATAGAAGCCATAAGAGCAGTTTCTTCACCGCAAACGAAAGCGCCTGCGCCAAGACGGATATGAAGGTCAAAATCAAAACCTGAGCCGAAGATGTTTTTACCGAGCAGACCATATTCTCTTGCCTGAGCAATAGCAATAGCAAGACGTCTAACAGCGATAGGATACTCAGCACGTACATAAACATAACCTTGAGTAGCACCGATAGCATAGCCACATATAGCCATAGCTTCAATTATAGAGTGAGGATCACCTTCAAGAACCGAACGGTCCATAAATGCGCCGGGGTCACCTTCGTCAGCGTTACATACAACATATTTCTGAGGAGCCTTGTTAGGAGCAGTAAGAGCCCATTTACGACCGGTGGGGAATCCACCGCCGCCACGGCCTCTAAGACCTGAATCGGTAACAACTTGAATTACATCCTCAGGAGTCATTTCGGTAAGAACCTTACCGAGAGCAGCGTAACCGTCCATACCGATGTATTCATCAATATTTTCAGGATCAATTACACCGCAGTTACGCAGAACTACACGGTTCTGTGTTTTGTAGAAAGCAGTATCGTTAAGAGAAAGATTAGCAATTTCTTTTTCTTCCTCAGTTCCGTCTGTATAAACAAGACGCTCAACAATACGGCCTTTAAGAAGATGTTCGCTAACAATTTCAGCTACATCTTCCGGTGTTACACGGCTGTAGAATGTTCCGTCGGGATGAACGATAACAACAGGACCGAGAGCACAAAGACCGAAACAACCTGTCTGAACGATTTTGATTTCGTCAGTAAGACCGTTTTTAGCGATTTGCTCTACAAATGCGTCCTGAATGGACTGACTTCCCGAAGAGGTACATCCGGTACCGCCGCAAATTAGTACATGTGCGCGAATCATAAACTATACCCCCAATTATCCTTCCTGAGCAGTAAATTCAGCAACGATTTTACCACCCTTTAAATGCTTTTCAATAACCGTTGCAGCTTTCTCAGCGGTCATATGAACGTAAGTTACCTTTTCGCCGTTCTGATGAACCTCAACAATGGGTTCATACTGGCAAAGACCGATACAACCGGTCTGGGAAACGGCAACCTTATCGTTAAGGCCTGCCTCGTTAACGCCCTCAACGAAAGCGTTGAGTACGGGACGCGCACCGGCAGCAATACCACAGGTAGCCATACCGACTACAACACGGATATCATCTACGCCTTCGCGCATAACAACCTTATTTTTCATTTTGTCTCTGATTGCCTGAAGTTCAGCTAAAGTTTTCATAAGCTTCTTCCTTTCCTATTCATTTGTCGGACCGTCATACTGCTCTCGCAAATACTCTTCGATCCATTTAATAACATCATAACTGTTAAGAGGTACACCCTCTAAAACACTTCTTAATTCCCTTGTATCAAGGCTCACTTCCCTGTCATCTGCTTTATGAACAAAGAGAAAATCAAAATCGGGATGTCCTTGAATAAGCGTTGTTATTGTGGAAATAATATCGCCTAAGGGAGTAAAATCAATGTGGTCTTTATAAAATTCTGCAGTTACCGATGTACCGTGATTTTCGCTGTCATCATCGATACTTACAGAACTGACCGTCATTGTTCCGCCGGTCTGCTCAGCCGCCATTTTTAAAAGCGGAAGCCCCAGACCAACCTTTCTGGTAGTGCGGGTTGTATAAAAGGGGTTAGTAACACCCTCTAATATTTCCTTTTTCATACCAACACCGTCGTCCTTTATAGTAATGGACAAACGGTTTTCTTCTTCAGTAAGCAGTATCTCAATAAGACTTGCTTTTGCTTTTACCGAATTTTCGGCAACATCGAGAATATTTAGGGATAATTCTTTCATATTCTCACCTCAGCATCTCAAAAAGTTTTTTGCGCACTAAAGAACTGCTGTACGGCTCATCATCAATATCTAAATAATCGTTTTCCTCTCGGATATCGGTCAGATAATGAGTATCGGAGCCTATAAGAATTTTTTTACCTTCAAGATTATACTTTTTCGTATATTCCTCAATATCAGCGTTGCCGTTAAACTCTACACAAGAAAAATTTGGTTTTTCGGGCAGGGTTCCAAGCACCGATACAATACCGTTTGCTTGTCTATCGATATGAGCGGGATAACAAATACCACCATAATCTTTAACAAGTTTCACAGCATCTTCAAGGCAAATAGAAGTAGCAACAGGTAAAAAATTTTCCTCAATACCTATTACTTCATCATTACCGTCCATAATCATTTGATGGCCGAAAATATCAACTCTGTTTTTAAAGGGAGTTCTGAAATCATCAAGCATATTATCAAATTCTAAGGCAGAGCTTAGTTCTTCAAATAAACATACAAGATGAATATCTTCGGCAGTGGTAAGTTCCATACCTGCAATGGGTATTATACCGTTTCGCTTTGCAGCCTCGAAAAATGCAGGACAGTTCTTACAACTGTTATGGTCGGTAAGAGCCATAATATTTATATTGCAAAGACTTGCCATACCGGCAAGATTATTCGGAGTATTATCATCATCTGCACAGGGTGATAAACAGGAATGAACGTGAAAATCGTAATAATAACGGCTCATTAGAGTAACTTAGAAAGAATAATAGCGGTTTCATAAGCGCTTTTATCGGTTGACAGAACATTAACGCCTTTAAGTTCAGCCTGATGTGCAACCTCTTCATCAAGAGAAACACTTTCTGCTAAAATCACACAAGCAGCATCGGTAAGACTTGCAACAGCAATAACATTTATATTTGACATAATTGTTATCCATACATTGTCTGCCGAACAGCTACTCATTACAAAGCTTAATAAATCACCGATATATACGCCGTCAATAAGTCGGTCTTTAAATGGCAATGAAATTGCCTTAAAACCATTGTCAACAAGTGACGAAACCGTCATTCCTCTTTCCTCCGTAAGCTCTCATAGATAACACATTCCTTTAAATCAGCCAAACCTTTAACGATATCCTCTGCAAAAGCTCTGCAAGTAGGAGCACCGCAGGAACCGCAGTCAATGCCGGGTAACGACTGCTTTAACTTCTGTATATCAGCCATCATACGCATCGATTCAGCCATACTGTCACTGAGTCGGCTTATGGGGTTATATACAGGTAAGTCGTTAAAGAAATAAGACTCCGGAATATACTGTTTTTCCTCTTTAGTAAGAGAATTTTGTGAAACCGGCAAATATCTCTTAAGACTGTGAAGACGGGCCTTTGCAATAAAGGGGTTCTCCATAGTCATAGCGCCGCCTACGCAGCCGCCGGTACAGGCATTAAGCTCAATAAATTTAAGAGGCGGAATACTGCCGTTTTCAATTGCATCAAGAACGCGGTTAACATTCTCAATACCATCAGCAGCAAGATAGCCTTCATTAAATACGGCGGTAGATTCACCACCACTCGAAGCCCAGCCGATACCTATCATACCGGATTCACTAAGTATTTCAGGTTCGACATCCTGCTTCATTTCATTTATCAGTAAGAAATAAATATCACTTATAGATACAACCTCATCCACAAGACTTTTGTAGTCGGCAAAGCCATTTTTAACATAGCTTGCCTTTGCAGGACAAGGAGAAATAAAACACACGCCGATTTCATCATCCAAAAGTTCAGGATGATTTTCTTTTGCGCGCTCGCGAGCAAGACGCGCCGCAACCTCCATAGGAGGAAGCATTCTCATCAAATGATCGTTAAGGGACGGAAAACGAAGTCCTATTAACCTAACCACAACCGGACAGGCAGAGCTGATAACAGGAGTTTTGACACCGTCGGTTTTAAGGTAAATACGGGTATATGCCGAAACGAGCTCAGCAGCCTTAGAAACCTCAAAAACATCGTCAAAACCGATTTTCTTCAGCCCATCCAGAACAAAGTTCACATCATCTAAATTATCAAACTGTCCGTAAAGAGAAGGAGCAGGAAGAGCTATCTTCCATTTAAAACGTTCCATTGATTCAAGCTTAGAGCATACAGCCTTTTTCGCTTTATGTGGGCACACTCTGATACACTCGCCGCAATCAATACAACGCTCTTGATTTATAACCGCATGGCCATCGTGAATACGGATAGCCTCGGTAGGACAGCGTCTTAAGCAGGTAGTACAGCCGGTACATTTATTAGGGTCCAACTGTACAGAATGTTCATAGGTGTACATATTTTAAATCTCCAAAAGTATAGTTGCGCCGATTTATGTAAGATTAACACGCATAGTAATTGTGGTACCTTCACCAACAACAGTTTCAATATTCATAGAGTCGGTATAGCGCTTCATATTGGGAAGTCCCATACCTGCACCAAAGCCTAATGAACGAATACCGTCAGGAGCAGTTGAGAAACCTTCCTGCATAGCAAGTTCAACATTCTTTATACCGGGGCCCTTGTCTTCAAGCACGATTTCAATATAGTTTTCATTTACCTTAACGGTTGCAACACCGCCTTTGGCGTGGATAACCATATTAATTTCGCCCTCATACATAGCTATTGAAACACGACGTATAATTTCCGAAGGAATACCCAATTGACGCAGGTTTTTCTTAATTTGAACCGACGCCTGACCCGCTGAAGTAAAATCGTCACCGTCTACTTCAAAACGGAAAAGTAATTCCTCAGACATTTGGTGCCTTCTTTCCTATAAGTCCATTCTGATAGAGAAGTCCGCAAGCGTTAAACATACGTCTTTCGGTAGACATAAGCACGATACCGCTTTCTCTGGCAAGTTCCAGCATTTCCTCGCTGGGTTTTTTAGAACGGACAAATACTATACATATCATATCCATCATCTCGGCAGTTCTTATAACCTGAGGGTTAACAAGACCTGTGAGAAGAACAGCCTGATCTTTAACATAGGCTAGTACATCACTCATCATATCACTACCGCATGCGGAGTAAACATGACGTTCAATTTGGTCCTCACAGCAGAGAACCTCTGCATCCAGTATTTCTTTAATAGTACTGATTTTCATAAATTCCGTTTTCCTTTAATAATTAATCAGCATACTTAGCAAGAATTCCGGGAATATCTGCACCGGTAAGTCTGCCGTAAACATCTTCATTAACAGTAAGAACGGGAGCAAGACCGCAAGCACCAATACAGCGACAAGCTGTAAGAGAGTACTTTCCGTCCTCTGTACACTCGTCTGCACCGATACCAAGAGCCTCTTCAAGCTTTTCCATAAGCTCACCGGCGCCCTTAACATAACAAGCGGTACCAAGACATACAGAGATGTTGTACTTACCCTTTGGAGAAAGGGAGAACTGAGCATAGAAGGTAGCTACACCGAAGATTTTTTCCATAGGTATCTCCATACCTTCCGAAATCATCTCCTGAACTTCCATAGGAAGATATCCGTAGATATCCTGAGCTTCCTGCATTACGGCAATAAGACGGCTTTTGTCGTGCTTATTAGCTTCAATAACTTCGAGAAGCTTCTTTTCCTGCTCCGGAGTGCCTTTAAAGGGGTAATTGCTTATTTTCTTTTGCATTTGTCATATCCTCCTTAGCAAAATATTCAGCTGGCAGTCTGCGCAAAACAGACCGTGCGCAGAATACTCCATACTATGTCATAAATTATATCATATACTTTAAAAGATTTCTACCCTTTTTTTGAAAAAATGTTATTTTTTTAACATTATTTTTAAAAATTGACTAAATTCGTATTATGTAATATAATATTTAGAGAATTGGAAGTGAAAAAATGGAGTTTTTTAAAGAAATAATGGCCTCTGTTTACGGCGAAGAAATTAGCCAAAAGATAATAGAAGGTTCGCTCAAAAAAAGAAAAACCACCTTTCGTATAAACACACTTAAAACCACCACCGAAAATATCTTAAATATTTTAAAAAATGAAAACATTGGTTACAAGATCTCCGATTTTTCGGATACCGCCGTTATAATAGAATCGGGAGAGAAAAAAATAAGAGAACTTCCCTGTTTTGAAAACGGCGAAATTTATCTGCAAAGCCTTTCTTCTCAGTTACCGCCATTGCTCCTTTGTCCAAACGAAAAACAGGACATTCTTGATATGACAGCCGCTCCCGGCGGCAAGACAAGCCAAATTGCAATGCTCTGTAACAACAAATGCAATATTACCGCCTGCGAAATGAATATAAAACGCGCCGAAAGGCTTAAATATAACCTTGCAAAACAGGGTGTTACCTGTGCCAACGTAATGGTTACCGATGCAAGACGGCTTGAAAGCTATTTTTCCTTTGATAAAATTTTGCTTGATGCCCCTTGTTCGGGTAGCGGAACTCTTAACCTGAATAACCCCAAAAGCTATTCAGGTTTCAGTAAAGCCCTTATAAGCAAATGTGTTTCTGCCCAATCGGCACTTCTTGACAAGGCACTTTCTGTTTTAAAATCGGGTGGTGAGATGGTCTATTCAACCTGTTCTGTTCTGCCCGAAGAAAACGAAAAAGTTGTTGAAAAATTTCTCAAAAAGCATAACTGTTCTACCGTTACCCCAAGTAATGAACTGATAAAAAATCTACCCCTACTCCCCTGTGCACTTGAAGATGCCGTCTGTGTCTGTCCAAGTGAAGAATATGAAGGCTTCTTTTTGGTAAAAATAAAGAAAAACCTCTGAGTTTTCTCAGAGGTTTTCTATTTTAAAATCAGTCTTTTGAAGTATATATTTTCCGTCCGTCTTTTTATCGTAATCTACAAAGGCACCGCAGTTTTGACTATACAGCAAAAACGTTTTTCGCATGACTGCTTTTTTACGTTTTGTCTGCTCGTTACCCTCTAAATACTGACGGAATTTTCTAAGCCTTTTATCCTCTCTCATAAGGCAGGACGGTAATGAACTTGACTTAACATTTACAGCATAATCACAAAGCAGTAAATCTCTCAAAACCACACAGTCGCTTCCCTTTTCAAAGAAGGCATAAAGGCGGTTTATATACTCATTAAGTGGGCAACTTTCCATTCCCGTAAACATACCCAGTTCAGTTAAAGTATCAAAGGGATTTCTCTTTTGCACATTAAAAATATAATCTACAGTACCTGTAAATCTGCCGCTGTTAAGAAAGCGTTCGAGAGCGTTTTCACAGCTATGAATCATTTGTAAATTTTCACTGCTAAGCCAGGGGGTACTTGTAACCTCATAAGGTGCAACCTCTAAAAATTCACAAGGATATTTTTCTGTGTTTTCACGCATATCGGTGCCGTGTAAAAGTTTCAAAAAGCCTAATTGCAACATATCGGCATCAAGTTCAAAAGCTGTATTAAAGCTTTTTCTGAAGGTTTTAAGGTCTTCAAAAGGAAGCCCTGCAATAAGGTCAATATGAATATGTATATTGCCAAGAGAAATTAGTGTTTTAATATTTTCTTTAAGCTTTTTTATATTTGTTCTGCGGTTTATGGAATCAAGAGTTTTGGTATTAAAGCTTTGCATACCTATTTCAAACTGAATTAGCCCTTTAGGCGCGGCTTCTAAAAGTTTAAAATCATCAGCACTCAGCAAATCGCCGCCGATTTCAAAATGAAAGCATACATCATTCGGTATTCGAGTTCCACAGTTTTCTATGATAAAGCCCCAAATTTCTCTTGCACGTTTTCTGTTTGCATTGAAAGTTCGGTCTACAAATTTAATTATTTTACTGCCCGAATTTGCCAGAGCGAGAATATCATTGAAAGCACGTTCCAAGGGGAAAAATCTCACCCCACCACAGCGCCCCGAAAGACAAAAAGCACAGGAAAAAGGACAGCCTCGGCTGGTTTCAATATAAGCAATTCTGCCATTCAGGCTTTCAAAATATTCTTTAGTATAAGGGCTGTCGGGCAAATCGTTTGTTACAAAAGGCTCTCCTATCAAAACACCGCTTTTCGTTCTGAAGCTGAGCCCCGAAATCGCCTTTAAATCTCCCTTGTTACAAAGTGTGTTTAAAAGCTGATCAAAAGGCCGTTCTCCCTCACCCGAGATAACGAAATCTATTTCTTTGTTTTCATTTAAAACTTTATCCTGACAATAAGAAACCTCAGGACCGCCAACAACAATAACGGTGCCTTTCAGTTTTTTTGTAAGCTGTAAAACAAAAGAAATATTCCAGATATAACAGGAAAATGCCACCACATCTGCCCTTTCGGCAACTATTCGTGTTAAAACATCATTTATATCCTCATTTACAGTTCCCTCAAGCACCTTGATTTCTATATGCTCTGAGCAATTTTTCTTAGCACTGCTAAGCAGGTACCAAGGCGACAGCGAGGAATGAATGTACTGAGAATTCAAAGATACAATTACTGCCTTCATCTTTTCAGATATGCCTCTAGTCTGTATATTGGGAAACCGAGAGAAGAAAATCTTTCTTCATATTCGGTAACAATGTTGCCTTCAAAATCGCTTGCATGTAAATCAAGAGAAATATTTTGAAGAGTATAACCATAATCACTTAAGGTTTCAATAGAATATTCAAAAAAACCACGGTTATCGGTTTTTTGGTGAATCTGTGCTCCGTCAGTCATAATTTTATCGTAAATCGCAAGAAAATGAGGCGCCGTCAGTCTGTGAGAAGCATAGGCTTTTTTAGGAAAAGGACAAGAAAAATTAAGATAAATTCTGTCTATACTGTTTTCCTTTATATACTTAGGCAAATATTCAGCGCCGCATTTTAAAAAGCGAACATTAGTAAGGTCTTTGCATTTTTCACAAGCGGTAACTATAACATTTGAACTTTTCTCCACCGCAAAATAGTTGATATCAGGATTCTTCTTAGCTATCTCATAAACAAACTGTCCTTTGCCACAGCCCACTTCAAGATGAACAGGGTTAGAGTTGCCGAAAAGCTCTTTAAAATCAATATATTCAGGATTATCAGCCGCCGTTTTATAGTTTCTGTCATCAGTATATTTAATCAGTAAATTAGAACACAAAGAAAGTTTTTCTTCAAGATTTTTCTTTTTTCTCATTCTCATAGTTTATCTACCTCGGTTGCGCATTTATTGCTATAATAATACAATAAAAAGCAATAATTGTCAATTTGACCATACCAAATGTTTTTTATCCTTGAAATAGGTCAAAAAATAATGTATAATGCTTTCATCAATTGCTCAATTTGAGGGGAAAACAATGAAGATTAAAAAAGCATCAGAACTTTTATGGTTATTTGGTATTATATTTGTTGCTCTCGGTGTTTCTATATGCAGCAAAGCAGATTTGGGTGTTTCTATGATTGCCGCCCCGGCCTTTGTTGTATCAGAAGCTTTGGTTAAGTTTTTTAGTTTTCTTTCGGTAGGTGTTACCGAGTACATAATTCAAGGTATACTTTTGATAGTTATGTGCATTGTTGTAAGAAAGTTCAACTGGCGGTTTTTACTGGCATTCGCCGTAGCCGTAATATACGGATATACACTGAATTTTTTTATCTGGCTTATTGACGGCATAACGCTGACTGCAGTTTGGCAACGCTGGGTAATGCTTATTATTGGCGATATAATAACAGCATTTGGCGTTGCCTGTTTCTTCAGAACATATATGCCACTTCAGGTATTTGAGCTTTTTGTTGCCGAGATTGCCTCAACATTTAAGTTAAGTATAGCAAAAGTAAAATGCATATTTGATATTTCCCTTTTGATAATCTCTGTTACTCTGGCATTTACTTTATTTAACGATGCCGCAACCTTTGATTTTTCAAAAATAGGCTATACATCTTTCCACAGCATCGGTCTTGGAACCCTTGTTACAACCGCAATTAACTCCCCTATCATTAACTTTATGGGCAAAATTATTGATAAGGTTTTCGAACAAACCGCCCTATCCAAAAAACTTGAAAGTATATTAAAGCGCAAATAAAAAGCCGTATCAATACGGCTTTTTTATCTATATATGTAAAAACCATTACCACTTATCTCCTGTGATTCTGAGTATACAATAAACGCCTCGCTGTCAATACTCAAAATTTTCTCTTGGAACTGTGGTACTTCGTGTTCTTTTAATGCGCAAAACAACATTTTCTTCTTTTCGCTGCTGTACGCACCAACAGCCTTAATAATAGTAACACCGCGCGGTGAAGTTGAAACCAAATATTCAGATATTTCTTCGCCCTTGTCCGTTATTACAAATGCTATCCTTGATATATTTAATTTCCTGATTAACCAGTCTACACAAAAGGTAGAAAAGAAAAGTGCGCAAATTCCGAACAGTGCCAATTCAATATTTTTAAATATTAAAAGCGATGCCGTAATAACCGCACCGTCAACAGCCAACAATAACTTACCTATGGGAAATTGTGGCAAAAAATGCTGAATAAGTCTGCCTAAAATGTCAGTTCCGCCTGTAGAAGCGCCCGATATAAAAACTATTCCTATGCCCAGGCCATAAAGTATTCCCCCAAAAAATGTTGCAAGAAAAATATTATCGGTTATTGGTGGCAAATATGAAAATATCTGTACAAAAACTGATGTCAACCCTGCACCGATTACGGTATTTACTGTAAAATCTTTACCCAAAAACCTCATACCAATAAGTAACAGCACAATATTTATTACGGCGTAAGTTATACCCGGCTCTACACTTAAAGTTTGATATAAAATTGTAGAAATACCTGATACACCACCACAAACAATTTTGTTGGGAGTCAGAAAAGTGCTGACTGAAAATCCGACAAGCGCCGAGCCGATTATTGTATACACAAGCATTCTTATTATGCTAAAGATTTTCTTTTTCATAGTAATAACACCCCTCGCCTAAATAATAATAACACGAAAAAAAATAAAATCAACCATAGATACTAATTTAACAATTTATCACTTGACAAAACCTGTTTTTTGTAGTAAACTAAGTTTTGCTGTTTGATATGGCTTTTAATTGAATATTCTTTAAAAACGGCTATCATTTGGAGTAGTACTCAAGTGGTGACGAGGCGCCCCTGCTAAGGGCGTAGGTCGGGTAACCGGCGCGAGAGTTCAAGTCTCTCCTACTCCGCCAAAAAAGCACTTGCATTTGCAAGTGCTTTTTTCTTTTATCCATATTTTTCTAAAAACGTATGTATTTCCTCTTTATCAGCATTACGCCAGCCGACTATCTGAGATAAGTTTACATTATGAAGGCTTCTGAAAATATTGTCGTCAGCCACAGGGTTTGTTTCTTTTATTTGGGCAATTAAATTTTTAATTTCCTTGCGTTTAGAAAGCCCTTCATAAATTTCACTATCCTCGGTAAAACGACAGGCGCACTGAAGAAATTTAAGATCATTATGTTTAGCCCAGGCAACGATATCCTTTTCTTTAACCTTGTAAAGCGGACGAATAAGTTCCATATTTTCAAAATTGCTACTATGGAGCTTTGGTAACATCGTCTTGATTTCAGACGAATACATCATGCTCATAAGTACCGTTTCAATTACATCGTCAAAATGATGGCCAAGCGCTATTTTATTACAACCGAGTTCCTGTGCTTTTGCGTACAGTGCGCCACGGCGCATTCTGGCGCATAAATAACAAGGTGAGCCATCTACATCGTGCACAATATCAAAAATAGAATTTTCAAAAATTTCTACAGGAATTTCCAGTAATTTGGCATTTGCCTCTAAAAGTTCTCTGTTGTCTATTCTGTAACCCGGATCCATACAAATATAGCAAACATCAAACGGTATTTTAGAATGGCGATGCAGTTCCTGTATACATTTAGCAAGAAGAACCGAGTCTTTACCGCCCGAAATGCACACGGCAATTTTGTCGCCCTCTTTAATTAAATCATAATCGTTAAGCGCACCGCAAAACGGATTCCAAATTGATTTGCGGAATTTTTTTATTATACTGCGTTCTATTTCCTTTACGCGTTCCGTTTTACTCACCACCAAACAAAAAATTACCGACTCCATTATACACAGAGTCGGTAATAAATTCAAGATACTTTATGCCTTTACTTTTTTACCGTTAGTAATAAGTTTAATTACGAACAGTACGGCAACCATCATAACAGCGGCAATAACAAGTGAAATCCAAGCATTCATAATGAAAGGTGCAATAATGAAGTTCACGAAAGATACTGCAGCAACGGTTATAGCGTAAGGTAACTGGGTGGATACGTGATTTAAGTGATCACACTGAGCACCTGCAGACGACATAATAGATGTATCGGAAATGGGCGAACAATGGTCACCGCAAACAGCACCTGCAAGACAAGCGGAAATACCTATAATCATAAGGCTGTGGTTGTCGGGGAATATTGCGGTAACAATAGGAATAAGAATTCCGAAAGTGCCCCAAGAAGTACCGGTAGCAAAAGAAAGAACACAAGCAACAACAAAGATTATTGCAGGCAGGAACAACTGAAGACCTGCAGCATTGTTCATAAGCATAGCTACATAAACCTTTGCACCGAGAAGACCGGTCATATTCTTGAGAGCGGTAGCCATAGTGAGAATTAAGATAGCAGATACCATAGCCTTGAAGCCCTTGGGAATGCTGTCCATAGATTCTTTGAAGGATACAACGCGTCTTATAGCAAAGTAGATAATAGAAATAATAAGAGCAATTAAAGCACCCCAAGGCAAACCAACAGTAGCGTCGGTATTGGAGAAAGCTTCTATGAAGTTAAGACCTTCAAAGCTGTTGCCGTTACCATTGTAAACAAGGGCAACTACACAAGCAACGATAAGAACGACAATTGGGAAAATTATATCAAGAATAATGCCCTTTTCATTTCCCTTTTCCATTTCTTCGTTTTCAGCAGCAGCGCCACTTCCCGAAGTAAAGAGGTCGCCGTTTAAAGCGTTAGCTTCGTGCTTTTTCATAGGACCGTAATCAAACTTCATAAGGGTAATTGCAATAATGAATATAAAGGTAAGCAAAGAATAGAAGTTATAAGGAATAGCTTCAATAAAGAGCTTAAGACCCTGTCCTTCTTCTGCATAGCTTGCAACAGCAGCAGCCCAAGAAGAAATAGGTGCTATCATACAAACCGGTGCGGCAGTGGCATCAATTAAATAAGCAAGCTTAGAGCGTGAAATCTTATTAGCATCGGTAACAGGACGCATAATAGAACCAACAGTCAAGCAGTTGAAATAGTCATCAATAAAGATAAGAACACCCAGTACAAAAGTAGCAAGAGCGGCACCAACTCTGGATTTAATGTTCTTTGAAGCCCATCTGCCAAATGCAGCAGAACCGCCTGATTTATTGATAAGAGCAACCATTACACCAAGGATAACCAGGAATACGAAAATACCTGCCGTACCTGAAACAGCGTCAATAAGACCGCTGCCGATAACATTATCAACGGTATGGGTAACGTTAAAGTTTGCAGCAAGTAAACCACCTGCAACAATACCTATAAACAGTGAAGAATAAACTTCCTTAGTAATAAGAGCAAGAGCAATAGCAATCAGTGGCGGAAGCAGAGCCCAAAAAGAAGCAAAAGTAGGTATTTCACTTCTTACGGTATCAAAAGCTATTTTAACATTTGTCTCAAAATCCGCATCTTCTGCCTTGTTGGTAGTATAGCTGTCAAGATACTCAGAAGCAGCATCAAAATCAGCATACTCAGAGGTTTCTACGCTATCAGTAACTGAAACAGCGCCGTCGCTAGTTCCTGTTGTTTCGGGAATTTCATCAGCAAATGCGGGAACAACCACAAAAGCAAGTAAAGAAATAACCAAAGCAATAAGAAGAGCAAACTTTTTAAAGTTAGTTTTCATCATTACTAACCCTCCTAAATTTTTATACATAAAATGTTAACATATTTTACATAATAAGTCAATATTTTTTGTAATAGTCCAATAAGCGTAAAATTTTATTGTAAAATTTTTTTATGTATGATAATATAATGTCGGAGTTGATAAAAATGTTTTATGAACAGGACCACTCTGTAGCTCATGTAGCTTTAATGAAAAACCTGACAAAAGAGGTTCATTTGCATAATGAATTTGAAGTTATATGCTGCACAAGCGGAAGTTTTGAAACTGTAATAGATTCGGTTTCTTATACCGTACATGAAGGTCAATCGATTATTTCCTTCCCAAACCAAAGTCATTATTATATTTGTGACAGCGGCAGTAAAATCAAGGCATATATGATTATATTCAGTGCTGATATTTTTGAAGAGTATGCAAAACATATTGTATCCTGCATACCGACCAACCCTGTTATTGATCATAAAGATTGCCCAAATCACGCAAAATACATCAAAAAAATGTTTGACAGTAAAATGAATCCGTCGGAATTTGATGTACTTAAAAGAGTTGGCTACTGTAAACTAATATGTGCAGAAATTTTTGAAAACTGTAAATTTGTGCCCGCTAATCAGTCAAATCCCGATGTAATTTCAAGTATAATCGACTACTGCAATAACAATTTTACCAACGACATACATCTTGACGACCTTCAAAAGACATTACATATAAATAAATATTACATATCGCATTTATTTAAAGAAAAATTCAGAATGGGCTTTAATGAATATATAAATACCCTAAGAATCAATGCCGCCTGTAAGAAGCTTAAAAAAACCGATGACACCATTACCTCTATTGCTTCAAGTGTTGGTTATAATACCGTTAGAAACTTTAACAGAGTTTTTCAGAAAATGACAGGCGTAACCCCCTGCCAATATAGAGATAAAAAAGAAGACAGTTAACTGTCTTCTTTTTTTGTTCGTCTGTAAGTTTTTGTGCATTTATATATAACTTCTGCCAGCCAATCGTTTATACAACCGCCATCAATTCGCCATATCCAGTTATTACCAAGAGTAGACGGCGTATTTATGCGGGCTTCACTGCCGGCGCCTATAAAATCTTGCATTGGTATAATTACGGTATCCGCCATAGTAGCATAAGCTGCTTTGATCATTGACCAGTTAATAGAATCATCACCTCGCGTTTGCATATAATCTCTGGCAAACTCAAGGTCATTAGCCGACAATGTACTACTCCAGCCAATAACGGTATCATTATCGTGGGTTCCCGTATACACCACGCAGTTTTTAGGACAGTTGTGCGGTAGATACTCACTGTCTGACTCACTATCAAAAGCAAATTCCAGCACCTTCATACCCGGATAACCGGATTGGTTAAGCATTTTTTTAACCTCGTCAGTCATAAAACCTAAATCTTCAGCAATTATTGGCAGGTTTTCAAATTTACTGTTAAGATACTTAAAAAATGCAATACCGGGACCTTTTTTCCATTTACCGTTTGTTGCATCTTCATCACCGTAAGGAATGGTATAAAAAGATTCAAAACCTCTGAAATGGTCAATACGAATAACATCATAAAGTTTTAAGGTATAATCAATTCTGCTAACCCACCAACTGTATGGTTCCCTTTCTTTTTTCATAACGTTCCAGTTATAAATGGGGTTGCCCCACAGCTGACCTTTCACAGAAAATTCATCAGGCGGACAGCCGGCAACAACATTAGGCATTAATTCCTTATTTAAGTCAAACTGTGACGGGTTACACCACACATCAGCACTGTCAAAGGAAACATATATAGGTATATCGCCGATAATTTTTATGCCGTTTTCATTTGCGTATTTTTTTAATTTTTGCCACTGCTTTTCAAAAAAATACTGAAGGCATTTAAAAAATTCAATATTCTCTGCATACAGTTTTTGCGCTTCTTTTACAGCTGTTTTTTCTCTATATTTTAACGCATTGTCCCAGTCACACCAGCTTTTGCCGTCATTTGCATTCTTTATTGCCATAAAAAGTGCATAATCATCAAGCCAAAATGCATTCTCTTTTTTAAACTTTAAATACTGGTTTTCAGGCGATTTGATAAATCTGTAAAAAGCTTTTTTCAAAACCGCATAACGCTTTTGATAAAGAAGCGCATAATCAACCGAAGAGTTTTCTCCCCAATTTATAATGTTATATTCACTTTTTTCAAGATAGCCTTCTTCATTTAGAATATCAAGATCTATAAAATACGGATTACCCGCATAGGCAGAAAAAGACTGGTATGGTGAATCACCAAAACTTGTTGGTGACAAAGGAAGAAGTTGCCAATAGCTCTGCCCTGCTTTTTTCAAAAAGTCAACAAATTTGTAAGCATCTTTACCGAAAGTGCCAATTCCGTGGTCAGACGGCAGAGAAAATATTGGCATAAGAATACCTGCTAAACGCATTCATTTCACCTCTTAAATGTATTAACAATACTATTATATACATTTTTAGTAGAAAAAACATTACAAAAATCGCCCTCAAAATGAGGGCGATTAAAGTTTTAGTCTAAACTCTTATTAGATTTCAGCGAAGTACTTAATGGTACGAACCATCTGGCTGGTGTAAGAGTTTTCGTTGTCGTACCAAGCAACAACCTGTACCTGATAAAGACCGTCTTCGATCTTTGTAACCATGGTCTGAGTAGCATCGAAGAGTGAGCCGTATCTGATACCAACGATATCGGAGGATACGAGTTCTTCTTCTGTG
>JAZNAG010000028.1:0-1946 GCA_045586405.1 Acutalibacteraceae bacterium | reverse complement strand
TTTGGTTGACGTCTTTTCTTTTAAAAGGGATAACATTTCAAATTCCCGAAATAAAAGCTCCGGGTACTGACTTAATTTAACAGCGATTATTTTTGACAGCTCATTGCATTTTACAGAATAAACAGCCCCGCTTGCGCCTTTTCCCACATTGGAAATTTCCACATTGGAAAGACTAAGGTTTTTGTTTATAAAATTCCTGATTATATTCTCCGTACTCATTTGAAAAAATTCACTTTCGCTTCCCCGTCTTTTGGCGCAATTTACACATATTCTCATTTATTATATCATAGCAGATGCATAATTTCAATACTTATTACACTATAATTGGGATATTTTTGGATGATTTGTCAAGCTAAGTGCAACACTTTTTGATAGAATCTCTAAATAAATCCAAAGGATTATTGTAATTTAAAACTTTCTTAGGCCTGGCGTTGATCAACGCCAGGTTCTTTTTAAGCGTGGCAGGACTAACTCTTGATAGGTTTCTTCCTTTGGGATAAAACTCCCGTAGAAGACCGTTAAGATTTTCGTTAGTTCCTTTTTGCCAAGCACAATATGGATCAGCGAAATAAACAGAACAATTCAATTCCTTTTCTATTGTTTGCCAATTGGCAAACTCGGTGCCCCTGTCGCAGGTGATGGTTTTAACAGCCTCGCTCGGCAGCTCTGAAAGTGCTGATATTATTGCTTTTGCCATAGTATCGGCGTTTCGATTGGGCATCTTAACAGCTATGTAATACCTTGTCTTACGTTCTGCGAGAGTAGCAAAACAAGCTTTTGACTTGCCTCTGCCGGACACCACGGTATCAGCTTCCCAATGCCCAAACTCTTGACGCTTATATACGCTTCTATCGCGTTTTCTTATCGTCTTCCCGAGATTGAATTTTCCGCGTGTTTCCTTCTTGCCGTGACTTTTTCCTTTTCTGCGTAACACTTTCAAATTCACATCAACATACTTTTCATATATCCAACGATATATAGTCCTTGTAGAGGGCATTTTTAATTCACAAGGTGTATTGGCAATCTGTTCCGGAGACCAGGTCAAAAGAAGTTTCTCTTTTATGTAATCAAGCTTTTCTTGATCTTGAAACATTCCTCTATGACAATACGATCTTCTTAACAGATATTTCTTTTGTGCCGTATGTGGGTAATATGCAGGTTTCGCATTCATAAAGCTTTTATTTCTCATGATTTCTCTTGATATTGAACTTACATTTCTACCCAATAATTCGGCAATTTTTCTATAACTATATCCTTTATTGTAAAATTCCCGTAGACAACAGCGTTCTTCTATGGTAAAATGGTGGTAGCTCATATAAATCCTCCTTGGTTTATTTGTTTTGTGGTTATTACAATTATACCATGGATTTATATGGGCTTCAATTTTTTTATTTACTGTTGCACTTAATAGTATAACTCACCCAGGTGACAGAAAAGCACTTGCTTTCGCAAGTGCTTTTTTCTTGGTGACATCAAATAATGCCCTTATATTCGGCTTTTACCTTTTCGTAGCTTTCCAGATTGCCGATGTCATACCGCCTGCCGGGCATTTCCATAGCGTGAACTGACGTTTGGGTACATAGCCATGCAATATAGCTTCCGGGGGCATCTGTACCACAGCCGCTGTCAATTCCCTTTTGCACCAATCCTGCGTCTTCTTTTGTGTAATAATAGAACGGCGGACAGCACCAATGGGTTGCAGGTGTGGGAGATTTCTCGGTCATTTCTATGACTCTGTCATTTTCATCGGTTGTCACAACGCCGGTTTTCAAAAGCTTTTTGTCCTCCGGCTCATAATACCGCATAATGCACGAGGTCTGCTTGCTCTTCGCATATGAAATAAATTCGGTCAGACTGAAATCCAGTAGATTGTCTCCTGCGATAACAAGCATATCGTCGTAATGGCCTAGCTCGTCAATAGCAAACTGAATATCCTTGACTGCCCC
>JAZNAG010000027.1:0-66007 GCA_045586405.1 Acutalibacteraceae bacterium | reverse complement strand
CCTTGATTACTTAAAATTAAGAATCGTCGGGTCCTTTTTTGTTTGTCGTTGTTTAATTTTCAAGGTCCGTTCTGCTCGCCCTTTTCGGCGGACAGCTTATACATTCTACCACAGTGCTTATCTCTTGTCAAGCACTTTTTTAAGTTTTTTTAAACTTTTTTTAATGCGGTAGATTTTACTGTCTTTTTGAGAGACAGCCTTATTGTTATACTACATTTAAAGGCTTTTGTCAACACATTTTTTAACATTTTTTGCTATTTTTTTACGTGTCACTATATATAGTAGTGGTGCCTGTTTCCAGACACCACTTTTACTCTTTATATATAATGTAAGAGACACCATTATTTCCAGTACTTAAGAAGTATAGCTTCAAGCTCTTCTTTTCTTTCGAGCATCTGGCTAACCAAAGCGAACTGAGTTCTGCAACGAACAAGATTATGCTCGGGATAAGAAATTTTGAAATAGGTACTGCCCGAAAGATAGTCGGTAAGAAAACGCATACCACATTCAAAGGTCATAAGCACAGAACCTGTATAAAGAGAGAGCACTTCCTCTTTTGTGAATACCGAGCCGCACTCACCCAGATAGCCTTGAGTGAACTTTTCAAAGAGTTCGGTTTCAAATATTACCTTATCAATATCAGGCTCGTCCTCTGCAGCATAGGTGGCGCCGCTTCTGATACTATCGCCAAAGTCATACGCGGAAAGGCCGGGCATTACGGTATCAAGGTCGATAACCGCAAGAGGCTTACCTGTTGCGCGGTCAAGCATAACGTTGTTAATCTTAGTGTCGTTATGGGTAACACGAAGAGGCAGTTCCCCGCTTTCCAGTTTGTCGGTAAGCAGAGAGCAAAGCTCTGCGTGTTCTCTTACAAAAAGAATTTCCTCACGGGCGGTTTTGGCCAAATCAAATTTATCGGCCTTTCTTGCCTTTTCAAAATTCTCATAGCGCCAAGGAGTATTATGGAAGTTGGGAATAACGTCAATAAGCTTTTCTGCAGGAAAATCACAAAGCTGACGTTGGAAGGTACCGAAAGCAGCACCTGCGGTACGGAAAAGGTCAGGAGTTTCGGTGGTCTGCATAGTGATAGCGTTATCTATATATATGTAACAACGCCAGTAGTTGTCATCAATAACAACAAAACGGTTACCGTCTTTAGTATCAACGATAGAAAGACATTCTCTGAGCGGATCGCCACCGCTTTCTGCCACCTTTTGTCTGATATGGGCAGTAGTAATGTATATATTATTCATAAGGCCGGTCATATCTTCAAATATAGAACCGTTAACCCTTTGAAGAATATATTTTCTTGCTCGTGAGGTTTCTACGAAGTATGTATCGTTAATATGACCGTGTCCAAAGGGCACTGCCAACATAGGTTCACCGTCTAGTGCAAAAAGTTTTGCCACATCTTCTGCGCGAAAAGCCATAATCATGTCTCCTTCTGAAATATTAGGAAATTATTGTAAGTTATGTAAAATATTGTTTACAAAATACAGTCAACTTACTTGAGCAGAAACATTATAACAAACAAATCCGGAAAAATCAATAGTAAAAACAAAAAATCGGTACGTCCCAACACTTAGTGACATACCGAAGTTTGCTTTAGCACCTATACAAAGTCAAACAAGCCACTCAAGGCGCAACAACGCCAAATAGTAGCTTGCCGAAAAATTCATTGACTTTGACCTCTTAGTTAAACATAGAGTCAACAAGAATGAAACCATCACCATCGGTAGCGATAGAAAGAAGACTATCATCGCCGCCCAAAGTCAATACGCCATCGGGAGTATCAATGGTTCCAACTTTAACAAGATTGGTATTATCTTCTACTACCAAAGATAATACGGTCAGTTCGGGACGCATATATTCCTTTTTCATAATAATACCTCCAAAAAAGATAAGTACACTAATTACAACTATACTATAACACAAGCTGATAAAAAATGCAACACTTTTTTTAAATATTTTTAAAATTTTTTATTTATTTCTCATAAAGGCCTTTGTTTATAGGGAAAAGAGGCGTAAAAAAAGAAAAAGCAGAGGGCGTTTACCCTCTGCTTTTAAGGTCACTTTAAGAACTTTTAGCTGTTCGCTGCAATTACATCTGCGATCAACTTGTTAGCTTCATTAGCAGCAGCGTCCATCTTACCGTGGATAGTCTTGAGGTTACCGTCAACCTGTGCAACAGTTCCGTTAAGAACGGTATTAACAATGTTGAGGTATCCGTTAGCTACGTCACTTACACGGAGAACACCCTGAGAGAAGTGGTTATTCTTTAAGTTTTCTTTTTCAAGAAGGTGCATATAGAAGTCCTTACACTCTTCGGTCTTATAGATCTGATTTAAGTCATAGTTATCCATATTCAAGAAGTAGCGTAAGAAGTAAGCAGCGCCCTGAGGATTCTTAGAGCCTTTGCAGATACCGTAAGCACGGATAGCACAGGTATAAGGATAATCTTCATCGTCAGCGTTGATCTTGGGAAGTACGGTAAAGCCTAAATCATCTACGTCCATAGTAGAGAAGAAGCCGGGGTGTTTAAGAAGACCGTAAGCACCGCAAAGCTGAACAACAGTTGCGCCGGAAGCAAAGCTGTCGTCATGGTTATCAGTGATGGTGAGAAGACCTGCTTCTTTAGCCTTTAACAGCCACTTAATAGCGCTAACAGCCTTTTCATCGGTAAGACCGTTTTCAAATTCGTCGGTCTCTTCATTCCAGTAGAACTGGTATGCACCATGCATAGCAAGCCATGGGTCGAAAGCAACTACAGTGCCGGGACGGTCCAGACTGCACTGTGAGTTAACCTGCTGCATAAGGGTCCAGAAGGTATCAAGATTCCAGTTGTTTTCTTCAACATACTGTGCAGGAGTCTTAACGCCATTTTCTTCAAGAACAGTCTTGTTGAAGAAGGTGTTATGACCACCCATGTCCCAAGAAGAATGAGCACCGTTTACAAGATAGTATTTACCACCAATCTTGTACATCTCGCTCATCTGCTGATTCCAGAAAGGATCAGTAGGATCGAGACCGTTTTCGGTGTCTTTTCCTAAGGGCTGGAGAAGGTTAAGAGTTCTGGGGAAGTCGCCGTTTTCAACAACAACGTCAGGTGACTGATCAGCCTGTATGTAGCCGAGCATCTTAACGATGTACTCTCTCTCGTTAACCTGGAAGAGCTCAAAGTTCATACCGGTAGTCTCTTCAAAGCCTGAAAGAGCGATAGAAGTGTTGGTTGAAGTGTGGTCAATCCATGTAGCAAACTTAACGGTAGTACCCTTAAGAGAGGAAGGCATATCGAGGAAGAATTCTTCTTCGTTCATAGCCAAACCGGAAGCGTCACCGGAAGAACCGCCAACTTCAAAGCGGTTGGACTTACAACCTGCCATAGCACATACGGAAAGTACCATTACTACAACAAGAAGAAGTGTCGCAATTCTTTTAAACATAGCTATTTCTCCTTTATAAAATTATTAGCTAAGTCTATTATATAGTATACTTTGAAATTTTGCAATAGGAATTTTCTCACCTTTTTGCTTTTTTAGATAAATTTTATAACGTTTTTTCCATAATTTATGTAAAAATATAAGTACCGCCCCTTCGCAAATTTACGAAAAGGCGGTTTCTTTTTTAGTAAGCTATATTTTTTACCTTAAAGCCCTTAATAGCATAATCGTTCTTTTCTACATTAAGGGTTGCGGCATAAGTTTCCATATCTTTATCAAATTCTTCGCTCTTTAAATTCCAGCGGATAGATGTGTCAAGATTTTCAAGAAATGAAGCATCGCTTTCAGAATCAACTACCGTAATCAAAATAAGCTGTTTTGAATCGTCCTCACCAAACTCTACGATTTTAGTTTTGCCTGCGGCAAGGTCTTTTATGTCATTCCAGAAATCAGCGCCGTAATTAGTGTCAACCTCGGGATCGGCAAGAACACTCACACATTCTTTAACCTCTTTTACGGGAGAATAGCCTGTGGTAGCAGCAGTTTCTTCGGTAAGACCGTTAAATTCGTTATAAACCTCGGTAAGCTTTTTGCCGCTGTTTATTTTCTTCTGCCAATCTTCAAGCTCAGCCTTTGCTTTAGCAACCTCATCCTCTTTAAGACTTGAAATATCCTTCTGAAGAATCATAGCTACACGGTAGTTTTTAGTAAAGTAATCCTTTACCTCATCTTCAGGCACAGCCTTGCTTCCCTCTTTGCCGTAAAGGAAGCTGAAGTACTTTTCAGCAAGATAATCATATTCCATCATTTTTATATAGGTTTCTTCGCCTATACCGTTAGCCGAGAAAAGCTCACCATAGTAGGAATAATAGTATGAGCCGTAGCTTTTAGCGCTACTAAGAGTTTCTTCATCAAGCTCTAAATTATTTTCTTTACAAAGGGTAATATATGCAGCAGTTTTGGCAAGAGATGCTATAGCCTTATCCTGTACCCACTGCTCATAAGGTTTATCGTCGATTTTTTCAGCAAAGTAGTCAATATCGTCGTGGGTATGCTCTTCAGCCTTTTCTTCTTCGGTTTCGCCCTCGTGAGCT
The DNA here is from genome assembly GCA_045586405.1 of Acutalibacteraceae bacterium. GTDB lineage: Bacteria > Bacillota > Clostridia > Oscillospirales > Acutalibacteraceae > SIG607. The sequence goes on along the minus strand of JAZNAG010000027.1, from coordinate 61,473 downwards.
TTTTCGTCAATAATGCTTCTGGCTTCGCTGTCAGCATTAAGGAGAGCATAAGAATACATAGCCGAGGTAAACTCAACACCGTTGATAGTAACAGCAACCTCGTTTTGCTTGTGGCAGGCTGTCAAAGAAAATACCAATAATACGCAAAGAATAAGTGAGGCAGCAGATTTTATAGTTTTCATTATTTTTCCTCCAAAGAACAAAATCTTTTCATTAAAACCATTATATTACAAACTACTTAAAAAGTCTATAACAAATTGTAAACATTAAAGCGCTTTAACAATTTCGTTTACCGTCGCAATCAGGCTCTGCCCTTTCTTTATGCTAAGGGCTACCGACGGAGTTTCGCCTGACAGTATTCTCATTCTGTCTGAGAAGGCTTCTGCCAGTTTCGCAAAGGTTTGCTGATTAACTGCCGACATTCTCAGTACAACATTGTTGCCCTCTTTTACTATTTCGTATATATCGGCGGCGATAGCCTTATTTCTCAGAATAGCGATATCAATAAGCCCCATAACAACCTTTGGCGGCTCACCGAAACGGTCGCAAAGTTCGTCGATTACATCCTCTGCATCATCGTCATTTTCTATATCGGCAATTCGTTTATATATGCCAAGTCTTGCAGGCAAACTGTTTATATAGTCCTCGGGAATATGGGCGGGTACATTCAGGTCTATCGTGCAGACTACATCAGTCTTAACCTCTTCACCCGATTTTTCTTTCATGGCGTCAGCAAGCAGTTTCAGATACATGTCATAGCCTACCGCTTCCATGTTGCCGTGCTGTGCACCGCCGAGGATGCTTCCTGCGCCGCGTATTTCCAGGTCGCGCATTGCAATTTTAAAGCCTGAGCCGAACTGAGTAAACTCTCTTATAGCCTCAAGCCGTTTAGCCGCATCGGCATTTAAAACTTTGCCTGTTCTAAAGCAAAAATAAGCATAAGCGCGTCGGTTTGAGCGACCTACTCTGCCTCGCAGCTGATGAAGCTGAGAAAGCCCCATACGGTCAGCATCTTCAATAATAAGCGTATTTACGTTAGCAACGTCAACACCGGTTTCTATTATGGTGGTGCAAACCAGTATATCTATTTCGTGTTCCATAAGTTTCTGCCATACCTCTGACAGTTGGTCCTCACTCATTTTCCCGTGAGCTACCGCTACCTTTGCCTCAGGAATAGCAATTTTAATTCTCGCCGCAACCTTTTCTATGGCTTCTACCCTGTTATGCAGATAATAAACCTGACCTGAGCGCCTGAGTTCCTTTTTTATAGCATCATAAAGTATAGAATTGCTCTGCTCAAGCACATAGGTCTGAACGGGATGTCGGTCACCGGGCGCCTCATCTATGGTGGACATATCCCTAAGTCCCGTCATAGCCATATTCAGCGTTCTGGGTATGGGGGTTGCCGAAAGAGTCAGTATATCAACCGACGGATAAAGCTGTTTAAGTCGCTCTTTTTGGGCAACACCAAAGCGTTGTTCCTCGTCTATTATAACAAGGCCCAAATCTTTAAAGGTTACGTCCTTTGAAATAAGGCGGTGGGTGCCTATAAGCATATCTACCCTGCCCTTTGCCGTTTCTTTAACCGTCTTTTCCTGTTGTTTTGGTGTCACGAAACGAGAAAGAAGCTTTACCGTAACGGGAAGCTCACCAATTCTTCTTAACACCGTATTATAATGTTGCCAGGCAAGAATGGTGGTGGGCACAAGCAGTGCGCATTGTTTACCCTCGCAAATACACTTAAAGGCGGCGCGCAAAGCCACCTCGGTTTTGCCGAAGCCAACATCGCCGCAAAGAAGCCTGTCCATAGGCACTGCCCTTTCCATATCGGCTTTGATTTCATTTACACAGCGTATCTGGTCTTCGGTTTCCTCATAGGGAAAACGGCGTTCAAAGTTGTTTTGAAGGTCGGTATCAGGACTGAAAGCATAACCCTTAGACGCCATTCTTTTTGCATAAAGAGCCGTCAGCTCGTCTGCCATATCACGAACAGCCTTTTTAACCCTGCTTCGTGTTTTATGCCATTCTGACGAGCCGAGTTTATGAAGCTTTACATTTTCGCTGTCGGCACCTATATAGCGCGAAACAAGGTCAAGCTGAGTTACCGGCACATAAAGAACGTCCTGCCCTGCATATTTAATTTTTATATAATCTTTAGTTATACCTGCGTTTGTGATATGTTCTATTCCGCTAAACACGCCGATACCGTGGGCGGCGTGAACTACTATATCATTTACCCTCAGCTCGTCAAGGCTGCCAACCGATTTGCTGTTCTTAGGTCTTTTAAGGGGTTTTTTAGAGCCTGCTATATTTCTGCCTGTTACAAGCATAAAGTTTTGGTCCACGATTTCAAAACCGCTCGAAAGATTACCTACCGTTACGGTAACGCCGCTAAGCAGTTTTTTAATCTCAGCTCTATAACGCGCAACAAGTCCCTTGGCAGACAAATCATCGGCTAAAATTTGCGCTGCCTTATCATTTGCGCACAGCACCACGGCACTGCCGCCATTTGACAGCACAAATTCAAGGTCTTCTACCAACACATCAACGTCGCCGTTCCAGACGGACGAACGCTTAAGGCTGAAGTCAACAAGGGTTTTAGGTGAAATTTCATAACGGCCTCTTGCAAAACTGTCAAGCACAACGCTATGGGACAGTTTTTCGTAAAACAAATGCTTTTGCATAAGAAAATCTGCGGCCTCGTCTGCCACATAGCCGTCAGTAAGCAGTTGCTTTATATCTTCGGAAAACTGCCAAAAGATATTGTTTATTCTCTCCTGAATATTTCCGCTTTCAAAAGCAAAAATAACCGAGTTTTCAGCATAGTCAAGGATTGATGTCTTTTCTTTATATATATAAGGTATATATCTGTCATAAGAAAAGAGCATATTGTTTTTTACACTTTCAAGGTCTTTTTGCAGTCTTTCTTTTCTTATATCAGATAGTTTTGCCTTATTTAAAAGCTCGTTTATTATGCCGATAAGTTGCTCGTTATCGCACAAAACCTCTTGGGCGGGGGTTATGGTTATGCTGTCCGCATTGTCGGTTCTGCGCTGACTGTCGGTTTCAAAATAAGCAATACTGTCAACGGTATCGCCCCAAAATTCAATACGAAAAGGAAGTGTGCTGTAGGTGGTGAAAATATCTACTATTCCGCCGCGCACGGCAAACTGACCTGCGCCCTCTACCGACTCGCTTCTTACATAACCTGCCGTTATAAGTTTTTCGCAAAGTTTCTCAAGGTCGTAGGTGTCGCCTAAATTTACGGTAAAGGTGTTTTCCTTTAAAACATTTTGGGGTATGGTGTACTGCAGAGCGGCATCTACTGATACTATAAGCAAGTCAAAAGCCCCGTCTGCAACAGCAGACAGGGTGTGTATCCTTTTATGTTCGTACTCTCGTGATTCACCGAGTATTCCCGTAAAGCGATAATCTCTCGCGGGAAAATGAAGCGCTTTCATACCCAGAGCTTTTACATCTCGGCACAGCGCATCTGCCTCAGCCTCACCCGAAGTAACGACGGTAATGGGCAAATCAAGATCTTCTGCGGCACATGACAAAACTACCGCTTTATGAATATCGGAAAGTCCTGTGCAAACAGCAGGTACACCCGAATTTTCTATGCTGAAAAGTATTCTTTTATACTCCTCAACATTTCCCATTACATCCTTTAAAAATGTAAAGCTACTATTCATTATTTATTGTACCTGTTCATAGCGGCATCAGCACCGCTTTTAATTATGGTTTCTATTGCTTTTACAGCATTGTCGGCGGCGGCAAGAAAAGCTTTCCTGTCTTCCTCACCCATTCGGGAAAGCACCCAACCCGCAAGGTCGTTGCTTCTGTCCGGGCGGTCGCCAATACCCAGCTTAACCCTTGTGAATTCGTCGGTTGAGAGATGGGCAATTATATTTTTAAGTCCGTTTTGTCCCCCTGCGCTACCCTCTGTGCGAATACGCATTTTGCCGGGGGGCAAGGATATATCGTCTGACACTACAACAAGGTTTTCGGTCGGTATTTTATAAAACTTCATAATTGCCGAAACAGCTTCGCCTGAATTATTCATATAGGTCTGAGGTTTGACAACTAAAATTCGTTTATCATTTAGGTTTGCTTCGCCAAAAAGAGCATTGAATTTGTTTTTAGAAAAAGACGCACCGTGTTTTTCGGCAAATTTATCCACAACAAAAAAGCCCGCATTATGACGAGTACCGTCATACTCTGCGCCGGGGTTGCCGAGACCGACCAAAATCAAATCATAAACGCTGTCGGTTTTTTTCTTTAAAAACATAGCATACTGCTCCTTAACACATTTATCCTCTATATTTTATCATATCGTTTCGCTTTTTTCAAGAAGCGGCGTATTTTTAAAGCTATATAAATACGGTGTAGCCTTAACGACTACACCGTATACATTTAATAATTATCAAAATGGCGCAAAAAATACATAACTGCCTGCAGAAAGTGTTTTTGTTTTTGAACCAATACAAATTTCCGCTTCCACAGGGGTTTCTATTTCGAAACGCCAGCCGCCTTCAAACTTGCGCCAGCAGGAAGTAATTTTTCCAAAGCGGGAATTAAAAGACACCTTCATCCACTCAAGGCGTTCATCGGGAACAGGGGCAATACGTACCTTTTCAAAGCCCGGCGCAAGAGGTGTTATACCTGCCGCAACCGAGTATATCCAATCTGCCGCCGCACCGTAAGCATAGTGGTTAAAGGAGTTCATATCGGTACTCCAGAAGTCACCGTTCTCCATTACACCGTCCCAGTGTTCCCAAACGGTAGTGGCGCCGTGATTCACCGCATACAGCCAGGAAGGATACGCCTCGCGAAGAAGCAGAGAATAAGCAAGGTGGCTGTGTCCGAAATCGCTGAGAGCGTGAAGCAGATAGGGTGTACCCACAAAGCCGGTCTGCAAATGTCCGCCACAGGAATTAACCTTTTCGGCAAGTAAATCAGCCGTTGCCTTCAGGTCCTCTGCCAGACGGAAATGCACCGCCAAGGCACATTCTGTCTGGGTTTTATACTCCGTAAATTTTTCTCTGAAGGCTTTTACTATATTTTCATAAAGAACTATATATTCTTTAACGTCCTCTCCCAGCACCTCACCTGCTTTAATTACCAGCGAGGTAGAATAGGCGTAATATGCCGACGCTATCAAATCGTCTCTTGAAGAACCTTTATAACTGCCCGAAGGCGCATCAAGCCCAAGCCAGTCACCATAATGGCTGCCGCCCGTCCACAAATATTTATCCTTTGTGTTTGCGGTGATATAGTCCACCCATTTTTTCATCATAGAGAAATGCTCGGAAAGAACATTACTGTTACCGTACATTTCATACAGTGTCCAAGGGCAAATGGTTGCCGCATCGCCCCAAGCGGCACTGGCATTGTTTCCGTTGAACAAAGCAGGGATAATTTGCGGCATACGGCCGTCTTCCCACTGGTCCACTTTCATATCTCTGAGCCACTTACTGAAAAACCTTTCTACATCGTAGTTATAGCAAGCGGTTTTTATGAACACCTGAGCATCACCTGTCCAGCCAAGACGCTCGTCACGTTGAGGACAGTCGGTAGGAACATCAAGAAAATTATCTACCTGTCCCCACAGAATATTGTTAAACAGTTGATTAAGCTTTGGATTTGAACAGTCGAAATCAATAGTTTTCTTTATATCTGAATGTACGGCTATAGCAGTAAAATGCTCGGGTTTTGCATCACAGGGAAATTTATCTACCCGCACATATCTGAAACCGTAAAAAGTAAGCAACGGCTTATAGGTGTTTTCGCCCTCTGCGCAGGTGCAAATATACTCTGACTTGGTAGAACGGTAGTTAGCATTATAAAAATTGCCGTCTTTATCCAGTACCTCGCCGTGAGAAATCACAATGCTGTCCCCTGCTTTTGCATTCACTGTAATCTGCACATAACCGGTTATATTTTGTCCGAAATCTACTACAGTTTCACCGTTAGGCGCTTTAAAAACAGATTTTGGAACGATATATGCCGTTTCGCGAACAGGCTCACCTTCCTGAGGGATAAGCAGGTCCATATTATCTTCAAACACCACAGCTTTTTCGGTCTTTTGGGGTTTGAAGGTAGCGTCCAACACTTCACCGTAATATATGGTGGATGCGCGGACTTCACTTTCGGCAACATTCCAGTTTTCGTCTGTGATAATTACCTGTGTAGAGCCGTCTTCATAAGTAATTTCAAGCTGCGCAAGTAAAGCGGCAGGTTTTTTCATATTCTCGCCGTGCCATCTGTCTTTATCGTGGGATAAACGGCTACGGTACCATCCCTTACCCACTATTGCACAAAGGCTGTTTTGTTGCTTTAAGAAACAAGCAACATCAAAGGTTAAATACTGCAAACGATGGGCATAAGAAGTCCATCCGGGTGACATTATCTCGTCCCCCATTCGCTCACCGTTAAGGTGCGCAACAAAGCTTCCGTGCGCCGTAATATATAAAGTAGCCTCTTTAATATCTGTACGCTTTAAATCAAAATCAAGACTAAAACGGGGACAAACCTCTTCCATATCGGTTGCAGGGCTTATCCATTTAGCTTTCCATTGCATACTGTAGTCGCCTAACCTATACCGTTATTATAAATCTTAGGCAAAAAGCCCTGAACGAAATGTTCAGGGCTTTGATTTTTTAGAAATCACCGTTAACACCGTGTTCGGGATAATGATATTTAAGAGTACCTGTTTCCTGAGTCTGAGGCCAAGCGTAAACTATCTGGCTCTTCAGCGAATCACTCTGGTATATACGAACATAGTCAATGATATGCTCATAATAGTCGCCGTGTTCGTCAGGATCATAGGTAGCACCGTAAGAAATATCGCCCATCTGGCACTCAGTAATAAAGTAGTTCATAAGGCAATAAGCCGAAGCACCCTTAACCTCAGCATCATACTGATAGTCAAGATAGGTTTTGCCATCAAAGAAGAACTTCATAAAATTATCGGTCCAGTAAACACCGTAGTAGTGATAATCACTGCTAAGGTCACCCTCGTAACGAGTCTGGTCGTATTCCTTTTTCTTGTTGTTCTTGCTCTTACCGGTATACAGAGAGTTACCGTCAAGAGAAATGTGGTTTGATTGATAACCGTCTCCTGTTTCATCCAACCACCAAACGTGAACGTTGGTATTAATGTTCTTGCTGCTACCGAAGTTTTCTATAATATCTATTTCGCAAGCCGCACTTCTGAACTGCTGTGCGCCGCCGAAACGGTTAGCAAGACGGCCTTCGCCCTTGTCTACCATTAAGGCATCGCCGAAGCACCAGTAACCCAGTGAACAGGGCTCGGGAGGAAGCTTACTTCTTATTTCAAATACACCGTAACGGAAAAGCATAGTGTTGTAGGTTGAAATCTGTCCGCCAACGAAGTCAATTTCGTTAAGACGCTGTGTAGCAAGATGCAGATTTCCGCCTGACTGATAAATAAGCTTTTTAAGCTGATTAGCAGTGGGCTTTTCGTTATAGGGTGAATCACCGTAAGGAGTCTGCCAACACTTAAAGCCGCCAAGGCCCGATGTTTCGGTCTGAGGAGCCATAGTGCCGAACTCGCCCCATTTATTAAAATCAATTGAAGAGCCTTCAAACTCATCATACCAGTTAAGCGTGTAAGCGCCATTTTCAGTAGCATCGTATTTACCGTTTATAGTAAAGCCGTCGGACCAGGTTATGACAGTGCCCTCTGTAATTTTATAAACTAAATCATAAAATTCTTTAACAGCACGCCAGGTAGCAAGGTCACTTCCGCCCTTAATAACGACATCGCCGTCAACTACCTTTATTACATAGTTGTCGCCTTCTACAGTTACGCTCTGGCTCTCTTTACGTGTGGTATCACCTATAAGAATTTCGTTTTTAACTTCAGCATCTATATCCTCTATTACATTAACGTTGTAACCCAGCGCAGAATAGAGAGAAACGTAATCTTCAGCGTACATAGAAGGAAGATAAGAAGATTTAAGAGGACGCACTACTGTAAACAAGCCAAGGTCAACGCCGTTTACGGTGTTGTCTTCTTCACTTTCTACTGTCTTGTGCTCATAAATGAACTGGTAATCCTTTTTAAGCATTGACCAGTCATCAATGTTTTGACAGAAGGTTTTTACAAACCAGTTTACAGCAGATTCCATAACCTCGGGTATCAGTGACTGTATAACTATTTTGTCACCGTCCACCTTAACAATAAAATCATACTTATTGTTGGGGCGGTTTTCGGCAAGAATTTGCTTGGCGTTAGCCGACTGTGCACGGTTGGTATCGCCAACCAAAATTTCAAGGTTGCCTTCGTAATCGGATATTGCCGAGTCCTTAATCATAGTTACGCCGTAACCGAAGTTCTCTTTAATTGCAACTCTTATTGCCTTAGCGCCGTCTTCAGCAAAGGTCTCTGCCTTTGCCGCACGAACTACTCGATAAACGAATCTGCCTTCTTCATCAACTCCGGCAGAAACAGCCGAACCGGTTGAAGCACATGCAGAAAGGGCACTGACAACTATAAGGACGGCAAGTAAAGTAGATAAAATTCTTTTAATATTCATTTTTTATTACCGTCCTTTCTTATATTTTTGTTTTCGCCTTCTTGCGCTTTGCAAGAAAGAGTATAAGCACTACTGCTCCGGCAACAACAACTGCCGCTGCGCAAATAATCACTATAGTAACAGCATTAAGCTTTATGGCACGCTTTAAGCTACCGTCGATAATTGAATCAATATCAATAGCAGAAGCATCAAGCTCAATAATATTACCTTCGCTGTCTCTTTCAGCCACCACATATTCTGTGTAGCTTACAGGAGTAGAAACCAAAGTATTTTCATCGGTTACAAGGTTAAACTCAACATCGTCAATAAAGAGTTCAACATAACCGGGAGTCTGAATACTTGCGAAAGCTTCAATAGAGTTAAAGGTGTAGGAAACCTCTACCCACTCGCCTTCTTTAAGGTCTTTAATGGCAACTATAGGATAATAGTCACCCTGCGCAGACCAGGCGTAAGTAGAACTCTTATTAGAAACTATCTTTATAGCACCGTCGGTATGTAGATGCTTACCAAGTTTAACCTTCATTGTTACAGTGTAACGGGCAATATCGGAAAGGGAGTTGCTATAATCGGTTATAAGCAGCGCCTGTTCAAAGAACTTGGTATTACCCTTTCTGTGCAGTGAATATCTGCCGCTTGTAACATTATCCTTGCTGTTACCTTCTTTTTCGCTGTCATAAAGCTCAAAGTCAAAGTCATACGGGCCAAGAGCCTTGAAACGATTAACCAAATCAATATAATCGGTATCAAAGTTCTGTGACACCTTATACTCAAGGAATACAGCGTCAACTGTAAGTATCTTCTCGTTAAATACCATCAAATCGGGAGTAAGGGGTGTCATAGCGCCTACTGAATCTATAAGATAGTAGCCATAGAAGAACTTATTGCCGTTCTTAGGTTCGGTGGGCAGTTTGTTTGCAAAACTGGTACCGGGTTTACCTAAGATAAAGTTCGGTATCTGTTTGCAGCCGTCATTCTTAACGAATACGCCACCGTATCCCTCGGGAACAGTGTTTATAGTAACGTCGTCTATCTGAATAACGCCGCCTTCACCACCGGTAACGGTAAGATAGAAAGTGTCATATCCATCTTTTGCAAGTGAAGGATCAATGGGTATAGATGCTGTCATCCACTCGCCTTCCTTAGCGGTAGCGGGAATAGGAATCATAATGCTGCCAATCTCAACAGGATTACTCCAGTAGTTGTTTTCGCCTGCTGCCCATGCTCTGATACCTGCAAGTCTGGGCACAGCCTTGGTTACACGGTAATTTACGGTAACCAGATAATACTTATTCTTATCCAACTTGAAGATCTGGTCCTTATATGCAAGTACCATACAGCTTCTAAGGGTAAGGTCGCCTCTACGGTCAAACTCTATAACGTTTTTGCCCGAAACAGCATCGGGAACCTCTTTCAGCTCACCGTCGGCAAGCTGTACCTTCGCCTTATTTATAAGGTGATAAGGTATAATATCATAATTTTCAAAATCGTAGGTAATAACCGCATTCGGCTCGTATTTAGCATATACAGTAACGGTCATACCCTCTGTATAAACAGTATCGGCAAAGGGCTTTGTAAGCTCTTTATCAAGATACCAGCCGGCAAATTTATGTCCGAATTTTGTGGGATTCTCAGGTAATATTATTTTTTCGCCAACCTTGCCCGAAGCAGCCACAGGGCTTTCGCCGTTAAGACTGTCAAAGAGCACATAGGGGGGCTCGAAAACCTCAACAAGCACGTTATCAATAAGCACGTCTGTAAAGGTATCCATATTTGCAGAGTCAAGAAGTACAACGAAATAAAGAGCAAGTCCGTCTGCTTTTTCTGTAGGTGTAAATATCATTGAACCTGTTTTCCACTCTTCTGTTGCACTTAAAGATCTTACTGTAGCAGAATTGTAAACCTCTTTAGCGCCTTTCCATATACCTGATGCACTGTCGTCACTTGCCGCCATAGAAACAAACTTAACACCGTTAGTAGTGCTTAACACTTTGTAGCTAAAGCTTACCTTGTAAAGTTTGCCCACTTCAACAGTAGGATAAATGGTGGCAACGTGCTCAGTAGTGTTGTATCTGGTGTAGGAGTAAATGTTTTCTCCGTCCTTCACCTTGTATACACTGTCACCGTCAAGGGTAAAGCGCAAAGCATAATCGTCATCAATACCAAGACCTGATGAGTCAATGCTCATATTTTTACCAAAGAGAACGTTGGCAGGGCCGGTAGGATAGGGATAATCTTCAAAGGTAATAACGCCTTGCTTCCACTTAGCATAAACCTGAGTAATGCCCTGGGGAATCTTGGTGGCAGTGAAAGGTATTGTGCATCTATCATCTGCATACCAACCGATGAACTTATCATTTGTGCCCTCTATTACAGGTAAAGTAAAGGTGTCACCTACATTACCTGCTATGGCATCAACCTTAATATTTTCTCTGTTTGTATTGAAGAAAATAACGTTTGTGCCAAGGTTTGTTACCGAAACATTATCAACAAGCACATCTGCTCTTGCAGAGGTTTTATCACTTGCTACATTGAAATACAGATAAAGAGTGTTTTCTGCAGCAGTAGCCTCAGCAACAATATACTCGGTTACTGTCTGCCAACCCTTTGTATCTTTAGAAACATTATTGGCAATATTCTTGTACTCAATTCTCTTGCCTGACCATACACCAACTTGGCTGTGGTTACTTGCGGTCATAAAGTGAATAGAAATGTCAGAATTGGTATTTTCGTTTAAAATTCTGTAGCTGTAAGTAATTTTGTACACAGAGCCGTTTTCAATACCCTCTGCTATAGTTGCCATATGGTCTTGCATATTATAACGGGTACTCATGGTAGTATTGATAGTACCTGCAAGATTTGTATAGGTGTCGTCACCCTTGAATATAAATCTTAAAGCGTAATTGTCATTTATGCCAAGACCGGAATCATCAATGCTAACGGTTTTACCGAAGCGAACATTTGCAGGGCCTGTAGGATAGGGGTAATTTTCAAAGGTGATAACCCCGATTTTCCACTTAGCATAAAGCTGAGTTGTGCCTTCAGGCAGTGTTGTGGCTGTGAAGGGTGTAGCAAATGCAGAGTCAGTATACCAACCGACAAATTCTGCGCCGCTTACCTGAGGTGCAGGTAAAGTAATGGTTTCACCGGGGGTACCTTCTATATCCGGAAGGCTGATATCTTCTCTGTTTGTGTTAAACTTAATAACACCCAGTTCCCATTTAGCGTAAACCTGAGTAATACCTGCAGGAATGGTGGTTGCGGTAAAGGGTTCAGTACACTGCTCATCTTTATACCAGCCGATAAATCTGCCCTTTTCTGATGTAACGGTAGGCATAGCAAAGGATTCGCCCTCGTTACCGCCGATTATTGGGTTTTCAACATTTGTTCTGCCGGTATTAAAGATAATAACATTTTGACCGAGAGCTTCTACAATTACGTTATCCACAAGTATATCTGCCTTGGCGGTAAGTTCGCCGCTGCCAATATTAAAGAGCAGATAAAGTGAAGTTCTGTCTGAACCACCTTCATTAACGAATACATTGCTGTAGGTTTTCCAGGTACCGTTTTCGCCCTTGGGAATTACATTTGCCATTTTCTGATAGATACACTGTGTTGCAGTACCCCAGAAATGACCCTTATTAGCAGAAACGGGACGAATGGTAACATCTGCATTACTGCTTATTAACTTATAATTGTATGTTATTTTATACGCTTGGCCGTCAACAAGATTCTGTGCAACAGTCAGTACATTATCATTTTGCTGATAGCGTTCGCCAATGGGTACAGAAACTGTACCTGCAAGATTAGTGTAGATATCGTCGCCTCTGTACTTATAATACAAAGCGTAATCATCATCTATACCAAGACCTGTATCATCAAGATACAAGCTCTGACCAAAAGCAGCGTTGCGCGGCTCTGTAGGATAGGTGTAGTTTTCAAAGGTTAAGGGAACAGCTCCCCATTTTGCATAAACAGAAACGGGCTTTCTGCCTAAAGTAACACTTTCTACCTTTTGGGTTAAAGCTTCGTCAAGGTACCAACCCTTGAATTCTGCGCCGCTATTATTAGTGATATCGGGCAGAGTAATAACATCGCCGCGATTACCCTTTAAAAGTTCATTAGCTTCGCCGTTGTTTTTAACAAGATTAACTGCCGACTCATAGGGCTGAACAGCAGCCTCTACTTTAATATCGTCCATATAAACGATAACGTCTTCGTTCTGAGCTAAGGTAAAGGCGAGATAAAGGGTTGCATGAGCTGAGCTTGTAAAGTTAGTTGTAAATGTGATTTTACCTTCTTGCCAGCCCTGACCTTCGCCGTCCTTAGATGCGCGGAAGCCTGTTGCATCATTTTTAAAGCCATAATCTTTTCTGTTGCTGAAGAAACTCTCATTAGCAGCTGTAGCAGCATAGAAACGAAGATCGGTATCAGCTTTTTCAAGATAATATTTGAAGGTAAGGGTATAATCGGTGTTGTTTTCAAGACCGTTACCTACCCACAGGTATGTATCTACCTGGTCAAAGCGGGTAGCAGCATCAGCATCACCCGAATTATCAGGATCGTCGGTCATAGTTTTATCCCAGTTAAGCTTTATAGCGTTTGTCCCGCTGGTTGTTTTATCGCCTACTCTTTCAAAAAGCCAGGAAAAATACGCGCGGTTAGTTCTTTTTAATTCATATATTTGCTTAGTATTGTTCCAAATGTCTTCTTCTGTGTAGTAGCAAACATCTACAGGATTTCCGTTTTTGATCATTTTGTAATCTTCGAAATCCTGAGTAATACCGGGAATTTCGCCTTTCCAAAGGCTATAGAAGGTCTTATCGGAATAGCCAAGTTTTGTGGCAGTCATTTCCACGGTACAGTCTTCAGTAGTGTACCAGCCCATAAACCACTTAGCGTTGGTAGCATCAACAGGATCTGCAGGATATGTAAAATCACTGCCTGCCTGACCTGTAACGGTATAAGGCTGATTATTAAGAGTATCCATAAATGTATAAGTAACAGGTACCTGCCACTTGGAATATACATACTGAATTTCCTCTGTGAAAACAAGGTTGTCAGCATCCTGAGTTCTTTCTTCATCAAGAGCCCAACCGTCAAAAACATGAGCGGCTTCGGTTGCTCTGTCACTTATATCGGGCAGAGTAACAGCCTCGCCCTTTTGTCCGTATATAATATCGGTTGTGCCCGAGTATTCATCTTTCAGCATAACAATACCGCTGCCCTGAGGATATTTCTCAACAGTTATATCGTCAAAGCAAATGATAATGTTAGAACGGGTTTCGCCCCAAATAGCAAGAGATTTATTACCGTTGCCAAGGTCAGCGGGTGTGGTAAAGGCAACCTGAATTTCGTGCCACTGGTTGCCGTAGCCTACAGTCCTATCACCTGCAAGTGTATGTAAAGTGCATTCATCAGAAGCTACTTTGGCAGATACAATGGTGGTAATAATATTAGATATAGCGTTTACACAGTTTACTGTGTTAGAAACAGCCGGATCAAAGTAAGCATTATAACCAAGTTTAACAAAGCTTTCTGCACCTGCAGGGTTTTTGTTAGAATCCTGCGGCATATTTGTCGCCTGTATCTTCATGGTTATAAAATAGGTAGTAGACGGCTCAAGCACATAAGCCTGACCGTTGTTTTCTAATCTATAACCTGCTTTACGGTTAACCGCATTAGTTGTTGGAGGACCCGACATCTGCACATATTTATTGCCGGTGCCCACTTGTTTCCACTCAACACCGTAAAAACCTGCACCGTCGTTCTGAGCAGCAGCTTTGTTATCAGCATCGCTTACCCAAGTATCAAAGGTGAAGGTTGTAATTTCGGTTTGAGCGTTTGCCATAAAGCTTACAGGCACATAAACAGAACCGATAAGCAGTATGGTTACCAGCACAAAAGAAAGTATTTTGCCAAACAGTTTTTTCTTTAATGTCATAATGCACAACCTCGTCAAAAAAATTTTAGAATATGTGTGTCCGAGCCTATTATACAGTACAAAGCCAAAAAAGTAAATCGAAATTACATACAAATATTACTTTTCGAACATGAAATAATTAGCAAATGGTGTAAAGAAAAGTAAACAAAAAACACGCGAAATATATTCGCGTGTTTTTATAGATTAGTAGGTTCCGCCCATATCGTTATCAGGATAGAAAACTTTAGTTGTTCCGGTTTCCTGTTGCTGAGGCCAAGCTGTCACCATCTGACAGTTAACCGAGTCGGACTGATAAATACGCACATAGTCAATGATATGCTCGTAATAGTCTCCGTGTTCCTTAGGATCATAGGTTGCGCCGTAAGAAGCGTCACCCATCTGGCATTCGGTGATGAAGTATTTCATAAGACAGAAAACCGAAGCACTGTTGTTATCATTATCATACTGGAAATCAAGGTGGGTTTTGCCGTCGAATGAGAACTTCATAAACTCATCGGTCCAATAGAAGTTGTAGTAATGGTAATCGGTAGAAAGATCACCTTCATAACGCTCGGTATCATAAACCTTTTTCTTGTTGTTTTTTGCCTTACCGGAATATTTACTGCCGTCAAGAGAGTCATGACCGCTCTGACCTGCCATACCGTCAGAAAGGTTCTGGTCGGTCCACCAACGGTGAACGTTGGAGTTAAATGAGGTAGAACTACCGAAGTTTTCTATAACGTCGATTTCTACGAAGCAAGTACGAACCTGACTTTCACCGCCGAAACGAGAAGCACTTACTTCTGTAGAACCACTAAATCCGCTTTCGTTAAGCCAGTAACCAAGTGAGCAGGGGTTGGGAGGAAGTTTACTGCGAACCTCCAATAAGCCGTAACGGTATACCATGGTGTAGTTGGTAGAAATCATACCGCCAACAAAGTCAACTTCATTCAGACGCTGGGTTGCTATATGCAGGTTACCGCCTGACTGATAAATGAGCTTTTTAAGCTGGTCAGCGGTAGCTCTTGAATTGTAGGGAGAGTTTCCTAAAGGAGTCTGCCAACACTTAAAGCCACCAAGGCCTGAAGTTTCGGTCTCGGTTGCCATACCTTGGTACTCGCCCCACTTGTTAAAGTCGATAGCAGAACCGTTAAACTCGTCATTCCAGTTAAGAGTATATGCGCCCTCTTCGGTAGCATCATACTTACCGTTGATAACATAACCGTCGGACCAGCTGATGCCCTGGCCGTCTTTAACCTTAACAATTTCGTCATAGAAAGCCTTAGTAGCGCGCCAGGTAGCAAGGTCGCTTCCGCCCTTAATAACGATATCACCGCCAACAACCTTTATTACATAGTTGTCGCCTTCAACAGTTACAGCCTGACTTTCAGGACGAGTAGTATCGCCGATAATGATTTCGTTGGTTACTTCTTTATCAATATCTTCGATTTTATTTACCTCAAAACCGAAATTACTATAGAAGTTAACGAAGTCTTCGGCATACATACCGGCAAGGTAAGAAGTTCTTACAGGAAGAACCACCGTAAAGCTACCAAGGTTTACGCCGTTAACAAGGTTAATGGCGTCATAATTTGCGGTCTCATGCTCATAAATGAACTCATAACCGTCGTAAAGCATTGCCCAGGTATCTTCACTTTGACAGAAGGTCTTAATAAACCATTCAATTGCCGTAGCCAATGTATTTTCAAGAGTTGCCTGAATAACAACTTTGTCATCAATAACAGCTACGATAAAGTCGTATGCATTGTTTGTGCGGTTATCTATAAGCTTCTGCTTAGCGATAGCGCTTTCCTCACGGTTAGTGTCTCCTACGAGGATTTCATAGTTACCGTCAAAATCTTCAACAACAAAGTCACGCAGAATGGTAACGCCTACATCAAAGTTTTCTTTTATGGCAATTCTTATATCCTTAGCGCCTGCTTCAGCGTTGGGCAAGCTGTCACGAGCTCGCACAACCGCATAAATGAATTTTCCTTCTTCGTCAACCGCAAAGGGTACTGACGAACCGCCCGTAAGAGAGCAGGCAGAAAGAACGGATATTACCATTACAGTGGCTAAAATAAGTGCTAAAATTCTTTTAATATTCATTCTTTCGTCCGTCCTTTCTTATATTTTTGCTTTCGCTTTCTTGCGTTTTGCAAGAAACAGTATGAGCACTACTGCAGCAGCTACGATAACTGCGGCAGCTACGCTGATGATTATAACAGTAAGAACAGAGTTACCGCTCTTCAGCTTAAGTCTTGAGTCGATAATTGAATCAACGTCAGCCTGTTCAATACTGAAATCGATAATGTTACCTGAAGCATCACGTCTTAAAGGAACATACTCGGTATATTCAGGAGCAGTAGACAGTACCTTAGTTTCCGGCTCAAGTGTAAATACGATATCATCAATAAACAGCTCTACATAACCGGGAGTCTGGAGACTTACATAAGGCTCTGCCGACTGGAAGGTGCAGGAAATCTCTACCCACTCGCCTTCTTTCAGGTCCTTAATGGGAGAAACTACATAGTAATCAGCAGTGGGTGACCAAGCGTAAGTTGCGCTTCGGTTAGAAACCACCTTAATAGCACCGTCGGTGTGGAAGTGCTTACCAAGCTTAACCTTCATGGTAATTGTATACTTGTGATATGAAGAAATCGGATGACCGTTAGTAAGAATTACCGAGTTTTCAAAGTATCTTGACTCGCCTTTTCTGTGGAGAGAGTATCTGCCGCTAACAACATTGTCAGCGCTGTTACCCTCTTTCTTACTGTCATAAAGCTCATAGTCAAAGTCGAAAATAGTATACGCCTTATATTTGTCTACATAAGACTTAAAGTCAACTTCAAAGTCCTGAGATATGGTGTTATCGAGGAACATAGCGTAAACTCTTGTAAACTTAGAGCTAAACTTCATATCCTCTTCTTTAAGTTCGGTAAGACCACCGTCAACGTTTTCTAAGAAGTATCCACCGAAGGTTTTGCCCTCAAAAGTAGGATTCTTCGGTAACTTGCTGGCGTAGTTTTCGCCTTCCTTACCGTAGATAATGTTGGGTATAGTCTTACAACCGTTGGTGTTAACTACAATACCGGTAGTGCCCTCAGGAATATAGGTAATTTTAACGTCATCTATCTGTACTTTACCGTCACCGCCTGAAGAGCAAAGCATCAATGCTTCTTTACCCTCTATGGTAGCTGAGGTATCAACAAGGGTTATAGCTGTGTACCATACGCCCTGCTTGGTGTCTGATTTAATAGTAACATTGGTAGATACCTTTTTGTTACTATCGTAGTAGTTATCAGGGCTTGAAGTCGCAAACCAGATAGTAAGTGGCGAAGTAGAAGGCACGGATACACGGTACTTGAATTCTACAATGTACTGTGCTTCTCTTTCTACATGATAAATATCTTTACCGTAAGCAAGTACCATGTTTGCAGCGTGAGTCAGCTCAGGATTAGACATTCTGTCAATTTCCATTACATACTCACCAGAAGCAGCGCTGTCAGACTTAACATGATGGATAAGTACAAGCTGAAGCTTTGCCTTACCTATATCGGTATAGTAAGGAATGTCGTACTTTTCAAAGTCATAAGTTCTGCTTGGATTATCCTTATAACCTGCATATGCGGTAATAGCGGTATCAGCCGCGAACTCAGTAAGAGTGAAAGGCTCGGTACATTCTTTATCCATAAACCAACCGATAAAGGTACAACCGAATTTGAAAGCTTCAGGAGCCTCTATCTTTTCGCCTGCTTTACCTCTTAACAGAGCAAAATCCTCGCCGTTCTGGAAATCGAAGAAGACATAAGGTGCTTCAACAGGTTCCACAATTATGTTATCAAAGAGCACATCTGCCTTGTCAGTAAGCTGAGCGCCGCCAAGAGTACAGTAGAGGGCCAGTGTGGTACCTATGCCCTTGATATCAGAACTGAAGCAGAAGGAAGCCTCTTTCCAGCCCTGACCGCTGTCGGTCTTGGGAAGAACTGCGCTTGAAGAACTATAAATGGTTCTGTCAGTAGCTTGCCAAATGCTTGTAGGATTACATGTTGCAGGATAAACGGTTACCATTACGTTTGAATCTACCATCTTGTAATTAAAGGTAACCTTATAGAGTGTTTTATCAGCAATATTCTTAGCTATGGGGAATATGTGGTCTTGCTGAGAAGTTCTGGTGTTGTAGTAAAGTATAGTATAGCTTGATGCGCCTGAATGACTAGCCTTGTTGTGTGCATTGAAGGAGGCTTCGTCATTAAACATCTTACTACAAGCACACTTATACTTATAAACCTTATCACCCGCATAGTTAAAGCGAAGCGCATAGTCGTCGTCTATACCTACTCCTGCACCTTTTTCAATGCTCATAAGTCTACCGAATATTTCGGGATTTCTCGGGAAATCGTATCTCTCAAAGGTCATAGGACCGGGAGCCCATTTACCGTAAACCATTATTACGCCCTTAGGAATAGTAGTAGCGGTAAAGGGAGTAGTGTATTCTTTATCAAGATACCAGCCTAAGAATTCGCTTCTGCCCGCAAATACAGGAGCAGTAAAGGGATCGCCAGGGTTACCCTCTATAATAACAACATCATGACCCTGAGTGCTGTTAAAGATAATAGCATTACCTGTAATAGCCTCTACCATTAAATTATCAAAGAGGATATCAACCTGTGCATCAATTGCAGTATTGGTAAATGTCAGATAGAACGCAAGGGTGTTACCGTTACCCTTAAGGTCGGTAGCAATATACATGGTCTGAGTTTTCCACTCGGTATCATCTTTGTAAATAGTATTTGTAATATCATAACTTGTTCTGTTAGGAGTATCCCATATATTTGAAGGATTAGTAGAAACAATATTAACGGTTACATCTGCATCAGAAGCTACAACCTTATAGCTATAGGTAATCTTATAAACAGTATTGTTCATAACTTCCTTAGCTATGGGGAATGCGTGGTCTTGCGTAGATGTTCTGGTGTTGTAGTAGGCAACGGTATACTCAGCAGCACCGCCGTGAACAGAAGCCTTATGAGCCTCAAAATCAGCAAGTGTGTTGAATCTCTTGCCGCACTTTTCAACAGCGCAGTCGTACTTGTAAACCATATCGCCCCTATAGCTAAAGCGCAGTACATAGTCGTCGTCTATACCAAGACCTGCAGCTTTGTCTATCTTCATAAGTCTGCCGAATATTTCGGCATTCTTCGGGAAATTATAGGTTTCAAAGGTCATAGGAGCAGCAGCCCATTTACCGTAAACCATTGTTACACCTGCAGGAATAGTGGTAGCGGTAAAGGGAGTAGTATACTCTTTATCGAGATACCAGCCTAAGAATTCTCTGTTGGTATTAAAGGTAGGAGCAGTGAAAGGATCACCTACATTACCCTGAATCACAACATAATCGTGACCGAGGGTGCTGTCGAATACAAGAGCATTACCTGTAATAGCCTCTACCATTACGTCATCGAAGAGGATTTCAGCCTTGCCATCTATATTTTTGTTTTCTAAGGTTACATAGAGAGTAATGGTATTACCGCCATCCTTAAGGTCGGTATTTATAATCATTGTGTTAGTATTCCAACCGGTGCTGTCCTTAGAAATAATATTTGTAGCAGGATAAATAGTTCTCTTAGGAGCATCCCACATATTTGTAGGATTAGTAGTTGCAACATGAACGGTTGCATCAACGTTAGCATTTACTACCTTATATTTATAAGTAATCTTATAAACGGTATTGTTTATAACTTCCTTAGCTATGGGGAAGCTATGGTCAGCTTCAGATGCACGAGTGTTAAAGTAGGTTATAGTATAGGTTGCTGCATCTGCGTGAGAGCCTGTATTATGAGCCTCAAATTCAGCAAGTGTGTTGTATTTCTTTCCGCAGTCACTGGCAGAGCAGACATACTTATAAACCATATCGCCTGCATAGTTAAAGCGGAGTGCATAGTCATCGTCCACGCCTATACCGGCAACATTCTGAATGCTCATAAGTCTGCCGAAAATTTCAACATTTGTGGGCAGTCTATAGTTTTCAAAGGTAATAGGACCGGGAGCCCATTTACCGTAAACCATTGTTACGCCTTCAGGCATAGTGGTAGCGGTAAAGGGAGTAGTATACTCTTTATCGAGATACCAGCCTAAGAATTCTCTGTTGGTATTAAAGGTAGGAGCAGTGAAAGGATCACCTACATTACCCTGAATCACAACATAATCGAAACCGATAGTGCTGTCGAATACAAGAACATCACCTGTAATAGGCTCTACTATTATGTTATCAAAGAGGATTTCAGCCTTGCCATCCATATTTTTGTTTTCTAAGGTAACATAGAGTGTAATGGTATTACCGGTACCCTTAAGGTCGGTAGTTACAATCATTGTGTTAGTATTCCAACCGGTGCTGTCCTTAGAAATAATATTTGTAGCAGGATAAATAGTTCTCGTAGGAGTATCCCACATATTTGTAGGATTAGTAGTTGCAACATGAACGGTTGCATCAAGGTTAGAATTTACAACCTTGTAGCTATAGGTAATTTTATACAAGGTGTTATTATCCACATTTTTAGCTATGGGGAAGCTATGGTCAGCTTCAGATGCACGAGTGTTAAAGTAGGTTATAGTATAGTTTGCTTCACCTGCGTGATCAGTTGTTTTGTGAGATTCAAATAATGCGAGAGTGTTATATTTCTTTCCGCAGTCACTGGCGGAGCAGACATACTTATAAACCATATCGCCTGCATAGTTAAAGCGGAGCGCATAGTCATCGTCCACGCCTATACCGGCAACATTCTGAATGCTCATAAGTCTGCCGAAAATTTCAACATTTGTGGGCAGTTTATAGTTTTTAAAGGTAATAACGCCATCTCTCCACTTAGCATAAAGCTGGGTTACACCTTCAGGAAGTGTTGTCTGATTAAAGGGTGTGGTAAAGGCAGAGTCGGTATACCAGCCAACAAACTTATCTTCTTCATCCACCAGTGTAGGCAAAGTAATAGCTTCGCCGGGATTACCTTCTATATCAGGAACGCTGATGCCCGCCTTGTTTGTATTGAAGCGAATAATGCCCACTTTCCATTTAGCATATACGTTAACTATACCTTCGGGCATAGTAGTAGCGGTAAAGGGAGTGGTGTATTCTTTATCAAGATACCAGCCTAAGAACTGTTTGGTGGTATCAAAGGTAGGCGCAGTAAAGGTATCTCCTGCATTACCGTCAATTACAACAGCATCATGTCCGAGAGTGCTGTCGAAAACAAGAACGTCGGCGGAAATAGATTCTACCAATACATCGTCAAAGAGAATTTGTGCCTTGGCATCCATTGAGCCATCTGCAAAGGTCACATAAAGCGCGATAGTATTACCGGTACCCTTAAGGTCGGTTTTTACAACTATAGTGCCGGTTTTCCACTCTGTACTGTCCTTAGAAATGTCGGCTGTAGCAGAATAAAGCTGTCTGTTGGGAGTATCCCACATATTTGAAGGATTAGTAGTTGCTACGTGAACAACCGCATCGGTATTAGCATCTACAACCTTATATTTATATGTAATTTTGTATACAGTGTTGTTTGAAACATTCTTAGCTACAGGGAAACTGTGATCAAGCTGATTGTATCTGTCTTTAAAGTAAGCAAGAGTATAGGTTGCAGCGCCGCTGTGGCTTGATGTGTTGTGATTATTGAATAATTCTTCGGTGTTGAATCTGCTGGTACATGCAGAGCAGTTATACTTATAAACTTTATCACCTGCATAATCAAGTAAAAGAGCATAATCGTCATTAACACCTATGCCCGCAGTGTTCTGAAGGCTTAAAAGTCTACCGAAAATTTCAATTCTTGTAGGGAAATCATAGGTTTCAAAGGTAATGGGAAGACCGCCCCATTTTGCATAAACAGTAACGGGGTTTCTGCTTAAAGTAACATTTTCTACCCTTTGGGTAAATGCTTCATCAAGGTACCAGCCCTTGAATTCTGCGCCGCTGGCATTAGTAATATTGGGCAGAGCAACAACATCACCGCGTGTACCCTTTAAAATCTCGTCAGCTTCGCCGTTGTTTTTAATAAGGTTAACTGCTGACTCGTAGGGCTGTACCACAGCTTCTATTTCTATGTCATCGAAAAGTATATTTGCTTTGCCGTTAATATCATTGCTTGAAAATGTCAGATAAAGAACAACAGCATTACCGGTACCCGCATAATTTGTAGTTATAACCAGGCTGTCGGTCTGCCAACCGGTGCTATCCTTTGAAATACTGTTTTTAGCGGTATAAAGGACTCTGTTAGGGCTATCCCATATATTTGAAGGATGACAAGAAGCAACATTAACGGTTGTATCAACGTTAGCATCTACAACCTTATATTTATATGTAATCTTGTATGCAGTGTTGTCTTCAAGATTGTTAGCGACTGTAAAACTGTGATCTAACTGATTGTATCTGTCTTTAAAGTATGAAATAGCATAGGTTGCAGCGCCGCTGTGGCTTGATGTGTTGTGATTATTGAATAATTCTTCAGTGTTGAATTTGCTGGTACATGCAGAGCAGTTATACTTATAAACTTTATCACCTGCATAATCAAGTAAAAGAGCATAATCGTCATTAACACCTATGCCCGCAGTGTTCTGAAGGCTTAAAAGTCTACCGAAAACTTCAATGTTTGTAGCGAAATTATAGGTAGTAAAATCTAAGGAGTTACCGGGAATTTCACCCTTCCAAAGACTATAAATAGTTTTGTTGGAGTTGCCGAAGGTGTTTTCTGTGAATTCTTCAGTGCATTCCTCAGAGGTATACCAGCCCATAAACCATTTCTGGTTTGAAGGATCTGTAGGATCGGCAGGATACTCAAATGTATCACCGGGCTTACCTTCAACGGTATGCGGCTGATTATTAAGGGTATCCATAAAGGTATATGTAACAGGAGCTTCCCATGATGAGTAAACTACCTGAGCGCCTTGGGTAAATACGAGATTTTCTGCCTTCTGTGTTCTGTCGGTATCAAGATACCAACCCTTGAAGGTATGGTCGGCATTTAAAGCTCTGTCGCTTATATCAGGCAAAGAAACAGCAGCACCTACAGTGCCGTAAATAACATCTTTTGTATCAGAGTATTCATCATACGCTACTACAAGGCTCTCACCTGCGTCTAACTTTATGATGGTAACATCGTCAAAGCCTATCTGGAAGTTAGAGAAAGACTCACACCAAAGAGCAAGCGCTCTATCCATTCCATCCATATTAGCAGGAGTAGTAAATGAAATCTGAACTTCGTGCCATACACCATCAGCGTAATTTACTTCCTTTTCACCGGAAATTGTATAAAGGGTACAGATATTAGAACCTGTTTGACCGGTAGCAACAGTAGCAATTACCTGATTCATTGTGTTTACTTTGCTACTTGCATTTCCTGAAAGGTCAGGATTGTAAATAGCATCATAACCCAACTTAACAACGCAAGGCAATCCTGCCGCAATAGAAGAGTTAGCATTGGGCATTGTTTTAGCCATAACCTTCATAGTCAGATAATAGGTAGTAGACGGCTCAAGGTTATATACCTGACCATCTTTCTCTATTCTATAACCTGCTTTACGGTTATGGGAGTAAGTAGGATTGTCGACACCGATACCCGACGCCAATGCATATTTATTGGTGTCGCCGCCGGAACTCCAGCCTGCACCCCAATAACCGGGTTTTGTAGCCGTAGCGGTATTGTTAACGATCTGGCTTACCCAGGTGTCAAAGGTAAAGGTTGTGGTAGTGGCTTCAGCACTTGCAGAGAAGCTTACAGGCACATAAATTGCGCTTACAAGCATCACAAGACAAAGCACTAAACCGAGTAATTTTTTCATTTTGCCTATTTTCTTTGCCATGACTCTAATCCTCTCTAAAACTAGATTATTATACATTATAAATATACTATCTACCATCATTAAATGTCAAGCAAAATATCGTTATTTTTTGCAAAAATGTTTGAATTTTATTATTTTTTTGTTTCTTTTTCTATTATGTTAGCGCGATTTTTGGTTTTTTGCCCTCCTTTCTTCCATTTTTTTAAACTTCCCTTTTCATAAAAAAAGACTGACCGCAAAGTCAGTCTTTTTATGTTAATGTTTCGCCCAGTTAAGCTCACTGCCGAAATCTTCTCTTTGATAAATTCTTATATAATCAAGATAGGTTTCGTAGTAGTCAACCGCTCTCTGTTCATCAGTTGCCCCATTCCACGCTCTTTCACCCATACCCACAGCGCACATACACTGGCTTATAATAAGGAAGTCGGTGGTTACATTCTGGTTGTGAGGTGAACTGAATTCAAAGAACTTAATTCCGTCAAACGCAAATATTTCTTTCTCGGGTGTCCACAGATATGTGAAGGTGTGATAATCGTCATAAATGTTTGTTTCGTCAGAGTCGGGCGCATAGATTTGACCTCTGTCCGGGTATAACGAATTGCCTTTTTCGTCTGAACCATCAAGGCTTGAATGTCTGGCATCAAGTTGGTTGCTCTTGGTCCACCAATAATGGACATTAGCAACATATTTGTTCAGGTCACCGAAGTTTTCGAGAAGGTCAATTTCGGTATGGTAGCTTTGCACATCACGGTGATAATAGGTTGCCGAGTTAGTACCGCCCGTCCAGAAACCTGTATAGGAAACAGGAGCACTAAGCTTTGTCTTAATTTCCCACATACCGTACTTATAGCCCATAGTATAGGCGGTGGACATTTCGGAAGCGATATTATTGATACCGCCCTCGCCTATTCTTGCCGCCGTAAGAACAGCATTACCGTTAGTGGTAAATATACCGTTCTTAACTTCTCTGCCAAGATAGGTTGTATATCCCGGATCGCCGGGGTTTCTGAAGTCGGTCCGACCGCCCAGAAATGTTTCTCGGCCGCTCCATGAGCCCATTCTTCTGCCACCATGAGCCTTCCATACAGAAGCGTCTACCTGAGAAGCCTCAAACTCATCAGCAAAGGTAAGCTTATAGTTATCGGTCTCTTCTTTAACATAGCCTTCTTTATAGTAGCCTTCTTTAAGGTCGGCGCCGCATTCAAGACCGTCTTTCATTTTAAGGTACTCAATAAAGTCCTTAACGCCCTGCATAGTGGCCAGGTCGCTGCCGCCCTTAATTATTACTTTACCGCCGCGAACGGTTATCACATACTTGTTTTCATCGTCTACGGCAACCGCTTTACTTGACTCACGCTTGGTGTCGCCAATAACTATTTCGTTTTTAACTACGTCTGCCTTTTCGGTTACTCGGTCTAAGGTAACACCGTGAGTATCCTTGGCGTAAGCAATAAGGTTTTCTATTTCCATACCGTAAATATAGGACATGGTTTTAGGATGAACAATGGTAAACTGATCCCAACGACCACCTGCAAAGGTATGGTAATCTACATTGGTATACTCAGAGTTTACATCCTCGCCTTCCTTAACGGTAGTCTTCTTCTCCGAAGAATAGAGGGTATAAACATTGCCGTACTGGTCTTTAAGCTTTACATAGCCTCTTGCAGACATAAGGCGTCTGTCCTGTCTTGCAAAATCGGTTATATAACCGCTGTATATCATTTCGCCTGTTTTACCGTTATAATCCCAGTAATCACTGAAGCCGTTTGTCTTTCTGATTACGGCATGGCCTTTTTTAGAGGAATTAGCAAGGGTTACAGGGCTTACTACAACGCCGTCATCAGTATAAGTTCCGGTTGCGGTGTTTCTTGCATTTTTGAAGATAATACCGCGTTCAACAAGGGTTAAGGTATCAGAACCGGCTGTAACATTTACAAAATCAGAAGTTTTATAACTAAAGGCAAATCTTATAGCCTGAACGTCCGCCTCTTCGGCTGCTTTTTCGGTCAGCACCATTGCGCCTGCGTCGTTTAATACGTCTATCTTTTGCACCTTAAAATTGTCAAGGCTAATTGAACTGCCCTCATCGCCCTCTATAATCACATAGAGCATATCGCCGTAAACCGCGTTTTTATTTTCCTTTTCATTTACATTTTCGTCATCGGGAATAGTATATGTAAAGGAAGAAGTAAGGTAGCGTATTGCACTGCGAGAACTACCTGTTACCTCGCTTGCGCTTATAACCCGTACATTACCTTCTTCATTATAATCTGTACGGTTTACCTTGATATCGGTTTCACTTGCCGTTGCAAAATATACCTTTACACCTGCATTATAGGCTTTATAGTTAAAGGACACTTTGTAAGAGGTGTTGTTTTCGATTTTGCCAAGTCGCAGATAACCTTGTTTGCCGTCAGAGGTATAGGTAAGCTCTCCGCCGTTTACACAAGCCGAATCGGTCATCATGTTGCTGTTTGTGGAGTCGTATGCATAACTGCTGAAGTCTACAGCGTTATCTTCCCACTTAGAGTAAACCTTGGTAATACCTTTGCTAAGCTTAGTAGCGGTATAAGCGGTTGTGCATTCTTTATTGGTATACCAGCCCGAAAGCTTTGCAAACTGTGATGCAGGTACTCTGGCAGGTGCGCTGACAGAACTGCCGACACTTGTAACAACATACTCGCCTGCTCTGCCGTCTTGACCGAGGAAAGCAACTACAGCTTTATCATTTTTAATAAGCTCTGCCGATACAGAGTCAACATAAAGAGTGGTTGCGCCCTCAACAACAGGGTGGAAACTCATATAAAGGTGGGTTGCACCTACATCTGCAAAATCGGTTGTCAGATATACAACCGCCTTATTCCAGCCTTCGCCCAATTTACTTGAGTAAACTCTGTATGTAGCATAGTCATAGTCGGTATAAAGACCAAAGTAACTGCCATAGTAGGCTGTTCTGAACTTAATGTCAACATCGCCCTGAGACTCTGTCAGTTTGTAACTGAAGGTTATCTTATAAGTGGCATTATCTCCAACATAACCAAGAGCAGCAACATTTTTAGTGCTAAGCTCATAGTTAGGGCTGTAGCTATAGTTGTATTTTAATGAATACTGTGTTCTGTATGCCTCTTCATCACTGACTGTTACGTCATCACCACGCACATATCGGCTGTTTGTATCTGCATATTCATAATTCTCAAACTCAATATCCTTAAACTTATAGTTTATATAAAATTTTGTGGTAGCTTCGTTGTTGTGTACAAAAGCCGCCTCAGTAGTAAACGCCTGGTCCTTATATACACCGCCAATGCCATAGAAAGAACTGTTTATAACAGGAGCTTCTATGGGAGCGCCGTAAAGACCTTTATATTCATAGGTAACGCCGCTTACGTAATCATAAATTTCAGTATGGTTACCATTGGCTACCTTTTCATAGATTTCAATGGTGTCAAAGTACATTTCGTACTTTTTTCTAGTGCCGGAAATATAAAAGTAAAGGTTACAGTTATCGGTACTTTTAGTAGTAATCTCCACTGTGTACTGTTTCCAATCATCTACGGGGGACGGTATTGTAATAGAACCCACCTTGTTACTGCTTGTGGCACTTACGTTACCCGAACAGGCATAAAAGGTTAAAGACCTGGGTTCAGAGCCGCCTTTTGTGTATCTGTACCAAAACGAAATAACATAGGTTGTGTTTGCCTTTAACTTTACCGGTCCGTCGGCATTAACCAGCGGGAAGTAACATTGATTTGATGATAAATAGCCACTCTCGGTCATCTTCATAACAATGCCGTACTTACCTGACTGAGTATCTGAGGAAATAATTTCAACCGCCTTGGTATCATAAGAATTTATACCCGATGCATTTTCTCCCAAATCATCAAAGGTGACGGTTACTTTCACACCATCGCTCCATATAGAGTAAAGGGTGGTATTGCTACCCGTAAAGGTGGTGCTGACAAAGGGACTGTTACCGCTTTGGTCAGTAGCCCAGCCGTAGAAAATATCAGTGCCATAGGCAAATCTTTCGGGGAAGTTTATTTTCGTTCCTGCTGCGCCTGCGCGAACGCTGTCTTCACCGCGGCTGTCGCTTTCATTAAAGGTGATTACCGAAACGCTGTCTGTGATTTCATAAATTATAACATCGTCAATATAAACGGTGGCAATATTCGCAGCGGCAACGCTGAGGGTTAAAACATCAGAGCCCGGCGTTACAACAAAGGTGGTAGAATGCCAGTCTGAACCCAAAACCTCAGGATTTTTAGTCTGTGATGAACCGTCTACCGTTAGAGTAACGGTAGAGACAACGTTATCGCCGATTTTGTAGCTTACGTCAACGCCGTATTCTTTACCCGCGGTCACACTGCCTATATTTATCGTAGCGTCACCTGTAAAGGCTAAATACTTGTTATCAATGTTTTGTGAGTCGGCAATAAGAGAAACATTTTCAACGCTCTGATTATAGTTTTCAAAGCCATCGCCAAATACCCATTTTGCATAAATGGTTTTTCCCTCCGCACTATAGGTTGAGCCGCCGGTATAGCCTAACGTACAAGCCTTATCGGTATAATAACCCATAAACTTGGCAGCCGCCTTTGTAGGCTCACCAACCTCTATGCTCTCGCCTATAAGGTCTATTTCGTAGCTGTTTTTACCTGCCAAATTATTAAAAATAACAAAGCCCTGGTCGCTGTCTAAAGGCGTTACTGCAATATCATCAATATAAACGGTATAGTCTACCGCAGTATCACTGTTTACAACTAAAGCAAGGCGGTTGGCGTTTTTGTTCATAAATGCAGTTTCTATAACAACCGCACCCATATAGTAAGCGCCGTCTGCTTCGGCCGCCTTAACAGTATAAACGCTGTTATAAATATTAACGTCGGCTTCTGCGTTTTTATCCATATTCATAGTGGCAAAGCGTACCTTTACGTCGGTAGCCAAGCTATTTGCCATATAGTTAAAGGTAACAAGGTAGCGCTGGTTATTGCTAATGGGGTTTAAAACTACCATGTTGTTATCACTTGACGCCTTGTTTTCTATCTTTAAGCTATATTTGCCGTTATACACATTTTCGCTTACAATAGAAGCATTTTCGCTGAAATACTTATCACTGTCGGCGCTGTCTGTGTCATAATTGTAGCTTTCAAAACCGCCGCCTTTACTCCAACCCGCATAAACTGTGGCAAAACAGATGTTTCCGTCTGCATACTGGTTTGCAGGGGTTAAACAGGTAGGCTCTAAAAACCAGCCCGCAAAGTCATAACCCTCTCTTGAAGGAGTTTCGAAAAGATTGATATTTTGTCCGTATGTAATATCGCTTTTCTTTGATGTTTTGCCGTCTTTAAACTGTCCGCCGTTTGCATCGAGATTGGTAGTGAAATCGCCATCAATGGCAACAAGGTGAATATCATCAAGATACGCTACAGTATCGATGTGATTTTTCGCATACATTAAGAAGTAAGCGCAACTTGCATCATTACCTGTTGTTGTACTTTTAAGGGATCCTGTTGTAAATACCATTCTGCCGGTTTCCCACTCGCCGCCGGTTGCACTGTGAGTATACTTTGTATTTTCATATCCGTAATAACAACCGCCGCCCCACATACCGTTGTTACTGGTTACGGCCTGAACCACAACAGAGCCCTTGTCAACCTTATATTTATAGGATAAAACATAGGTTGTGTAGGGAGAAAGCTTCTTTATGGAAAAAGCATTGTCGTTACTGGTTCTTCTGTTAGACCAGGGCTGTTCGCTTCCGTCTGTATAACCCTCGTGATAAAGCTGATTATAGGTTTCGGACACATAACGGTACTCAAGGATATTTTTGCCGTCAGGAGCGTCTTCCAGATTTCCGATTATATTATGGAAAGGCGTGTTAAGGCTATATAGAGCATCAGCGGGAATATAGGCTTCAAAACTAAAATGTCTGTCACTGTATTTTGCATAAAGTTTAATTTCGCAGTTTTCTCTTGTAATAACAGTATCGGTAAATTTATTTTTAAGCGCATAATCGGTATACCAACCGTCAAAATCATAACCGAACTTATAAACAGGGATTTCAATATTTACTTTGTCACCGATTTTATGAGGAAACTTGGTTTGTGATATTTTGCCTTCACCGGTAACAACGGTTATGTAGCAAATTTTATCTACCTTTATTTCGTCAATATAAATTTCAATACCGTTATAAGACTCAAGACTAAGACCTAAAACGTTACCGTTGGCAGCAAAAGAGGCAGGGGTGGTAAAATTATAAGTAAGGGTAACCCACTCGCCAACATTATAGGTTTGCTCACCATTCTGAATAGCGGTGAAGGTAGAAGCATCGTTACCTATTTTGGCTATAAGACCTGCTTTGGTATCAGCAGCACAGCTGTCCTCGCCAGTCTCGGCAGGAAGACCGTAAACAAGGTTTAAAGCCGTATACTGTGAAGCGGTAGGAAAGGTAATATTACCCTCATTAAATGTCTTTTGAGCATACTTCACCATAACCTTCATCGAAACAGAATACTCGGATGACGGCATAAGTTCAAAAAGCCCACCTGCATTGTTAAGCAAATAAGCATCGTATGAAGCATCAGTCTGCTGACGGGTGTTGTGTATCCTTAAGCACTCTAAACCGTCAACTTCCTTGTAACTAAAGTGGGCGCGGGAAATCTGACGGTCTATGCCCACATTATCGGCAACAGTAACATCGCCATACTGTGTTCCGCTTGTTTTATCAAACGAATAGACAGCCTGATATTTGTACTGTATCTCCTCGGCGGCAACACCGGCAGGCACAATACAAATACCTGCAATGAGAAGTGCAGATAAAAATGCGCTTATTCCTTTTCTTAACACTTTGTTGATTTTTTTGTTGCTCATAGCCATTCTCCGTGAAAATAAATTGTAAATAGATTTATACATAGTAATAATAACATATAAACGCCGCAAGTGCAAGAAAAAAAGAGGTCGTCAGACCTCTTTTTTGACTTTTTTTGATTTTATGAACACAAATGTTGCCGATGCCGCAACCAAAACTACCGCCAATATAATTAAAGCTACCGACAGTCCTTCAATATCCTGTCCGTCTTCATCTACAGTTTCCGTTTCACTTTGAATTTCTGTTTCCTGATTTGATTCGGTACTGACTTCAGATATTACTTCCGAGGATGGCGCAGATTCTGTGCTCGACTGTATATCGGACTTGTCATCACCTTTTACGGTGCTGTCGGTGGTATTGTCAGAGTTTGCATTTTCAGTTAAACCATTCTCATTACATATCACCTTGACCGAGCCTGAAAGGAATTCAATATCAGCCTTTTCAACCGCAATACCGCTCTCGTTGTTTTTAAGAAGCGACGCCTCGCCAGAAAGCTTTAACTCGTAGTCCCCTTCTTTCGCAGAATCAAGTATTTCAAAATGCACTTTAAAAAGATCAAGATCCCCCGATACGTTTGCTATATCCAGCGCATCTGCCACCAGTGTAATTCTACCGTTTTTTTCTTTTACGGTATGGCTGAATTTATCGGTAAAGGTATTTTCGGTCTTAATATATTTAAGAGCCGATACGTCATAGTCAATAAAAAACCTTATTATATACACGCCGTCGTCACAGCTATATTTAATAGGCACAGCAACCGTTTTGCCCACCTGATCAGATACATTACCGCACTGCGCTTTATGATTACCGTCAGCTAAAACAGCAAAACAGAAAACCGACAGGCAAAGTGTTATTGCCAGTATAACAGATATTATTTTTTTCATTTATATCAACCTTATTTTGTAGTATTAACAAATTCTTTGTTCTGATAAAGATAAATAACGCCCGAAATTATACAAAGTATGGTACTTGCCCACAAAACCATATTGAAAACTATGTCAAGGCAAAGCGAAACGGCGCCTGAGATAGCAAACCACTCTTTAATCTGCTGAAAAGCTATGCCCAGAACTATGGCGGCTATCTGAGTAACGGTTTTGAGTTTACCCCAGATATTAGCGGCAATAACCTTGTTTCCGGCACTGCTTACAACAATAAGACGAAGCGAAGAAATAAGGAATTCTCTGAAAAGTACAATAAATACAACCCAGCTTATCTGCCAACCGATACCGTGAGCAATAAAGCCGAGAAAAGCGGCGGTGGTCAGCATTTTATCCGCAAGAGGATCTAAAAACTTACCGAAAGAGGTGACAAGATTATACTTTCTTGCAATTTTGCCATCAAGCATATCGGTAAATGCCGCAACGGCAAAAACTATGAGTGCCAAAAGATAATGACAAGGAAAATTATAGAGCATTAAAAACATAAAAACGGGGGTAAGTATTATTCTCAGTACCGTTAATTTATTGGGCAGATTCATCACACATTTCTCCTAACAAATCATATTCTATGCTGTCATTTATCTGAACAGTTACAAACTCGCCGAACGTAAGAGGACGGGTGGCAAGAAAGAATATTTTGCCGTCTACCTCAGGGGCGTCGGCGCCTGTTCTTCCAAAGTAGCATTTAAGATAATCATCATAGCCTTCAACCAGAACTTCTACCTTTTTGCCTTGCTTTTCGGCGTTCTTTTCGGCGGAGATTATCATCTGGCTGTCCATTATAAGACTCATTCTGTCATTCTTTGTCTGCTCGTCAATTTGACCGTCAAACTCAGCAGCAGGAGTATCCTCTTCAGGTGAATAGGTAAAGCAGCCCATTCTCTCAAACCGCGTATCCTTAACAAACTGATGAAGAGTGGCAAACTGCTCATCTGTTTCACCGGGGAAGCCTGTAATAAAGGTTGTTCTTATGGTTACATCTTTTATTACATTTCTTATCTTTTCAATAAGAGCCGTTATACTGTCTTTGTTTCCTTTTCGGTTCATTCGTCTGAGTATATCGCCGTCGATATGCTGAAGGGGGATATCAAGATACTTAACTATCTTTTCTTCTTCTGCAATAACCTCAAGAAGCTCGTCGGTTATGCGCTCGGGATATGTATAAAGCACCCTTATC
This sequence comes from Acutalibacteraceae bacterium, assembly GCA_045586405.1. Classification (GTDB taxonomy): domain Bacteria; phylum Bacillota; class Clostridia; order Oscillospirales; family Acutalibacteraceae; genus SIG607. The sequence continues at coordinate 28,172 of JAZNAG010000027.1, read as the reverse complement.
CAGTGCAGTTTTTCTATTTTGCAAAGTTCTCTTAAAAGCTCTGCCAACATAGGTCTTTTGTAAAGGTCCTCGCCATAGGCGGTGGTATCCTGCGCTACCACAACAATTTCTCTCACACCCGTTTCGGCAAGTTCTTTTGCTTCGTTTACACAGCTTTCAATAGTACGGCTGCGCATCACGCCGCGGATAAGCGGAATGGCGCAATAGGTACAGCGGTTATTACAGCCGTCTGAAATTTTAAGGTAAGCCGAGAAAGGATAGCCGCCCAAAATTCTTTTGTCGTCAATAGGAAGCTCGCTTTTCTCACCGTAAGAGTTTTTAAGGTTGCCGTCAATTGCTTCTTCAACAAGTTTCGCAATATCTTTATTAGAGCCAAGACCTATTACCATATCAACCTCAGGAATTTCCTCGGTGATATCGTCTTTATATCTTTCGGCAAGACATCCCGTTACTATAAGCGCCTTGCAGTTGCCATCTTTTTTATAGAGGGACGCCTCAAGTATATTCTCAATAGCCTCTCTTTTAGCTTCCTCAATAAAGCCGCAGGTGTTTATGATAATAGCATCTGCCTCTGATTCCTCGGCGCCTATTATGAAACCTGCATCGGCAAGTTTTTTCAGCATAACCTCGGCATCTACCTGATTTTTAGGGCAACCAAGTGATACCATTGCAATTTTTTTACTCATCACTATATTCTCCACTGTTAAGACGGCTGTCAAAATCTTTTAAAACAGCACGTATATCCGAAAAGACAAAACCCCGTCTGGCAAGTGCCTGAGCGGTTTTCTCTACATCTTCCCGATTTGAAAGTTTATCTTTATATTTTTTTAAAACAAGCCTTTTTATCTTTTCTTTTTCGGTGTCATTATCGAAATTGCAAACCTCTTTAGCCTTGTCGGGCGATATTCCCGCCTTTATAAGACGGTTGACCGTCTCTCTTTTAGAAAAACCCGCCTCGCTAAGCTTTGCCGACTGACGAAGTGCATAATCATCATCGTTTATATAAGAAAGCTGTTTCATTCTCTCTACGGTCTTTTCGCAGGCAGCTTTGGAAAAACCCGCCTTTATAAGTTTATCGTAAAGAGCCTTTTCACTTTTACCGCTTTGGCTCAGATAAAAAAGAGCGCGGGACGTACATCTTATAAGGTCCGACTCGTCCTCAAGGGCAAAAGCCGTCTCGTCGTCAAGCTCCATACCCTCTTTAAGATTTTTCTCCTCTACCAAAGAGGTATCAAGGTTTATATATGTGTCATCGTCGAAGCGGACTTCAAAAATACGTCCCCTTCGACGAAGCATTTTTGTTATTTTCATTATTCGTCAACCGCTATATCAATGTTAACCTTTTTGCGAGTGCGAACCTCCTGCTCGGCAGGTGCGGCTGCCTGAACGGTTTCTTTATTATCGGCGCCGCTTGTCTTTTCTTTCATAGCAGCAACTATCTTGTCTTCAAGTTCTTTCATAAGCTCGGGGTTATCAAGAAGAAGTTGCTTTACATTATCTCTGCCCTGACCTATGCGGGTTTCGCCGTAATAGAACCAGGCGCCGCTACGGGAAAGTATACCAAGTTTTAAGCCGGTGTCAACAATTTCGCCCTCTTTAGAAATACCCTTGCCGTACATAATATCAAACTCTGCCTCTTTAAAGGGAGGTGCAATTTTGTTCTTAACAATTTTTGCTCTGGTGCGGTTACCTATAACCTCGCCGCCTACCTTAATGCTTTCAATTCTTCTGACATCAATACGAACCGAAGCGTAGAACTTAAGAGCACGGCCGCCGGTTGTGGTTTCACTGCTACCGTAAATAACACCGATTTTATCTCTCAGCTGGTTTATAAATATTGCGGTACAGTTAGATTTAGAAAGCGCACCCGTCAGTTTTCTAAGAGATTGTGACATAAGACGGGCATGAAGACCTACATGGTTATCACCCATATCGCCCTCAATTTCAGCCTTAGGTACAAGTGCGGCAACCGAGTCGATAATAATTACGTCTACTGCGGCACTGCGAACAAGTGCTTCTGCTATTTCAAGAGCCTGTTCACCTGTGTCGGGCTGGGACACGAGAAGTGAATCAATATCAACACCGAGCGCCTCAGAATAAGCAGGATCAAGCGCGTGTTCAACGTCTATAAATGCGGCTGTTCCGCCCATCTTCTGCGCCTCTGCAACAACGTGCAGAGCAAGGGTGGTTTTACCCGAAGATTCAGGGCCGTATACCTCAACGATTCTGCCCTTGGGCACACCGCCTATACCAAGTGCCAGGTCAAGTCCCAAAGAACCTGTGGGGATATGGTCTACCTTCATATCAACATTTTCGCCCAGAAGCATTATTGCTCCCTTACCGAACTGTTTCTCAATATTGGCAACTGCCGTTTCAAGTGCTTTTTTTCTGTCTTCTGCCATTTTTATCTCTCCTTTTAGGTTTCTTTGGTTTTATTATATACTACTTAAAGTACCATAAACGACTCTTTCAATGCCGTTCAGGTCTTTGGCTGTTTTTATATCTTTAAATCCTGCCTGACTAAAGAGTTGCTTTACGGCTTCGCTTTGGTCATAGCCAACTTCAACAGCTATCATACCGCCGTCGTTTAAGTAGGCTACATAGCGAGAAAGGATAACTCTGTAAAAATCAAGTCCGTCCTCACCGCCGTACAGGGCGCTGTCAGGCTCTTTTAAAACCTCTTCGCTAAGATTTTCCATATCCTTAGCCGAAATATAAGGCGGATTGCTGACTATAAGGTCAAATTTACTTTGGGGCTCAAAATCAAACACATCTGCCTTAATAAGTGACAATGTTTCGCTTGGGTTTCTGTGAATATTTCTTTCACAGTAGCTGTACGGCACATCGTACTTTTCAACAAGTGTAACACTTGTCTCTTTGTAGCGGTTTGCTATTGTTATACCGATACAACCGCTTCCTGCACAAAGGTCTAAAACTGCGGCTTTTGAGTTTCCATTTAAAAACTCAAAGGCGGTGTCAACCAGTACCTCGGTATCTGATCTTGGAATAAGACAGCCCTCTCCCACAAAAAAGTTAAGTCCGTAAAAGCTCCACTCACCTATTATATACTGAAGCGGATAGTGAGAAAGTCGCTGTTCCATTACCATCTGCCACATTTTAACCTGAAAATCTTCAAGGTTATCGTTATACCTTGTAATTATCTCGTTATTGCTAAGCTTGGTTATATATCTTATTATCTGACGGCCTTCAAAAGCGCTGTCGGGAATTCCCGCCTCTTTTAATGTCTTTGCCGTATTTCTGTAACACTCAAATATTGTCATTTTCTTCTGTTTCTTTCACCAAAAACTTTTCTTTTTCTTCTTCACTCAGTACAGCGGCGAGAGATGCAATAGCTATTTCAAGCATTGAGTCGTCAGGCTCTTTAGTGGTAATTCGCTGTACCCACACACCGGGTGCCGAAATGATTTTTGTAAATATATTATCGTACTTTCCGCAGAATCTTAAAACCTCAAAACCTACGCCGCAGATAAAGGGCACCATAGCAAGTTTAATAAGTGTCCATACCAGCGCATTTTCGTAAATGCCGGTAAAAAGCACCTGTGCAAGAGTAGAAAAGACAATGCTTATAAGTATCATAAGTATCATAAAGGAGGTACCGCAACGGGGGTGAAAACGCTTTTGCTTTCTTGCATTTTCTACCGTTAAAGGAAGCCCTGCTTCAAAGCAGAAAATAGTTTTATGCTCTGCGCCGTGATAACTGAAAACACGGCGGATATCCTTCATATAAGAAACCGATATGATATACGCCAAGAAGACAAAAAGCTTTATGCCCTGCTCAATCAGAGAATTGACAACCTTTGGAAAGTTATCCGTTTTAAAGAGCCATAAAAGGCCTTCTACGGCAAGACGAGGAAGATACATAAACAGCCCCACCGACAAAAGAGTGGCTAAAATCACGGCGATAACCATAATTGCCGACCACACCTTGCCGTCAAGCTTTTTGACCTCGCCCGTGTTTTCGTCAACCTCATCGGCAAAGCCCGATTTATCGGCAGATATCATCATAGCCTTATAGCCGCCGATCATCGACTCAATAAAAGCCACAACACCACGTACTACGGGTATGCCGAGAATCTTGTATTTGTCACGAAGCGACTTGTTGTCCATATAAGAAACATCAATACTGCCGTCAGGAAGGCGCACTGCCATAGCGGTTTTATCAGGCGATTTCATAAGAATGCCCTCTATCAGCGCCTGTCCGCCAATGGCGGTGTATTTACATTTCTTTTCCGTTTTACTCATCTGTATCAACCTTTGTTTCTTCACTTACAGGGGGAATAATTTTCTCTATTTCTTCTACCTCGGGCTCAACGGTTGGAAGCACTATAGTAACGGTGGTGCCCACACCCTCGGTACTTTCTATAAACAGTAAACCTTGGTGCTGTTTTATGATTTCATCGGCAACGGCAAGACCGATACCGCTTCCTCTTACTGAGTTATTCGCCTTATAGAATTTTTCTTTAACGTGGTCAACGTCCTGCGCGGGAATACCCACACCTGTATCCTTAACGGTAATGCGGACACAGCTTTCTTCGGCTATCTGCTGAATGAGTACCTGTCCCTTGTCTTCGGTGTACTTAACGGCGTTGTCTATAATGTTTATAAACACCTGCTTAATTCTGTCAGGATCACCGTTTACAATAACGTCGTTTTTAGGAATAGAGAAGTTAACCTCAATATTACGCTTTGCAGCCAGCTCTACATACATAGAAGCGGCGTTTTCAAGTAAAGTAGACACCTCAAAAGGACGCATATTAAGGGAAAATCTGCCGCTTTGAATTCGTGAAAAATCAAGCAGTTCTTCAACAAGGTTTGAAAGACGGTCAGACTCACTGAGAACTACGTCAAGACCTCTTTCAACAAGCCCCACGTCATCTCGCACCGACATTTTTGCTGTTTCTGCCCAACCGCGAATGGCGGTAAGAGGCGTTCTCAGCTCGTGGGATACTGACGAGATGAAATCATTTTTAAGATTTTCCGCGTTTTTAAGTTCAGACTGCATATAGTTTATAGAATCGCAAAGCTCTCCTATTTCGTCATTATACTGTGAACTCAGTTCTTCTTTATAAGCGCCTGCGGCAATTTGACGCGCGGCGGAAGACACCTGACGCACGGGGCGTATAATTGATTTAACAAAGAATATTCCTGAAAAGGCTGAAATTGTAAGAACGGCAAGAGCAACAGCAATTATAACCAGACAGGTGCTGAGTATTCTGCGGTTGCAAACGCTGAGGGAAACAACATATCTTATAGCGCCGTTAGAACCGTTTGCGCTGTCCTCTAAAATATAGGTACCTGCAAGAATTCTCTCGTTAGCGGTGCTTTTTCCAAGCCAGTAAGCCCTGCCTGTTACAGAAGTCTTTGCCGAGGTATAATCAGGCATCGGCAGATTTTTTCTTTCAAAACCGCTTGTACTTACTATTACAGAGCCTGTTTTGTCAAGCACCATAATTTCTACTTTATCCTTTGCCTCAAACTGTTCGCAATATCCCTTGGCAGCAAGGGTAAAATATGCCTCGTCAATACTGGCAAGTACCGAAAAGTTTGCCGCGTATTCCTCTGCGGCGTCACGAACCTGTCTTAAATAACTGTTTCTTACCACCACACAGGCAATGCCGGCAATAATAACAACTATTAAAACTACCGGCAGATAAACATTCATAAGCCAGCGACGGGTTATACTTTTAAAACGAATTTCAAAATCCACTTAAAATTATCCGTCTACACCCCTGTTGGTAGACTCTCCTTTCAGTTATTTGTGTTCCATTTGTAGCCCATACCCCAAACGGTAAGAAGCCGTTCAGGTCTTGAGGGATCGTCTTCTATCTTCATTCTGAGTCTTCTTATATTAACGTCAACGATTTTTTCTTCACCGAAATATCCGCTGCCCCAAACTCTCGACAAAATATCGCTTCTGTCAAGGGCTGTGTCAGGGTTTTGGAAGAAATATTCTATAATCTGGAACTCTACCTGAGTCAGTTCAATATTTTTATTTGCCTTTGCAAGAGTTCTTCTGCGCAGATTAAGGGTGAATTCATTAAGCTTTATTTCCTCTCCCGAAGTTCCGGCAACGCCGTTACGGTTCATTTCAACACGTCTGTATAATGAGTCAACACGGGCAAGTAGTTCACTGGGACTGAACGGCTTGGTAATATAGTCATCAGCGCCAAGCATAAGACCGTTTACCTTATCCATTTCCTGAGTTCTTGCGGTAAGCATTATAATGCCGAGAGAAGGGCTCTTCTTTCTAAGCTCCTTACAAAGCGTAAAACCGTCCATACCCGGCATAGAAATATCAAGTAATGCAATATCAAAGCTATCGGGAGCGCTGTCGTAAATATCAAGAGCTTCCTCGCCGCTTCCTGCCTGAACAGTCTCGTACCCTGCTCTTTGCAGATTTATGGCCTCAAACTCTCTTATAGCAACCTCGTCTTCAACCAAAAGAAGTTTTTTCATTTTTTTACTCCTCCGTAATAAGCTCAAACATCTGGCCTATATTTTCGTTTGTTATGGAATATTTCTGTGCCTCTTCACTTATACGGGCAAGCCATACAAGCGAATCACTTTTTTCGAGAAGTACATAACCTTCCCAATATATACCGCTGTCATAAGAGCTTCGTGATACCACGCGAACTCTGAGCAGTTCGGATTTCAGCATCTCTTTTTCATAATCGTACTCGTAAATTATACGTTCACGATACTCAAGGTTTCGTATTGCCGTAGAATTTTCTGCAAGTTCTTTTGTAAGCTTTATACTGTAACCGTCAGAATAGTTCATAAGGGTATAATCCTCAGCAGTCAGCACCGTGCCGTCAAAAGAACTCCACTGAGTCAGGTAAGCCGCCGAAGCAGAAAGCGAAGCGTCGATGGGCAGTTCCTTCATAACCGGAATTTCTATAAAGCCGTCATTATCATAATCTCTGCAGGGCACTATGGCAGGTCTGTAGGTAACACTGTTTTCCATAAGCTCACTGTCATAAAGAGGTGCCTTAAGAGAGCCGTCTTCAAAGTAAATAACCTCTGTTATCATACCGGCGCCCTTTACACAGTCGGCATAAACACAGAATTCTCCGCCGGGCAGTTTAGAAAGGGTAACATTGTTATAAGAAGATATGTTACCGTCAAGCTCACTTGTGCCAAGCTCACTTACACCCTGAGAGTTTATACCAAAGTATCTTGCTGTTGCACTTGCTGTAGGCATATCAAGATTAAGAATAAGTAAATCCTGACTTAAGTTTCCGTCAAGGTCGCATAGCATAAACACCGTAAAAGGCTCTTCAATAAGGGTGAGCAGTGTATTTCCCGAGTACTCATACACCGAAACGGTTTTGGTAGTATTTCCGTAAACGTTCCAGCCTACAACTATCTCTTTGGCGTTATCGCCGTCCATATCGGTGAAATATACCTGCTCAACACCGCCTGCAACTATGCTTTCCTGCGCCGTAACCGTCCATATGTTATTCACAAAGGCGATAATGGCAATATGCATTGTTACGGTGTTGTTGTCGGTGGTGCTGTAAAAAGCTACGCCCTCGCTTATGGCGTCACCGTCAAGGTCCACAAGGGTAATAGCCGATTTTGTTTCGCTTGAGGTAGGAAATTTAAGCTGATACTTGCCATCAATTTTTTTCTCCAGCGCCTCTTGAACAGGTTGCATCTGCCCCGTCAGCTTGGGAGCGGCAAGTAAAGAATCAGGGCTGTCGTCAAAGGTAGTACAACCCGCTAAAAACACCATAACCAGCAATAACGCTATTACCGATTTCAAGGTTTTTCTGATTTTCATAACAACCCCTCCTTTAAAATATATCTATTCCATCTTATTATAACATAATAAGATAAAAATTCAAACAGTTATTTTTATCTTTTTTGCAAAAAATTATGAGCACAAACGCTGAGTTTGTGCTCACTTACTTTTAAAGGGTTACCTTTACGTATTTTTTCTTGCCCTTACGTACCAAAAGGCCGTCGGCAAAGTCTTCTTTTTTGTAATATACATTGGGGGCTTCCACCTTTTCTTCGTTTACGGTTACGCCTCCCTGTGTAACAAGAGTTCTCGCCTCGCTCTTTGATGAGCAAAGACCGCTTTTTACCATAATGTCCAGAATTCCTATACCGTTTTCGCCAAAATCAGCATCGCTCAGCGAGACGGTAGGTATATCGGCAGAATCTTTACCGCCTGCAAACATACTTTTTGCCGCGGCAAGTGCCTTTTCGGCTTCCTCTTTACCGTGAACAAGGCTGGTAAGCTCAAAGGCAAGAATTTCCTTGGCTTTATTCAGCTCACTGCCCTCCCACTTATCCATTTCGTCTATCTGCTCAAGAGGTAAGAAGGTAAGCATACGGATACATTTAAGAACCTCGTTGTCACCAACGTTTCTCCAATACTGGAAGAAGTCGTAAGGCGAAGTTTTGTTGGGATCAAGCCATACCGCATTACCCGCGGTTTTGCCCATTTTCTTGCCCTGACTGTCGGTAAGCAGAGTAATGGTCATAGCGTGTGCATCTTTGCCTAACTTTCTTCTGATAAGCTCGGTACCGCCCAGCATATTACTCCACTGGTCATCACCGCCAAACTGCATATTACAGCCGTAATGCTGATAGAGATAATAGAAGTCATAGCTCTGCATTATCATATAGTTAAACTCAAGGAAAGAAAGACCTTTTTCCATTCTCTGCTTGTAGCAGTCGGCTCTCAGCATATTATTAACCGAGAAGCAGGCGCCTACCTCTCTCAGCAGTTCTACATAGTTAAGGTTTAAAAGCCAATCGGCATTGTTAACCATTGTAGCCTTTCCCTCGCCAAACTCAATAAAGCGCTCCATCTGACGTTTAAAGCAGTCAGCGTTGTGCTGAATATCCTCTTTGGTGAGCATTTTTCTCATATCGGTTCTGCCCGACGGATCACCTATCATAGTAGTACCGCCGCCGATAAGAGCGACCGGCTTGTTGCCTGCCATCTGCAAACGCTTCATAAGAGTAAGCGCCATAAAGTGACCTGCGGTAAGGCTGTCTGCGGTACAGTCAAAACCTATATAAAAGGTTGCTTTTCCGCTGTTTATCATTGTTCTGATTTCGTCTTCGTTTGTAACCTGTGCAATAAGACCACGGGCTACCAGTTCTTCATAAATTCCCATTTTAATCCTCCAAAAAATAAACCTCTGCCAGTAAACTGACAGAGGGCGAATTACGCGGTACCACCTCTATTTGCATATTCCTCGCGAAATATACCTTAGCGTGTGCTTGACACAATGCGTTAACGGGCATAAACCGGCGCAGAGCAGCTCTCGAAACTGTATTCCCCGAAAGTTTTTTAGTCCGTCGCACCAAACCGGACCTCTCTTTAAAAAAATCAAGCGGGTACTTGTTTTTCGGTCATCGCTTTTTAAAGATTATATATTATTTATCTTGTTTTGTCAACATGCTTAAAAATTCTTCGGCTCTTTTAACGCTTTCCTGCGCTTTAGCATTATCCTCAATAAGCGTATCTTTTATATTACGGCTGTAAATTTTTAAGCCGTCGGGCATTTCTATATTCTCAAAATATTCTATACTGTCGTAAAAATCCTCACCAAGCTCTACACAGTTCTCACTTAAAAGGGGCGTATCTACTACATTTTGCAAATAGCCATAACCCATATCGCTTGTAATAATAAGCATCGTTTCTTTGTCGGTAACTATTGTACCGTTCAGCTTTTGCTGTATCATTTGCTGATATTCAGCAGAGGACTGCCCTGCCGAGTAAGTGCAGTTAACAATGGTTACCACAACCTTGCCGTCGCCGTTATAATCCTTACAAAACTGTTCAAAATAGGTCTTTGCATTGTCAAGATACATATCGGGCACAATGCGGTTATCGTAAATTACTATTTGCATATCGCTTTTAGGTGTCATTACGGTCTGCACAAGAATATAAACCACCGCCGCAAAAATAAGAGAGCCTATAACAACCGCTGTTTTATAGTAATACCAAAAATGAGACAGCTTTTCCTTAAAGGTAGACGGCTTTTTTTCGTCCTCATAAGCCTTGTGCTCGGTGCCTTTTTCAGCATTTTCCTGTTGCATTTTTTTAAGCGCCAAAAACTCTTTTCTCGCCTTTTCCTGCTGGGCAAGAGTTTCATTTTTCTTTTCCATTTTTACCCCTTTTATAATCCGCCGTTAAAGGTGATATTTTATCACTCTTTATCGACCTCTATCTTTTCCATTTCAAGTATTTGTTCGTTATAAAATACCGACTTTTTCTGCATTTCGTTATCCATTTTTTCAAAGCCGTAACGCTCGGTAAGGGTAGGCATAGCCGAAAACAGATTTGTGCCGAGCCCCAGTCTTTCTCCTTCTATCTTAACGCCCATAGCCGCAAGGGTTGTGGGGAACATATCAAAGGTGCCGAAATTACGGTTTTTTTCCTGCTTGGGCTCTACCGCCGAGTTTATAAAACAGTTATACACAGTTCTTGTATAATCAGCGTTTATATTCTTTAAAAATTCAGGATCCATAGTTAAATGGTCACCCGAAATAACAATAGCCGTATCCTCATAAAAAGGCTGCTCTTTTATCCAGTTTACAAACTCATAAACCTGCCTTGAAGAACAGGCAATAACATTGGCATACTGGTCGTCAAAATCGTCTTTGCAGTCCTCGCAAACATAACCGTCGGGGAAATGAGTGTCAGAGGTCAGCACGGTAAAGTTAAAGGGTTTTCCCTCTTCATACAACCTCGTCAGTTCCTCTTTTGCAAAGCCGAAAACCTTTTTATCCTCAAAGCCCCACCACTCTCTGTAGTCTTCAGGCAGTCTGCCCTCGGCTTTAAGAGAATTTATATCCACAATATTATAGTTTCCGTGCTCTTTGAAATACGCTTTTCTGCCGCCGAAATCGGCGTCACTTCCTACCAGCAAGGTCTGGTTATAGCCCTGTTTTTCAAGCACCTCGCCAATGGTGACAACACCTGAAAGAAAGGTTTCTTCTGTGCCGTAGCCCTGACTTTCAAGAGGCACCTTTATTATCATACCCGAGGTCTGCGAAACCATAGCCGCAGAGGTCCAGGTTGTGCCCGAATAGGAAAGGGCGCCGCCCACACCGCTGTTTACCGAAAAGTTTATATTTTCTCCTGCCAGATTATACAGTTCGGGCATAAAATTTTCTGTTATTTTACCCCCTGCCAGTGTATCGGAATAGGTGCACTCATAAGACTCAAGAAAAATATAAATAAGGTTTCTCTTAGCTTTGGGAAATACAAGTTCTGTATTTTCGGGGTTTACATAATGTGCCTCTATAAAATCAGACTCGGTAGAGGTGTTTACAAGATAGGTGCCCACCTTAAGCCTTGCTATAAAAAAGGTACAGGCAACAAGCAAGGTGGCCAGAGCAAAGGGCAAAGCAACGGTTTTGCAGAATGCGCAGGTCTTGGTTGTGCAGTATTTTGCATAACTTTTTAGTTTATGAAGCTTTTGCTCGAATCTGCCCGAAAATAAGAAAAACAAAAATATTTCGGCTGCCGTCAACACTACCGAAAAACCACCTACGCGTACATAGGCGCTGTTCAGAAGACTTTTATTGGCACCGATTGAGGGCGATTTTAACTGAAACAAAATCTGATCAAGAAAAATATTATCGTATTTATTTACAAGCCAAAGGGTTAAAAACAATAAAAGGTTGCCGGCTATAAGAATAACTAGCGCCCATATATGCCTTTTGTTTATTGGTTTTTTCAAAAAAATCCGTCCTTTAACGAAGTAATGTATTCTTTATATATTTTAAATGCAACCTCAAAAATAGTCAATAGCTATAAATTTTTTTACAATTTGCTAATAAAGCAGAAAAAATTCCGAAGAAATTTCTTTCTTCGGAATTTTCTGTTTAGTTCTTACAGTTTTTCTTTTTAAGATAACCGACTGCAAAACAAAGCATAAGGCTTATAAGCGCCATAGCCACGAAAAGTCCCACATTCATACCGTCGCCTGTTTCGGGTGAGGGCTGAGTTTCGGGAGTCTTGGGTTCTTCAGGCTCTTTTGGAGTTTCGGGAACTTCAGGAACCTTCGGCTCCTCAGGTTCTTTTTCCTCGGTATACTTATTAGTAAATTCAATGGACTGTACGGCTGTCTGGCCCTTTGTTGCGCTTACCAATGCCGATAAAGTACCGTCATTGTTATCGGTTACGCTTACCGTTACCTTATATTCTGCCGTATCGTAGGTGATGCCTTTTTTGTTTTCAGAAGCATCCTCTTTTACTGTATACTCATAGGTGTCTGCCTTTGCATAATCAAGGTCAAAGCTAAAACTGCCGTTCTTAGCATTTTTAACTCTTCTTATTTCCTTACCGTCCTTATCATAAAGAACAAAGGTAAAGTCATCACCCTCAAGGTCTTTGCCTTCAAGAATCTTTTTGCCCTCTATCTTAGCAGAGCCTCTTGTGCTGTAGTTGTTTTCAAAAATAACATCATCGTTATAAGAAACATCAGCAACAAGAACAGTTCTGCCGTTTCGAACTTCTTCGGTTACGGTAACGGTTACTGTATACTCTGTTCTGTCATAGGTGATACCGCCGTAAACATTACCGTCAGCGCCTTCAGGCACTCTTTCCTTAATTACATAGTAATAGGTACCTGCCTTATTGTAGGTAATATAGTTTGTATCAATATTTTCGGTGAATACAAACTTGCCATCAGCATCGTTTTTAGCAGTAAGCGCTATATTTTCAACAGTGTTTATATTACCGTTTGCATCTTTAAGCGCCTGATAAAGATCAAATACAAACTCGTCACCCGAAAGGTCTTTGTTGTACTTCTTCTCGCCCTTTATTTCAGCGGTTATGCTTTCAACGTGAAGCTCGTTATTAAATACCGCCAGACTTTCGGTGTTGTTTTGGTCTTTAATGTATCTTGTGTAGGTTATTTGTGTTTTAAGACCGCCCAAAAGGTCGTCTGTAACATCAATTTCTACAATATATACCGATATGTCATACTCCATAAGAGCATCAGCATTCTGAGGAACTTTCTCACGGATAACATAGCGATAACCGCCAATAGAATCGAATGTCAGTTCAGGGAAGGTAACGCTTCCGTCGGCTGCATTTTTAACAGTCTCAATAATCGGACCTTGAGCTATACAGTTATCAACAAGTCTTGCACTGTAAATTTCAAATTCAAATGCGTCTTCTCCTGTGTACTTGGCAATATCGTCACCCTTAAGTATCTTCTTGCCGTAAAGGGTTGCCTTAACGGATGATACTGTATAAGAGTTTTCAAATTCAACGTCGCCGTCAAGATATTCGGTATTTGCAACAAGCTGTCCGAGTCCGTTATCGATTACGGTAATTTTTACTCTGTACTCTCTGCCGTCATACTTAACGCCGTTAAGCTTATTATCACCGTCAACGCCGTCAGGTATTTCTTCTTTTACGGTGTAATTATAAACACCGGGAGTATCGTAGTGAAGCTTAAACTCAAAGGGTGCGGTTGTATCGTCGGTAGGCACAAGGTTAGACGCAACCCGAGCAATAGACGAGCCCTCAAAGAGTATAAAGTTGAAGGCACCTGCCTGAATCTTTCTTATACCGCCGGTTAAGGTTTTATTACCCATTATCACCGCGTCGGTTCCGCTTACTGTATAGGTATTGTTGAAGATAATAGCGGTAGATGCGCTCTCGTTGCCGCCGCTGTAAACCGTCATAGAAGAGGCGGCAGTGAGCTTGCCTGTTACAGCATCGCCCGATACAACTATCTTAATGCGGTACTCTCTTGTATCATAGGTAATTCCGTTTTCTACGCCCTGCGGAATAACCTCTCTAATTACATAGTAGTAAGTACCCTCTTTTTCAAAACTCAGCGAACCGAAATTAAATATTCCGTCCTGATATCCGGCCACTTCGGTTTTGGGAGTGACACCGCTTGTGCTGTAATCTTCACCCGTCTTATAAAGAGCAAAGGTAAAGTTATCGTTTTGTGTTATTGCTCTGCCCTGCAGATGCTTTATACCGCGAAGATTCTCAACGGCAGTAACGCTTTCGGGAGTAAAGGTGTTGGTAAAGGTTGCGCCGCCCACAACGGCAATTGCAATAAGGGAATTATCGTTAGCGGTAGCATCAGCGGAATCTTTAAGGGTTGTTCCGTCGTAAACCTGAGCAGAAACGGTAAAGTGACCGCTTCCGTCATCACCCACAACAACCTTTATATTATATTCTTTTTGAGTATAGGTAATATTTGCTATATTACCGCTGTCCTCTTTAAGAACATAGTAGTGTGTACCTATTTCGCTTATTTCATCGTATACTACCGACAGTCTTGCAGTACCTGCAGCGGCAGTTACGGGAGAGGTGGCAACTGCTGTATTATTTGTTATATCATAATCTTCATTTGCCTCGTAAAGAGAGAAGCTAAAGCCTGCAGGAAGAATGTTAGCAGTTTGTCCGTAAACATTCTGCATAATCTTTTGCACACCAATAACAACTTCAGCCGCACCGCTTACCTCATAAATGTTGTTAAACTCTGCAGAAACATTTGTGCCGTTTACGGTGGTATCTGCAATATTGATTACACGGTCTACCTTGAGTTTGCCGCTGCCGTCGTCAACAACGATAACGGCAAATCTGCAATAGGTAGTATCGTAAATAATACCGCTTGCAACATTTGCGGCGTTTTCAATCTCTACTATTCTGTAATAGTATTCGCCGGCTTTAGGATATACCTCATCCTTAAGGGCTTCAATAACAACCGTATTAGCGCCGTTTTTCACATAGTTTACGGTAACGGTATTTCCTACATTATCGTAAATCTGACCGTTCCACTTCTGAAGCGCAAATTCAAAGGTTGCATTAACATCGGCAGCCGCGCCAAGATTATCGGTAAGGTTTTTGTTAACCGTAATACTGATATTTGCCTTGTCGGTCTGCTCTGCAGAGTACGTATTAACAAAATCAATGTACGCGGTTTCGCCCGATACTACAGTTCTGCTTTGCTCTGTGGCGTTGGGCGTAAAGCCTGCAGGAATGTTTGTTTCCGTAACGGTTACGACAGTGCCCTCGGGCAGTCCCTCAATGTCAATGGACTGTCCGTGCTTAAGGGTTATTGTATCACCCGATTTTATCTGCATTGCGCCGCTGTCGGTCTTTACAGCCGCAAATTCCCCGCTTGCAGAAATATCTACAGTAAAGGTAAATTCAGTGCCCGTATGACCTGCAAAACTGCTTACCACATTTTTGGTAATTACCACATTACCTTCTTGCGGTATTGTGTTAACAAAATCAGCAGCGCTTATAACCGACTTACTTACGGTTGCAGTAAAATAGTCAGCCGTGGTATCGCCGTTAACACTGTATACCTTGTATTTGGCAGAAGCAGGAATATTTTCTCTTACCGTTACCTGCTTGCCAGCAAGCTCGGCGCCAAGCAGATATACCGTTTCGCCGTGCTTTAACTCTACAGAATATGTATTGTTAAAATCTATTATAGACTCTGCTCTCATTCCCTCTGCATTCTCTTTAACAAGGGTAAGAGTTGCCGATACATCAGCAGAAATTATAAACTCATAAACAGCATTTCTGTCGGTAATGGTAGCATCGGCAGTTTTGCTTACCTTAATGCCCTCATAAGCATCAAATGTAAGCATACCGTTGTTACCAAGGTAAGAGTCAACGTGGTAGTCGCCCTGCTCTTCTTTACCCTGCTCGGGATCATGAACAAAGGGCATATCAGAGTAGTTAATTGTTCCTGTAAGGTTCTCTTGCTTTTCTAACTGATAGTCACCGTAATAATGGTGAATTGTACCTGCAGTTACATACCAGGTATTATCACTTCTCTTTGCAATATCACCCTGATGGCTGAGCACGTGCTGAGAAATTTCCTCATACTTGTACTCGGCGGTAACGTTATTACCCGATACGCTGTATACAAGGTTTCTGTGGTAAAGAGGTGAACTTGCGCTGTATGTAGGAGCCGAAGCGCTCTTATACAAAGCACCGTTTTTATCGGTAAAGATATCGCTGTCAATATTATAATAATAACGCTCGTTTTCTACCGACGGTTCAAAATAAGATATGGTGTTCTTGTTTGTAAGGTAAGAATAATTACCAATAGCGTTCCACTGATTAGTGTAGAACACATAATCACCGCTGGCGTTCATAACGAGAGGGGCGGGGGCAGTTTCTTCGATATTTAAAATATCAATGTCACTGTCAAGGCCAACCTCATAAAGCAGACGGCTGGGAGCCGTAGCACCGCCTATAATCATTTCGCTGGGATTCATAGGATCGGTACCGTTAAGCTTAATGTTATACTCAACGAGGGGAATAAGTGAAGCAGGAATTTTACCTATAACGCGGATATCCCCTGCCTCGCTGGCATCATATTTGTCACTTGCAGTATTTTTAAGTGTTGTACGCACCTGAATGGTGGCGTACATCATATCAGTCTTTCTGTGACCTTCGCCAACAGCGTCATAATAACCGTAAGATTTAATGGCAAAAACCGCAGAATCTCGAAGATTGGCAGGTACAGCCTCAAGACTGTCGTCCTTGCCGTCCCAGAAGCCCACATACTTGCCATTTCCGTCAGCATACCAACCAATGTAGTTACTGTACTCACCTGTGGTGGGGTTATAGTAAAGCTGACCGGTTGAATAAGCATTACCGATAAGCTGTCTTGCAACAGCGGTATCGGTTATACCCATACGCTCCTTTACAGACCGAACAAGGTTGTCTCCTGCATCGGTGGGGTTAGCCTCGGTACCCATACCGCCCGAGTATATCATTTTAGCAAGGGTTGAGCCGTCATAAAGAGTTTCACCTAACTGAATACCCTTTATAGCCTTTACTTCCATATTTTTGCCAATGTAATCGTCAAACTCTAAAAAGCCGTCGTGGTCAACACCAACAGAAGACTCAACAAAGGTAGGATAGTAAAGCGACTGTATAACTATCTGCTCTACAATGCTGTTAAAGGCTTTTGTAAGGTCAGAAGCACTGCTTGCACCGAAATACTTTGTTACATAGTCTTCACTCCAACCGCGCACGGAATTTACAGGGGCTTTGTAGGTTATTGTGGCAGAAAATGTACCGTCAGCATTTACGGGCACACTCATATTTTTATTTGTTTTGTTTGCAAGATCCTTAAAGGTATTCCAATAAGTAGCGGTAGAGGTTTTGTTAGATGGATCAAGAAGGCTTAGCGCCGCCTGCTTGTTACCCACATTAAGACCTAACGTGTAAACAAGAGGCTCTACACCGTACTTCTCCTCAATTTTATCTCTCGCATAAGCGGCGGTAAGCTGGGTTATAAAGGAAATACCCACGGTTCCGTAATTTGTCTCTGTACCGTCGCCGGTATTTGAGGTGCCGATATTAGTGTAATCGGTGGTGGCAATGGTGGGAGAGCCGTCGGTCATAAGTACCATAACGGGTTTGCGCTTTGTACCTGCCTGAACACCCGTTGTAACCATAGTTTCACTAACCTGATTAAACATTTGCTGAGCCATATATATACCGTTTTGTGTATATGTACCGCCGGTAACCTGCTTACTGTTACTTGTACTGAAGGTACTTGTTACGCCTGCGGCTTTAGTTCCTGTAACACCGGGGGCTACCTTAACACCGTTTCTTGTAACGGTATTTCTGCCGCTGCCCTCACTCCAGCTCGAAACAAGGTATACGCGGTTATTGTTTGCATCAATACCCTTTTCGTATCTGCCCAAAGGCAATATTACTGTGGCAGTAGAGGTGGTTGCCGCCTGATCTGTGCTTGTATTACCGCTATAGGCAATAACACCCACACGGTTATTTGCATTAAGACTGAGCAGTGTATCAATAGCACTGTTTGCAGAATTAACCATAGTAACATAAGGATCAGTACCCTGTTCCACATCCATACTGCCCGAAAGGTCAAGCACAAGTATGGTATCGGTGGGCAGAGTTGAATAACCCTCTATACTTTTGGAGGAAGCAATAGTAGACAGGGAAACAAGAAAACTGTTTTTGTCTATTGAAAGATTTATGCCGTCATCGGCTTCGTCGGTAGCGGCTTTATAGTCCTCTACGCTTTTGAAGACGGACTTATCACTCCATACACCGCCTGCCCAAGTAGTATTTTTAACACTTGGACCGAAAAATATTTTCCAGTCGTTAACGGTTGCAGGATCACTCACTTTAGTAAAGTTTCCTGTTGCCGCACCTGCTGTGAAAACGAAGGTGGGAAGCATCCCGAGCAGCATTACTGCTGCAAGAAAAACGGCAAGCCACTTCTTATATTTAAGAACAGATAGTTTCTTCATACTTTTTCCTCCTTATCTCTGTTCGCTAAAGATTTATACAAGTATATCTTTCTATAGTTGTATTATACAACATTTTCCCACTCCTGCGCAATAAAAAATTTGTGTCAAAGAACAACTTTTTAATATGACCACAATATATATGTTTTTCTGTAAAAAATACACTAAATTTAGCGGTACCCTCTTGCATAATTTTCAGAAATTTAGTAGAATAATGAAAAAGATATTTTAAAGGAACTTTGATATGATAATAATGAGCGTGGACAGAGGAAAGGTAAGAACGGGTATCGCTTACAGCGATAAAAGTGAAAATTTTGCCTTTCCTTTAGAGGTTATAACTGAATACAGCAGTGAAAAACTCGCCGGAAAAATAGTAGAAAAAGCAAAGGAAATAAAGGCTGAGCTTATCGTTGTAGGGCTGCCAAAACGAACCGACGGCAGTCTTGGTGACAGCGCAGAAGAATGTATGGCGCTGGCAGAAAAATTAAAAGAGCTTTGCGACATAGAAGTGACAATGTACGACGAGCGCTTTACCACAGTTTCGGCACATGCCGCCCTTAACGAAACAAACACCCGCGGCAAAAAGCGTAAAGCGGTAATAGACGCCGTCGCCGCTACTATGATTTTAGAAGACTATTTATCATTTAGAAAAAACAAAAAATAACTCCCGATGGGAGTTATTTTTTTGTGTCTTTTCTCGTTACATAAACGGGTAGACTGTGTCCCGGCGAAAAGTCTTTCACCTTATTCAGCAGCACACCTCTCGTTAGCTTGTTTTCACCGAATTTAGCACAGATATTGCTTATTTCTTCTTCTATTCTGCGCTCCTTTTCTTCCTGCTCGGCAGAGGAGAAAATATCGGTCTGCACAGCGCCCGTGCCTTCTTTAAGGCTTCCTGCCCTCAGCCCTACACTTCTGCAGGGCAAGGGCGCGTTTTCAACAAATAATTTCAGCGCCTCTCTTGCAAGGGTAATGCCCGTTTGTGTACCGCTTGGAATTTTTATACTGTATTCTTTAAATTTAAGGTCAACATCCCTTACACTCAGCGTTACGGTAAAGGCAAAAACATTATAATTTCTCAGCTTTTCGGCGATTTCCTCGGCGTATAATATAAGCTCACTCCATACCTCGTTCATATCTTCAAGGTCGTCTTTTCGGGTTCTTGAACGGCTTATACTTTTGGGCACATCGTCTTCTTTTGGTGCGCAAACCGGCGTATTATCCAGCCCCATAGCGTTTCTTTTAAGGTCAACACCGTTTTTTCCAAGAAACTTTTTTAGCAGATTTTCGTCACAAAGAGATAAATCTCCTATGGTGAAAATTCCCTTTGAATTAAGGCTTTCTTTGGTGCTTTTTCCCACATAAAGCAGGTCCTCAACCGGCAGAGGATAAATTTTTTCTTTAAAATTTTCTTTGGATATAACGGTTAGTCCGTCAGGCTTTTTAAGGTCAGAGCCAAGCTTTGCAAAAACCTTATTAAAGCTGACCCCTACCGAAGCCGTAATACCAAGCTCATTTTTTATATCACTTTTAATTTTTTCGGCAATTTCTTCACCGCTGCCGAAAAGCAAGGTGCTTCCGGTAACGTCAAGCCAACACTCGTCCATACCAAAAGGCTCTACCATATCGGTATAGCGGTGGTAAATTTCTCTCGCTTTCAGAGAAAATTCCTCGTACTTATCATAAAGCGGCGGTAAAATATAAAGGTCGGGGCATTTCTGCTTTGCCTGCCATATAGGCTCTGCCGTTTTGACACCGAACTTTTTTGCTATTTCATTTTTTGCAAGTATTATTCCGTGACGCTCCTCCACACTTCCTGCCACAGCCACCGGCTCTAACAGTAAGGTCTGGTTATAAAGCAGACTGACGGAAGCAAAAAAATTATTAAGATCGCAGTGTAAAATTACCCGTTCCATTTTTATCCTCCATAGTAGGCGACAAACTAGACAGCGCTTTAATATGTATTCGCTCTACCTGACGCTTACTGTAATTCAGTATTTCCGCCGTTTCCTCAAGGGACAGCCCACAAAGATATTTTTGCGCCAAAACTTCGCTTTCCCTTTTATCTTCTATGTTTTCTATATCCTTTTCAATACAGTCTCTTATAAGACGGGCTTGCTCAGCCGCCGCCTTGTACCGTTTCTTTTTATCGCGGTTTCGAAGTGTCAGTATATCATACCGTCTTATTCTTGCCTGCTGAAGCGGATAAAGACTTAAATATTCTTTCTTTTTTTCAAGTTCTGCCTCCATTATAACATATTTGCCCCCTTTAGTGCAAAATATTGTCCGTAGCTTAAATTGCAGTTATGACTTTTATTATATTCATCTACCTCGTTTATAGCATTATACAGCGGATTCTCTTTTTTAAATTTATCTCTTTCGGCCTGTTTTTTGAATAGCTTTTCCCCTGCTCTTTTACAAGTATAGCTGCAATATTTTTCATTTGCACCGATTTTCATTCCGCAATATCTGCAATAAACACCTCTTTTCTCCACAAAACCGGTAGAATCGCAAAACGGACAAAGATGTACCTTTTCGCTTCCCCTTTCATGATGCTCAAAACTGATTTTTACAAACTCGAATTCCTTTCGACAGTCGGGGCAATAATACAATTTTTCAACCTCCTGAATTTTTTCTTGACTTTTACGGGAAACCGTAATATAATGATTACAGAGCCCGAACATTTGTTCTTATTATAATACGGAATTCCGTAATTGTCAAGAGCAAACGGGGAATTTTTAGGGGAAAATTTTTTAGGTGGGATAGGTATGGATGGAATTTATGATAGAATAGAGTCATTGTGCAAAGGGGCAGGTATAACGGTTACCGATCTTTGCAGGGAGTGTTCTATTCCTCGCGCTACCATGTCTGATTTTAAACAAGGCAGAAGCAAAACCCTTTCGGCGTCTGCCCTGTCGAAAATCGCGGAATTTTTTGAGATTAGTGTTGAATACATAATCAAAGGCGAGTCCTATAAAGCCGGTAAAGAAGAACTAAAGGTTGCTCTGTTTGGTGGCGGAGTAGCAGTTACCGACGAAATGTGGGATGAGGTCATACGTTACGCGCAGTACATTAAGGAGAGAGAAAATGGAGTTAAATGAGCTGTACGAGCTCGCAGGTAAAAAAAATGTAAAGGTTACGGCATTCTCCCTTCCAAACAACACCGCCGTTACAAT
This sequence comes from Acutalibacteraceae bacterium, assembly GCA_045586405.1. Classification (GTDB taxonomy): domain Bacteria; phylum Bacillota; class Clostridia; order Oscillospirales; family Acutalibacteraceae; genus SIG607. The sequence continues at coordinate 6,720 of JAZNAG010000027.1, read as the reverse complement.
TAAACTGGGCGACTGTTGCTTTGTGGGAGTAAACCCTGAGGTTTTCTTTTCAAAGCGTAAAGAAAAGGTGGTTATTGCCCACGAGCTTGGGCATATTGAAACCGACAGCCTTTACGCAGTAAACGGTGACAGCGTCGACCGAATCAAAAAGGAAGCAAAGGCAGAAAAATGGACGGTAGAAACGCTGATACCTCTTGAAAAACTAAAGGCCGCCATTAAAGAGGGCTGTGAAGAGGTTGGCGCCCTTGCCGAGCATTTTGAGGTCACCGAAGAATTTATGCTGAAAGCATTACTTTATTACCGCAATAAACAGTAAAAAAAGCACTTCTTTCGAAGTGCTTTTTTCTTTTAAATATATACCGTTTTTGCCTTTAAAAGCTGTGCTTCGGCGGCACTGTGTGAAACAAGAATAAGGGTTTTACCTGCAAGGTACTCCTCTACCACTTTTACCGCGTTTATAAGATTGTCTTCATCCAGTCCGTTAAAGGCCTCATCAAGAAGCAGTATGTCAAAATCTTTTGCCAAGGCACGTGCCAAGGCTACCCGCCTTTTCATACCGCCCGAAAGCGACGCAGGCAAAGCTTCTTTTACCTCAGAAAGCCCTAATTTATCAAGCAGTTCTTCCGCCTTTTCAGTGTCTGAAAACAGCGAAACGTTCTTCTCTACAGTTTGTGTGGGGATAAGTCTGTCTTCTTGAAAAACAACCGATATTTTGGCGTTTTCTTTAATACTAACCTCGCCTTTTTTCGCCTTTTCAAGCCCTGCTATCAGACGCAAAACCGTGGTTTTACCTTTTCCTGAGGGCGCCGACAAATGCAGTCTTTCTCCCTTTTCTGCGCTTAGCGAAAAATTCTCAAGCACATTCTCTTTTTTACCCCTATAAGAGAAGGTCACATTACTGAATTTAATCATTTTTTGCACCTTCCTTTAACAGTTTTTTCATTATCCATTCAAGGAATATGCTGAGTATTATTATCATAGCGGTGACAGCAAACACCTCGTCATAAGAAACCGAGGTTTTACCCACCCACAAAAGCTCACCGAGAGATTTTGCGCTTTTGCAGATAACCTCTGCCGCTACCCCCGATTTAAAGGCGAAGCCAAGACCTGTTATAAACGATGCGGTAAGGTGGGGTTTTATTTCGGGGTAGACAATATACTTTAAGGTATCCATTGTCTTCATACCCATAACCTTAGCCATTTCGGTAAGATTTTTGTCTACTGCAAAAAGCGCTTTTTCGGTGCTTTCCCAAATAATCGGCAAAACCGTTAAAAAGGCTATAAGCTGGGGTATAAAAGCGGTATCAACCCATAAAAACACCAGTATGATAAATGCCGCTACCGGCACCGCCCGAATAAGTCGTAAAACGGGAGAGAAAAAATCCTTTACCGCCTTTATTTTAAAGGAAATATAGCCCATAACCACGCCCACAAAAACCGAGAGGAAAAAGCCCAGCAACACCCTGAGAAGAGTGTAAAGTGCCGCCACTCTGAACTCACTTTGTGAGCACAAACGAATAAACGCCTCTGCCGTTATTATGGGGGTAGGTATTTTAAGCAAAAGACTGTTATTTGCTATACCGAAAACAATTTGCCATAAAGCTATCCAGAAAACCGCTATTAAGAGTTTTTTTAATAACTTATTTTTTAGCATAATAGAAGTTATCAGCAGGAAGCGCACCGCCTATTGATTTAGGATTAGCGCTGAACATAACGTTCAGATAACCGTTAAGTCCTGCCTTCATTTCCTCGCCTGTTTTAAAGGTAAGTCCGCAGTTTGGAATAGCTTTTTTTGCAATAGCGGCCTTGGGTATAATTTTATAGGTTTCGCAAAGTGTAGCGGTATTTTCAATGTCTTCGGTAGCCTTTTTAATAGAAGCCTCGTACTCTTTAAGGAAGGTTTCTACAACACCCTCGTTTTTCTCTAAAAAATCATTTCTTACTATTACACAGCCCATCATAAGTGAACTGTCTTTTGAAACCTTGTCCCACTCATTGCCCATATCAAAGGCGGTTTTGGCATTTTCGTACTTGCCTAAAATGGTGGTTGCAACAGGCTGAGGCGCCATAATAACAGCATCCTTGGTTTCCTCTTTAGCCCAAATGGCAGGAAGCTCACTGCCGTCAGAAACAAAGTTAATTGTTACATCGCTGTCGGGGTTAATTCCGTTACTGGTGAGCACATAACGCAAAATATATTCAGGGTTTGCGCCCTGACCGGGAGCGTAAATAGTCTTGCCCTTAAGGTCATTTATACTGCTAAGCTCTACACCGTTTGTAAGAATAGATAAAACACTGCTTGTGTTTACGGCAATAACGGTAACCTTGCCCTCGGTTCTGTTGTAAAGAGTAGCGGCAAGATTGGTGGCAACGGCGGCAATATCTGCTTCACCCTTTGAAATGGCGGCAACTATTTCGTCATTTGCATCAACCATTTTAAAATTATAGGTGTTAAGTGTTTTGCCTGCCTCGGCGTCTGCTCTGAGATTTACAGAGCCGATACCCGTAGGGCCTGACAGCACATAAATATTTACTTCTCCCGTCTTTGCTTTACAGCCGACAAAGGAGAAAATCATAACTAAAACTAACAATACGGCTAATAACTTTTTCATATTATCACCTTAATCCTTTCGTCGTTTCTGACAATTAAATTTTTTTCTTCAAGTGTTAAAAGGGCACGGTACAGAGAGGTTCTGCCGATACAAAGCATATTTGAAAGCACGGTCATTTTACCGCTGTAACCGTCATTTTTAAGCAAAAATTCGTACAGCCGTCCTTCTACACCGTCCTGCATCATTATGGCAAGTTTTTCGTTTAAGAAACGAATTTTTGATGAAAGAAAAGAAATATAATTGAGCGACACTTTTGGGTATTTCTCAAAAAGTTCTTCTAAAAGAGACTGGTCAATAAACAGCACAGCGCAGTCACTGTCAGCAACTATTTTGCTTATATATTCTTTATTGTCGCCAAACAACCCCGCAGCGCCAAAAACGCTTCCCTTTTCAAAACGGGTAAGCAGTCCGCCGCCCGAAAGGCTTAAAGCTTTAGCCTTTCCGCTAAGAAGTATGCCTATACCGTTAGGGTATGAGTCTTGCCCGTATATAACCTGCCCTTTTGAAAATCTTTCGGGCTCATTAAATTTCGTTTCGTCTACAGCCTGTTTTACACCTCCGAAAAGAAATACATCGTACAGCTCTTTTCTTATTTCCTCCATAATTCACCGCCTTTTTGTACCATTTGGAACACTTTTTTATTATAATACTATATTTTTCACATTTCGTCAATAAAAAAATAGCATTTAGGTCTTTAATTTTTTAAAATGTATGATAAAATATATTTATCATCTATAAAGAAGGTAAAAAAACTATGGCAAAAAAACAGTTTAAGGCTGAATCTAAAAGACTTCTCGACCTTATGATTAACTCAATTTACACCAATAAAGAAATTTTCCTGCGTGAGCTTATTTCTAATGCAAGTGACGCTAACGATAAGCTTCACTATTTATCTCTTACCGACGAAACCGCAAGAAACGCCGCAAAGGAATTTTTTATTAAAATTTCCGCCGATAAAGAGGCTCGTACCCTGACCGTCAGCGACAGCGGTATCGGTATGACCAAGGAAGAGCTTGAAAACAACCTTGGTACAATTTGTAAAAGCGGCTCTTTGCAGTTTAAAGAAAATATGAGCGAAGAAGAAGAAAAAGACGCCGTAAATATTATAGGTCAGTTTGGCGTTGGTTTTTATTCCGCCTTTATGGTTTGCGACAGTTTAACCGTTGTTTCACGCTCTTATAAAGAAGAAACAGCTAACGTTTGGCAGAGCAACGGCGCCGACGGCTACTCTATTAAAGAGGCAGAAAAAAAGACTGTCGGTACCGATGTTATTCTTCATTTAAAAGACGATACCGACGATGTAAAATACAGCGAGTATCTTGAAAGTTATACTCTGCGCCGCCTTATTAAAACCTATTCCGACTATATTCGTTACCCCATTAAAATGGATGTAGAAAAGACAAAGGACGAGGGTGAGGGCGATAATAAAACCACCGTTACCTATACCGAAACCGAAACAATAAACAGTATGGTACCTGTTTGGAAAAAGAGCAAAAACGAGCAGACAAAAGAAGAAACCGACCGTTTTTATAAAGACAGTTTCTTTGATTTTGAGGACCCCCTGTTTACAATAAGCGTTGCGGCTGAGGGTGTGGTTTCCTATAACGCTCTGCTTTATATTCCCGCTAAAACTCCTTACGATTATTATACTAAGGAATACGAAAAGGGACTAAAGCTCTACTCCTCGGGCGTTATGATAATGGAAAAATGCTCTGACCTTGTTCCCGAGCATTTCCGTTTTGTAAAGGGTGTTGTTGACACAGCCGATTTATCTCTCAACATTTCCCGCGAGATGCTTCAGCAGGATACCGCTCTTAAAACAATCGCCAAAAATATCGATAAGAAAATTCATTCTGAACTGAAAAAGGCATTAAACAACGACAAAGAAAAATACGAAACCTTCTGGAAAGCTTTTGGTATTCAGCTTAAATACGGCTGTGTTGCACAGTACGGTATTTATAAAGATACTCTTAAAGATTTACTGCTTTTCTGGTCAGCAAACGAGAATAAGTTTATTACCATTGAAGATTATGTTAAAAATATGCCCGAAGACCAGAAGCATATCTACTACGCTTGCGGTGAAACGGTGCAGAAAATAAGCACTCTGCCACAGGCCGAGCTTGTCAGAGAAAAGGGTTACGATATGCTCTGCCTTACCGACGAGGTTGACGAGTTCCTTATGAATGTTCTGCGTGAGGAAAGCGGCAAAGACTACTGCTCTATAAACTCTGACAAAGCCGACCTTATGAGTGATAGCGAAGAAAAGCGCATAGAAGATACCGCCGAGGAAAACAAAGAACTACTTGCATTTGTAAAAGAAACATTAAACATCGAAGAGGCTGTAATATCCAAAAAACTTAAAACCCACCCCGTTTGCCTTTCTGCAAAGGGCGGCGTTACTCTTGAAATGGAAAAATATTTCGCCTCACTTCCCGGTGAAGATAAAGAAAAGGTAAAGGCTCAGAGAGTTCTTGAACTCAACCCCGACCATACGGCTTTTGCCGCACTTGTTAAGGCATTTAACGAGGATAAAGAAAAAGCAAAAGTTATGGCAGAAGTGCTCTATTCTCAGGCTCTCTTAATTGCAGGTCTGCCAATAGACAACCCCTCAGACTACGCCGAAAAGGTTTGTTCACTTTTTTAAAAGTTAACAACTAAAAAAGCAGACAGAGTACGTTCATTTTCTCTGTCTGTTTTTTATTTCTTGTATTTTGTTTTTTTATATGGTATACTAAATATGCTACACATTTGAATATGCCTAATTATAGGGAATACTATTGGTAAAAATGTATTCTCTCCCCTTTGATTAGGCAAAATGTGTAGCAACATTGAGGGAAGCATTTTTCGTGCGTTCCTCAATGGGACGCATTTTTTATTTTAGAGGAGGAAACTTATGTATATTTTTGTTAACACTCCTGACAAAAACGGTGTTTACAAGATAGGAGAGAGATTTATCAACCTTATACAATACAAAAAGCCTAACGAACTCGAATTTGCTACATTCCTTTGCCCTGCTTGTAGCGCCCATCAAGTGAACAATTTTTACAAATGCGTTTTATGTGGATTTGATGCCAAAACAACCCGTTCTAAAGATATCCCCGCCTTTATAGAAGAAAACAAAGAAAAAATCAAAGAAATAAAAGAAAATTACGGACGATAAAAGCAAGTGCAACCACTTGCTTTTTTTATTCTCTTATGAACATTGAAATTTCAGGTCTTTTATAGTATAATTTCTCTACCAAAGGTTGTTTTTCCCCACTCAACCAACGGTATGTATACTTTAAAATAATTCGCGTGTATACTAAAAACAGAAGGAGGCGGCTTATGAATCAGATTAAAATCGGAAAATTTATTGCCGAATGCAGAAAGAACGCAAACTTAACCCAAATGCAACTTTCAGAAAAACTGAACATCACCGACCGAGCAGTTTCAAAATGGGAAAACGGCAAAGCTATGCCCGACTCCTCTATTATGCTCAGCCTTTGTGAAATTCTTGGTATCAGTGTTAACGAATTATTAAGTGGGGAGAAAATAAATATGGAAAACGAAAATAAGAAAAACGAACAACTTCTTTTAGAAATGGCTAAAGAAGTAGAAAACAAAAACAAAACTATATGGACTTCTATGTGGATAATTATGACAGTCAGCATAATTGCCCTGCTTGCAAGTATCACTATCGCCGCCTTTGCGATTCCCGAGGGCGTGTGGCAGCTTGTCACAATTATCGGCAGCTGTGTTATCTTTTTAATCCCCTGCTTCTATGCCTTAAAGCTTGAAGTAAGCGTGGGCGCATATAAATGCAAACATTGTGGCTTTGAAATCGTGCCCACTTATCTTGAGGCGCTGAACGCTATGCACATGGGTACAACCCGTTATCTCAAATGTCCCAAATGCAATAAACGCTCCTGGTGCAAAAAAGTAATCAAAAAATAAAGTTCGATTAGTATATAAAAAGGACTATGGCCTTTGAAGTGAACCCCAAAGTTTAGACAAAAATAAATATTAAATTGCTTGTGAATGAGTTCGGTATTGTACTGGACTCATTCCTTTTAGTTTTAAGGAAATTCTTTCGTTGTTGTAGTAATAAATATATTTCTTTAGTTCATCA
>JAZNAG010000026.1:0-1518 GCA_045586405.1 Acutalibacteraceae bacterium | reverse complement strand
CTCACGCAAACAAAAAGCTCACCCTTACAGGTGCTAAGTTTGTAGCAGCAAACGTTGTAATACCTAACACTGCAACTATCAATGCAGCGGACTACGGTAAGATCAAGAGCTTTGCAAACCAACAAATCAATAAGTTCTAATTATTAAAAAGTTAATAGTGCAAAGGTCGGCGCAATTTGCGCCGACCTTTTTTGGGGCCCCCAAGAAGCCGTTTGGCTTCTTGGGGGATGGTGTGTCTTAGGTTCTGTCTTTGATAAAGAACGGTTTGTTTTGGAGGTTGTTATCCCGAACGGCTTTGTGCAAAGTGCCAATTTGATAAAAAGTTTTATGGCAAAAAAAACGAAAAAAATTGTCTACAAAACATAAAAAATGCGAAACATTAATACAAGAGAGCGTTTTGCACAAAAACCATCAAGCAAATTACAGCAAAAATCACAAAGCAAAAAGCGAAATAAAAAAAGAAAATCTATAGCAAAATGCACAAAAAAATAAAGTTAAAACAAGGTTAAAACTATATAAACTGAAAAAAACCATTGACAAAAGGGCGGAAATATTGTATTATATTCATACATAAAAGTGTAAAAATAGCGGGGTTTTCTGCATTTCCCTGCGTGTTATTTGCGCTTATGGATCAAGTCCGTTATTTGGCGGGCTTGGTGCTGTATGTTTTCAATTAGGGAAAGCAAAATAATTTTAGGAGGAAATTTATGAACATGAAAACTCGTTTCAGCGCGCTTGTTCTTGCTTTTGTTATGGTTGCGTCCCTGTTTGCCGCATTCCCAACACTTGCAACGAAAGTTGTTGCTGCTGATACCGTTTCTCAAACCATCCAATCCGGCGGTGAGAACACAAGCGAAGGTGTTGAAGGTACCTGGACTGTAAAGGGTCCCGCAAAGGTAAACGTTGGCGAAACCTTCACTGTAGACTTCACTTTCAACTATAACTTCTATGAGCTCGGTCAGGTATATCCCGGTGCCTATGCATTCGCATTTAATATGGATACCAGATACCTCACCATTGACGAATTCGGCACCACTCTTGCAGTTGGCGGCGACCCCTCTTGGGAAGAAGTTTCCGCTTACGGCGAAGGTACTGAAGAAGAACTCGACAAGAGCGTTCCTTCCATGAAGGAAGTAACCATTGGTGCAGCTGTATTCGTTGATGACGAGCCTCTTAAGGAAAGCCTTACTGTTAGAGCAACCTTCAAGGCAGTATCCACAGGTACTGCAAAATTTGAATGGGTATATGCTAGCATTTTTGACCAGTATTACACCTATTCAATGTTTGCTCCCGATGATGATGTTTCCGTTCCTTCTACCTTCGCTATCGAAGTTGTAGATCCTAACGCTGCTCCCGAAGAACCTTCTGAAGACGAGCCCGTTGTTTCCGGCGACGTTTCTCAAACCATCCAATCCGGCGGTGAGAACACAAGCGAAGGTGTTGAAGGTACCTGGACTGTAAAGGGTCCCGCAAAGGTAAACGTTGGCGAAACCTTCACTGTAGACTTCACTTTCAACT
>JAZNAG010000025.1:0-26642 GCA_045586405.1 Acutalibacteraceae bacterium | reverse complement strand
CTTATGTTTGACATCTTTTATTGATATAATAGCACGAATTTACAAAAATGTCAATAACTGGAAATTATATAGTTATTAAAAAACGGCAGATTTTATAATCTGCCGTTTTTTAATTAGAACTCAAACGTATATGTTTTCCCTTTTTTCATTTCTAATTTAATAAATCCGTTTTCTGTTTCAAATGTTGCATTTGCCTTTTTAACGGGGCGAGGTGTTTCGATATAAAGAACACCTGATTTGTCTGCGGTAATTGAAGCAGTTGCTTTATTGCCTTTCCAGTTCATTGAAACAGTATAACCGCCTCTTGCACGAAGTTTTTTAAACTCACCTTTTTTCCATTCTTTAGGAAGTGCAGGAAGAAGAGAAAGAAGTGTGCAGTTATTATACTCCTCGTGGCTTTGCATAAGCATTTCAGCAACACAGGCGGTGAAACCGAAGTTCCCGTCAATCTGGAAAATAGGTCTTTCAAATGGCGGGTGCACAGAGAACATATTTTCCATTGTCTGCATTTTAAAGTAGTACATAATTCTGCTGTATGCTTTTTCAGAATCTTTAAATCTTGAGTAGTAAGAAAGCATTCTCTGATTACTCCATGAAGAGTCGCCAACTGCCCAGTTATGGATCTTACTGTCAAGTCTGTACTGAAGTGATTTTTTACATGCTTCCATAAGTTCCGGTGTTTCTCTTGTTACGTCGTAGCCGGGGAACAGGCAGTACATATGTGAAGTTTCAATATGGTACGGATGCAACTCTTCAAATTCCTCATTCCATTCAAGAAGTCTTCCGTCTTTACCAATTTTATAGGGAGGAAGTTGTGACAGCATTTTTTCATATTTGCTACTGTCTTTTCCAAGAACTTCACAAGCTTTAATTGTATTCTTAAGCAAGTCGCCGATAATGCCTCTGTCGCAGGTTGACATAGTACAAACAGAGCATTTATCTCCATTCCACACAAAGTAATTTTCGGGAGAGGTTGATGGACCCGAAATAAGATAACCGTCTTTGTCATAAGTCATCCAGTCATTTAAGAATTCATAAGCACCATCTAATATGTAGAAGTTTTCTTCCAAAAACTTCTTATCAAGAGTGTGAATATAGTGTTCCCATATATCTCTTGAAAGCCAGAAACCGCCCATAGGCCAGAAACCCCATAAGGGTTGGTTTGATGCTTCAATATTAAATCTCCACAAATCTGTGTTATGCCATGTCATCCAGCCCTTAAGTCCTAAACTGTTACCGCGTTCGCACAAGTCTTTAAGCATAGAGATAAGGGGCATATGACATTCAGGCAGATTACATACTTCCATAGGCCAGTAGTTCATATTTGTATTGATATTAAGTGTATAGTTTGCACGCCAGGGAGCCATTAAACTACTGTCCCACAAGCCCTGCAGGTTTGCAGGTTGTGTGCCCTCTCTTGAAGAGCATATTGCAAGATATCTGCCAAAGTTAAATGCCAATGCTGAAATATTCGGGTCTTTTTTATAGTTTTTAATTCTTTCGTCAGTTGGCAGATTACTGTCATCACCGATTGATAAATCAACTCTGCCGTACAGTTTTTTATAATCTGCAACGTGACGTTTTTTCAGTTCTGCATAAGATTTTTTACTTGCATTTTCGATAACATCGGCACACAGTTTTTTATACTCTTTACCGTTACTTACGGGCATTTTATTATATCCGTTAAATGAAGTTTTAAGAGCAAAAAGAATAGTCATTTCAGTTGTGCCTGAAATTTCCATAGCACCGCCGCTGTTCATGATTTTGGGGTTAGGGCCAACGGGAATTACTTTTACTATTGATTTATACTGTATGCCCTCAGTTTTGTCGTCGTACTCCATAACCAGATTGTTAGGGCCTGTAAGTTCAGGACACTTACCCTCGTAAGACATAATGTCATTACCCTCAAGGACAGACTTATTCATAAGTGATACTGACTCATAAATATTATATGTAAGAGGGATATTGCTCTTAAAATGATATACTAAAACGTCGTCGGGGTTTGATACAAATGCCTCTTTTTTAATAGTAATTTCACCCATTCTGAAAGAGGAAGATACTATACCGGTATTTAAGTCAAGTTCTCTTTTATAGTTTGAAATTTTCTGTTGTGGGTGGATTATATCAACGTAGATACTTCCGTATGACAAAAACGCTTGTGTTGAGTGGTTTTCCATACAGGCAGAAGTCATTTTTGTTGCTTCGTCATACTTTCTTTCTGCCAACAGTTTTCTTATTTCTGCCAACTGCTCTTTTGTCATTTTTGATTTGTAGTTATTGGGGTAACCTGTCCAAAGAGTTTCTTCGTTAATCTGCAGTCTGTCGCAGGACGGACCGCCAAACACCATTGCACCTAAACGTCCGTTACCGATTGGAAGTGCTGATTCCCACTGGGTCGCTTCTTTTTTGTACCAAAGTTTATTGTTCATTTTTAACTTCTCCTTTTTTTAGTATATCATATCTTACAAAGCCAACTATAACTGAAATTAAAATACAAATATGTGTAACAAGGTTTGCAGTTGCAACAGGTGTTGCGATGCAATCAAATGTTATCCATACAAGCATATTTAAGAAGAACAGTATTCTTGTAACTGTTGAGTTTTGTATACTTACTGCAAACAGGAATATCATTGAGCCGATAAGGGGCAGTAAATCGTTTGGTAATGTTACTTTTTGTGCAAGGTATGCAGTAACAATAAATGATGCAACATAGCCAAAGAAGAAAATTACAGTTATGTATTTTTTAGGATTCTGGTCTTTTCTTAAATAGAAGTAGTTGGTAAGTGTCTGAAGTGCACCTACGAAACAAGCAAAACCGCCAGCCATTTTTGTAGGGCCTAACAGGAAGTAACTAAGTGCTACAAATAAGTTTGAAATCATTTGTGAAATAATGATGTGTGACTGCTTCTTTAACTGAAAACCTACAATTGCCGCTGCAGTTGCAACATAGCCGAAAATTAGTGATAGAGTAGTTAGCATAATTATACCGTCCTTTTCTTAAATAACTTTTTTATTTTTTCATTATTGCCTTTTACGTCCTCAAAGTAGAAAGACACAAAAAAGCCAATTACAACAAGGATTACGGCAACAACTAATGAATGAACAGAAGTAATTGCGCAACTTGAATTTAACACGTTAGGTATTATGGACAAGAACAATCCGAAAATTATTGAAAACGTAATTGTGTAAAAGTTTTTTATTAAAATGTGCATTACTGACGAAATAAGTACCGCACCTATTACCAAGCCCAAAAGAGCAGGAACAATAATACTGATATTAAGTTGAGCAAGAGAACTTACATAAAGTTCGTAAAGCCCAAGGGCAGAAAGAATTACTGCACTGTCAACGCCCGGAATTATGGAAGACCCTGCAACTGCAACACCAAGCAGTACGGACTGCAACAAGTTCGGGTCAGTTACAACAGGAAACCAGTTTCTGTTTAGTGAAAATAAAAATATTCCCAAAACTGCGCCTAAGACGATTAATAAGTAGTATTTATTGTTAAATCCTCTTTTTTTAACTTCTTTGTAGAAAAGAGGAACAGTTCCGATAACAAGGCCTAAAAACAGATACCTTGTGTGGAACTCAAAATTTGTAAGCATAAAGTCAACAACTTTGCTGAACAATAAAACGCCTACAGCAAACCCAAGTACAAGGGGAATTAAAAATTTGATATTTTTTTTGAAACTCTTAAACAGAGTACTCATTGATTTTACAACTTTTTCATAAAGGCCTAAAATAATAAGCATTACGCTGCCGCTTAAACCGGGGGCAATGCCACCGATTCCTACTATTATGCCCTTTAAAAAATACATAAGATATTTCAAAAGCGGTCACTCCTAACGACTATAACAATGATACTATATATGGCATAAAAAGTCAAGGAAAATACCGCCAGTTATACGAATTATTATTAAACAAAAAAACTCGCTAAAGCGAGTTTATACCATACTTTTTCCTTATTCACTATAACCTGTTACTTCCCAAAAATCCGACATAACTAAAATTCAGGGAATAGTGAAGAGTGAAAAGGGAATAAGTAAAAATCCCCATTCTTACGAATGAGGATTTTTGGTCGGAGTAGCGTTATAGTAATCAAGCACAAACCCGCATAAATACTGGGTTTTTCGCAGTCATAAACAGTACATATCTCTGATTGCTGTGTATAACACTCTCAATTCCTGAAAAGCAATATTTCAAAATATAAGATGTGAAATTTAATGAATTATTGTAAATTGCCGTTTAATTTAAGTATTCAAAAAGGATTTAGAAATAATAAGTTTATTAAAAAGATATTTCTACAAAATCACTTACGAACAACTCTTCGAAGTTTTCATTCATCACTTTAATTTTAAATTGTGCTTTTCCATTTAAGTCTTTTACGCCCGAAAATACAAAAGGTTGCTTTGACTGTTTACCGGCTGAAGTTAAATGTAAGGGCATTTGTGGTTGTATTACAGCTTGCATAGTATTGTTTAGTGACACTTCTGCTATGTTAACAATTATGCTTTCGGTTCGAGAGTTTTCTACCAATAAGTAAATTCCCTCACCAATACCAACATCGGGACTTATACCGTTATAAGAGATTTTAACATTTTCTTGATCAATAAGTAATGTTGTAGAATCATTGTTTGATTCTGAACCATTCGATGGTTCTTCACTTCCGCCCACACAAGCTGAACAAATTAAGCATAATACTAAACATAGAAATAATGAGAAAAGTTTTTTCATATTTTAACCTCCAATATTTGACTTCGGCTAATCCGTTCTCCTTTCTATTAAATTCTTTTTTACTTACCGAAGAATAAAAAAGTGCGCAGCTGAAGCTACGCACCGAAAAATGCATAGCCTCAAATGCTGCGACACATCTTTCACGCCATAAAGGTGCAAAAACAGAGGTTGCATTTTTACCAAAGTAAAATGCACCTATTATGGCAAAAATATTCAGATGTGTCGCAAGTTTATTTTACCATAAAGTGAACAAATTTGCAATATTTTTCGGCAAGTGTTTATTGTCTATATTTTTAACGAGTATCGGAGTTTGACACCATAACCCGTGCGCAATGCGAAATCAAGCTCTCCGAGATGATTGAGCAAGTCAAAGCAGAGATCGCGGAAGAAAAAGCAAAACTAAAAGAGGGCGCCTTACTCGGCGCCCTCAATGGTTGGTGTGCAGTAAACAAAGAAAAATAATACCATATCTTTCTTTATTCATAACATAATCTACCTGCAATATGTCCTGTAGTATTGTTAGATTTCAGAGAGTATTCGAGAATGATTTTTCCATCAACGGGCTTAATTAATAAAACCTTGTCAAGCCACAAAGTCTCGTTTGGACGTAAAGCCCCAATAGTAAAACTGAACTCTCGTTCTGTGCCTTCATCAGCATCTTGAATAAACTCTTGTAATTCTTCTTCATAGTCATCCTCGTTAGAAACGGGTGTGGATAGGCGACCAAAAGCATCTAAAGTAGGAATTTCAAAATGTGGAGTATATGGCGTTATATCTTGTGGTATAGAATAATCATGTTGGATTTCGCTATTCTCTGGCAAAGCCAATAATTCCTTTACTAAATGCTCATCATATACATGTCCTTCTAAACCATTATACGCAGGATCAAAAAATCGTGAAGTTGGCAATACTGGGGTTCCTTGAACAACTTTAATCGAAATCGATAACCTCTCATCAAGTTTGGTTGATGCGTTCGTTATCGCCAGAGGAATTATCATCACATCGTCAAACAAAGACTTGAACATTGCCCTCAATTCAAGAATCAAAAGCAAATGTTTTAAATTGCATATAAGATTATATTTTTCTTTTTCATCGTCAGAACCTTCAAGTACAAGTGAATTATAAGAAAACAAGGGAGTTGTTTCCTTTAAGTCGGCTAAATAATAAAAATCATCCGACAGCTCAATATCCAAATATTTTTTAATCTTCTCAGCCAAAAAGTCTTTCTCTATAACAACATCATGCGCCTTGGACATTTTTTGAGAAAACTTTTTCGATAGTACGGGGTCACTAAAAATATCCGACACAGTCATGTTTTCCGTTAGCGTATCAAAATCATCGTCACAAATAACTGCGTTTTTTGGGGGAAGATGGATTCGAGATATTTTTTCAACGAGTTTTTTTGCATCCTCTAAAATACTTTGAGTCTTTTGAGTATATGCAGTGAGAGCAACTTTATTATAAGGAATTAGTTTGCTCTCAACAAGAGCGTTGGCAAAATTATACCCACCGATAATGTGGTGAGAAAAACCCACTCTTGCAATAGGCTTATCGATATAAGCTAAGACGGATTCTTTTATTATTTCTGCAATTTGTGTTAATTTTTGTTTTCTAGTACTACCATCATAACAAAAATCGGTTATTCTTCTATGGTTTAAATCGAAAGGAAGTTGTGATACTGCGCCAAATTTTGTGTTAGCAAGACAAATACATCTATCCCAGGTAAGTCGTGCTGCAGCATAACCTAATTCGAGTATAACATTGGGGTTTGGAATGTGCTTTACAATAGGATCTTCGCCGTCCTCGGCAGGTATAGAATACTGCCCAACAATACTAACATCGGCGATAAATAAATCGCAGTTATCAATTTTTTCGAAAATTGAATTCATAATATCAGGAGTACCTAAACGGTTTCGAGTGGCTTCATCCGGTACAAGTATTATTGAATCGGGTAAAATACTCTTTGCAATTTCAATGCTTTCTTCAATAAAGCGTGTTGTTTGATTGGCGGGTAAATCTGATTGCCAAGAAAAAAAGACTTTAAATTCCTTTGCCATTTCTACACCTCACATCTACATTATAGGCAATGTTGAAAAACAGCCTTAGTAATCCAAGGATTACTAAGGCTGTGTGGTCGAGGTGACGGGATTCGAACCCACGACCTCTGCGTCCCGAACGCAGCGCTCTACCAAACTGAGCCACACCTCGAAATATTTTATGTTTTGACAAGCATGAATTATTATAAGCTATTATTTTTTAAAAGTCAATAGTTTGGCTTAAATTGATTAAAGGCTTTTAAAAGGGTAGAAATTTCTGTTTTTGTCGGTGAATGTCGCAAGATAAGTCTTTAATATTTATTTGGCACAGCAAGAATGCGCGGTCACTTCTGTGCTAATAAATATAGAAAGGCTTTTTTATGATTTATGCAGAAATTAACGGACAGCGTATAGAAAATTTAAAATATGACGCTGTTGTAGCAGATAGTATCAACTATCTGACATTAAGATTAAAATTTAATAAGGAATGGAATTCTTACGCGCCAACGGTGGTGTTTTATTATCCGGATAATGATACGGGACTTTCCCGTGTTATCGACGAGGATATGGAACACGAAATTGGCGAGTATACCGTAATTGTTCCCTTTGAGGTGATTCGTACACCCGGTTTTAAATTTTCAATTTTCGGAACTAACGGCGAAAAACGTATTACCACTGAAGAAGCATTTGTGCTTGTAAAAGAAAGCGGTATGCGCGATACCTCGCTTCCCGATGATCCTACACTTTCTGAGTACGAACAGATTTTAGCAATAGCTACATCTGCTAAGGATATTGCTCAGAGTGTACGCGATGATGCTGATAACGGCGCATTTGTGGGAGCAAAAGGCGATATCGGTGAAAAGGGCGATAAAGGTGATAAAGGCGATAAAGGCGATAAAGGTGATAAAGGCGATAAAGGTGACATAGGCGCTACAGGAGCTAAAGGAGATAAGGGTGATTCCTATATTCTTACTGCACAGGATAAAATTGATATAGCAAATATAGCGCTTCAGTTGTTACCGGACGGAGATGAGGTGTACTACTAATGGGAAAAAAGGCTTACGAAGAATCGAAAATAAGAGCTATTGCTGATAAAATTCGTGAAAAAACCGGCATTATCAGATCATATAAAGTAAGTGAAATGACTGATGGTATTGAATATGTATTCAATGTAGGTAAAAATTCAATGGTTGACAAAGAAAAAATCATTGAGGCAAGTGCTGTCGGCAAAGGAAGTATAACGCTTAACGAGATAAGCGAAATACCGCATGACATTACCGCAACCGTAATTCTCCGTGCACCCAAAACTTATTATGCGCAAAGTTTATATTTTGAATGGGAAGCACCATCTCCGTATGATCAAATATCTCCAATTACAAGTATAGATAAAGAAAATAACAAAATATATTTCACTTACACAATAAGATATACTGAAGGTGGTGATTTTGAAGGTTATATCGAAGTTATGGACGATTTTAATTGGGATGATTTGGAAAATGCCCAAGGTGTTAAAACAAGATATGAATACGGAATGCCCAGTGTTTTTGAAATCTTTTACCCTGTGTGTAATTTGAATGTCGTTGACAGTAACGGAAACTCTGTTAGTTATACTCCGAACGCTGAAGGAATCGTGAAAAATATTGCTTCATGTTCACCGGTTATGACGTTTGTTGCTGATAATCCGGATGCTCAAATCACGGTGAATTATTATAAGTCATGGGGCATGCAGATGGGATACAAAATTGTGTATGATAGATTGCAAAATTTTGGAAAACCACAAAACTATTATTCTGCTTTTGCGTATGATAGATTTGACGATACTAATTTTTTCCCTATATATCCAATTAAGTGCAGTAGCGGTACTACTCCCGGACGATATATTTTCTATAATTCGGTAAAATTAACCGATACAAAGGTTGAAATAGTAGCAAACAATAATAATATTGACTACGCTTTTTTTGGTTGTAGCGGACTTGTTACTGTTCCGTTGCTGACTGTAGAAGAATCTACAAATTTTAATAATACTTTTGTCGGTTGCGCCGAACTTGTTAATATATTTTTTGGCGGTACAATTGGTAATAACATATCTTTTAAAGATAGCGCAAAATTAAGTTATGACAGCATCGACAGTATTATTGAACATTTAAAAGATTTAACGGGGGATTCCTCTAAGACTCTTACTGTTCACCAAACAGTATATAACAAAATGGTAGCAAGCGGCAGAGATGCGCTTGTTAGCGCTAAAAACTGGACGTTAGTAAAGGCTTAAGGAGTAATGAAGAATTTTGTTTATTTTACTTGAAAAAATTCTCTTTTGTAGTATAATGTTATGGAAGTGAAAATAATGGAGGCAATAAAATGAGCAAAATTCAGATGACTACGCCTATGGTTGAGCTTGACGGCGATGAGATGACCAGAGTCCTATGGCAATGGATAAAGGATATTCTTATTCTTCCTTACATAGACCTTAAAAGTGAATACTATGACCTTGGTCTTCCGTATCGTGATGAAACCGATGATAAGGTAACTGTTCTTGCCGCCGAGGCTATTAAAAAGTACGGTGTTGGTGTTAAATGTGCGACAATTACTCCCAACGCTCAGCGTGTAGAGGAATATAATCTTAAAGAAATGTGGAAGAGCCCTAACGGAACGGTAAGAGCAATTCTTGACGGTACTGTTTTCAGAGAGCCTGTTGTTGTAAACGGCATAAAGCCCGTTGTTTCCAACTGGGAAAAGCCCATTATTATAGCCCGTCACGCTTACGGTGATGTTTATAAAAATGTGGAGTTCAAGGTAGAAAAGGGAGAAACCGCAGAACTTGTTGTAACCGATAAAAACGGAAACGAGAGAAGACAGACAATTCTTTCTTTCGAAAACAGTTCGGGTATTATTCAGGGCCTTCATAATATAGATGCTTCTATTGAAAGCTTTGCTCGTTCTTGCTTTGAGTATGCACTTGACAAAAACCAGGATTTATGGTTCTCAAGTAAGGATACAATATCAAAAACCTATGACCACAGATTTAAGGATATATTCGCTGAAATTTATGAAAACGAATACAAGAATAAGTTTGAGGCTGCAGGTATTGAATATTTCTACACCCTTATAGACGATGCCGTTGCAAGAGTTATCCGTTCAAAAGGCGGTTATATCTGGGCTTGTAAGAACTATGACGGCGATGTTATGAGCGATATGCTCGCTACCGCTTTCGGAAGCCTTGCTATGATGACAAGTGTACTTGTTTCACCTGACGGTAAATATGAGTATGAAGCTGCTCACGGCACCGTTACCCGCCATTACTACAGATACAGAGACGGCGAGGAAACCAGTACAAACCCTGTTGCAACAATTTTTGCCTGGACCGGCGCTCTCAGAAAAAGGGGTAGCCTTGACGGCATAGATGCTCTTGTTGAGTATGCCGATAAAATGGAGGCAGCAACAATTAAAACCATTGAAAACGGTATAATGACAAAAGACCTTGTATCACTTTCAAGCCTTGAAAACAAAAAAGGCGTAAACAGTAAAGAATTTTTACTTGCCATTAAAGAAACCTTTGATAATATGTAAAAAGGAAGCAGTATCACTCAAAGTGATACTGCTTTTTTAGTGCGCCGGGCGTTATACCCGTCTTGTTTTTAAAGAAGCGAACAAAATAACTTGTGTCCTCAAAACCGCATTTATCTGCAATTTCGCAAACGGTATAATACCCGCTGTCAAGAAGTTCTTTGGCGTAGTTAAGCCTTAGGCTGTCCCTGTACTGCATGGCTGATTCGGGGTAGGCTTTTTTCCATTCCCGTCTGAAATTTGTAACACTCATATTAGAAAGATTTGAAAGCTGTGTCAGTGTTATTGGTTCATTAAAATGTTGCTCGATATATTCACGCGCCGTTAAAAGTCGGCGGTAGGGGACAAAGCTTTCTTCATCATTATCAAAATACATAAGATATAAAAGCTCATAAAGAAGCCCCATAGCCTTTATTTCGTAGCCGGCTTTTTTAGTTTCCCATAATGATACAATTTTTCTGATATTACGCTCTATCTGTTCGCTGTTTTTAATTTTTGGTAAAAAGAAGGGCATTTCTAAAACTGTGTTGTCTTTGCTTTCTTCGTGTATGTCAAAATTTATTGTATAGTGCACAAATTCTTTTTCGGTTATAATTGAATATGCGGTGTTTTTTGAGAGAAATAGTATATCGCCAGTGGAAACAGTGACTTTTTCTCCCTTTAAAAAGCGGTATTCCGCCTTTCCGCTAAGCGCATATACAATACCAAAAGTGCCTCTGCCTTTAGGGTAGGCGCACTTGTGTACTCTGTCAAGTATGTATTTATGTGCCAAATTTATTTTTTTAATATCAATATAAAAATCCTTTGATAAAATCATAATTATCCCTCTTTCAATACTTTAAGTATAAAGCTGTAATGCACGGGTGTCAAGAAAATTATGGACAGAAAATACCATAAATGCCCTTATTGTCCATTGTTTTATGGTTACTTTTGTGCTATTATATGCAAAAAAGGAGGCAATGTTATGAAGAAAACCAAAATTGCTGTGGCAACCCTTGGCCATTATATTTACTTTGAACAGTTTGAGGGACTGCGAGCAGAACTGATGGAAAAGGCTGAACAGTTTAAAGCATATATAAATAAAGAAAAATGCGAAATAATTGACACAGGTTATATTGACTGTGTTGATGATGCTTTTGAGGCGGTAAAAAGCCTTAAAAAACAAGACATTGATTTACTTTTTGTAATTTTATCAACCTATGTTCCGTCTTCGGTTTGCGTACCTTTTGCAAGATATCTTGAGATTCCTCAGGTGCTTGTGGGCATACAGCCACTTGAACATCTTGACTATTCTCATACAACCACATATATGCAACTTGTAAATGACGATGTTTGTGCTATGCCCGAAATTGCAGGCGTTTATGAGCGTTTGGGTAAAAAAATACCGTCCTGCATAGTTGCAGCCGCTTCACAAAAAGATTATATTAAAAAAGAAGTGGATGAATGGGTAGATGCCGCTTCGGCTATGGCAGGTTTTAAATATGAAACTATCGGTTATCTTGGTCATACCTATGAGGGTATGTACGATATGCACACTGATCCTACCGCCTATACCGCCGCTTTCGGTGCCCACGTGAAAATGCTCGAAATGTGCGAACTGGCACGACTTTCAGACTCTGTAAAAGACAGCGAAATTGCAGAGCAGATAAGTGAAATAAAAGAAAAGTTTGAAATTTGCGACCCTTCTATTGATCCGCTTACCGATTATGTTAAGGATAGCGACCTTGAATACTCGGCAAGACAGTCGGTTGCTCTTAAAAAGCTTGTTAATAACAATAAACTTACCGCCCTTGCTTATTATTATAAAAGTGAGCCCAATAATCCGTATGAGCAGTTGGCGGCTAACCTTATTATAGGCAATACCTTGCTTACATCTTCGGGAATTCCGCTTGCGGGGGAAGCTGACCTTAAAACAGCTGCCGCAATGCTTATTATGAAGAATATCGGCGGAGGTGGCTCATTTGCGGAAATTCATCCCTTTGATGTTTGCGATGATGTTGTGCTTATCGGTCACGACGGACCTCACAATACCACTATTGCCGTAGGAAAACCAAGACTTAGAAAACTCAAAAAGTATCACGGTAAATCGGGAAGCGGTATCGGTGTTGAATTTTCGCTTAAATCGGGTCCTGTTACCGTGCTTAGCATAAATGTCGACCGCAACGGCAAGTTCCGTATGATTGCGGCACAGGGCGAGTCAATAGAGGGGGATATTCCTCAAACAGGTAATACAAATACAAGGGTAAGTTTTAATACTCCGGTTTGCGATTTCCTTGCCCGTTGGTGCGAGGCAGGCCCTACACATCACCTTGCTATTGGTACGGGACATCATATTGAAACCTTGCGCAAATTTTCAAAAATCAGCGGCATTGAACTTATTGAGGTGAAATAAATGTTTGATTATGTTACTCTGGAAATGAGCTTAAAGCCCTTTAAAAAAACAGATGACGATTATATCAGTAGTGTGTGTTCAAAGGTATTCAGGCAGTGGTATCCTTTGCTTAAAGACAGAGAAAATATTGCCGTTATGATGTGGGTTGGTGACGGCAGTGAAATTGCGGATTACAGAGGCGACCTTGAAGACAGTTTTGAGTGGTGCCGTTTCGTTGGTACTGCGAATAGGCCAAATCTTCCAAGTGACGAGCCACTTGAAACATCATTACATAAATACAGACAGGACTATATCAGCAATGCGCCTGTAATGACCTATGGTATTCTTAAAAAAATTATTTCCTATTTGAAAGAAGAGGGCAAAAAGGCTTTCCCAAAGGCTAACATAAGGGTTGGTGAAACCTTTGATATAGGTCCTGAGTTTGCTATATCTGATTTTAAATATAAGCGCCATACCGAAATATGCAGTGGATATAAATTCAGCGAATTCGGCTTTGTTGATGCTACCGCAAAACTTAATGCCGATGATCGCACCTATGCTGCATATAAAAACGGAATACCCGAAGGTACACCTTTTGGTACATTTTTAGGCAAACAGTCTCAAATCTTTTTAAAGGATATGGGCTTTGATTATTTATGGCTTTCAAACGGACTGGGCTTTAGTGACTGCCCTTGGAGTTTTACAGGTAAAATATTTGACGGTGAAAAATATTATCCCGAAAAGCTTTCCAAAACAAAGGAAAAGGTGTTTGAGTTCTGGAAACTGTTCAGAAACGAATGTTCATTTCCCATTGAAACAAGAGGTACTAATAATTCAGTGGGTATTGACTATGCAAGTGACGGCGTACCCCTTTATGACATTTATAATGCAGACCTTGATATAGTTGCTCCGCCAAATTCACCTTGGGCGGCTCTTAACGATAACTACGGACTTGAAATTATGGGACACATGACAAGAGTCTGCGAACTGCCAAGCGACAGATTTCCTTTCAGATACTATATTCACGATCCGTGGTGGATAAATTCGCCTTGGTATGACCGCTACGACGGCGCACCCTGTGACATCTATTTACCTATGGCAATTACCCGTATAAATGCAAATGGTAAGGTGGAAGCGGCAAATTCGCTGAACATTTTAACTATTGATAATTCCTATGGCGATATGCCCGACCAGTGTGTAAATGAGCCTTTGCCTCATTTATTAAAAGCAGAAAAGAACTCTGCCGATGAACCTGCACCTATTGTTTGGGTGTATCCTATGAGAGAATATACTACGTCAAATGATGCAAAACTTCTTGAGGAAATGAATCTGGGCGATAGGTTTATATGCGGCGCGATAAATGACGGTTTTCCGCTTTGCTGTGTTGTATCAACCGATAACTTTATAAAAACCGATTTGGGTACATACAAAAAGAGCGTTATGCTGTCACCCGTACCCGAAACCAAAGAGGTGCTTGATAAACTGATAAAACTGTCAGAGCAGGGTATAGGTGTAATTGTTTACGGCAGCAAAGATAAACTTGACAGTATTTCGGATAAATGCGGCTTTGTTAAGGTATGCATAAGTGACAGTGCGGACAAATTAAGAGAAGCACTTGCAACATTTGGCTATGCTATTACCTTTACCAAAAAGGTTGAGGGTGTAAAACCGCCCACATTAGCTATTTCAAGATACGATAATGCTTTGCTTTTCTCGGCTTATAACTGTAATACAACAACATCTGCAAACTTTAAGTTTCCTTTCGGTGCCCCTGTTCTTTGCGGTTGTGAAACAGAAATTATTGACGGCTGTTCAACCTATCGTTTTTCTCGCGGTGAACAAAGAGAGTGCCGTGTTTTTGTGGAACAGACAGACGGAGTTGTATCCTGCCGTGAAACACACAACGGTAATGCCCGATACAGACGTGTAATTTGTGTAAACGGTTTGAAAGATGCAACAGTACGGCTTTTTTCTGAAAAAAACTGCGATATGAATGTGTGTTTAAATGTAGGACCTATACAAAATTTTGATACACGCTTTAAAAAGGTTTATGATGAGGTTTACGGCGAATATCTTTTGGGCGAACATATAAACGGTAAAATTTATTTTCTTATGGAACATGAAAAATAATTAAAAGCACCCTTTGGGTGCTTTTAATTTTGTTGACACAAAAGGCTTATGGGTATAAAATCAAGATAAGAACAATTTAGGAGAATTTTATGAAAATTGTAATTACTGATGCAAGTACCGTAACGGGCGGAGATTTATCTTTTGATGTTTTTAAAAAGTTTGGAAATCTTGAAATTTTCGATTTAAGCACACCCGATGAAACCGCTGAACGTATTAAGGATGCCGACATTGTGCTCTGCAATAAAACCCCAATGACAAAAGAGGTTTTGTGCACCGCCGAAAAACTTAAATTTATAGGGCTTTTTGCAACTGGATTTAACAATGTTGACCTTGAATATACAAAGGAAAATAACATTACCGTATGTAATGTGCCGGGGTATTCCACCGAAGCGGTAGCGCAACATACCTTTGCGCTGATTCTTGAAATACTTTCCCGAACCTGTGATTACAATAAGACCGTAAAAGAAGGGGACTGGATTAAAAGCAGAACCTTTTCATATTTTCCCATACCTGTTTTTGAACTTAGCGGTAAAACCCTTGGTATAGTAGGACTTGGAAGTATAGGCAAAAGGGTGACTGAAATTGCACTTGCTTTCAAGATGAAAGTTATTGCTTATAACCGCAGTAAAAAAGATGTTGACGGTGTTGTTCAGGTCTCTTTTGAAGAGTTACTTGAAAACTCGGATATTGTATCACTTCACTGTCCTTTGAATAAAGAGTCGGATACCATTATGAATAAAGAAACCTTTGCTAAAATGAAGCAGGGCAGTGTATTTATAAACACCGCAAGGGGCGGTCTTGTTGACGAGTTTGCTTTAAGAGATGCACTAATTAGCGGTAAACTTCTTGGTGCGGGTCTTGACGTTTTAAGAAGTGAGCCTATGGATGAAAACTGTCCGCTTTTAAATATTGAAAACTGTATTATTACTCCTCACATTGCCTGGGCAAGCTTGGAAACACGAAAAAGACTTGTGGATATTGTTGCTAAAAACCTTGAATGTTATTTGAAAGGTGAGCCTATAAACACCCTTCCATAATTGACTTTTAGATAAGATATGTTATAATATTTTAGTTATTTTATAAAAAGGAAGTCTTATAATGGCGAAAATTGAAAATTTACGTAACATCGCTATAATTGCGCACGTTGACCACGGTAAAACAACACTGGTTGACCAGCTCTTAAAACAAAGCGGTACCTTCAGAAGCAATGAGCAGGTAGATGAAAGGGTTATGGACTCAAACGACCTTGAAAGAGAGAGAGGCATAACTATACTTTCAAAAACCACGAGCGTTGATTATAACGGTATCAGAATAAATATTGTTGACACCCCCGGACATGCTGATTTCGGCGGTGAGGTTGAGCGTATTCTGATGATGGTAGACGGTGTTTTACTTCTTGTAGACGCTTTTGAGGGCTGTATGCCTCAGACCAGATTTGTGCTAAAAAAAGCCTTGGCGCTGGGCAAGAAAGCAATAGTTGTTGTTAATAAAATTGACAGACCTATGGCAAGACCTGCCGAGGTTGTAGACGAAGTGCTTGACCTATTTATTGAACTTGGTGCTGATGATGAGCAGATAGAATTTCCCGTTGTTTATGCTTCGGGCAGAGACGGCTATGCTTCCTTTGACGAAACACCGGGCGAAAATTTAAAGCCCCTTTTTGATACAATAGTTAAAGAAATTGATGCGCCTGAGGCTGATGTTAACGGACCGCTTCAGATACTGTTTTCTAATATTGAATATGACGAGTATCTTGGCAGAATAGGTGTTGGCAGAGTTCAGAGAGGTACCGTTAAAAGCGGTGAAAACCTTGTGCTTTGCCACAGAGACGGCACAACCTCTAATGTTAAAATTGCAAAACTCTTTATGATAGAGGGACTTAAACGCATTGAGGTGGAAAGCGCTTCTGCCGGTAATCTTATTCAGGTTGCAGGTCTTTCTTCTCTTAACATAGGAGAAACCGCCTGTGCGCCTTCTTGTATTGAACCTTTGCCCTTTGTAAAAATAGACGAGCCTACGCTTTCTATGAATTTTATGGTAAATAATTCACCCTTTGCGGGTAAAGACGGTAAGTTTGTCACATCAAGAAATCTGCGTGACCGTCTTTTTAAAGAGGTGGAAACCAATGTAAGTTTAAGGGTAGAGGAAACCGATTCTGCCGATACCTTTAAGGTTTCGGGAAGAGGAGAACTTCACCTTTCTATTCTTATTGAAACTATGCGCCGTCAGGGCTATGAATTTCAGGTATCACCTCCTGAGGTTATTTACAAAAGAGAAAACGGCGTACTGCTTGAGCCTATTGAACTTTTGATGATAGAGGTGCCTGAAGAATACGTGGGCGCCGTTATGGAAAGGCTTGGCTCACGAAAAGCCGAAATAAAAAATATGGGTACCAGAGAGGGTGGTTCTTCACACCTTGAATTCCTTATTCCGTCCCGCGGTCTTCTGGGTTACAGAAGTCAGTTTATGACCGATACAAACGGTAACGGAATTATGAGCCACGTTTTCTCAAGCTATGAAGAATATAAGGGCGATATTGAACAGAGAAATACAGGCTCTATTATTGTTCACGAGGACGGCGAATCTACGGGTTACGGTCTTTTTAATACCCAAAGCAGAGGCAGACTCTTTATCGGCCCCGGTGTTCCGGTTTATGAGGGTATGATAGTCGGCGAAAATCCCAAAAATGAGGATATCGTATGTAATGTCTGCAAGAAAAAGCAACTTACCAATACCAGAGCTTCCGGCAGCGATGATGCTTTGCGTCTTGTACCTCCTTCAATTATGAGCCTTGAACAGTCGCTTGAATTTATAAAGAATGACGAGCTTGTTGAAATTACACCAAATAATATAAGACTTCGAAAGAGAATTTTAAATAAAGAACTGAGAATGAAAGCAGAATCGAGAAATAAAAAGTAATGAATATTATAATACTTGATCTTGAATGGGACAGCGCGTACAGCGTTAAAAGTCAGCGTTTTGTTAATCAGATAATTCAGATAGGGGCAGTAAAGCTTAACGAAAAATGTGAGATTATCGATACTTTTTCCTTAACTGTTAAAAGCCGTCTGTCTAAAAAGCTTACAAAGCGCTTTGTAGAACTTACGGGCATTACCAATGATATGATGCGGGCAGGTGTTCCTTTGAGCGAAGCGGTTGAGCGCTATAACAAATGGGCAGGGAAGAACACCCTTACTATGACCTGGAGTACAAGTGACCTTTACACCATTATAGAAAACTGTAAATATCTGCTTACTCCGTCTACAAAATTTCGTATTGAAAAATATGCCGACCTTCAAAGCTATGTTCAAAATGAAATGCGGGAAGCGGGATATGAATTTCAGTCACAAATTTCTCTTGCCAATGCGGCTGTAATGCTTGGTATTTCGGCTGAGGGACTTGAACTTCATCAGGCAAAAGACGACTGTCTTTTGTCTGTGGCACTGCTCAGGCGTTTTTATAACGGCGACAAAATGCAGAAATATATAAAAGATGCCGCAAATCCTGAATTTTTCCGCCGTCTTACCTTTAAATCGTATACTCTCTCAAATATAAAGGATGACAGTATAAAACCCGAAAACCTTGTATTTAAGTGCGATAAATGCGGCAAGGTGTCAAAGTGCGTTACCGGTTGGAAATACCGTAACGGCTGGTTTTCCGCCAATTTCAGATGCACCGACTGTAAAAGAATGTATATCGGCAGAGTTTCCTTTAAAAAGACCTATGACGATTTAATTGTCAAGAAAAGAATTGTGGATATTAAGGCAGTAGAGAAGAAGGATGAAAATGCTGTGCAGAATGTGCCCGAGAAGGTGTAACGCAAACAGAAGTGAAAATGAAAATACAGGCGGTTTTTGTAAAATGCCGCTTTATCCCGTTGTTGCAAGAGCATCTTTGCATTTTGGTGAGGAGCCTTGCATCAGCGGTACTTGTGGTTCGGGAACTGTCTTTTTCAGCGGTTGCTCACTAAAATGCGTTTACTGCCAGAATGAGCCCATAAGTCATAAAGGTGTGGGTAAGAGGATAACTCCTGCCCGTCTTGCCGAAATTTTTAATGAGCTTGAAAATAAAGGTGCGCACAATATAAATTTTGTCAATCCTACCCATTTTATATGGGCAATAAAGGAAGCACTTAAAATATATAAGCCGAGAATTCCGCTTGTCTATAATAGTTCGGGCTATGACTTGCCTGAGGTAATAGACCAAAATATTTTTGATATTTACCTTTTTGACTTAAAGTATATAAACAGTGAAAAATCTTTAAAATACAGCCTTTGTGATGACTATTTTGAATACGCTTCAAAAAGTATAAAAACAGCATACAATTTAATTGAAAATGCCGTATTTAATGATAACGGTATTATGCAAAAGGGTCTTATCGTTCGCCATCTCATTCTGCCTATGGGTACTAATGAGGCAAAAAAGGTAGTTGACTGGTTTAGTAATAATACTCCGAATGCCTATTTAAGCCTTATGTCACAGTATACGCCCGTCAGTCAGTATGAATTTAAAGAACTGAACCGTAAAATCACAAAGCGTGAGTATCAAAAGGTTCTTGATTACGTAATAGAAAAAGATATAAAAAATGTGTATATTCAGGAAATCTCCAGCGCAGAAAAGTCGTATATTCCTGATTTTGATTTAAGCGGTGTATAAAAAGATTATAAAAAATAACAAAAGTGCTTGACATATAGTCGGTATTTATTGTATAATTGTCAAAGTATAAAAATACCCCTGCTATCAGGCGGAGGGAGGGAATTATTAATGAGTCAGGTTCGCCTCAAGGAGAATGAATCACTTGATAATGCTTTAAGACGCTTCAAACGTCAGACTGCAAAAGACGGCGTAATCCAGGAAGTTCGTAAAAGAGAACATTATGAAAAGCCTTCTGTTAAGCGTAAGAAAAAGTCGGAAGCTGCACGTAAGCGTAAGTTCCGCTAATAAGTGATACTTAAGGAAAAGCGGTCGCTTCGGCGACTGCTTTTTGATGTTTTCGGAGGAAAAACGATGCTCAAACCAAACATTAAAATTCACAGAATAACCGATATTACCGCAGAACTTTTGTCTGCAAAAAATATTAAAGGCCTTATTTTAGATGTTGATAATACTCTTTCAACCCACCACGGCGACGTTCTTATTGACGGTCTTACCCAGTGGCTTTCTTATATTGCTTCAAAGGGTATTAAAGTTATAATTGCTTCAAATTCTAAGGAAAAAAGGGTAAAACCTTTTGCTGAGAAAATCGGTCTTGATTTTATAAGCCTTTCCTGTAAACCTTTGCCTTTCGGATATATGAAGGCGCGTAAAAGAATGGGGCTTAAAAGAAAAGAGATTGCCATTGTGGGTGACCAGATATTTACCGATACCTTGGGTGGCAATTTTTACGGTATAACAACAATTATGACCGATCTTATTTTGCCTGAGGATAAAATAAGCTTTATTATCAGACGAAAACTTGAAAAAATACTTTTAAAGAAGATGAAGGTGGAAAACGGATATGGCTGCTAAATTCGGTCCTGCGGGTAATTCCGAAAGCTTTGCACTTATGGGATACAAGCACTCAAATCAGGTGCCGGAGTATCTTGTAAAAATGGGACTTGACCATTTTGAATATCAGTGCGGCAGGGGAGTAAATATCGGTGAAGAAAAAGCTAAGATATTCGGCGATATTGCAAAGGAAAACGCTATTTCATTATCGCTTCACGCACCCTACTATATTTCAATGTCATCTGTTGAAGAGGAAAAGCGGTTAAATTCGGTTAACTATATTTTGCAAAGCGCCCGTGCTGTTAATGCTATGGGCGGTGACCGTATAGTTGTTCACACCGGCTCTTGCGGTAAAATAAGCAGACAGGAAGCACTTAGCCTTGCAAGTGACACTATGGTACTGGCGCTAAAGGCTTTAAAGGCGGAAAACCTTTCCCATATTCATATTTGCCCTGAAACTATGGGTAAAATGAATCAGCTGGGCACTCTCCACGAGGTTATTGCCCTTTGCGAAATTGACGAAAGCATAATTCCGTGTATAGATTTTGGACACTTAAATGCCAGAACACTTGGTGAAATTAAAGGCGAAAGGGAATATGCGCAAATTCTTGATTTAATGGAAAATAAACTGGGCAGTGACAGAACAAAGGTCTTTCATTCCCATTTTTCTAAAATTGAGTACACCTCCGGTGGAGAAAAAAGACATCTCACCTTTGAGGATGCTGTATACGGCCCCGATTTTGAGCCGCTTATGGAACTGGTTTATAAAAGAAATTATTCGCCTATATTTGTTTGTGAATCGGCAGGCACACAGGCAGAGGATGCGCTTTCTATGAAAAAATATTATAATTCGTTGGGGTAGTAGATATGGTGAATTTTGACCGTTATATAACCTCAAAAAGTGCGGTGCTGATATGCAGTGAGGTTAACCGCAGATATCTTTGCGGTTTTAAATCATCAGCAGGCTATTTGCTTTTTACCGATACGGGTAATTTCTGTTTTGTTGACGGCAGATATTTTGAAGCGGCTAAAAACAGTGTTAAAGGTGACTTTAAGGTTGTACTGCTGGAACGAGTTTCAAAGCAAATCGGCAATTTAGTTAAACGACTTAAAATCGATACTTTATATACCGAAACAGACATAACCGTCGGCTTTTTAAATGACCTTAATGATGTTTTGCCTTGTAAGATAACACCAAGCAGCGAACTTACCGATTTGCTTCTTTTTAAAAGAAGTGTTAAAGAACAATGGGAAATTGATAATATAATCAAGGCACAAAGAATAGCCGAAAAGGCGTATGAAAATATACTGAACATTATTAAAGAGGGTGTAACCGAAAAGCAGGTTGCTCTTGAACTTGATTATCAGATGCAAAAGCTGGGCAGTGAAGGTGTTTCCTTTGAAACTATAGCAGTTTCGGGCAAAAACAGCGCCTTGCCACACGGTGTACCTACTGATAAAAAAATTGAAAAGGGTGATTTCTTTACCCTTGATTTCGGTGCGGTGTATAACGGATACCACAGCGATATGACGAGAACCGTTGCTATTGGTTTTGCTACTGAAGAAATGCAGTATATTTACGACCTTGTGCTAAGCGCACAAAATGCGGCACTTTCTAAAGTGGCTGCCGGTGTAAAATGCAAAGCGGTTGACGCTGCTGCAAGGGATATTATTACCCATGCGGGTTATGCGGGAAACTTCGGACACGGTACAGGTCACGGCGTTGGACTTGAAATTCACGAATACCCCACAGTTTCAGGCAGAAACGATAAAACTCTTGTCGAAAATCAGGTAATTACCTGTGAACCGGGTATTTATTTGCCCGAAAAGTTCGGTGTCAGGATAGAAGATATGGCAGTTGTGAAAGTAAATGCCTTTGAAAACTTGACAAAATGCGAAAAAACGCTTATAATTCTTTAGTAGATTAAAATATTCTGTTAAGAATATATTATGGAGGAATAAATTTATGGTAACAGCAGGCGATTTCAGAAACGGCGTAACCTTTGAAGAAGACGGTAACGTGCTTCAGGTTGTAGAATTCCAGCATGTAAAACCCGGTAAGGGCGCTGCTTTCGTAAGAACCAAAACAAAAAATGTAATTACAGGCGCTATTATAGAAAAAAGCTATAACCCCAGTGCTAAATTCCCCACCGCTTTTGTAGAGCGTAAGGATATGGAATATTCCTATAACGACGGCGGTCTTTACTACTTTATGGACCCCGAGTCTTATGAGCTTATTCCCATTAACGAGTCTGAACTGGGCGACGGCTTTAAGTTCGTTAAAGAAAGCATGGTTTGCAAAATCCTTTCCTATAAAGGCAAGGTATTCGGTATGGAGCCCCCTACCTTTGTTGAGCTTCAGGTAACCGAAACCGAACCCGGCTTTAAGGGCGATACAGCTACTAACGCTACTAAGCCCGCTACTCTTGAAACCGGTGCAGAAATCAGAGTTCCTCTCTTTATCAATGAGGGCGATATGATTCGTATTGATACCCGTACCGGCGAGTACATGGAAAGAGCATAATCTAAGGAGTAATAAAATTATGATGACTGTTGCTGAAAAGGCTGCTTATATAAAAGGCCTTGCTGAAGGTCTCGGCATTGATGAAGAAACTAAAGAAGGCAAGGTTATAAACGCTATTATTGACCTTCTTACCGATTTGACTGCTGACCTTGAAGATACACAGGATGCCTGTGCAGAACTTGCTGAACAGATTAACGCTGTTGACGAAGATCTTGCTGAGCTTGAAGACTTCATTTATGAAGAATACGAAGATGAAGAAGATGAGTGCGAAGGTTGTTGCGGATGCGACGGCGATGAGGATGATGACGAACTTTACGAGGTAGAGTGTCCTAACTGCCACGATGTAATCTATATCGATGACAGAATGCTCGAAGACGAAAGTATGATTTGCCCTAATTGCGGCACCAAACTTGAATTCGACCTTGAGGAAGATACTGAGGCCGACGAATAATAAACTGGCTGGCAGATTTTCTGTCAGCCTTTTTAGTATAGAGGGAAGTTAAATATGCCTTTAACCGAGTTTAAAATAGAATATGAAAGCTCTGCAAAAATATCACCGAGCGCTGTGCCTGTTGTCATTGTGGCAGCCGGTTCATCATCCCGTATGGGCGGTGTTGATAAGATGTTTGCAAGTGTTTTCGGCATTCCTGTTATTGCCAGAACTATGCTTGCCTTTGAGCGAAATAAGCTTGTCAGCGAAATCGTAGTTGTTACTAAAAAAGAAAGTATACAGCAGATTATTGAACTCGCAAGTACCTATATGATAACAAAGTTATCAGTTGTTACCGAGGGCGGCGCAACCCGTCTTGATTCCGTAGAAAAGGGCTTGAGAAGTATTAAATCGGCAAAGGGTGTTATGGTGCATGACGGTGCCAGACCTTTTGTAAGTGACAGACTTATCGGCGAAATGGCTGAAGCCTCGCTTAAATTTGACTGTGCCGTTTGCGGTATTAAACCGAAGGATACCATAAAACAAAATAAGAATGGTGAAATCTCTACACTTGACAGAAATAGCCTTTTTGCTGTGCAGACTCCGCAGTCACTTAATTTTGAGAAGTATTTAAAGGTGCTTGAAAACTGCGAAAATAAAGAACTGTTCACCGATGACGCTTCACTTATGGAAGCGGCAGGGTATAAAACGCAGGTTATAGAGGGTGAGGAAAACAACTTTAAAATCACCACTCCCTACGACCTTAAACTTGCCGAATTTATTTTAAGGGAGGAAGAATTATGCGAATAGGCCACGGTTATGACGTTCACCGTTTTTGTGATGACAGACCGCTTTTTCTCGGCGGTATTAAAATACCCTACGAAAAAGGTCTTTTAGGTCATTCAGATGCCGATGTGCTTTTGCACGCTGTTTGTGATGCTCTTTTGGGTGCGGCGGCTTTGTCTGATATCGGTCATATTTTTCCCGATAATTCTGACGAGTTTAAAAATATTGACAGTAAAATACTTCTTTCAAGAGTTTGTGAATTGTTGCAAAATAAAGGCTACAAGGTGGTAAATATTGATGCAACTGTTATTGCTCAGAAACCCAAACTCGCACCCTTTATTGAAAGAATGAGAGAAACAATAGCATCAATACTTAATATTGATGTCGATTTTGTCAGTGTTAAAGCAACCACCGAAGAGGGCTTGGGCTTTACAGGCGAAATGCTTGGCATATCAGCTCACTGTGTTTGCCTTATTGACTAATATTTTGCCGCCTTTCACCATACAATAGTAGTGGTGATGTTATGAAGGTATATTTCGTTTTTTCAAGAACATACGCTTTGATTTTGCTGATTGTTTTACTTATCTGTTCTTTACTTCTTGCTGTTGCGGCGCAAAGCAAAGCCTCTGTTACGCTTGAAACCGAAAATCAGCGGAATTCATATATATCTTCAAATGGGTATTCTGATGCAAAACTTATTTTAGCTAAAGAGGTTTTTGTTCCGCTGACTTTTAACGACAACCTTAAAACCTATAACGAAAAGGTGAAAATCGGCGGTTATGATTTATCCCTGTATGGCGGAAGGTATGTTAAACTTTATTCGTATAGGGCTGATAAAAAAACAATACATTTGTTTACATATTGCGGTAAACTTATTTGTACAGATATTTCTGAAAATTTTAATGATATAACTTATTTTTGAAAGTGTTAAAAAATAATGGGAAAGATAAGACTTGACAAATATATTTCAACGCAGACACTTTATTCCCGCAGTGAGATTCGCAAAATGATTTTCAAAGGGCAGGTGAGTGTTGACGGCGTTGTTATAGTAAAACCTGACACAAAAATAGATGAGGAAAAAGCATCGGTTTGTGTTGACGCAGTGGCTGTAAATTATAAAAAATATGTTTATATCGCTATGAATAAGCCGAAAGGCATATTATCGGCTACAAATGATAAAAACTGTAAAACGGTAGTTGATTTATTGCCACCGGAATATTCAAAACGCAACATATTTCCTGCCGGTCGCTTGGACAAGGAATCTACGGGGCTTGTAATTCTTACTGATGACGGCGATTTTGCGCATAATATTATCAGTCCTAAACACCATATTGAAAAGTCATATATAGTCGAACTTGATACCGACGTAACAAGTGAAATGACAGAAGGGTTTAAAAACGGTGTTACACTGGTGCAGGGTGAGGTTTGCGCTCCGGCGGTTTGCCAGAGAATAGCAGAAAATGTTGCAAGGGTAATTCTTACCGAAGGCAAATACCACCAGATAAAAAGAATGTTCGGTACATTTGGGGCAGGGGTTAATAATCTTCATAGAGAACGAATGGGAAAATATATACTCGACCAAGACTTCAAACCGGGAGATTATGTCGAAATTTCCCCTGAAGACCTTATATAAAGCCGATTTTGTATAAAATATATGCAATATGACCAAAATGTGAGTGTCAAGATTTTCTATTTTCACTATAGTATTTTTTTGCTCGATTTGATATAATAACTTAGTATTAAAATAATGTTTATTTTTCTTAGGAGGTCCCAAAACAATGGCTAGTTTATCTCTGCGCAACGTTTACAAAAAGTATCCCGGCGGTGTAGTAGCAGTTTCTGACTTCAACCTTGAAATTAAGGACAAAGAATTTATCATTCTTGTAGGTCCTTCAGGTTGCGGTAAATCTACCACTCTCCGTATGGTTGCAGGTCTTGAAGAAATTTCCGATGGTGAAGTATACATCGGTGACCGTCTTGTAAATGACGTTGCTCCTAAAGATCGTGATATTGCAATGGTTTTCCAGAACTATGCTCTTTATCCCCATATGTCTGTATTTGATAATATGGCATTTGGTCTTAAACTTCGTAAAACATCTAAAGACGAAATTCGTCGCCGTCTTGAAGAAGCTGCTCGTATCTTCGATATCGAACATCTTCTCGAGCGTAAGCCGAAGGCTCTTTCCGGTGGTCAGCGTCAGCGTGTTGCCCTTGGTCGTGCAATCGTTCGTGAACCTAAGGTATTCCTTCTTGACGAACCTCTTTCCAACCTCGACGCTAAGCTCCGTGCTACCATGAGAACCGAGCTTACAAAGCTTCACCAGAAGCTCCAGACAACCTTCATCTACGTTACCCACGACCAGATCGAAGCTATGACAATGGCTACTCGTATCGTTGTTATGAAGGACGGTATCATCCAGCAGGTAGCTACTCCTCAGAACCTTTACGATCTCCCTTGCAATATCTTCGTTGCAGGCTTCCTTGGTACTCCTCAATTTATCTTTGTAAACTCTACCATTACCAACCCCAACGGACAGGATGATTGCTTCCTCGAATTTAAAAACATCAAATTCAAGCTTGCTC
>JAZNAG010000024.1:0-5389 GCA_045586405.1 Acutalibacteraceae bacterium | reverse complement strand
CCTTTGCGGTGCAGGTTGCAGCCTTTGCGCCTACGACAGTGGTTTCGTGCGCACCTGTGGGAGGTATAAGAACATCATCCTTGTCAGCTATGGGCTCTTTTGCAGCTTCGTCCCAATACCATTTTCCGCAGGAGCAGGCGTAGTAACCTACATGGCCTGTCTTGTTACAGGACGGAAATTCACCTTCCACAAACTCGGGAGCGCAGCCTGTTTCGCCGAAGGTGTATGTAACGGTAACGGCATTAGGATTAGCCCACTCAAGCTGTGCCCTTTCACCGTTAACAATAGCTGATGCATTACCGAACTGATAATCAAAGGCCGTCTTCAATGTAATTATAACCCTGTATTCACGGTGACTTTCAAAAACTGCAGTCGTGGTTCCCGAAACAAGATGCTTGCCTTCTGTTACATCATACCACTTGATACCGTTTTTGGCCGGGCTGACATTTCCGTCACTGAAATATCTACGGTTATCGAGCTTTTCAAAGGAAGGCTTTTCTCCGACACGGGGAACCGGAATATTTATTTCAACATCGTTGATTACACCTGAGCCGCAGCTATCGTAATATCTCTGAACATAGTAACCGTTGCTATCAGAATAAACATTTGCTTCGAGGCCGTTTATGGTGGCGGTCATGTTGTTTGCGAACGTATTACCCGATAAGGAATCGATGTATACCATTACCCTGTAGGTATGTCCCTGTATGAACTTGACGGGTGATTCATATTCAGTGCCTGTTTCTTCATCAACCCAGAATATGCACCGTCCGTTATACATTATCTCATAATCGTCCGAGCCGGTATCTGCTTCAAAGTCCATTTCTGCACCGGGAAACGGTTCTTCGAGGTTTATAATGCTTATTTCTGTTACGGTTTTTGCCGATACGGTCATCACGCCTATACCGCACAGCATAACGAGGCACAGAATTATGCCTGCCAACTTTAAAATTTTGCTTTTCTTCATAAAAATCTTCTCCTTTTACAAAATTTTTACTCTTTTGTCATAGCACACCCTTGATTGAAAAACTAAGGTTATGCTATAATAAAATATAAAATATACGGGTGGCGGTCTCTGTTTCCGTCGGCGCTCAGACAGAGACTCCGTGAAAAAATCACGGATAGGGAGCCCTGTTACGAGGCAAGATTACACCCTCCTTCGTATACTCCTGCAGTTTTATTTTACTACACCTCTCAGTCAATGTCCCCACACTTTCAGCAGAAAGCTGAGAAAAAAGTGTGGGAAAAGGGGTGGGATACATCAAAAAAGCGACTTTTTTCATCATATAAGGAGACTGTTTATGAAAAAATTACCGGCATTATCTGCGGCTTGTCTTTTAATGCTTTTTACCTTCAGCGGCTGCGGCCCCATAGGCGATAAGACAGCGAACCTGTCCGTGATTTACATAGCCACCACAGTTATAGCCTTTGCCATTCTGATTACCTACTGCTGCATCATAAAAAAGAGAGACCTGTGGTTTCTTCTGCTCTTTTCCATGGTCTGCGTGGTTAACCTCGGCTATCTGGCCCTGTCCCTTTCGGCCACACTGGAGGAGGCTCTTTTAGCT
The DNA here is from genome assembly GCA_045586405.1 of Acutalibacteraceae bacterium. Classification (GTDB taxonomy): domain Bacteria; phylum Bacillota; class Clostridia; order Oscillospirales; family Acutalibacteraceae; genus SIG607. Next base: position 3,824 of record JAZNAG010000024.1, on the reverse strand, counting down.
AACCGTATTTCCTATCTTGGCTCAGTTTTTCTGCCTCTTTCCATGCTCTTTATCATACTGAATGTATGCCGGTACAGATACGGAAAATGGCTGCCCATCGCTCTGGGATTTTTAAGTGTTGTTATGTTTCTTATAGCTGCCTCACCGGGCTACTCAGACATTTACTATAAAGAGGTCACCCTGGGCACGGCAGGAGGAGTCACTGTGCTGGACAAGGTCTACGGCGACTGGCATCCTCTTTATCTTTTCTATCTCATTTTCTATTTCGGTGCTATGATAGTCTGCACCTCATACGCAGCGGCCAAAAAGAAAATTTCCACCACCCGTCAGGCCGTAGTGGTCACGGTGGCGGTTATGGTAAACATCGGCGTGTGGCTCATCGAGCAGCTGGTAAAAATCGACTTTGAGTTTCTGTCCGTTTCCTACATCATAAGCGAAATGTTTCTTCTGAGCCTTTGCTTTATGCTTCAGGACGAGCAGAAAAGCAGCACTGTTTCAGCGGACAAGACCGACCTTTCCGCTGATGCTGAGGAAGAAAAAGCCGCCTCATCTGAAATCAGGACAGACGAGCAGGACGAAGCCTTCCTGATGCAGTGCGAGCTGTTTGCAGAGCAGATAAAAGCCCTCACTCCTACAGAGAAAGCTGTTTTCAGTCTTTATCTGGACGGCAAAAGCACGAAAGAAATAATGTCGGAGCTGAACATAAAAGAAAACACGCTTAAATATCACAATAAAAACATTTACGGCAAGCTGGGCGTTTCCTCACGAAAGCAGATGCTCGAGCTGGCATCAAAGGTGAAGATTAAGCTATAACATAAAAACAGGCAGGAGCATTTCCGTCAGGGTAAAGCTCCTGCTTATTTTATTCCTCCATCTGCTTGCTCATAAAGCCTGCCGCCACCTGCGTCAGCTTCACATCTACTACTCCGGGAGTCTTCTTTTTATCGTCACAGAGAAGCACCACTGCACCCAGAATATCCCCTGCCCCGATAATCGGGCTCATCACAGACACCTCACGTGGCATATCCTCGGAAATGACTATGTTATCCTTATCGGTGCCGAGAGTGAAGCCGCTGCGCCTTTCCATATAGCTTTCCAGCATCGGTGAAATTCTTTTGCCCACTATGTCCTTTTTCGGCATACCTGCCGCCGCTACCACTCTGTCCCTGTCGCATATAACCGCTGCCAGCCCCGTTGTCCTCGCCAGAACATCCACATACTGCTTCGTATCTGCACCGAGCTCACCTACGGGCGAGTATTTTTTAAAGATTACCTCACCGTCAGCCTGAGTATAAATTTCAAGCGGGTCGCCTTCACGTATTCTCATTGTGCGACGGATTTCTTTGGGAATGACGACACGCCCGAGGTCGTCGATGCGACGTACAATTCCTGTTGCTTTCATATATATCTTTCTCCTCTTAATGCAAATTGTGTTGTTATTATCTGTATTTTGAGGGGATTTATACTGTGTGAATTTACTTTTTAAGTTTGTTATGATATAATGAATTAAAAATAGATAAGGAGGTCTTTGTTGTGTTTATTATGTCGCAAGAACCAATTCCAAATATGAGCGCATCAGAAGTAAGGGCTTATTTTGTAAATAAGAAAACCGAGAAGGACTTGGCGGATGCTTTTGCAGTAGTAAGTAACAAGTTTTGGTGGGTTGAAGATAATGAATACGATTATGAAGAAGGAACTCCCGAACATAAAATGGCGTGTGCTATTACTGATGAGTGGGGCACTTTAATGGATGAGTATAAAAAAAGAATTTTCGAAATATTAACAAACGAAGGTGTATCCATTCCCTCAAAAGGTCAAATAGAAGTATTAAAACCTTTTATGGCTCGGTTTGGATATATTGATGGTAATGGTTGGTGGATAAAACAAGATAAGTAAAGCGAGGTGAATTTCACCTCGCTTTTGCTATGTATAAGTCAAAATATTTTGCTTTTCGTCAAAAATTTTCTTCAAAAATTGCCCGAAACCCCAGTATTTATAAGGCTTTTTCGCACTTTTGTGTTATTATAACACGAGCCTCGATACGGCGGACTATTCCTGTTGCTTTCATATATACATTTCTCCTTAAATTACAAATTGTGTTGTTATTATCTGTATTTTATACTGTGTGAATTTATTTTTCGGATTGAGTATGAAAACGGATTCTTTTAAAGTTACAATGAATGAACATAACCGCCGAGGAATTCGCCGGCGGTTTATAAATATGTTTATCTGTTTATATATACTTTTGATATTTACATTCCAATATGACCGTTCTGATAAAAATGAGATGATTTTTTGAAGATATACACAGTAGCAACACAAGAAGCTGCACATTCAGCTATTGCAGTGATACGATGGGCAAGGTAGTAAAGCTCAGGTCTGTCAATTGCCATTATAAGCATTGAGCCTATGCAATAAACCGCAGTGTTTATTGCTCCACCGAAAAGCACACCTATAAAAGATGCAGCCAGAAAAATTTTTCTTTCTTTTTTATCCTTTGAAACGGCAAAAGCAAATATTAACATTATTAATGCAGAAATAAGCCAACATCCTATTTCAATAACATACGAAAAAACATTTGACCACAATTCAGATAATGGATCTGTTATAGCAAAAGAGTGAGGTGTGACTGAAAGTAAAACAGTGTAAAGCGTATAAGCACAAAATCTTGCAAGAGCACCGCATATACCCGCTAAAATAAGTTTCTTCTTCATTATATTTTTCCCTCCTTAATTGCGCTGACTGCACAGTACGCAAATATTTTTTTGATATACAAAACCTTTAAATTTTATTCAGCTTATTCTGCAAAATGCATTGTAGCATTATTAAAATATTTCTGAGCTTCTGCTCTTTTTGCCTGGCTTTCATTTATCATATCGTAACCAAGCTCTACCACAGGCTTACCGTCAATGCTTTCGGGTATTTCAACAGTATCCGCTATTCGTCTTATACCTTCAATGCATACCTCGTTTTCATCTGAAACGGTATAATAAAAATTACCGTCAAAAACACAATTATCACTGTATTTATAAACAACCGGTGTATTCATATCAAGCTATCCGTTCTGCCAAAGGGCAGATAAACCTATCACTATAATGCCAACGAGTATAATCACGGGGATAGCTATTTTCTTTTTCATTTTTCTTTCTCCCGTTTTACTGCTCAACGGGATCAGATTCAGTTTTCTTTTTATAGAACAAGCTTAAAGCCTTATAGCTGATGACAAATCCCACCACAGCAGAGATAACGGTTCCTGCTATTGCAACAACGGACATGGCAGTTGAATTGTTTGCCATCATTGCAAGCATCTGGTCATCTTTGGCAGCTTCGACAATTTTTAACTGGTTGGAATATCTTAAAAAGCTGACTATAATTAATGAAATACCGCTGATGATACCTGTTACGGGAACTGAAAGTGCACTTGCAGGAATATAAAAGCTGATTGCACCGTAGTGGGATTTTGCCATTCTGTAGCCTGCAATATACACAACTGCAAAGACGATAACATTAGCAAGCCATTTTGCAAGATAACCCGAGAAAATCAATGCATCTGAAACAAATGTGCCGGGCTCGGGATTGATAAATGCCCTCAGATAAGAAGGAAGTGAGCTGACTACACCGCTGACAACAGCCAAAACAATAAAAGTGATGATAAAGATAATTCTTGCCTTTGAAAGAGATACATTCAAGGGGTGTGAGGGAATTCTTTCATTTGTTCCCTCAAGGGCTGTGAATGCCATATATGCAGCAAGGATTGCAGGCACAAGGCAGAAGATACTGCTTACGGTTATTATTGTCGAACCGGTTGACGCGGGAATAAAGAA
>JAZNAG010000023.1:0-2321 GCA_045586405.1 Acutalibacteraceae bacterium | reverse complement strand
AACAAGTCCTGAAAATCCGTTTGTTGCAATAATACCAGCAACAATTGAAGCAAATGCCGCAGTAGGACCTGCAATCTGAACACGGCTACCACCTAAGAAAGAAATTAAGAAACCTGCTACAATAGCTGTGTAAAGACCTTGCTCTGGTGTTGCACCAGAAGCGAGAGCCAAAGCAATAGAAAGTGGTAAAGCAATAATTGCAACTATAAGACCAGCTGTTAAGTCTTTTACAAATTGACCTTTGTTATAGTTTTTTATTACCGAAAAAAGCTTCGGTTTTAATTTTGTCATAAATACCCCACCAATATTAAAAGTTTTTTAACAAGGGGTATTATACACCCGAATTTTTCAGTTTTCAACAAAATTTGACACCATAAAAAAATTCCTATGTATTCAACTAAAAGTTGGGATACATAGGAATAAATTTATAGAAAATTACAATATATTATATGTTTAAATTATAATTTCTTTTTCTTAAAGTGGTCATCATTCGCTGAAGCTCTATTTCAGTTCGTCTGTGCTCACTGAACGAAGCGGCATTTCGTAATTGCTCTTTTTCTTGCTCTAAAAGCAACTGTGCTTTTGCTTCGTCAATATCCTCTGGCCACTCTAAAAGGTGAGTGAAAACTAAAACGTCATCTGGTCTTACTTCCATAAAGCCATCGCCAACAAATGCTTTTTTCCATTCACCATTTTGTTTTATTTTTATTTCCCCTGGTGGTAAAGCAACAATCATAGGCTGGTGACCGTGGAGAACACAAAGCTCACCATCAAATGCATTACAGGTAACTGCATCAACCTCACCAACAAAGAATTGCTTTTTAGGGGTGAACATTTCTAATTTAAAAGTAGGCATTTTAAATCACCCAGATAATTAATAATTAAAGTGTCTTTGCTTTTTCTCTTGCATCTTTAATAGAACCAACCATAAAGAATGCTGCCTCTGGAATATCATCAGCTTCGCCGTCAATAATCTGTCTGAAGCTTTCAATGGTGTCTTTAATAGGAACAAACTGACCTTTAACACCTGTGAAAGCAGTAGCAACGTTCATTGGCTGAGAGAGGAACTTCTGAATTTTTCTCGCTCTGTAAACTGTGAGACGGTCTTCTTCAGAAAGCTCTTCCATACCGAGAATAGCAATAATATCTTTAAGTTCAGAATATCTTTGTAAGCATTCCTGAACACCACGTGCAACTCTGTAATGAGTTTCGCCAACAATTTCAGGCTCAAGAGCACGGCTGGTAGATTCAAGAGGGTCAACTGCAGGGTAAATACCAAGCTCTGAAATGCTTCTTGAAAGAACTGTTGTAGCATCAAGGTGAGTAAAGATTGTTGCAGGTGCAGGGTCAGTAAGGTCATCAGCAGGAACATAAACAGCCTGAACTGATGTAATTGAACCCTTAGAGGTAGAAGCAATTCTTTCTTCTAATTCACCAAGTTCATTTGCAAGAGTAGGTTGGTAGCCAACGGCACTTGGAAGTCTGCCTAAAAGTGCAGAAACCTCGTTACCTGCCTGAACATATCTGTAAATATTATCAACGAATAAAAGCACGTCCTGATGGCGTTCATCACGAAGATATTCAGCCATTGTAAGACCAGTAAGTGCAATTCTCATACGGCTACCAGATGGCTCGTTCATCTGACCGAATGCAAGAATTGTTTTATTAATAACGCCACTTTCACTCATATCGTGCATAAGCTCGTTACCCTCACGGCTTCTTTCACCAACACCAGTGAAAACGGAGTAACCACCGTGGTTTGTTGCGATATTATGAATCATCTCCATAATAAGAACGGTTTTACCAACGCCGGCACCACCGAAAAGACCGATTTTACCACCCTTTGTGTAAGGAACGAGTAAGTCGATAACTTTAATACCTGTTTCAAGTACTTCAGTTGCAGGCTTCTGTTCATAAAGTGATGGTGGCTCTCTGTGAATAGGTAACTTGTGGTCTGCTACAATTTCACCTTTACCATCAATAGGTCTGCCTAAAACATCCACAACTCTGCCTATAACGTTGTCTCCGACAGGCACCATAATACCATTACCATCAGATACAACCTTTAAGCCACAAGAAAGACCTTCAGTTGCTTCAAGTGCAATTGCACGAACGGTATCTTTGCCAACGTGCATAGCAACTTCAATGTGTTTGTCGGCTTCTTCAATTGTAAGAAGTGTGTTAATCGGCGGTAATTTGCCACTGAATCGTACATCGATAACAGGACCTGAAATTTTAACTATTTCGCCTTTATAAATTATACTCATAAAATAATACACTCACTTTTGTAATTCTGTTGCCGCAGCAATTTCTGTTATTTC
>JAZNAG010000022.1:0-1740 GCA_045586405.1 Acutalibacteraceae bacterium | reverse complement strand
TGATATAATCCCCTTAGAGTATACACTCGAAAAAACAAAAAAGTTTTCGAGAATACTTTAAGGGGATTTTTTATGTATAAATACGATTATGCGTTCAAGAAGAAAATAGTAGAGATACACAAGCAGAGCGGTAAAGGTTGTTGTGTGTTAAGCCGGGAATACGGAATAGCAACCTCGACTCTAAAATTTTGGTTCAGATTATACGAAATGTACGGAGATGAAGGATTAAGTGACAAACGAAAGCACGAACGATGGGATAAGAAAACCAAGGTGCAGATAATACAAGAGTATTTAAGCGGTGGCATAGATAAGAAAGAATTGTGCAAAAAATACGCAATTTACGATTCAAGTCTTTTCAATAAGTGGTTAAGGGTGTATAATGGTCATAAAGAATTCAGAACTCACAAGAGCTCAGAGGGAGATATCTATATGACTAAGGGAAGAAAGACCACACAAGAGGAAAGAGTTGAGATAGTAGCATTCTGTATTGCTAACGGTAAGAATTACGCACTTACCGTTGAAACACACGGTGTGTCTTACCAACAAATATATTCGTGGGTTAAAAAATACGAAGCCTCTGGCATAGAAGGACTTGCCGATCGTCGCGGCAAAACCAAACCTTCCGAACAAATGAGCGAAGCCGAATATCTTCGTCAAGAGAACAAAATCCTCCAAGCCAAAATTAAGGATCAGGAAATGGAGATAGCGTTGTTAAAAAAATTGAGGGAGTTGAGAGGAGGCGATATTTAAGCGGAGTAAGACACGAGGATAGCTACATAGCCATAAAATATTTGCACGAAACAGAAGATTATCCAATAGACAAGCTATGCGCTAAAATACATATTAACCGTTCCGCTTACTACAAATGGCTTAAAAGAACACCAAGCACAAGCCAAAGGACAAACGAACAACTCGTAGAATGGATAAAGGAATTATACGAAGCTCAAAACGGTATTTTGGGATACAGACAAATGACAGTAACGGTAAACAGAGAGCATAACGTTTGTTACAATAAAAAGCGTATACGCAGACTAATGCAAATTTTACACTTAAAGTCCGTATGCCGTAAAAAGAAATACAGTTACATAAAATCCACACCGGAAGTTACCGCAGAAAACGTATTGAACAGAGAGTTTTACGCTAACGCGCCTAACGAAAAGTGGTTGACCGACGTTACGGAATTTAAGTATTATGTGGGAGCAGAGGTAAGAAAACTGTATTTGAGCGCAATTTTAGATCTGTATGACAGAAGAATTGTTGCATACAAGATCGGTCACAGCAATAACAATGCGCTTGTATTTGAGACCTTTGACGAAGCCGTTAAAATTAACCCAAAAGCACATCCTCTTTTTCATAGCGACAGAGGATTTCAGTATACCAACAAATCCTTTCACAGCAGGCTGATGCGAGCAGGGATGCGCCAAAGCATGTCCCGTGTCGGTCGTTGTATTGACAACGGTCCTATGGAAGGATATTGGGGCATTTTAAAATCTGAGATGTATTATTTGAAAAAATACCGTTCCTATGACGAGCTTGCAGAAGCTATTGAGAATTATATATATTTCTACAACAACAAGCGTTACCAAATTAAACTCAACAGCATGACTCCAATGGAGTTCCATCGCGCCGCGGCGTGACGAAAATCTCCCCCTGCTGCGCAGCAGGGGGAGATGAAAGAATCTTTTCAATTGTAAATTCTTTTTGTTTTTTTCACTGTCTACTTGACAGGGGGCACATCAA
>JAZNAG010000021.1:0-2432 GCA_045586405.1 Acutalibacteraceae bacterium | reverse complement strand
TAACGATAGCCATAAACCTTTGTATGTTATCATACGTGGTTTTGGCTTTTTCTATTTCCGCCTTTATGCGACTTAACTTTTCATTTAAGGCTTTTTGTTCGGCTTCGTAGTTATCGCTCATTTTCATATAGCGTTCTTCGGCTAATTTTCCTGCAACCTTATCTTCATAAAGGCTTTGAATTATCTTATCAAGTTCGGTTATAATCAAGCTGTTTTGAGCAAAAATTTTAATTTTGGTAGAAGAATAAAAATCGGGTTTCCCGATTGTTTAGACAGGTCAAAAGCGCTATTTTGGCAATTCCCTTTACCTGCTTTGAAAAAGCGGTAAAATTGCCTAAAATGAATTTTTTAAGCGTTTTTCTTAACCTGCTTAGGTTTTTTGTTTTTTCCGCTTTATTTTTTGGTTGTCGTTTTGTCTCACAGAGCCCACTACACTTATAAAGTTTCTAAGTTTTGCTTCCTCCTACGGTGGGTGGCAATGATAATAATTTTTCATTTTTATTTCCTCCTAAATTTATTAAAGCTCTTCAATAGGTAGGCAGTTAGAACGCCTAAAACTTAACCTTTTGATAAAAATTTCTCCCTTACAAAAAGGCGCAAAAAAGTCGCTGATAAAAACTACCACCGACCTAAAGGGACAAAAAATCCGTACGAATCTAAACACGCCTAAAACGTTTCTACTCCGCACGGATTTACTATCCGAATATGAAGTTGTAAGAGTGCAGTACCTAAAAATTTGTACCACAAAATAGACCTATCGCCAAACCTCGTTTTTTAATGTTGGCGTGCCTACTTGAAACGTTGGTCAGTCATCTCAAGCCTTTCTCTACCTAAAAGTGAAAGGACGGCGCTATTGTCGTAAAAATTTGTTCGACAATAAAACCCTAAATAAGCCGTTTACTTTCCCTTTATATAAAACGACTTAGGGTAAACGTAAGAAACTATCCTACAAGCGTGCGACTGCACACTTACAAAGCCTGCCGATGCTTGCAGACTTAACAAAGGGGCAAAGACCTCTTAATTATATATACCCACACAAAGCATAATCTAAACATATGTTCGTGTTTGTGATTCTATTTTATCATAAGAATCTATAAAAATCAATAGGCAAATGTCCACGTTCTTGGACATCTGCCTATTTTTTGCTAGAATTTTAGCATTTCTTGTCGGTAATTTTATTTTGCTTAATTTTTCGACGAAACATATACTTTAATCTCTTGAGTTTGTGTATTTTTTACTTTTATAACTGTAATATTATTCTATTCTCATCATTCTATATCCAACGCCAATATGCGTTTGAATATACTGTGGAGAATCTGGTTCTATTTCAATCTTCTTTCGAAGCGTTGCCATAAATACACGCAAGGACGCAACGTTGCTTTCCCAAGCCGCGCCCCAAATCTTTTGAGTTATAAAGGTATGGGTGAGAACTTTCCCTACGTTTTGAGAAAGCAAACACAGCAATTTATATTCAATAGGTGTTAAACGTAACTCGTTGTCGTTAATATATGCACAACCTGCGGCATAATCAATTTTAAGATTACCGTTTGTAAATAGTGAGTCCGATTGCATTGCTGAATGCAAGACAGACAATCTTCGTGTGGTAACACGAATTCTCGCAAGCAATTCTTCCACAGAAAACGGTTTGGTTAAATAATCATCAGCGCCTGCATCCAACGCTTCTATTTTATCGTTATCTTCACTTCTAGCACTGATAACGATAATTGGCGTTTCCGACCAAGTACGTAGCTTTTTTATTACCTCTATCCCGTCAGTATCAGGAAGCCCTAAATCAAGCAAAATAATATCGGGATTGTGTGAAGATGCTTGCATTATTGCGTTTTCTCCGTTTTGAGCGGTTAAATATTTGTATTCGTGCGCCTTTAACGTAGTCGCAATTAAATTACGGATAGGCGCATCATCTTCAACTATCAATATCAATGGATTATTCATTTATTTTTATCTCCCCAATAGGTAAAGTAAAGGTAAATATAGCGCCACTCGGCACGTTGTCTTTTACAAAAATTTCTCCGCCGTGCACGCTAATTATAGATTTGCAAAGCGAAAGACCTAACCCGATGCTCCTACGGCTATCGGCTAACTTATTCGCTCCTGTATAAAACATATCAAACACGCGCTCTTTTAATTCATCAGGAATACCTGCGCCGTTGTCGGCAATACTAATTCTTGCTTTGTCTTTTTGCTTTTCAGTTGTTACCGTTATCATTGAATCTTTCGGCGTATATTTTATAGCGTTATCAAGGATATTGATAATAACTTGAATAATTAATCGTGTATCCATTTTTGCAAGCAAAAATTCATCTTTATGGACTACGGTTATTTTTTGTCCACCTTGACGCATATGAACGTGTTTAACGGCTTCAGCCACAACCTCGTCAATAAGTTCAGCCGTGAAGTTTAGATTCATTCTG
>JAZNAG010000020.1:0-2188 GCA_045586405.1 Acutalibacteraceae bacterium | reverse complement strand
GGAGCTACCACAGCTGCAGCCTTTGGCTCTTCCTTAACAACAGGCTCAGTTCCCTTTACTTCTTCTTTTATATCTTTTTTAACTTCAGCCTTCGGAGCTGAAGCTGCTTTTTTCTTTTCTTCAATAGTTTTTGCAGCCTTTGCCACAGCAGCAGACTGCTCACCCTTTTTCACACGCTTCATCGGTGGCGGGGCAGCTTTTTTCACTACTTCGTTTTCATTATTTACATTATTTGGATTTGCTTTGTTATCCATTATAAGTATTGCCTCCAATATAAATTTCGAGAAAACCCCGAGTATAATTTCATATTCTAATCCATAATACCATAAATATATTATTATTTCAATCTTTAATCTCACAAAATTTTGTTACAATTTTTGTAAAAATATTAAGAACGGGAGTAATTTTATATTCTATTTTGAAATATTACATAAAAACTGTACCCCATTCTTATGAAATATCTATAATTTTGAATTTTATTCGCATTTTAATCAAAAAAATCATTGAAAACGAAAAAAATATGTGCTATTATAACAAATACAGAGTATTTTGACTACATATAATTAAATTATGTAAACTTGTCGGGCTTTGATTTTATCTCGATATGAGGGAGGAATTCTTTTTGGGCAAATATTCTATAGAAAACATCAGAAACGTTGCTGTTACCGGTCATGCTGGTAAAGGTAAAACTACTCTTGCTGAAGCAATGCTTTTCGTTTCCGGTGCAACAGACAGATTAGGAAGGGTTGCAGAAGGCAACACAATTCTCGATTTTGATGCAGAAGAAAAGAGAAGAAAGGTTTCTATTTCTTCAAGTATGGCTTTCACAGAATGGAGAAACAGAAAAGTTAATATATTTGATACACCTGGTCTTTTTGATTTTGAGGGTGGCAGAAGCGAAGCAATGCGTGCTTGTGAAACTGTTATAGTTGTTTTCTCTGCTGGTAAAGGCATTGACGTTGGTGCTGAAAAAGCACTCAGTGCCGCAGGTAAAATGAATAAATCAAAAATTATTGCAGTTTCAAAGTGTGATGGCGAAGAAAGAGACTTCTACAAAACACTTGATGCTCTTAAAGTAAGATATGGCACAGCGATTTGTCCTGTTGTTATTCCATATATGGTTGGTGGCAAGGTTGATTGCTACGTTAACTTCTTACAGAATAAAGCTTTTAAATATACTGACGGAAAAGCAACAGAGTGTGCAATTCCTGATGATGCAAGAATAAACGAAATCCACGAAGCATTCACAGAAGCCGTTGCTACTGCTGATGATGACCTTATGATGAAATTCTTTGACGGCGAAGAATTCACACACGATGAAATCGTTGCCGGTCTTTCAAAAGGTGTTAACGATGGTACAGTTGTTCCTGTTTATGCTTGTTCAGGTTACACAACAGATGCTGTTGATTTACTTCTTAATGGTATTACAAAACTTGCTCCTGCTCCAAAAGGAGAAGAAGATATTGCTTGTGATGAAAACGGCAACCTTGCGGCTATCTGCTTTAAAACAGTTGCTGACCCATTCATCGGTAAAATGTCATTCTTTAAAGTTGTAGCTGGTAAGATTACACCTGATACTGCTCCTTACAACCCACGTACAGAACAAGTTGAAAAAATGGGTAAACTTGTTTTTGTTAAAGGTGGCAAGCAAGAAGACACTAACGAAATTTCTGCTGGTGATATAGGCGTTGTTACAAAACTTTCAGGCTTTAAAACTGGTGACACAATGTGTAGCCAGAAAGCACCTGTTACTTTAGAGACTGTTAACTTCCCTACACCTTGCTACTCAATGGCAGTTAACGTTGTTAAAAAAGGTGAAGAAGATAAGGTTGCTTCTGGTCTTCTTAAACTTGCTGACGAAGATGGCTCTTGCTCATTCGTTACAAATAAAGAAACAAGAGAGCAAATTCTTTCTGGTCTCGGTGAACAACATCTTGATACAATAGTTACTAAACTCAAAAATAAATTTGGTGTTGAAGTTGAGTTAACTGTTCCAAGAGTTGCTTATAGAGAAACTATCCGCAAGGTAGTAGATAAACAAGGTCGTCATAAGAAACAATCTGGTGGTCACGGTCAATTCGGTGACGTTTGGATTCGTTTTGAACCATATATGGGCGAAGAAGATTTCGTATTCAATTCAGATGAAGTTGTTGGTGGCGCAGTTCCAAAGAACTTCTTCCCTGCTGTT
>JAZNAG010000019.1:0-36217 GCA_045586405.1 Acutalibacteraceae bacterium | reverse complement strand
ATAACTCAAATGGTGTTCTCGCATATCTACTATAACACTTATTTTGAATTCAGTCGAGTATTTTCGTTGTATTTGTCCCTTTTTTGCCATAAAAATATGCACCTCCAAAAGTGTCTAACTTTTGGGGTGCATATCACTTTCGGTCATAGTCCTTTAATTTTTAGTCTAACGGTTTCATTGTGGGGAAGAGGATTACTTCTCTTATAGTATCGGAATTTGTGAGAAGCATTACTGCTCTGTCGATTCCTATACCCATACCGCCGGTAGGTGCCATACCGTACTCAAGAGCGGTGAGGAAATCTTCATCCAGCATCTCTGCCTCGTCGTCACCGCGCTCACGAAGTTCAAGCTGTTTTTCAAAGCGATGGCGCTGGTCGATAGGATCGTTAAGCTCGGAATAAGCGTTGGCAAGTTCGCTTCTGCAAATAAAGAGCTCAAATCTCTCGGTAAGACGGGGATCCTCAGGAGAAGCCTTGGTTAAGGGAGAAACCTCAACAGGATACATAGTAATAAATGTAGGCTGAATAAGTTTTTCTTCAACCCTTTGGTCAAAACAGGCATAAAGAGCGTTGCCCCAGGTCTTATCAGCGGTATCACTAAGTTCTACACCAATAGCTTCAGCTGCTTTAACAGCTTCCATATCATCGGTTATAGCGTTAAAATCAATACCTACATATTCCTTAACGGCATCAACCATAGTAAGTCTGCGCCAACCGGGAGTAAGGTCAATTTTCTCCCCAAGCCACTCTACCTCGTATGTTCCGTGAATTTCCTTAGCGGCGCCCGAGATAATACCCTCGGCAATATCCATCATATCGTGGAAATCGGCATACGCCTGATAAAGTTCAACGGTAGTAAATTCGGGGTTATGTTTAGGGTCCATACCTTCGTTGCGGAAAATTCTGCCTATTTCATATACCCTGTCCATACCGCCCACAATAAGACGCTTTAAGGGAAGCTCGGTGGCTATTCGCATATACATAGGGATATCCAGTGTATTATGGTGGGTAATAAAGGGACGGGCAGATGCGCCGCCGACGATAGTATTAAGTACGGGGGTTTCAACCTCTATATAATCCATATCGTCAAGGTATTTACGCATATACTTTATAAACTTTGAACGGATAATAAAGTTGCGCTTAACATCAGGATTAACAATAAGGTCAACATACCTCTGACGGAAACGGGTATCGGTATCTTTAAGACCGTGGAATTTCTCAGGCAAGGGTAAAAGAGATTTACTAAGAAGAGTAAGTTTTGTGGTATGAATAGAAATTTCACCTGTTTTTGTCTTAAAAACAGTACCTTCTACACCAACAATATCGCCGATATCCAGCTTTTTGAAAGCGGCATATTCGTCTTCGCCCAAGTCGTTCTTGCTGACATAAAGCTGAATGTTACCGCCGGCATCCTGAATATTGCAAAAACTTGCCTTACCCATAATTCTGCGGCTCATCATACGGCCTGCAATACTAACCTGCTTTTCTTCATAAGCTTCAAAGTCAGCCTTTATATCACCGGATTTATGAGTAACATTATACTTTGTAATTTTAAAGGGATCACTGCCCTGCTCTTTAAGTGCTGCAAGTTTTTCGCGGCGAACCTTTAAGATTTCGCTTAAATCCTGCTCTGCTGCTTCGTTATTTACAACATTATTTTCTGCCATTTTTACTTCACCGTTCTTATTTTGAAATAGCTACTATTTTAAAGTCAATTTCGCCGTCGGGGGTTTCAGCCTTAACAATTTCTCCGGCTTTTTTGCCGAGAAGCGCTTTACCAACGGGAGATTCATCGGAAATAAAGCCCTGTGCAGGATCAGCCTCAGCACTGCCTACAACACGGAATTCCATTTCCTCATCAAATTCAATATCTAAAACCTTTACCTTTGAACCTACGGTAACGGTTTTGGTTGCGCTTTTCTTTTCTGCTATAATTTCAACATTTTTAAGCATACTCTCAAGCTCAATAATTCTTGCCTCGATTTTTGCCTGTTCGTTTTTTGCCTCGTCATATTCGCTGTTCTCGGACAAATCACCGTAACCTCTGGCAACCTTGATTTTTTCAGCTATCTGAGTTCTGCCTTCGGTTTTTAAGGTTTCAAGTTCGTCCTGTAATTTTTTAAGACCTTCGTCGGTAAGTTTAATTGCTTTTGCCATGATAAACACACCTCAACAAATTATTTATATACATATACTCTAGTATTATATATTTTTATGAATAAAAAGTCAATACAATTCGTATCCCTCTTTATAATCGCCGTAAATGGCTCTTATTTCCTCTTCACACTCTGTAAGAGAAAGTGTCGGTAACACTGTTATGCCCGGCTTTGAGCATTTTTTACCCTCAATTAAAACTAAAAACGGCTTTTTTTCAAATCGCTGACAAACAAGCCTCATTCTTTTGGGTTCTAACTTATGCTCACTCATTTTTTTCAGTATTTCCGGCAGTCTGCTTGGAGTATGGCACATACAAAATCTGCCCGTAGTGTTCAGCAGTCTGAAAGCCGCCGACAACACGTCGTCAAGATTACACTCTGTTTCGTGCCGCGCTGTCAGTTCGGTTTTATCGGGGTTTTTAATCCCTTTGCCGTTTTCGAAATATGGCGGATTACAGGTCACAAGACTGTGACAGCCCATTCCTATTTCTTTAGGCAAGTCTTTTATATCGGCAAGAAACAGGGTAAATTTATCCGAAAGTCCCCGCTCTTTCGCCGTCTTTTCGGCTAAATATACCGCTTCCTCGCTTATATCAACACCTATGGCGCTTTTCACCTTTTGGTCCCTTAAAAGCACAAAGGGAATTATACCGCAGCCTGTACCAAGGTCAACATAGCTGTCTTTACTTTTAGCAGCCGCAAAATCTGCCAAAAGCAGAGCGTCGGTACCAAAAGCATGATGCTTTGAAACATAAAGGAAAGCCCCTTTTCTGTCAAGAGGCTCCTTTTTGATTTTTAAGCTCTGGTCCATTTTACGCCCTGGGGAGTATCCTCAAGTATGATACCCATTTCTTTAAGCTTATCTCTTATTGCATCAGCCTCGGCAAAATTTCTTGCCTTTCTTGCCTCGGTACGCTTTGCTATAAGCTCCTCAATTTCGCTGTCAAGATTTTCTTTTTTGCGGTTATAAAGGAAACCAAGTACGCCTGTAAGCTCGTCAAGTGATTCTGCCATAGCGGTAAGAGAAACCTTCTTAGCGCCTGCATCAATAGCCATATTTATATCCTTTGCAAGAGTAAACACAGCGGCAAGTGCATCGGCGGTGTTAAGGTCGTCTTCCATAGCAGTAATAAACTCATTTTTATGTTGCTCTATAAACTCAGGCGCCTCGCCGCCCTCTTCAGCGTGGGAAAGAGCAAAATCAATACGGTCACGGCAGTTGTAAAGACGCTCAAGAGCACTTTTGCCCTGCTCAATAATATCAATAGAATAGTTTATGGGGCTTCTGTAATGAGAAGAAATCATAAGATAACGAATGGGCTCATAGCCGTACTTTTCGGCAACATCTCTGACGGTAAAGAAATTGCCGAGAGATTTACTCATTTTTCTGTTGTCAACGTTTATAAAGCCGTTGTGCATCCAGTATCTTGCAAATTCCTGACCGTTGGCGGCTTCACTCTGCGCGATTTCGTTTTCGTGGTGGGGGAAAATAAGGTCCTGACCGCCGCAGTGAATGTCTATTGTCTTGCCAAGATATCTGCAGGACATGGCCGAACACTCAATATGCCAACCCGGTCTGCCGTCACCCCAGGGAGAAGCCCAGAAAGGCTCACCCGGTTTTGCGCCCTTCCAAAGACAAAAGTCCATAGGGTCTTCTTTTATTTCGCCAACGGCAATTCTGGCGCCGCTTTCAAGGTCTTCAAGAGGCTGATGAGAAAGTTTGCCGTAATCGGAAAACTTTTTGGCTCTGTAATATACGTCGCCGCCGCTTTCATAGGCAAAGCCTTTTTCTATAAGGGTTTCAATGATAGAAATTATTTCATCAATATTTTCGGTGGCTCTCGGATGAATGGTTGCAGGTTTTACGTTAAGTCCGTCAGAGTCGGTTCTGAACTCCTTTATATATCTTTCAGCAACCTCAGGAACGGTAATACCCTCCTCGTTTGCCTTTTTAATAAGCTTATCGTCAATATCGGTAAAGTTCTGAACATACTTTACGTTTACACCACGCCACTCAAGATAGCGTCTTAATACGTCAAAAACGCAAAGGGGACGGGCGTTGCCTATATGAATATAGTTATATACGGTAGGACCGCAGGCGTAAATTTTCACCTCATTTTCGTCAATGGGTATAAACTCCTGCTTTTCTCTTGTTAAGGTATTAAAAATTTTCATATTATCTTATTCCTTTCTCCTCAAGGGCTCTTATTCTTTCTTCAAGACGGCAGATTTCCTGCGCAACGGGGTCAGGTACGTTAATCTGGTCAAGAGGTTTTACCTTTTCGCCGTTTCGTCTTACAATTCTTGCGGGAACACCCACTACGGTACAGTCGGGCGGTACCTCTTCAAGCACCACAGCGCCTGCGGCTATTCGAGAATTATCGCCAACCTTAAAGGGACCAAGCACCTTTGCACCTGCGCTTATCATAACATTATTGCCAATGGTGGGGTGGCGTTTGCCCGTATCCTTACCCGTACCGCCAAGGGTTACGCCCTGATAAATCAGAACATCGTCGCCGATTTCTGCCGTTTCGCCTATTACTATACCTGTTCCGTGGTCAATAACGAGCCGTCTGCCAATAGTAGCGCCGGGGTGAATCTCTATACCCGTTTTTCTGGCGCAGTTCTGGGAAATAAGACGGGCTAAAAAAGGCATACCGTGTTTATAGAAAAAATGAGCGCGGCGGTGCATACGTATCGCCTTTACACCGGGATACAAAAAGAAAATTTCAAGACTGCTTCTTGCCGCAGGATCCCTTTCTTTTACAGCGGCGATATCTTCTCTTATTCGATCAAACAAATATATCTTCCCCTCAAATTAAAATAAAAAACCTCCGATACTGAAAACCAGTATCGGAGGCGAAAGTTTCGCGGTTCCACTCCGTTTTGTAACTCTTAACCTTTAACGCAGGTTTACGCTCTCGGATACTTAGCCAAAGCATTTCCCCAAGAGAGCTAATGGGCGCAATTCATTTTAAGCTCTTTCCCGTTTACCCTTTCAGTCTATGAGGTAAACTCCCTGTGGGCGATAAATAAAACTACTGTTTCCCATATCACAGCTTTTAAACTTTACTATATTATATTCACTTTACACTTCTTTGTCAAGTTAATCAAACAAATCCTTTACCTTGTCGAAGAAGCTTTTACGTTTTTTATAGTTTTTATCATCAAGACTTTTATCGAATTCTTCCAGCTTCTTTTTCTGTTCTTTGTTCAAATCCTTAGGAATTTCAACAACAATTTTTACATATTCGTCGCCAAAGCCCGAATAATTAAGGCGTTTTATACCTTTGCCTCTGAGTTTAAACTCGTCACCGGGTTGCGTTCCCTCGTGAATGGTAAATTTAGCCTTACCGTCAAGGGTGGGAACTGTTATTTCATCACCCAGCGCCGCCTGTGAATAAGTAATAGGTACCTCGCAGAAAATGTCAAAGCCTTCTCGCTCAAAAATAGGATGCGGACGCACCGAAACGGTAATATGAAGATCTCCTGCTGGACCGCCGTTAACACCTGCGTCACCGCCGCCGCGAAGAGTAATTCCCTGTCCGTCATCAATACCTGCAGGAATATCAATACTCTTATCACTTGTAACTCTTATTCTGCCCTTGCCTGCACATTTACGGCAGGGTTTTTCAATAATTCTACCACTGCCGCGGCAGGTTTCACAAGCCTCCTGTGTCTGCATAACACCAAAGGGTGTTCTTCTTGCAGAGGTCACCTGACCGCTTCCGTGACAGGTCTGACAGGTTTTCGGATGAGTGCCTTTTTCAGCACCGCTGCCGCCACATTCAGAACAGCTGTCTGTCCTTGTTATGCGAATATCCTTTTTACAACCCTTAGCCGCTTCCATAAAGGAAATAACTATACTTGTAGCCGTATCTGCACCGCGTCTTGGGGCGTTGGGATCTCTTCTTCTGCCGCCGCCGAAGCCGCCGCCGAACATAGAGCCCAAAATATCTCCAAGGTCACCAAAATCGCCAAAGCCACCGCCGAAACCACCGCCAAAGGGGTTTCCGCCCTGACCTGCGCCAAAGTTGGGATCAACACCGGCATGACCAAACTGGTCATAACGGGCGCGTTTTTCCTTGTCTGACAGTATTTCATAAGCTTCGTTTACTTCTTTAAAGTTTTTTTCGGCTTCGGCATCCCCCGGGTGCAGGTCGGGATGATATTTTTTTGCCGCTTTACGATATGCTTTTTTAAGTTCGTCGTCACCGACGCCCTTGTCTACACCAAGCACTTCGTAATAATCACGTTTATCCGCCACTTAATTTATCTCCTTAATAGAGGGACTAGGGAAAGAGGTCACCCTCTTTCCCAGTTGAGTTTAATTATTTGTTTGCGTCATCCACGTCAGAGAAATCTGCATCGTAAACATTGTTATCGGGTGCGCCTTCACCCTGAGGCTGTGCGCCGCCGGCAGCATTTTGTGCCTCTGCAGCAGCTTTATATACCTTTTCGCTTACGGCGTAAACTTCTTTCTGAAGTTCTTCCTGTTTAGCTTTTATTGTCTCAATATCTGTACCCTTGAGAGCCTCTTTCAAAGCTTCTTTTGCGGTGTTGATTTTGTTCTTTTCTTCGTCAGTGAGTTTATCGCCGAACTCGTTAACGGTCTTTTCGGTCTGATAAATCATCTGGTCGGCATTATTTCTGAGGTCAACCTCTTCTCTGCGCTTCTTGTCTTCGCTTTCGTACTGAGCGGCTTCCTGAACAGCCTTCTCAATATCCTCTTTAGACATATTTGTGTTAGAGGTAATGGTGATAGACTGCTCTTTGCCTGTGCCAAGGTCCTTGGCAGATACGTGAACGATACCGTTAGCGTCAATATCAAAGGTAACTTCGATCTGGGGGATACCACGGGGAGCAGGAGCAATTCCGTCAAGGTGGAATACACCGAGCTGTTTATTGTCTCTTGCAAATTCTCTTTCACCCTGAAGTACATTTACCTCAACAGAGGTCTGACCGTCAGCGGCGGTAGAGAAAATCTGGCTCTTCTTGGTAGGAATGGTGGTATTTCTTTCAATAACCTTTGTAGAAACACCGCCCATGGTTTCAATACCGAGAGAAAGGGGAGTTACGTCAAGGAGAAGAAGTCCCTTAACGTCGCCGCCGAGTACACCGCCCTGAAGTGCGGCGCCGAGCGCTACACATTCGTCGGGGTTGATACCCTTGAAGGGCTCGGTACCGATAAAGTTCTTAACGGCTTCCTGAACGGCAGGAATTCTTGAAGAACCGCCTACCATAAGCACCTTGTTGATTTCGTTTTTCTGAAGTCCTGAATCGGCAAGTGCCTGACGAACGGGGCCCATAGTAGCTTCTACAAGGTCGGCAGTAAGCTCGTTAAACTTAGCTCTTGTAATAGAGGTTTCAAAGTGCTTGGGACCTGTTGCATCGGCAGTAATAAAGGGCAGGTTAATATCGGCAGTAGTCATACCCGAAAGGTCAATTTTAGCCTTTTCAGCCGCCTCTTTAATTCTCTGCATAGCCATTTTATCATTGCTAAGGTCAATACCCTGCTCAGCCTTAAAGGCAGCAACGATATAATCCATAACGCGCTTATCGAAGTCGTCACCGCCAAGACGGTTGTTACCTGCAGTAGCAAGAACCTCCTGAACGCCGTCGCCCATTTCAATAATAGAAACGTCGAAGGTACCGCCGCCAAGGTCATATACCATAACCTTCTGGTCGTCTTCCTTATCAATAGAGTAAGCAAGAGCTGCAGCGGTAGGCTCGTTGATGATACGCTTTACTTCAAGACCTGCAATTTTACCTGCATCCTTGGTTGCCTGACGCTGAGCGTCGGTAAAGTAAGCAGGAACGGTAATAACAGCCTCAGTAACGGTGGTGCCGAGATAGCTTTCGGCATCAGCCTTTAATTTCTGCAGAATAATAGCTGAAATTTCCTGAGGAGTGTAGTTTTTGTCGTCAATAGCAACGGTATGAGAAGTACCCATATCACGCTTAATTGAGCTGATAGTTCTGTCGGGGTTGGTGATAGCCTGACGCTTTGCAACCTGACCTACCATTCTTTCGCCTGTTTTTGAAAATGCTACAACAGAAGGTGTAGTTCTGCCGCCTTCAGCGTTAGGAATAACTACGGCTTCGCCGCCTTCCATAACTGCTACACAAGAGTTTGTTGTACCAAGGTCAATACCTATAATTTTACCCATAATGAATTTCTCCTTATATATAATGTATATTTTTATTTTTAATTTGCTACTTTTACCATTGCGGCGCGGATAACGGTATCACCGATTTTATAACCCTGCTGCAACACTTCTGCTACGGTGTTTTCACCAAGGCTTTCGTCCTCAATGTGCACAACTGCCTCGTGGAAGTTAGGATCAAATGCATCTCCCTCTTTAGCCAGTGCCGTTATGTTCATTTTTTCGGGAACAGCTAAAAACTGTTTTATAATCATTTCAAGCCCCTTGCAGTAATCTTCACCGCCGTTTGCCGCCATAGCGCGACCTGCGTTATCGAGTATTGGCAGAAAATCTTTAAACATATTTGCCTTTGCATATTCGGCAACGCTGAGCCTTTCCTTTTCGGTACGCTTTTTAAAGTTGTCAAATTCTGCCGCCGTTCTGCTTAATAAATCCTTTGTTTTGCCGAGTTCTTCTCTGAGCTTTTCGGCTTCGTCAGATTTTTTTGCCTTTTTGGGCTTTTTTTCTTCCTTTTCTGTTACGGGCTCTTCGCCTGTGGTTTTCTTTTCTTCAGCCACTTATATTTCCTCCAAATCCTTTATACTTTCATTTAAAACTTCGCTGAGTCTTGAAGCAAGGTAGGCAATAGACGGAACAATTTGTCCGTAAGACATTCTTGTGGGACCTATAACGCCTATTCTGCCCACAGGCAAGTCTTTAGGACCGTAAGGCGCTACTATTATTGTTGTTTTTTCAAGCTCTTTAAAGCCTGTATCGGCACCAAAGATAACTCCCACTCTGTCAAGTTTTTCGCCTATTATTGACATAACCGCGTCTTTGTTTTCAAGAAACATAAGGAGTCTTCCTGCACGCCCACTTTCACCTAACATCGAATAAATGTTGGTTTCGCCCGAAAACTCTATCTGAGGCTGTCCCATTTCATTTATCATATCAAAAAGACTGGCTATGATATTCATAAGGGCAAGCGCGTCGCCGTTAAATGCTGCATATATGTTTTGCAAAGCGGCAAAAGTAAGCTGGTTAAAGCTTTTACCCTCTATTTTTTCCTTGGCGATTTTTTCAAGAGATTCTATAACGCTGTAATTTATGGCCGCCGTGCTTCTTATCAGTTTGCTTTTGGTTCTGCCGTCATTGGTCATTACCACCATCATTATAAGTCGGTTTGAAAGAAGTGTTATCTGCACCTTTTTAATAACAGCCTCTTCCCCTGCCACCTTTGCGGCAAAAGCAGGAAGCCCCGTAAGGCGAGAAAGAATTTTTGCGGCAGACAGCTGTATGCTTTCGGTGTCGGCATAACACTCTTCAATACATCTGTCTATATAAGCCTTTTCTCTGTCCGAAATATCGTCCTTTTTCATAAGGTTGGTAACGTAAAATTCGTAACCCTTGCCGGTAGGAACTCTGCCTGCCGAGGTATGTGGCTGTTCAAGAAAGCCCATACTGTCGAGCTCACTCATTTCGTTTCTCAGCGTTGCTGAGGAGGGAGCGTTTTCAAGGGTGGTAGTAAGCCATTTTGAGCCCACAGGTGCACCGGTAGCGATGTGATACTTCACGATAGCTGCCAAAATCGCCTGTTTTCTCGGTGTTAGTTCCATCCTTTTCACACTCCTTTTTAAATTAGCACTCTAACCACCAGAGTGCTAACGCAATTATATTATAACCCTTTTTTACCGTTTGTCAATAGGTTTTTGTGAATAAATTGCAAATATTTTTTGACTTTTTCTGACCTTTAAAAAAACAATAGACAAATCTTCTTTTCCGTGATATACTATACACACTAAATATTATGGTGGTACAGATTATGTTTTATGACTCACTTATTAAATTTCTTTCCCCCTTCTTTGCCGAAAACGAAATAAAAGCAAATGAAGACGGCACCTTTGGTGTAAATGACAAAACCATTAAAATAAATTATAACGAGCAGGTTAAATGCTACGAGCTTCTTTTCGCCGAGGAAAACGAAGATCTTAAAACCGTTTCTTCTTATCTTTTTGACGAAACACAAAGTGAAAAGGATATTGAAAGCGTTGCTATTGACTTTACCGATACTCTTCGCAAAAAACTGAGCATCGCTAAAAAGCGCGAGGCTTCCGCCGTTGCCCTGCCCACCGCACAAAACGGTGATAATATTGACCTTTCGGGCCTTACTCAGAAGCTTCTTGCTATATTCCCCAACAATAAAGAAACTTATAAAGCCCACGTTGCCGCAAACGGCAGATTTTTGGCCACCGCTTTTTATAAAGATCATCTTATTCCAGACATAAAAACGCTTCTTGAATCGGGCAACAAAAAACAGATAAAGAAATTTTGTGATGCTATGGTTGATATCTTCGTTCACGCCGATCAGGAAGCTGCTACCTTTACAGTAGCCGCCGTTGCCGCCGCCGCTTACCAGAACAACGACAGCAACGCTGTTTTAAAAGAACTTACCGAAGACTGCTCAACCTACTATTCAAACATTCTTTATTTTGAAAACAAATTAAAGAGTAGTAAGAAAACAAGAAATACACTTATAAAATAAAAACAAAAAAACGGAGTCGCAAGACTCCGTTTAATTTTTTCTTACATTATATATATATTACATTATGAAAACGGACTGGCTGTCAGCGGCTTCAAAAAGCTCACTGGAAATAAGAATATAGCCAAATCTGCTGCCCTCACTTTTTGCAAAACTTGAAACCGATTCATACTCAGTAATATTACCGTCGTGGTCCTCGGCGCTTACCACAGAAAATACGGTGTAGGTGCCGTCCTCGTTTTCTGTAACTTCTTCAACCCTATGAACGAAAACGCTGTAGCCTCTTGGCAAAATCTCGGTAACACCGTCAGCGCTTAGCGGCTGGCTACCCTCGTCGGCAAATACCGCAGCGTCAATTCCGTACATATCCTTGGCAAAAGCAATGATATCGGCATTGGCAATTTTGCCGTCCTTGCTCTCATCTAAAAGAGAAAGCTGTGAAGCAAGAAGTATTTTATCAACACTCATAAATTCGTCGCCGTACGCATAATTGTTGTTAAGCATATTCTGGAAGCGGTTTGCCATTACGAGATTTTCGTCAGCTGTAACAACAGCCTCTGCTTCGTCAGCATAAAGACCAAAGGCAGAAAGGGAACAAAGACCGGTAGCAAACACTATCAGTAATGCTAAAAGAACTATCAAAATTCTCTTCATAACGATCCCTTCCTTTCTATATTACTATTATATAAATGTATTTGTTAAAATTCCCCCTATTTCGATTACAGTTTCATTACAAAAATGTTTCTTTTTTGGTCAAATATTACATTTTAGTAATTTGCGGTTTT
Source organism: Acutalibacteraceae bacterium (assembly GCA_045586405.1). Taxonomy (GTDB): domain Bacteria; phylum Bacillota; class Clostridia; order Oscillospirales; family Acutalibacteraceae; genus SIG607. The sequence continues at coordinate 24,592 of JAZNAG010000019.1, read as the reverse complement.
GTGTGCTCTTTATACAAAAAAATCAAACATTTTTAAAAAAATATGTTGATTATAACAAATAACTGTGCTATAATTTGCTTATACTAACAAACCGATTTTTCGGTTTTTACATAAGGAGTGCTGATTTATGAAAGACTATTCTACAGACAAAATCAAAAACGTCGTTTTGCTGGGCCACGGTGGCTCAGGAAAGACCACTCTGGCAGACGCACTGCTTTATAATGCAGGCATAATTGAACGCATTGGTGCAGTTGGCTCTACCGTTATGGATTTTGACAGCGAAGAAAAGAAACGCGGCGCTTCTTTGGGGCTTTCCTTTTATCCTATTGAGGCTGACGGGCTGAAAATCAACCTGCTTGACGCCCCCGGTCAGTTTGACTTTGTTTCGGGCGTTTATGAAGGACTTTCGGCTGCTGAAAACGCAGTAATTGTTATTTCGGGTAAATCAGGTCTTACCGCAGGTGCTAAAAAGTCTTATGAAATTGCCCGTGAAACAGGCAAGGGTATTGCCTTCTTTATCGGAAAACTTAATTCTACCCACGCTCATTATTACAGAGTTGTATCTGCCCTTACTGCCAATTACGGCGCTTCGGTTTGCCCCGTTGTTGCTCCCATTGTTGAAAACGATGCCGTTACGGCTTACGTTAACCTTATAAACAATACCGCCTTCAGAGCCGAGGGGCTTACCCTTACTCAGATAAACTTTACCCCCACCGACGAAATAACAAAAATGCGCGACCTGCTTTTAGAGGCGGTTGCCAGTACCGACGAAACCCTTATGGACAAATATTTCAACGGCGAAGTTTTCACCGACGAAGAGGTTATCGGCGCTCTGCAAAGCGGTATGAAATCAGGCGATATCTGTCCTGTATTCTGCGGCGTTCAGGCAAGTGGCGAGGCTATTCCGCTATTTGCCGATCTCCTTTATAAAATCTTACCCGCCGCAGATAAGGGCTCTTTAACCGACGAAAACGGTGAGGAAATTTTACCTGACGAAACCGCAAAACCCAAGATTTTCGTTTTCAAAACCGTTGCCGATGCTTTTGTTGGCAGACTCTCTTACTTCAAGGTAGTGTCCGGCAAGGTTACAAACGATTTGCGCCTTAACTGTCTGCGCACAGGCAAAGAAGAAAGACTCAGCAAAATTATGGTATCAAAGGGCGGTAAACAAGAAGACGTTTCCGTTCTCTATCCCGGTGATATCGGCTGTGTTTCAAAGCTTGGCGACGTTAAAACGGGCGACACACTGTCTGCCTCAGGCGGTCCTGCCGTTTGCAAAACCCTATTCCCCGCTCCCTGCATTTCTTCTGCGGTTTATCCCAAAAATAAGGGCGAGGAAGAAAAAATTGCCACCGGTATGGCAAGACTTTGCGAGGAAGATCCCACCATTTCCTTTGGTTTTAAAACCGATACCCTTGAATCTGTGCTTTCGGCTATGGGAGAGGTGCATATTGATGTTATCGCATCCCGTCTTAAAGCAAAATTCGGTGCCGAGGTTGTTCTCAAGGCTCCCAAGGTTGCTTACAGAGAAACTATAAGAAAATCTACTAAGGTGCAGGGTAAATATAAGAAACAGTCGGGCGGTCACGGTCAGTTTGGCGATGTTTGGATTGAGTTCTCACCCTCTGACAGCGACGAACTTATCTTTGAAGAAAGCGTTGTTGGCGGCGCCGTTCCCAAAAACTTCTTCCCTGCCGTTGAAAAAGGTCTTCGCGATTCGGTTACAAAGGGTGTACTTGCAGGCTATCCGATGGTCGGCATAAAAGCTAATCTTTATGACGGCTCTTACCACCCTGTTGACTCTTCCGAAATGTCCTTTAAAACCGCCGCTTCCCTTGCCTTTAAAGAGGGTATTCCACAATGCGCTCCCGTTTTGCTTGAGCCTTTTGGAAAACTTACTGTTGTTCTCCCTGAGGATAACCTTGGCGATGTTATCGGCGATATAAATAAGCGCCGCGGCAGAATAATCGGTATGAATCCTCTGAGCAACAAACAGCAAGAGGTTGTTGGCGAGGTGCCCATTGCCGAAATGAGCGACTTTGCCACCGCAATGCGCTCTATAACAGGCGGTATAGCCACCTTTACTTTAGAGTTTGAGCGTTATGAAGAAGTTCCCTCACACATTGCCCAAAAGGTAATAGACGAGGCAAATAAATAGTTTAAAGCCCGAAGCAAAAACTTCGGGCTTTTTAATGTTGTATTTTTCAACAAATTTGTTGACTTTTCAACTTTTTTAAAATATACTTAAGGTAGAAATTATGAGGAGTTATAACAGTGAACAGATTTGAAAAATTTTCTATTGCTATTTCCCAGATTTCTCGTTATTGGCACAAAATAGCATGCGACGAAATGGAAAAATACGGTCTTAAAGGCACACACGCCATTTATCTTACCGCTATGTATAACCATAAAGACGGCATCACCTCTGCCGACCTTGGTGAGCTTTGCGGAAAAGACAAATCTGACGTTTCACGCCTCGTTTCAATAATGGAAGATAAAGGTCTTGTAACAAGACGGGGCGAAAACAAATACCGCGCTCTGCTCACCCTTACCGAAAAAGGCAAAAAACTTGCCCGTCATATAACAAAACTTGCCGGCTTTGTTGCCGACTCGGCAGGCAAAGAACTAAGTGACGAAAACCGAGCCTTTTTCTATGAAACGCTGGACAACATAACCGCCAACCTTAAACGCATAAGCAAAGACGGTATAAAAGCCGTAAAATAAATTAAAGACGGAAATCCTTTCGGACTTCCGTCTTTTTGCTTTATTTAAGGATTTCGTTCATCTCTCGTCTAAAGTCGAAAATTTTCTTTTCGTCAAAGAAACAGCCGGTAAATTCTACCTTGCCAAAATGCTTTTCTATAAGCTTTCGGGCTTCCTCTTTGCCCTTTATTTCCTCAAATCTGCGCAGAGCCTCATAATCGTTTATACCCTCATAAAAAACCTTCATTCGAAGGGTTATAAGGGGCGTGCCGTCGCAGTTTGGGTAAACCACGAAACCACCCGAAGAATTTGCAAAACAGCAAGGGTTGTTTCTGGGATCAATTACGCCCTGACTTTGTATGTCATAATAGTTGTTGTAACCCCAGTTCAAGAAGCCCTTTACACCCTTTGCATACATTTTGATGCCTAAATTTCTGTTTCTGACAGAAATGGTTGATACAAGTCGATTTGGCTCGCCCTTCTTTATTTCGCCGCCGGTATAATATACCCATAAATCTTTTACATTGTCAAGAAAATCCTGCATATCAGGGCTGGTTTCAACTACAACGGGAATGTCAATGTCCGACTCTTTATATACGTCATAATGGGACAAAGCATCAAATACCTTGTAGCCTTCAAGCAGCGGTCTTGCTATTTTAGAGCTTTCTTTGTAGGTTGGCAAATGCACCTTGGCAGGCTCATCGGATATATGAAAATATATTTTATCGTCAATAGACAGTTTTTTTAGCTGCGGCTTTAATGCGGCTATGTACTGAGAAAGGAATTCTTTGTACTCCTCCCCTGCCGCTTTGGTTTCCCAGCCGAAAATTCGCCTGTATTCTCCATTTACCTTTGCTACCACCTTTGGCGCAAACTCTGCGCCCCACTGGGTAAATAAATGGCTGTGCTCAAAATACTCTATACCCGCATTTTTGCACATATTTACAAATTTTTCGAAAAGGGTAAAATCGAAAGCATAACCCTTTTCGGTTTTTTCTACCCCTACAAGCTGCGCCGTTTTACGCTCTCTGCCGATAGGCGTATCAAGGGGCGGTGTAAAGGCAGGCAGAAGTATCATATTCATACCCGTCTTAGCTGCCGCCTTTATAAAGTTTTCCATTATTTCAAAATGGCGGGATGAAAACATCTCTACATTATATATGTCAGCAAGACAGTCACAGTGGAACCAGGCGGTGTATACAAGACTTTGTTTGCCAAGCAAGTACCCGTTTACATCTATTTTAACGGTATTGGTGGCTAAAACTCTTTTATCCTCTGCAAGCCGGAATTTAACGGTAAACTCGTGAACACCCTTTGAAAGCGGTTTTTCCTTTGAACCGACAGTAAACCACAGCGCCTGCCAGGCGTTCGACGCATTAAGGGGCTGTGTCTGGTTTTCCTCAAACTGTAAATCAAGCCAAGGGTAGCTTATTGTTACAATATCTGTCTTTGTTTTTCTCTCGTGCAAGGGATCGGGGAAAATTCCCGGCTCTTTGCTGTCAAAAAACTGGTCAGCCTCAGGTTTATCGGCCTGCAGAACAGGCACATAGCCAACCTTATATTCTTCCCAGTACTGAGCATCGGTTTCTACCTCAACATAAAACCTTCTGTTTAAAGCGTTGTCCGAGGTTTTAAAAGCGATTTGAAACGATACAGGCTCGTCGCAAAAGGCAGAATATTCCTTTATTTCTTCTCCTGTCACCTTGTCGGGAAACACCTTGCCAAGTGATGAAATTACTTTGGTTTCAAGCATTTTTACCGCCTCCGTTCCTCTTAATTTTAACGCGGTAAAGACTTGTTGTCAACAAAAAAAGGCGGAGTGTCCGCCTTTTAATTTCAGTAGCCGAAAAACTCTTCGGGGTTCACGTCTTTGCCGTCTTTGAACACCTCAATGTGAAGGTGAAGCTCGTCACTGCTTTCGTTGGTTACAACCCCTACTTCTCCTAAGATATCACCTGCTTTTACCTCGTCGTTAGTCTTTACGGTAATATTTTTAACTCCGCAATAACGAATTAAAACACCGTCAAAATGGTCAATGGTAACAACGTTTCCGTAAACGGTATTTTCCTCTACTATTGTCACAATGCCTTTACCTGCAGATAAAACGTCATTACTGCCCACGGGTTTTAAATCTGTACCCTTGTGCAGACGCATATCGTTATAGGTTGCGCTGTACTGCAGATGCTGACTGTCATAGCTTTTAATTACCTGCGCCTCAACAGGCATAATGAAATATCCTGCCTGTCCCTCCACATCGGCAGGCTCGGTCAGGTCTTGGTCTTCTTCCTCTAAGTTGTCAATTTCCTCCTGAGGCTCACTTTGGTCAGAAACCACGGGAGGCACGATTTCAGACGGTGTTTCATATATACTGCTGCTCTCTCCGCCTTCTTCTAAATTTGCAGAGTCAAGAGCCGAATACACCGCTATTGCCATTGCTGTCATACACACTGCCAGTACAAGATAAAAACCTTTGCCCGCTAAAAATTTCGCTGTTTTTGATTTATAGAATTTCAAAATTATCACCCTATAAAAGTTTTGACGAAAATTCCTATTATATTCACTTTTAAAAATTCAAATTGTGTTCACGAAAATTTAAAAATTTTATTTTACAATATAATTGTCGAAGACGGGAAGCCGCAACCCTCTTTGACGGTTTCTCAATTTTTGAGAAACTCTCTCCTCAAACCCCTTAAAAGACAAACACCCGAGTGTCCCTCGGGTGTTTGTCTTTGTTTATTTAAGGTATTAACCTGTTTATCTGTTTTACTATTCTGTCATAAGCGGTTGATGGAATCTGTCCCATTGCTTTACCGCCGGAAGTATACTGATAACGGCTTTCGCTTATCTTGGTATAGGTAAGCACCGTATCTTTACTGCCGTCGTTATGCTTTATAGTAATGGTAAGCTGTGGCTTTGATGAGGTTGATACAGTAGCAAAATCTATTGCCGTTGTCTGTATAAACTCTGCATAGAAACTCTGGAAGTCATCGGCTACAATTTTTTGTCCGCCGTTTTTTATAATGAACTCTTCGTTATCTTCGTCATACTGTATTTCAAAGGTGGTGTTAACCTCACCCGACAGTGTAAACTCGCTTATACTTTTGATAGATTCAACCAGCATAAAGCCGTAGTAGAATTCCGCTTCCTTCTTACTGATAAAGGAAATGTTGGTTACCGGTACGGTTCTTATCATTTTATCGGTTGAAGAAGCAACATAGTATTCAACAAGAGTTTCGTCGGTAGGAGTAATACGGTAGGTGTAGTTTACCCCTGCAACCTTCATGGTAACCGTCCACATAGGTTTATCAAGACCGAATTTTTTAAGACTGGCGCTTGACTGGTCAAAAGAAACCACCGAAGAAGAAGCCAGACCGTTTGCGAAAATCCGTACGATATCTTCTACACCGTTTGCCATTCTCAGCAAGGGAGAGGTACATATATAGGTTGCATATTCGTTAAACGTTTTATCGGTGTTGGGCACAAACACAAGCGGCTTTTTGAAGTCACCGCCCGAGAGTGTCAGGCTGTCAAAGGTAGTAAGTGTGCCGTCAGAAGTAAAGTATCCTGAATTCGCCTCTGTTTTTTCAACAGCAGGAATAACGGTGCTTATAGCAAGGTCAAGAGGCGCCACAGTAAGACCTGCCGCAATACCCTTTTGAACAAGATAAACCTTACTCGGCTCGGTTGACAGCTGAACATAGGTGTATGTTCCGTCTGCTGTGTTGTTACCAAAGGTTACGGTATATTCCTGCCCCTCTGTTTTGCCCATAACCACTGCCTTTACAAGAGGAGTGGTAAGACCGTAATCTGTAGGTGTATCGGTCTCGTAATTTCCGTACGCCTTCATATTGGTAACATAACCGACTATCTGCTCAAGAGAAGCCGTGTCTATAAGAGAGTTATCATATCCGTCAAGAAGCCATGTGCTTTCTCCGTCAACCGTAGCAGAATTTATAACAAGACTGCCCGCAGCGTGAGAAACGGTTATTTTGCTTACTTCATTTGCAGGTACATTAAGGAACTGTTCGCCCTGATTTATATCTACCTGCTCAATTTCTTTTTCGGGGATAAGCTTTACAACAAGCACGGTACCGGATGCAAGAATGGCCACGCAAAGAACTGCGGCTATTATTTTTTTAAGAAGTGAAAATCTGCCTTTCTTACCCTTGTCCGTATGCTCGGTAGGATCAGAAAATATGGTAGACTCTTCAAAATCTTTCTCTTCTGTCATATTTTCCTGCCCGTTTTCATTTATATTGTTATTTTCATTCTCAGACATTATTTGTTTCTCCTTCTAAAGAATATAACAAATGCCGCCGCAAGAATTAAAAGAGGAATAATTGCGGCAAAGATTACACGCATAACCTTTGCTGAAGCAGAGGAAACAACATAAAGCTCAGCGGTAGAATCGATAGTCTTTGCATCAAAGACAATAGATACGTCTCTTGAGCCGGTTGCATAACGCATAACCTCTACATTAAGCTTGTCATAGTCCATTACACTGCCGTAGCTGAGTGCATAAAGCTCTGAAATAAAGTCTACGCTTGAGAAAGCAATTACTCTGCTGTATGCAGGTATATTTTCAACGAATTCAGACTCGGTTGAAACAATACAAGAAGACATCTTGCAAATTTCATAACCGTCACCGGGCGCCTTTGAGTTGTCTGTGCCGATAGGAACAACAACACTGGTGCCGTTGGTAGCAAGTACGGTTTCGGTAGTTCTGCCTGCATAATTACTGTCATTTTCACTCATAGCAATATTATATCCGCTGGCAAAATACTGACCTGCGCCGACAAAGGGGAATTTTGTAGAGGCGGAAAGACTTATATAGGTAGAATAGTCGGTACCTCTTACAGAATCGTTTGTTTCAAACACAATACCCGGCTGAACGTCTATTCCCCATTCAGAAAGGAAGTTGTAGAAGTTAGGGAGATTCTGGTAAGAAGAATCGCCGTAGAACAGGAGGCTCTTGTTAAGCTTTCCGTCGTTTGCCAAAAACTCGCTGAGTGCAGTAATCTCGTCCTTAACAAAGTCTTTTGAAGGAGCCACGATAACAACCGCATCATAGTCAGAAGAAATTTCGGTAATAAGCTTATCGTTGATGTCTTCAATGGTGATGTTGTTCATCTTCAGCAAATCTCTGTAATGCTCAAAGGCGTCCGAGTTGCTGTGAGAAGCAATAAAACCAACCTTTAAAGATTCTGCGCTTGTTACAGATGCAATAGCGCTGGTAAGCGCGGTTTCAAGACTGCTTCCGTCAATTTCATACATAGTAATGCCCATTGCGGCATACTCGGTATTCTCGGTACAGGTATAAATATCTGCAAGGGTAAGAGCTCGGCTGTTTTTAATATCCTTGCCGTCTTCTCCCTTAAAGTTGCAGGTAACCAGAATATCACCGTAAGAATAGCTGGTGCCGTATTCACTTATAATAGCGCCAACCTCGGTGCCGTTGGGATCAACATATTCAAGAGTAATCTTATCGTTTAGCTTTACGTACTGGTCAAGAAGTACGGTGGTCTGGAAATAATATTCGCTGTTGTTGGTATAGAACATTTTGTTCTGTGCCGCCTGAGCCATACCGCCGTTATAATATTCCTCGGCAGAAGACGCAAAGATAAAAATGTTTATATCTTTTTCAACAGCCTTAATATATTCCTTGTTTTCCTCGCTTATAGAATTCTTCTTTTCCGAGGTAATATCAAACTCAAGAGTGATTCTGTCTGCAAGAAAACCAACAAGCAGGTTTACTATTATAGCCGCCGCTATAACGAGGGCGATAATAGCCACGGCGTAACCGCCGCGTTTAAAAAGATGCTTGTTTTTGATTTTTTCACTTTTCCTTCCAAAAACATAGCCAAAAAGTTGGGGGAAGAAGGAAACAACCGATTTTATAACAGCATTTAGTTTTTCTTTCATTTTTCGCCCCTCCTTTATGCCCATCTGCGCTTTTCAACACTGCGCACGGTGAGGAATATGAATACAACTATATAAGAAAGATAGTAAATTACGTCGGGAATACTGAATACACCGTCTGCAAAGGCTGCATATCTGTCCATAAGACCTACAGCGTCGGTTATATCGGTAAGCCACTCTATACCTATCATTGAAACTATAGATTTTATAAACATAAGAAAAATGTTTGCGCCTACGGTCAGCACGGCGGCAAGTGCGGTGCTCTCTGTCAGAGAGGAAATAAATATACCGCAAGCAATAAGGGTGGCTGCCAAAAGCAGAGTGCCCAGAATTGCATAAATGAAAAGAAGCCAGTTAACGTTTGCAAAGTAAGCCACTATAACCTGATAAATCAGAAGGGGTGAAATGGCTATACCGTAAACACTCAGACAAGCAAAGAACTTGCCAAGCACTACCGAAGCCATCGAAACGGGAGCGGTAAGAAGAACCTGGTCAACCTTTTGTCTTTTATCCTCGCTTATTGTTCTCATAGTAAGAAGCGGAATAAGGAAAATAGTAAGATACATCGGATATGCAAAGGGAATTGCAAATATTGTGGTGCTTCCGTTTTGGAAAAGATAACTGAAAAGAAGCCCCTGTACCGCAAAAAATACGGCGAAAAAGAAATAGGTAATAAGAGAAGTAAAGTAAGCCTTCATTTCTCTTTTATAAATAGCAACCATTAGTTTTCCTCCTCACTTTCACGGCTTGTTTCAAGGTCTAAAGCCTCTTTTTCTTCCTGCTTTTCAAAGTATTTGCTCATTTCATCTTCACCGGTCAGTCGCAGGAATATCTGCTCTAAGGTCAGCTCGTTACTGGTAAGGGACAAAAGACCGATTTTGTTCTTCTCGCAAATGCGTTTTGCAAGGTCGTTTCTTATATCAGCATTTTCAACAGGGAAAATTCTGTAATCACAGCTTCCCTTTTCAAGCTCGCCCATACATTCAACGCTGTCAACATTTTTTACGCTCTGTATAGCGCTTATAACGTCTTCCTCTTTGCCTGTCACTCTGGCAACAAGTGAATGGTCGGAAGAAAGGTTCTTCGAAAGTGTTTCGGGGGTGTCGTCGGCAATAATATGACCGCGGTTAATGATGATAACACGCTTACATACCGCCTGCACCTCAGAAAGAATGTGAGAAGACAAAATAATGGTGTGGTTTTTACCAAGCTTTGAAATAAGGTCGCGAATTTCTATAATCTGCTTGGGGTCAAGACCAACGGTTGGCTCGTCCAGAATAAGTACGTCGGGGTTGCCCACCAGCGCGCCTGCAATACCTACACGCTGACGGTAACCTTTTGAAAGGTTTTTAATAAGACGCTCTGAAACCTCAGTAATGCGCACAAGTCGGATAATTTCGTCTATGTGAGGACCTCTTGGAAATTTTACCTTCTTTAAATCGTAAATGAAGTAAAGATATTCTCTTACCGTCATATCAAGATAAAGGGGCGGTATTTCAGGCAGATAGCCGATTCTCTTTTTAGCAAGTTCAGGGTCGCTCATAATATCAAAACCGTCAATTTCTACCTTGCCCTGTGTTAAAGAAAGGTAACCGGTAAGGATATTCATAATCGTAGATTTACCTGCGCCGTTAGGACCGAGGAAACCTACAACTTCACCCTTTTTGATGCTGAAAGATGCATCCTTAACCGCCAGATGAGAGCCGTATCTTTTAGAAAGAGAGGATACTTCTATCATTTATCATACACTCCTTAATTTTTTAATTGCTTACAGTTTACTACAAAAACGGTATAAAAATGTAAACAAACTATAAATTTACACAGTATTCAGTATACATTATTTATATATCATAATCAAGAATAAATTTTATAGTATAAATACAGCAGATTAAGAATTTTTTAAAAAATACTTGACAAACTACTACACGGTTGATATAATATCAAAGTCACGCATAGTGGCGCTTAAATGGCGATATAGCTCAGTTGGCTAGAGCACGCGGTTCATACCCGCGGTGTCGTAGGTTCAAGTCCCACTATCGCCACCAATACGGCCCGGTGGTCAAGAGGCCTAAGACACCGCCCTTTCACGGCGGTAACACGAGTTCGAATCTCGTCCGGGTCACCAACAAAGAAACCTGATTTGTCTACCTGACAAATCAGGTTTCTTTGCGTGTTGCGTTCCTTTGGAACATGATGTGCACTGCGTGCGTGATACAGACTTCGTCTGTGATGCACGCCTTCGGCGCGTGGGTGGAACGCATCGCATAACCTATCACAGCGTAGTTGCATCACTTATCACTTATTTGCAAACAAACTCGATTTGTGATATAATATAAAAAAGCGAGGTGTATATTATGTCAGAATCGAAGCTCCGGGAACTTTCTATGGACTTCTCCGTTGATATTATTGAATTGGTAAAGCATCTGAAATCAATTAAAGAATCCATTATTTCTAATCAAATCGGCAGAAGCGGCACAAGTATCGGTGCTAACATACACGAAGCACAATATGCGCAAGGCAAGAAGGATTTTATTTCCAAGCTTGAAATTGCCTTAAAGTAAGCAAGTGAAACAGGTTATTGGCTCGAACTTTTATATAGAACAAAATATATTGACGAGCAAACTTTCAAAACACTTTCTGCAAAATGCACGTCACTCCAAGCGATGTTGATGGCCTCTTGCCGCACAGCAAAGGAGAATGCGAAATGATAGGTCAAGTGGTCACCGTTATTGTGGATCGTCCACTTGGTAGCCGTCATCCCAAACATAAAGATATTTATTACTCTGTAAATTACGGTTATGTAGATGCAATTATTGCTGCTGACGGCGAAGAACAGGATGCATATATATTGGGTGTCGACCATCCGGTCAATGTGTTTACAGGCACAGTTGTTGCAATCATTCACCGCTTAAATGATATAGAGGACAAATGGGTAGTTGCTCCCGAAAACATGATATTTTCCAAGGAAGAAATTATTAAAATGACCTATTTTCAAGAACAATATTTTGACATCGAGGTCAGTATATAATATCCTCTACGCACCTAATCGCTTTTCTTATCTACATTTACGCACCGTTATGCCGTTCTTACGCATGAAGAAACAACTACACCTTTTGGTGTGGTTGTTTTTTTAATTTAACACTCTTTACTATAACAAGATTGTTATTGCTAATCCTTTTGAAAAATGCTATACTTTCCACAGATATTGTATTACCACTTTTAAAGAGGTGCGCGTATGTTAGAAACAGTAAATCACAACAATATGGTTATGAAATATGACCGAGGCGAAAACGGTAACAGCCTTAAAATGTATAAGCTTGAAACCGAAAACGTTGCTTCTGAAGACCAAATTGTAAACGCCGATGCAAACTTCTATCTTAGAACGGCAGGATACCCTACTCCTGCTATGGAAGGCTGCGGTGGTATTTGCAGTTTAAACGAGGGCGCTGTTTGCACATACTTTAAACAAAACAAAAGCGGTATGGTGGCTAAATATCTTGTTAACAATGAAAGCCTTGAAGTAACCGTTAAAATGCAGTTTATTGAAGGCGCAGACGCCGTCCGCCAAACAAACTCGGTTAAAAATATTTCAAAAGAAAAGGTAACCTTAACCCATTTCAGTTCTGCCGTTATGACGGGTATTGCCGAAGGCGGAATTTCTAAATGGTTTTCGGATAACAGCAAAATCAAGGTGCATCACTGCCTGTCACATTGGCAAGGCGAGGCTCAATGGCGAGAAGAAAGCCTTTATAACCTTGGTATTTATAAAAAAACCGCGCACCGCTGGGACAGCGTTTCCTGGAGAGTGCGCTCTATCGGCTCCTGGAGTACAGGCAAACATTACCCGCTTGTTATGGTTGAGGACACCGAAAGCGGTACTATTTGGTATATGGAAATTGAGGGCGGACTTAACTGGACTATTGAGCTTGGCAACAGAAACGGCAACGGCTTTGATAAGGGCACATTTTTTATGGAAGCCAATGCCGCTGATGAAGAAACAGGCTTTGTTAAGGTTCTTCGCCCCGGCGAAACCGTAACTGCCGCCCCTGCTATCTGGGGCTGTACCGACGGCTCTTTTGACGAGGCTGTAAAACAGTTGACCCTTGCTAAAAGACAAACCACCCTTGCAAAATGGAACGAGAAAAATATTGCCCCCGCCTGCTTTAACGATTATATGAATTGTTTCTGGAAAACAAGAGACTATGAAACAATGCTTCCTTTAATAGATAAGGCGGCAGAGTGCGGCTCTGAGCTTTTCTGCCTTGACGCCGGATGGTATGTAGGCAGCGGACTTGGCGAGTGGGTTGTTGATGAGGAAAAGTACGGCAAGGAAGGCATCAAAAAGATATTTGACTACATTAAAAGCCGTGGTATGACTCCGGGCGCCTGGCTTGAAATAGAATCTATTTCAAAAAACTCGTCAATGTATAAAAACGGCGCCGTTATGAAGCGTAACGGCAGTGAACTTTCAAACGGCCATTTTGCCGACTTTACCGATAAAAAACAACGGGACTATATTGAGGGCATCTTTGATATGCTGTATAACGCAGGTTGCCGTTTTGTAAAGAACGACTACAACCTTTCAACAAAGCTGGGCTTTGAACTGCGCGGCTCAAGCCCTGCCGAAGGCCTTAAAAAGCATACCGAGGCTTTCTATGACTTTATCGATAAAATACGGGCAAAATATCCCGATTTAAAAATAGAAAACTGCGGTAGCGGCGCTATGAGGTGCGATAACGGAACCCTCCGTCACTTCCATCTGCAAAGCACGTCCGATCAGGAAATTTATTACCTTAACCCCTCTATTGTTTCGGGTTCTCTTGCCTATCTTGCTCCCGAAAAAGCAGGTGCCTGGTCTTATCCTTATCCTGTATCCATTTACGATAAAGACAAAAAGAATTTAAAAGAAGACAAAGAGCATATTAACTCTATGGCCGACGGCGAACAAACGGTATTTAATATGGTAACCGCCCTTTGCGGTACCCTTTACCTTTCAGGCAGAATTGACTGTGCCGATGAGTTTAACACAAAACTTATAAAAGAGGGCGTAGAAACCTTTAAGAAATACAGAGAACACAACAGTCAAGCTTTCCCCGTATGGCCCTCAGGCAGACTAAGTATTATAGACCGAACCTTCAGCAGTTTAGGTCTTTTAAGTCCCGACGGCAAAAAAATGACCTTGGCAGTCTGGAAGCTTGAGGATACAAACCCCGTTATAAAAATTGACCTTTCTAAATATTTCGGCGGTAAAAAGGCTTCCTGTAGGCTGGTTTATCCCTCAATTATAGATACGAAATGTTGTTATGACCAAAACTCAAATATACTTTCGGTAAATTTACCGAAAGACAGAACCGCAAGGTTTTTTGAGATTAATGTACTTTAAAATAAAAAGGATGCTCTTTCGCATCCTTTTTTGCATTTCTTGACTTTTAGACAAAATAGTTTATACTATATTTGTAGAAAAAAATTAAGGGAGTTTTATATTATGGCTTTCTGGTATGACGGTAATAAAAACTATGCTGAAAATAAACGCGAAAAAGACGGTATAGTTTACTATATACGCGGTGTACGCGAGGTTGAGGGCAAACGTCTTGAGCGTTATGCCGTAAACACCCACTTTATTGAGCGCGGCGAGGACCTTTGTGAGCTTGTGGGACGTTATGTTAAGCCTCTTTATGAAGAGGGCGACATTCTGGCTATCGGCGAAAAGGTTGTTGCTATGTGCCAGAACAACACCGTTGAGAAAAAAGATGTTAAAATCGGCTTTTTAGCTCGTACTCTTTCCCGCTTTGCTACCAAAAACAGCGATGCAGGTATCGGTATGGGTGAGCCTTATAAGTTACAGCTTGCTATAAATATGAAAGGCGCTCCCCTTATCCTTTGGGGTTCCTTTTTGGGCGCTATCGGTAAGCTTTTCGGAAAACGCGGTGTTTTCTATGAGGTTGTGGGACAAGACGTTGCAGGTATTGACGGTTTTTATATGCACTCCTCTTTTGAAACCTATCACGACCTTGCTGTGCTTAATCCCGAAAACCCCGAGGGCGCTTGCGAAAAAATTACCGAGACCCACGGCATTAACGCTATGATTATTGATGCCAACGATATCTCTGTTGAAATTTTAGGTGTCAGCCCCGCTCTTAAAGATCTTTCCGTAGAATTCCTTTGCGAAACAGTGAGAGATAACCCTGCAGGACAGGACGACGAGCTTACTCCCTTTATCATAATTCGTGATATTAAGGACAAAGAGGCTGAGCCCTTTGTACCCATGAAGGCAAGAGAAGAATAAAAAACAAAGTTCAAAACAAATTAACCGCTTGAGAAATCAGGCGGTTTTTATATATTCAGCCTTAGGCAAAATTTTTCATTTTGATGTTGCAATTCTTCTCTTGGTTTAGTATAATTAGTATGAAAAGTATAACAAATATAACTTTTAAGGTGATAAGAAATGAAAAAAGAAAAATTTGTGGGAATAAGTAAGGTTGGAGAAAAAGGGCAAATTGTAATCCCGAAAGAAGCAAGAGATATGTTTGATATAAAACCGGGAGATTCTGTCATTGTTCTTTGTGATAAAACAAGAGGAATCGCATTACTTAAAGCAGACGCTATAGAGGATTTATCGGATAAAATTTTCCCTAAGGAGACAAGTTAAAATGATAGCCATTGAAACGGAAAATCTGACCAAAAAATACAAAGAAAAAGCCGTAGTCGACGGAATAAATCTGAAAATAAATCAAGGCGAATTATTTGCCTTGCTCGGCACAAACGGTGCAGGAAAAACAACAACGATTAAAATGTTATCCACCCTGATTTTGCCTACCGACGGAAGCATTAAAATCAACGGGTTGGATATTGTTAAAGACAGACAAAAAATCAAAGAAATATTAAATGTATCGCCTCAGGAAACGGCTATCGCTCCCAACCTTTCGGTAAAAGAGAATCTGGAATTTATGGCAGGGGTATATCAAATTTCAAAAAAGCAAGAAAAGATCAGCCAACTAATCAAAATATTTAAATTAGACGAAGTGCTGAATCAAAAAGCAAAAACCCTGTCGGGAGGTTGGCAACGAAAGGTATCCATAGCAATTGCTTTGATAAACAACCCCGAAATATTATTTTTAGATGAGCCGACTCTCGGTCTTGACGTAATCGCCAGAAAGGAGCTCTGGGCAGTTATTGAAAGTCTAAAAGGCAAAATAACAATAATATTAACAACTCATTATATGGAAGAAGCCGAAAGGCTGTCGGACAGGGTAGGTATAATGGCAAAGGGCAAATTACTTGCTGTCGGAACATCAAATGAATTGATAACTCAAACCGGTGCTGAAAATTTTGAAAACGCCTTTGTAAAAATAGCAACGGGAGGTAATTTATAATATGAGAATATTGAACTTTGCAAAAAGAAATTTCAAAGAAATTGCCAGAGACCCGTTGAGCTTAATTTTTGCCATAATATTGCCTTTGTTTTTGCTATTTATATTTCAGCAATTCAATATACCCAACGAAAGCTATGAGTTGGAAAACTTTACTCCGGGAATTGTGGTTTTTGGGTTTTCTTTTATCACTCTTTTTACCGCTATGCTGATAAGCAAAGACAGAACAACCTCATTGTTGATAAGATTGGGTGTAAGCCCTATGAAACCAAAAGAATATATTTTAGGATATATGTTGTCAATTATTCCTATCATACTGATTCAGAACACATTGTTTTTCCTTTTGGCTGTTGTATTAGGCCTTAGCTTTAATATAAACATAATTTTCGCAATACTCGTGTCATTAGTTATAGCGGTTTTGTTTATTGCAATAGGGATAATAATAGGTAGCGTTGCTTCTGAAAAGTCTTCGTCGGGGATATCAAGTATTATAGTTCAGCTCGTATGCTTTACAAGCGGAATGTATTTCCCAAAAGAAATGTTAGGACGGGGATTTGGAAAGATTTGCGAATACTTGCCTTTTGAATCCTGCCTTACAATACTAAAAGGGGTACTGAATAATCGTTTGGAGAATATTCGGCTGAGGAATATTGCTGTATTTGTTATTTATACGGTTGCTTTTTTTGTTATCTCGGTAATAATTTTTAACAGGAAAATGGTAAGCGATAATAAATAAACCTTCTCTTTTTTAGAGGCGATAAAAATTTCACTAAAAAACGGATGTGCAAAACTTTGCACATCCGTTCTTCTTTTACGGTAAATCTATATTTGAAACTATCTTTGAGCCGTCTTTATAAACTGCGTGATAGCTGTCATGCTTATACTCGCCGTCTACGGTTTTTGAAAGCTTTTTGGAATAATAATAACAGGGGTTGCCTTGATATGAGCCGTCTTTAATATATTCGTAAGATACATAGCTTTCTTTGGCCAAATCATAGGTGCCTATTGCAATTATAAGGTTTTTGTATGCTCTGTGATGGCCTATTTCAGACTGCGCGTAAGGATTGCCCTGGTTTTCTTCGGCGTACATTGAACTTGCATCAGCATCCATCTTTTCGCCCTCGTCATACTCAGCGCGGTTAACCTCTTTTTTACAGGCAGCAAGGCTTAAAATCAACGAAACAACCATTAAAACAGCAAGAAATTTTTTCATACAAATATCTCCTTTAACATCTGTTTTATATATACCATATTTTTATGGGAATTTCAACAAATTTAATTAAACAATTGTAATTTAGCAAACTTTGTGGTAAAATACCAAAGGCAATATATTTAAGGAGGGTTTTTATGGCAGGCAAACTTTATCTTGTCGGTACGCCTATCGGAAATCTGGGCGACCTTTCTCCCCGCGCCGCAAAAACTCTTGAAGAAGCAGACTTTATTGCCGCAGAAGACACTCGCGTTACGGTAAAACTTCTTAATTTTCTCGGCATAAAAAAGCCTATGCTTTCTTATTACGAACATAACAAAAAATCTCGCGGCGGCGAAATTATTGACCGCTTACTGTCAGGGCAAAACTGTGCCCTTGTTACAGATGCAGGTATGCCGGCTATTTCAGACCCCGGCGAAGATATGGTGCGACTTGCGTATGATAATGGCATAACCGTTGAGTCGGTGCCCGGCCCCAGCGCTGTGGTAACCGCCCTTGCTATGTCGGGTATGCCGTCAGGCAGATTTACCTTTGAGGGCTTCCTTACCGTAAACAAACCGGGAAGACGCGCCCACCTTAATGAAATAAAATTCGAAAAACGCACTATGATATTTTATGAAGCCCCGCACAAGCTTATAGCTACTCTTTCAGATATGCTGGAAGTTTTTGGGGACAGAAAAATTGCCCTTGTCCGTGAACTTACCAAAATTCACGAAGAGGTTATCCACACAACCTTTAAAGAGGCGCTGGAAAAATACAGCGAAACTGCCCCTAAGGGTGAGTTTGTGCTGATAGTCAGCGGTTACACTGAGGAAGAAAAAAATTATACCCTTGAAGAAGCAATAGAAATTGCAAAAGGTTTTTGCAAAAATAACGAGCCTGCCTCACTTGCGGCAAAAAAGGCGGCAGAAATTACACACCTTAAAAAAGGTGATATTTACAGAGGGATGACAAATGAATAATCAAAATAATAGCGTTAACTTAAATTCCTATTATATGGGTTCTCCAAATGATAACGAACCCCCAAAAAAACCTGCGAAGAAAAAGAAAAACCGCTTTTTAAGCTGGTGGAAAAATCTTTCAAAAAGAAAACGCATTTCCTTAAGCATACTTGCGTCACTTCTTGCCGTTTTTATTATACTGGGTAGTTTTATGGGTGTATACATTACCGTTATCCTTGAAAAGCTGGGCAGTGATAATGATTTCTCAAAACTTGACAATGATGACCTTGGTATTGATACTGTTATAAGCAAAGACGTTTTCAATATTGCTCTTTTCGGTGTTGACACACGTGACAAAGGCAGCTTTTCAGGTCTTAGCGACTCTATTATGATACTTAGTATAAACAAAACAGATAACGAATTAAAAATAATTTCTGTTTTGCGCGACAGTCTTGTGCCTATCGAAAACAATGGTAAAACCAGCTATAACAAAATAAACTCGGCTTATAGCATTGGCGGACCTTCCCTTGCGGTTAAAACCCTTAATACCTGTTTCGGTCTTGATATTTCGGCTTACGCCACCGTTAACTTCTACGGTATGGCAGATATTATTGATGCTGTGGGCGGAATTGAAATAGAAGTAACCAGTGCTGAAATCGCCGACACATACCATGGTATCAACGCCCTTATAAACGAGCAGTATATAAATATCGGTGAAGATCCCACACCCTATTTCATATACAAAGCCGGTACCCATAAGGTGAACGGTATGCAGGCGGTTGCCTATGCCCGTATAAGAAAGGCGGTTAATGCTTACGGTAATACCAACGACTTTGGCAGAACAGAACGTCAAAGAGTTGTTCTTAAGAAAATTATGGAAAAGGCTCTTGATACAGACGTAACCTCTTATCCCTCTCTTGTTAATAAGCTGACACCGTATATTAAAACCTCTCTCAGTCATAATCAGATGTTTTCTATGGCTTCTCTTCTTGCCAAAAAGCCTTCCTTTACAGAAGCCCGTGTTCCTCACGATAACTATATTATAAACGCTGACTACCGCGGTTCCGGTGCTTCCTGTGTTTACTATAACTATGAATATGCGGGAAAACTTATACGCGCTTTTATATATGACGATATACAGCCCGAAGATTATATGACAAAAAACGGAGTGGACCTTACCGGTTGGCACACACCCATCGCCACTTATTCCGCCACAGATGCTTCTGCCGAAGAGCCTGCAGAATAAACTATTTATTTAAAACAAAAACAGAGTTGATTTTCAACTCTGTTTTTAAATAATTTTTTTAGCATTTATTTCTTCCAGATATGCTTTTGACGCCTCATACTTTTCGGCAATAACAACTATAAGTATATCTTCATACTCATAAAACAGCCGTTGCTGTATCTGAGCTAAATGTTCATCGCCAAGAACGCTGAAGGACGCCGATGCGGCTTTTACGGTTGCGTTTATACCGCTTATTACCGCTTCTCTGTCTTTTTCCTCTTTAACCTGCATTACTGCAACAAGCAAAAGCTTTTCTTCGTTATTGCTCATTTTTATAACACAGTCACCCAGCAGGTTTCCGTCAAAATTAAAACGGTTTTCAATATCAGCCTTGCTTACTTCATATATGTTTTCGTCTGTAAGGCAAATTTCCTCAAGAGCCGCGCTTATTTCTTTTACGGTCAGCGTCTCTTTGCCCCTGCACGAGCAAAGGGAGAAAATCAGAAAACAAAAAGCAAACAACCAGCATAAAAACTTTGTTACTTTCATATATATCTTCCTTTAAACAAAGCCCGAAACAGAGGGCCTTTTTACTTGTGTTTATTTTAACACATTCGCTTCTGAAAGTAAACATATTTTTACAAAGGAGTTCCTTTTTCGACTTTTTTCTGGTTTACATAATATTTACTGTTTATTATGCACAAAACAAAAGTTTTTAAAGTTATGCACCGTGTTTTGAACAAAACCCCCCCTTTTTAAGCCCATTACTCCGTGTTTTGACCAATAAAATGTAAATAACTCTGTTCATAACTTTAATAACTTTTTTGGTTTCAAAGTTAACATAATTCCAATTTTTACAGCCTTTTCTTATGGCTTTACCGCATTTTTTATACTGCTTTTTTACAGCATAATGTAAAGCAGAGCGTATAAAAGTTTTTCATCACACTTTTCTCTGCCAAGTATTAAAAACACGAACATTATTATAAGCCTGTCAGGATCATTTTTAATGCTGTCGAAACGAAAAAGGCGCAATATATCGAAAGAATTTTTGGAAGGTGTCGCCTCTTTTTTAACGGGCTCACTCAGTCTTGCTTTTTGCTTGTACATTTCGTTCATTCGCCTGACACGATTTGCCGCTTCCTCTTTTTCACGCTGAAAATCGGTCATAGTATACCCCCTAAAATTCCGCTGTCCTTTAAAAACGGCAGAAGCTCCAAAAGTTTTAATATCTTTACGGCGGTATCCACCCTTTTTTGACGCTCTGCGCTTAAATGCGGTTTAAGTGCAAGAAGAAGTTTTTGGTTCTCGGTTTTCTCGCTGTCCTTTAATCTTCCGATAACCGACATAAGAGATGCTATATCTAACGAGTCGGTATCGGGCAAGACGGCGGGTACCTCTTGCTTTTTCTCGCCAAAAAGATTTTCTGCCATTTCTTTAAGCTCTGCCACGCTTTCAGGGTTTGACAGTATGCTGTTTATTTTTTCGGAAAGCTCATCCATTTTTCAGCCTCTCCATTATAGCCCGCGCCTTATCGCTGTTTAATATTTCGTTTAGCTTTGCATTGTCTTTTAAAATTTCCTTTATCTTTTCGGCATCGGTGGGGTTCAGTTTAGACATAACGTCCTGCATATCCCCGTTTTTTGCCGCTTTCATTATCTTGTTTATATCGTAGTTCATAATACTCACCCTATATATAATATGTTAAGGAGTAATTTTTTATGAGAATTTTAGTTCTCTCCGATTCACACCGCAATACCGCCGTGCTTAAAAATATAATAGAAAAACACGCCGATATAGTGCATATCTTCTTTCTTGGAGATAACACAAGCGATATTGAAACCGTAAAAGGCTTTTTTACCAACCGTATTTTTCATATTGTTTCGGGTAATTGTGATTTTTCTTCCACCGCTAAATCTTTTAATATTGTAACCGTAGAAAACACACGGATATACTACTGCCACGGACACCGTCAAAATGTAAAGTATACCACCGAAACCCTGCTAAACACAGCAAAGGAAAATAACTGCTCTCTTGCCCTTTTCGGTCATACTCACAAAAGTATGTGCTGCTACTCAGACGGCATTTATCTTGTAAATCCCGGCTCGGTTTCAAGCAGCCGAGAAGGCGCCAATTCCTACGCCGTAATAGATATAACAAAGCAGGGCATAATGCCAAGTATTATGACCGTTAAATAACAGTAATATCTGCACGGTATTTTTCATACATTTTACCAAGCCCTATTAGGAGTTGGTAAAGTATGAAAAGCAGAGCAGTTATGCTGGGACAGTATATTCTTGAAACCGGCGCCACGGTACGTGCCACGGCAAAGGTCTTTAGTGTCAGCAAATCTACCGTACATAAAGACGTAGCCGAAAGACTTCGCTATGAAAACCCTGCCCTTTTTAAAGAGGTGCGAAAAATTCTTGATATAAATAAAGAGCAACGTCATATCCGCGGCGGTATAGCAACAAAAAACAAATACAGTAAAGAAAAATAACCCGACTTGGTTTTCAAGTCGGGTTATTTATATAATTCTTTGCTATTCCAATATTGCCCTGTTCGAATCTACATCGTGAGCAAAACAGAAAAGCCCTCTTTCGAGGGCTTTCTTTTTTGTAATAGAAGTCGTAAAAGTACAAATCAGCCCTTGTAGAAAGGGAAGAAACGCAAAAAGTACACCAGAAAGCAGCTTGATAAATTGGAATTTGACAACTAATATTTCGTGAATTATTATCGCTTATTGTTAGGTGTTAATAAAATCCTCTAAAAGTCTTGCAAATAAAAGGTTTTTCGCAAACAACTCATTTCAACTTGTTATGACTTATTATTTCGTTTTACCCTTGCCCAAAAGTATTATAAGGGCAAAATCAAGGGCAAGAATCATTTGAATTTTAGATTTTAAGTATTGGAAAACGAATTGTTGCAATGTGAATTTACAAATGAATTGAGGAATTATCGTGAAGATATCCAAATTATTCGCAATCACATTGCAGTCAAAAGCCAGACTAATTTTCTTTGCTATTGAATCCGCCTATAATTTACTGTTGGGTTTGTATTTAAAAGATTTTCTTGTTTTATCTCAAACGCTTACAGTATTCTATTTGCTGTCAGTTTTACCGTGTTTGTTTTTAGCAGTAGAGATAAAATCAAAGGCAATGCGTTCAGTCATATTTATTTTACTTGCACTTATTTTTTTGATAAACTTTGCTTACGCTGTATACTGTCGTAGAGTGTTTCCGTTTTTAGCAATCATCTCTATTGCTATTGTCTTTACATATTTTACTGTTTTTGCTGATGGTACGCATAAGGACAATCCGCCGACGAAAATATATGTTTTGATAGTATCGGCACTTATAATTGCTTTGCTTTTTACTGCATATATTTTCGTCTACAAACAAGAGGGTGTTTCTCTTACCAACGGTCGGGCAACGCTGTGGGATACAAAGACTGTGGAGCTCGCTGACGAAATTTGTGCCGACTGTGATACTGATGAAGAAAAAGTAAAAACAATATATTATTGGATGACACATAATTTTGAGTATGATTATGATTGTAATCCGGTAATACAGTATTTCAATGTTCGTAAAACCTTAAGCTCACGAAAAGGAATTTGTTATGACTTTTCCCATCTGTTTGCCACGCTTTGTCGTAGTCAAAATATCCCCTGCTATGTAGTTGACGGTAATAAACGAGAAAATGTTCAGTATCACCATACCTGGAATAGAGTTTATTTTAATGATTCTTGGTGGAATATAGATGTAACTTTTGACACCATTCAAACTATTAATCGAGAGTGCCTTTACGGACTCCGTAAAATTGATTGTGCATTTGTTACGGATGAAGAATTTTTCATAACGAAGATATATTAAGAGCATTGTAAAAGCCGCCCGATTGGGCGGCTTTTGATTTACTTATTTGAATTAAGCGTGCGTATCATTTGCATGACCGCTTTTTTCTGTTCTGCTGTGAGGCTAACCCAAGAGTCAAAGAGTTCTTTGATTTCAGGTGTCATCTCAACCATATCTCCGTCTGCAAAGAACTGGGATATTGTAATGCCGAATCCGGCGCAAATTGCTTCTAATGTACTTATTGAAGGTAAAGTATTCCTTCTGAAAATATTTGCAAGAGTAGATTCGGACAAACCGCATTCTTTTGATAATCTATATTCAGTCCATCCGCGCTCATCCAATAACTGACGAAGCCTCTTATGTGTATCCATAGCCTCACCACCTTTCTTAATTATATTTTACCGCCAAACTTAACGGTTTTATACCCAAGACTTGTAATGCAAACACCATTATGTTAAACTGTATAATATAACTAAGTTGAGAGGTAACGAGTGCTGTGTTAGAGAATACTTGTTGTTTTATCGGTCATAGGGAAATTAATGCGACTGATGAGTTAAAGAAAAAACTGTGTTTGTTAATCGAACATTTAATTACAGAAGAAAGTATTGATACTTTTCTTTTTGGCAGCAAGAGCCACTTTGATGATCTCTGCTATGATATAGTAACCGAAACAAAGAAAAAGCACCCTCACATAAAAAGAATTTTTGTGAGGGCGGAATATCCGTATATTGATGAAAGCTATAAAGCATACCTCTTAGAAAGTTATGAGGATACCTATTTTCCAAAATCGGTGCTCGGCGCAGGTAAAGCAAGCTATGTTAAGCGCAACTGTGAGATGATAGATAATAGCCGTTTCTGCATTGTTTATTATAAAGAGGATTACACCCCAAAAGGTAGAAAAAGCGGAACAAAAATAGCACTCGATTATGCCAAGAAGAAAAAGAAAAGCATTATTAGCTTCCCTTAAATTTTAATTCTGGCGAATTCGCCGTAGTTATAGTAAAAATGTGTCACATAAAAAATGAGCATCACAATGATTTGTGTTGCTCATTTTTATATCAATTATTAGAAAATGCTCGGCATTAGCCGTCTTTTAATTCCTTGATCGTTCTTATTTTATTAACCGGAGTTTCAATATAACGAAGTAAATCATCAAGTTTATCCGTTACATAATATAGTTCTTTACAATTATCACGAATAAAGTTTTTCTTCATAGCCTGTTCCATTGCATAATTTATATCATCGTAATATCCCATTATATTATAAAGAGCAATCGGTTTATTGTGTCGGCATAATTGTTTCAGCGTTAGGATTTCAAAGAACTCCTCATATGTTCCAATGCCACCCGGAACTATAATAAATGCATCTGCATTATC
>JAZNAG010000018.1:0-1712 GCA_045586405.1 Acutalibacteraceae bacterium | reverse complement strand
CACTCCTAAGAAAATGAAAGGCACTCTTTACGAGTGCCCTAATCACAAATTGATAATTATCTGTCGCGTTTAGCGCCACGGCCACCGCGTTTAGATTCGGTATTACGTTTCAAGTCCAGCATACGGTCATCGCTATCTTTCAAGAATTTGGACAATTTATCTTCAAAGGAAAGTGCCGGAGCTACTTTGGGAGCTTGCGGACGAGGACCACGACGTTCTCTATTTTCTACTTGCGGACGTTGGGGCTTCGGTTGGGGAGCAGGAGGCGGAGTAAGCTGTTTAATGGACAAGCCGATTTTGCCACGCTCATCAATGGATAATACTTTTACTTTAACTTTGTCATGCTCTTTCAAAAAGTCATGTACGTCTTTAACATATACATTGGACACTTCGGAAATATGGATTAAGCCAATTTTTCCCTCCGGTAATTGAACAAAAGCGCCAAAATTGGTGATACCGGAAACTTCACCTTCTACAATTGCACCTACTTCAAGTGACATAGAGAAATATATCCCCCTTAAAAAATCTTTATACCGTACTATTATACTCTCTTGAAATTCACAGTGTCAACAGGAGAAGAACAATGTTTTGATAAAGTTATAAAGCATCTAAAACTATTATGTTAGATGAAAACAAAAACGTCACCGGCAAATTACCTGATGACGTTTAGTTTTTAGGTTCTTTAGCAGCTTTCTTCTCATCTACGATAAAAAGAGGCACCTCGTTTTTACCAACCATATTGTAATCTTCACGAGCAAGCTTTTCCAAATACTTAGGGTCGTCCAGCTTCTTACGCTCGTCTTCCAGCTGAGCCTTCTTCTCGTTCAAGGCATTGATGCGTTCTTCCGTCGCTGCCTTTTCTTGCTTCAGCTGGTAAATTTTATATTCCTGTTTTGCGACGATGACCACGCAGGTTAAAATTACAGCAACAAAAAAGTACATGAACAGTCTTCCGCCACGCTTTTTCTTTTTACGCTTTTGCATAGTCATCACCTCCAGTTCTTACTTTTCAGTTTAACATAAAATCATTAGCAATGCCAACAAAGTTAGCGGTGCTTATGGCGCTTTACTAAAAAAGCGACTGATTCAAAGAATCAGTCGCCAATATCAACAAAATTATTTTACAACGTCTTTGAAAGCTTTGCCAGCTTTGAAAGCAGGAACGGTAGCTGCTTCAATGCTCAGAGCTTCGCCAGTGCGCGGGTTTTTACCGGTGCGAGCTTTACGGCTACGAGCTTCGAAGGTACCGAAGCCAATCAATTGTACTTTGTTACCAGCAGCAACTTCTTCTTTAACGGTTTCAAGCAAAGCGTTTACAGCTTTTTCTACGTCTTTTTTGGTCAAGCCAGCTTTTTCTGCAACAGCAGTAATCAGTTCAGTTTTGTTCATTAGAAAATCCCCCTTATAATTTTGTAAAGTTATCCTTCAATATTTACGACACTCACCTAATACCGAAAGTATGGAAGTGCACTAAAAACATTGATTTCCGAGACCATCTTACTCTAGAAAACGCTCTCCTAGAGATTACTGCTTAATTCTATCAGAATAAACCTTGTTCGTCTATAAGAAATTTAGTTTTTTTCCCATATCCTATGGAATAGTTACACTTTTCTACTGACAAGGTTATTTTTCCTGTTTTTTAGCTTCATCCCAGAACTTGTCCAGCTCATCCAGAGTAAAATCCTGCCAAGCCTTACCGCTTGCGTGCACCT
>JAZNAG010000017.1:0-63327 GCA_045586405.1 Acutalibacteraceae bacterium | reverse complement strand
ATAACTCAAATGGTGTTCTCGCATATCTACTATAACACTTATTTTGAATTCAGTCGAGTATTTTCGTTGTATTTGTCCCTTTTTTGCCATAAAAATATGCACCTCCAAAAGTGTCTAACTTTTGGGGTGCATATCACTTTCTGTGTCCGTTTTTTATTATGCTTCGGTATCGCAGTAGATACAGCGGTAAATTCTTTTTTCCTTATCGGCAAGAACAAACTGATGAGAAAGCTCTTGTTCGGTAGAGGTTATACATCTGGGGTTTTTGCAGAAAATTATATCGGTGAGCTTCTCGGGAAGCTCTATTTTTTTCTTTTCTACAATAACCGAATCTTTAATAACATTAACAGTTATACCGGGATCTACAAAGCCTAAAATATGTGTATCAATTTCAATATCGGCATCAATTTTTATAACGTCTTTTTTGCCCATTTTTTCGCTTTGTGCATTCATTATCATAGCAACCGGACATTCAAGCTTTGAAAGACCTAAAAGTTTATAAATCTTCATACCCTTGCCTGCAGCTATATGGTCAATTACAAAGCCGTTTTTTATAGAATCGATATTCATAAACTCGCCCCCTATTCTATACCGAGCAGTTTAAGTATAAGTGCCATTCGCATATACTTACCGTTAAGCGCCTGTCTGAAATAACAAGCTCTGCTGTCATTATCCACAGCCACAGAAATTTCGTTAACTCTGGGCAGCGGATGCATAACGGCAAGGTCGCTTTTCGCAAGTTTCATTTTATCGGCATCAAGAATATAGCTGTCTTTAAGGCGCAGATATTCTTCTTCATTAAAGAAGCGCTCACGCTGAACTCTCGTCATATACAGTATATCAAGTTCGGGAATACTTTCTTCAAGGCTTTCAACCTGCACATAGCTGTGTCCTGCCTCGGTTATGGTGTTTAAAACATAATCGGGAACGCAAAGTTCTTTAGGTGAAATAAGCACGAACTTTATATTCTTATATCTTGTCATAGCAGATATAAGAGAATGTACCGTTCTGCCGAATTTAAGGTCACCGCAAAGACCGATAGTCAGATTATCAAACCTGCCCTTTTCTCTGTAAATAGTGAGAAGGTCTGCAAGAGTCTGAGTGGGGTGAAAATGTCCGCCGTCACCCGCATTTATTACAGGAATGGTAGAATTATTTGCGGCAACCAGCGGTGCACCCTCTTTCGGGTGGCGCATAGCGATTATATCGGCATAGCAGGATATCATTTTTGCGGTATCCGCAACACTCTCGCCTTTTGAAGCAGAGCTTGAACCCGCATCTGCCATAGTAAGCACATTACCGCCCAGTTCGTACATAGCCGCTTCAAAACTGAGTCTTGTTCTGGTAGACGGCTCAAAAAACAGGGTAGCAAGTTTTTTGCCCTCGCACTTTTTAGCATATTTTTGAGGATTTTCAATAATATCCATAGCAGTTGCTACAAGTTCCTCAAGTTCTTTGGTAGACAGTTCTAAAATATCAATAAGATGTCTCATTATGCTTTAGCTCCATTTATTTCAAGATAAGCTTTGATTCTGTCAACGTTTTCTTTGTTTTCGGGTTTTTCTTCAAGGTATTCGATTATATCGTATACGTCAACAACTGAGTATACGGGGAAACCGAATTCCTCGCCAACCTCAGCCATAGCAGATTTTTCGGTTCTGCCTTTTTCTTTTCTGTCAACCATAACAAATGTTGCGGCAACCTTTGTACCTTTAAGAGAGGATAAAATTTCCATACTTTCTCTGATAGCGGTGCCTGCGGTGATAACATCTTCAACTATAACGATTTCCTCATTTTCCTGAGGCTTATAGCCAACGAAAACGCCGCCTTCACCGTGGTCCTTTTCCTCTTTTCTGTTAAAGAAGAAAGGAACGTCAAGACCTTCACGAGACAGTGCAGTAGCTACCGATACAGCTATGGGAATTCCTTTATATGCAGGACCGTAAAGAACGGTACGCTTATTTCCCACCTTTTCAAAGTAAGCCTTAGCGTAAAATTCGCCAAGTTTACATATCTGGTCACCGGTTTTAATGTCGCCTGCATTTATAAAATAAGGGATTTTTCTGCCGCTTTTTGCGGTAAAATCGCCGAATTTAAGCACTCCGGCGCCTTCTAAAAACTGTATAAACTCTCTTTTATAGCTTTCCATTTTTTTCTCTCTCCTTAATCGCAAAATTCTGCTACGCAGCGCTCATAAGCCGCAACGGGATCTTCGGCGGCTGTAATAGGTCTTCCCACAACTATATAGTCAGAGCCTATTTTCTTAGCCTCTGCAGGTGTCATAACACGCTTCTGGTCACCGATATCACCGTCTGCAAAACGCACACCGGGAGTAACGGTTAAGAAGTTTTTCCCGCAGGTATCGTGTACCTTCTCTGCTTCAAGAGGTGAGCACACAACACCGTCAAGACCTGCCTTTTCAGCGTTAGAGGCATAGTGCATAACAACCTTATCAATAGGTTCTTTTATAAGAAGGTCGTTTTCCATTCTTTCCTGATCGGTGCTTGTCAGCTGAGTAACGGCTATAAGAAGCGGTCTGGTGCCGTCCTGTCGGGTTAGTCCCTCAAGAGCCGCTTCCATCATACTGATGGTACCTGCAGCGTGTAGATTAGTCATATCTACATCAAGACGGGACAGAACAGCCATACTCTTTTTAACGGTATTGGGAATATCGTGAAGCTTTAAATCGAGGAATATTTTGTGTCCTCTTGCCTTTATTTCCTTTACAATTTCAGGACCTTCTGCATAGAAAAGTTCCATACCAATTTTAACGAAAGGTTTTCTGCCTGTAAACTTGTCAAGAAAGGTCATTACCTGCTCTTTTGACGCGAAGTCACAAGCAATTATTACATCTTTACCCATTAGTGAGCACCTCCTATAACTTCTTTTAAATCTTTAATGCCGTATTTTTCCATAACCCGCGGCAAATCGTTTATTATATCCTTGCAAACAAAGGGATCTATAAGGTTTGCGGCACCAACCTCTACGGCTGTGGCACCTGCAAGCATCATTTCAATAACATCTTCTGCCGTACTTATACCGCCCATACCAACAATGGGAATTTTGACATTTTCATAAACCTGATATACCATACGAAGAGCAACAGGCTTAATGGCAGGGCCCGAAAAACCGCCCATTTTATTTGCAATAACAGGCTTTTTGGTTTTAAGGTCTATGCGCATTCCAAGTAAGGTATTTATCATACTTATTCCGTCGGCGCCAGCCTCTTCACAGGCCTTGGCAATAGACACAATATCGGTTACGTTAGGTGAAAGTTTTATAATAACAGGCTTGGTTGTGACTTTTTTCACTGCCTTTGTAACCTCTGCCGCCGCCTCGGGTGAAGTACCGAAGCTCATTCCGCCGCCGTGAACATTGGGACAGGAAACATTTACTTCAAACCAGCCTATCTGGTCGCAACTATCAAGTTTTTCACAGGTATAAGCGTAATCTTCAATAGAAAAACCGCTTACATTTGCCATAACAGGCTTATTAAAGCAGGTTTTAAGTTTTGGCAGTTCCTCGCTTATAACCATTTCAACACCGGGGTTCTGAAGACCTACAGCGTTTATCATACCTGCATCGCACTCGGCAATTCTTGGCGTAGGATTACCGAATCTTGCATCCTTGGTAGTGCCCTTGAAAGAGAAGGTGCCAAGGCAGTTAATATCATAAAGCTCGGCAAATTCGTAGCCAAAGCCAAAGGTTCCCGAAGCGGGTATTACGGGATTATCAATGGTAATACCGCAAAGATTTATTTTTGTGTTTACCATATTATTTCCTCCCTAATAAGCACGGGACCGTCTTTACAAATACGCTTATTGCCGTACTTTGTTTTACAGGAACAACCCATACAAGCGCCAAAGCCACAGCCCATTCTTTCTTCAAAGCTATACTGTCCGCTTGTTTTTGCCACGCCCTCAATAGCCTTAAACATGGGCATTGGTCCGCAGGTGAAAAAGTATGAATAATCAATACCTTTAAGTACATCGGTAACAAAGCCCTTTGTGCCGAAAGAGCCGTCTGCAGTTGTCACAAAAACCTCTGCGCCAAGAGCCTCAAATTCAGACTTATAAAAAACATCCTCTGCAGAGTTAAAGCCTAAAATCACCTTAGACTTAATACCCTTGTTTTTAAGCTCTTTGCAAACGCCGTACATAGGCGGAACACCTACGCCGCCGCCTATAAGAACAGGCATATCGCCGGACTTTGATACATCAAAGCCGTTACCAAGGCCGCAGAGAATATCAAGGGTTTCTCCTTTTTTCATAAATGCCATCTGCTCGGTACCGCTACCAACTATTTTATAAATAATAGTTATGCTGTTATCGTTGTAATCACATACCGAAATAGGACGGCGAAGATATTTGCCCTCAAGTTTAATGTTTATAAACTGTCCGGGTTTTGAAAGGGAACTTGTGTCCCCTTCAAGAACCATTTTCATAATATCCTTGGCAATTTTTTCGTTTTCAAGGATAGTCATTATTTGTTGTTTCATATTTTCCCTCACGCGTCTATTGTGGAGATAGTAAGTGTGGTTTCTTCAAGAACGTCAAGTAAAACCTTAACGGTGTCAAGGGCGGTAAATATGGTAACGTTATTTTCGGTTGCCAACTTTCTTATTTCTACACCGTCACTTGTCTGTCCCTGAGAAGAAATGTCCTTAGTGTTTATAACATAGGCAATGTGTCCCTGACGGAGTGCCTCGGGGATTTCATCGCTGCCCTCGTTTATCTTGCCAAGCACGTGGGTGCGGATACCGTTTTCCCTTAAGAACTGGGCTGTACCGCTTGTAGCCTGAATATTAAAGCCAAGCTCATAGAATCTCTTAATAAGAGGCAGAGCTTCTGCTTTATCCTTATCGGCAATGGTAGCAAAGACAGTACCGTAGTTCTGAAGTTTCATTCCGCTTGCCTGAAGCGCCTTATAAAGAGCGCGGTTTAACTTATCGTCATAGCCTATAGCTTCGCCTGTAGACTTCATTTCGGGAGAAAGGTACGCGTCAAGTCCGCGAAGCTTATTAAAGGAGAATACCGGAACCTTTACATACCAGCGCTTTTTCTCCTCAGGATAAAGGTCGAATATACCAAGCTCTTTAAGGCTCTTGCCAAGAATAACCTCGGTAGCTATATCTGCAAGACCGTAACCTGTTGCCTTAGACAAGAAAGGTACAGTTCTTGAAGAACGTGGGTTAACCTCAATAATATAAACATCGTCTTTTTCATCGACTATAAACTGAATATTATAAAGACCTACAATGCCTATGCCTACGCCAAGTTTTTTAGCGTACTGAAGAATAGTTCCCTTTACCTTATTGGAAATACTGAAGGTGGGATAAACGCTTATAGAGTCGCCCGAGTGTATACCTGTTCTTTCAACAAGTTCCATAATACCGGGAACAAATACATCTTTACCGTCGCAAATAGCGTCAATTTCCACCTCTTTGCCCTGAATATATTTATCAACAAGAACAGGCTTATCCTCGTCAATTTCAACAGCGGTTTTAAGGTAATGGCGAAGCTGTTCTTCATTGGCAACTATCTGCATAGCTCTACCGCCCAGAACGAAGCTGGGACGTACAAGCACGGGGTAGCCGATATTTGCGGCAGCAGAAAGTCCTGCTTCAATGCTTGTTACTGCCTTACCGGTAGGCTGAGGAATATTCAGTTCGTGAAGAAGCTTTTCAAAGCTGTCACGGTTTTCGGCGCGTTCTATTGCGGCGCAGTCGGTACCTATAATCTTAACACCGCGCTTCATAAGAGGCTCTGCAAGATTTATAGCGGTCTGTCCGCCCAGAGAAGCAACTACACCCTCAGGCTGTTCAAACTCAATAATATTCATAACATCTTCGGGAGTAAGGGGTTCAAAATAAAGCTTATCTGCCGTAGTGTAGTCGGTAGATACGGTTTCGGGGTTATTGTTTATGATTATAGCCTCATAACCCGAGTTTTTAATGGTGGTTACGGCGTGAACGGTCGAATAGTCAAATTCAACACCCTGACCAATACGAATAGGTCCTGCGCCCAAAACCACTATCTTTTTCTTATCGGTTTTTATAGAGGTATTTTCACCCGAATAAGAAGAATAGAAGTAAGGAATATAAGCACCTGTGTGGCAGGTATCAACCATACGGAACACGGGGAAAAGTTTGTTTTCTTTGCGAAGGGCGAAAATATCAAGCTCGTCGCATTTCCACATTCTTGCAACATACTTATCCGAGAAGCCCATTTTCTTGGCTTCTTTTAATATCTCAAGGTCGTTTGCGTTATTCTTTAGTTTTTCTTCCATATCAATTATGTTTTTAATTGCTTCAAGGAAGAAAGGAGTTATCTTTGTAATGTTATGAATCTGCTCAACGCTGTCACCGCGATAAAGAAGCTCTGCAATAGCGAAGATATTGTCATCTCTGAACTCGCTTATATAGTTTCTGATTTCTTCATCACTCATATTATCAAACTTGTGGTGATAGATATGATTTACACCAACCTCAAGAGAACGGATGCCCTTAAGCAGACACTCTTCGAGGTTAGAGCCGATACCCATAACCTCACCCGTTGCCTTCATCTGAGTACCAAGGCTGTTAGAAGCGGTGGTAAACTTATCAAAGGGGAATCTCGGAAGTTTTGCAATAACATAATCAAGTTTTGGTTCAAAAGCGGCGGTGGTGTTTGCAATTTTAATTTCCTCAAGAGCCATACCAAGCGCAATTTTTGCGGTTACTCTGGCGATGGGGTAGCCCGAAGCCTTTGAAGCAAGGGCAGATGAACGGGAAACACGGGGATTAACTTCAATAAGGAAGTATTCGCTACTATGAGGGTTAAGAGCAAACTGAACGTTACAGCCACCCTCAATTTTAAGTTCTTTAATAAGCTTTATAGCGCTGTCGTTAAGCATTTTTTCATCCTCTTTACTAAGAGTCATGATAGGTGCTACAACAAGAGAGTCACCGGTATGAACACCAACAGGATCTATATTTTCCATACCGCATATTGTAATTGCGTGGTCGTTGGAGTCGCGCATAACTTCAAATTCAATTTCTTTATAACCCTTAACGCTCTTTTCAATAAGCACCTGATGAACAGGAGAAAGTTTAAAAGCGTTAAGACCGATTTCAACAAGCTCGGCTTCGTTATTTGCAAAGCCGCCGCCCGTACCACCCAAAGTAAAGGCAGGACGTAAAACTACAGGGTAACCGATTTTTTCTGCGGCAACCTTAGCTTCTTCAAGATTATAGGTAATTTCAGAAGGTATAGTGGGCTCACCGATAGACTCGCAAAGTTCTTTAAACATTTCACGGTCTTCGGCTCTTTCAATACTCTCAGAAGGAGTGCCAAGCAGTTCAACACCGCATTCCTTTAAAATGCCTTTTTTCTCAAGTTGCATTGCAATATTAAGACCTGTCTGTCCGCCAATGCCGGGGACAATAGCGTCAGGACGCTCGTAACGGAGGATTTTCGCAATATATTCAAGAGTTAAAGGCTCCATATAAACCTTATCTGCAATAGTGGTGTCGGTCATAATTGTAGCAGGGTTAGAGTTACAAAGTATAACCTCATAGCCTTCTTCTTTAAGCGCTAAACAAGCCTGAGTGCCTGCATAGTCAAATTCAGCAGCCTGTCCTATAACGATAGGACCTGAGCCGATTATCAGTACCTTTTTAATATCTGTTCTTTTTGCCATTTTCTTTTCCTCCGCTTATAAATCTTTATATACAACTTCGCCCTTACAAACGGTCATTTTACATTTGCCGTACACTTCTTCGTTAAGGAAAGGCGTTGCCCTGCCCTTTGAAAGAAAATCGTCAGGGTTTATTACATATTTTTCGTCAAGGTCGAACACGGTAAGGTCCGCCTGTTCGCCCACCTTGAGCCCTCCGCCAAGACCGAAGCGCTCTCGGGCATTTTTGCTTAAAAGTTCTATTAGTTTTTCAAGGGTTATTATTCCCGTTTTGACAAGCTTTGTATAGCACACCGCAAAAGCAGTTTCTATACCCACAACACCCATAAGGCTGTCCTTTAGCCCCTTAGATTTTTCCTCTAGAGAATGAGGTGCATGGTCGGTGGCTATCATATCAATACTGCCGTCCTTTATGCCCTCTATTAAAGCGATACGGTCAGCCTCACTTCTGATAGGCGGATTCATTTTAAAACGTCCCTCGTCCTTTAACATCATATCGTTCATAGTAAGGTAATGGGGCGCGGTTTCGCAGGTTATGTCAAGCCCCTGCTTTTTGGCGTTTCTTATTAGTTCAACGCTTTCTTTACAGGAAATATGACAAACGTGATATTTACAGCCCGTTTTTCTGATAAGCTCTATATCTCTTTTAATGGGGCCCCATTCACTTTCACTGCATATACCCTTATGGCCGTTCTTATTTGCATATTCGCCATCGTGTATATAGCCGCCGTTCAGCAGAGAGTTATCTTCACAGTGGGCAGAAATGACCTTACCGAGTTTTTTTGCCGTCTGCATAGCGGTAAGCATCATAGTTTCGTTTTGAACGCCCTTGCCGTCGTCGGAAAAACCGCAGACCATATTGCTCATTTCCTGCATATCAGACAGCTTTTCACCTGCCTGATTTACCGTTATGGTACCGAAAGGAATAACGTTTATAACTGCATCCTTTTCAATTATGTCAAGCTGAGCCTTAAGGTTTTCTGCACTGTCGGGACACGGCTTCAGGTTAGGCATAGAAAATACGGTTGTATATCCGCCATGAGCACAAGCGCGTGTGCCGCTTTCTATGGTTTCTTTATAAAAAAAACCCGGCTCACGAAGATGAACATGAACATCAACGAAACCGGAAAAAACAGTGAGACCTTTTAAATCAATAACAGTAGCATTATCTAAAAACAAATCTTTTCCAATAGCCTTTATAGTGCCATCGGAAACAATGAGGTCTTGTTTTGAAAAAGTGCCGTTTGAAAAGATGTTTGCGTTTTTCATTAAAATATTCATAAAACAAGTCCTCCTTACAAAAAAATAACCCTGCCCACCGACAAGGATACAAATTTTAAAGCATTGTGCTTCTTTAAGACCTGCCGGCCCGGGCCGAATCAGCTTTAATTTGATATATAATACCATATACAGCACCCGTTGTCAAGAAAAAACACACCCGTTTTTATAATTATTTATAAATATATATTATAGTATGCAACCTGAAAGTTTTTCTTGCAGCAAGAACACATATGTAGTATAATAAATGAAAAAATATTGGGAATGATATAAAAAGGGAAAATTTTATGGAAATTTTTATTGCCGTTATTTTAACTTTAATAATTTTAATATTTTTTGTTTTAATGCTGAATATTCCTTTTGGCTTTACTGTAACATCAGATGAAAAAATCCACTTTTCCTTTTCTGTTTTCGGCAAAAAAACAAAGAAAAAAGAAAAACAGGAAACTCAGGAAAAACCTGATATTCTAAAACTTTCAAAGTTTATTTTTTCAGAGCGACAAGGAATATTTCAAAGTTTAAAATACCTGTTAAAAAAAGCAGTTGTTAAAGACTTTAAATTGCACATTACCGCTTCAACTTCCGATGCGGCGCAGACTGCAATGTTGTATGGTGGTTTATGTTCTATTTTATACCCTGCGGTTGCCTTTTTGGAAACGGTAATGACGGTTAAAGAAGACGACATAAAAATAAACGCAGACTATGAAAATTTCCGTTCGTATTTTTTCCTTTCTGCAAATATTAAAATAAGAGTTTTCTATATTTTAAAGGCCTTTTTAAAGGTTTTGCCCATAGTGAAAAAAATCACAAAGGAAGAAAATAAAAATGACTAATAAAATTTCAGAAATAATAAGCACAGCCGCCGATAAGGCTGAAATTGCTCTTAAAGAAAATTCTGTACTGGGTGATCCCATTACCGCAGACGGCACTATGATTATACCCGTTTATAACCTTTCTTTTGGATTTGGCGGCGGTGGTTTTGATAATGCCAAAGGCAAAGAAAATATATCCGGCGGCGCAGGTGCAGGTGTAACCAAAAAGCCTGTTGCTTATATTACGGTATCAAACGGCGAGGTCTCTGTTTTAAGCGCCGAATCTCAGGATAGCGGTCTCTTTTCAAAGGTTTTATCGCTTATATTAAAGAAGGGTGAAAAATGAGCAAATTCTCAATAAAGAAAACCGTTTTAGCGGCGCTTTTTGCTGCTTTAACTTTTGTGGCTACATACTTTGTTATACCTTTTCCCATAGCTTCGGGATATGTAAATCTTGGCGACTGTTTTGTACTGCTTGGCGGTATTTTGCTCGGTCCCTACGGCTTTTTTGCCGCTGCAATAGGAAGTGCAATTTGCGATATATTGCTTGGGTTTATAATATACGCCCCCTGCACCTTTATATTAAAGGGTTTAATGGCGCTTATAATTTATTTTATTGTGGGTAAAAAGTATTCTCTGCTTCGTCATATTTTATCTTCAATACTTTGCGAAGCTGTTATGGTATGCGGCTACTTTTTGTACGAATGTTTTGTGATGGGTATCGGTCTTTCGGCTGCCGTGTCAATACCTTATAACTGTTTGCAAGGTGTTATTTGCGTTGTCGCTTCGGTAATTATTTATACCGTGCTGAATAAATCGGGCATAACCAAAAGGATACGCTTATGAGTCTTACTGAAAAGCCAAAATACATAAAAGAACCTACCGACCTTCAGTGTGGTCAGGCGGTACTTGCTATGCTGACCGATAAGA
Organism: Acutalibacteraceae bacterium; assembly: GCA_045586405.1. Lineage (GTDB taxonomy): Bacteria > Bacillota > Clostridia > Oscillospirales > Acutalibacteraceae > SIG607. The sequence continues at coordinate 52,630 of JAZNAG010000017.1, read as the reverse complement.
CGGTTGAGGAAATTATTAAGGAGTGCAAAACCGACCGTGAAACAACCCTTAAACAGATGTTTGAGTTTCTATGCAAAAACGGCATTTCCTTTGATAAAACAAGAAAACAGGCATTTTCAAAAGAAGACCTGCCCGAAATAGCCATTTTAAGCCTTGAAACCCCACGCTGTTGGCATTGGTCGCTGTATTTTAAAGGCACATTTTACGATCCCGAGCACGGCGTAATGACCGACTTCCCCGAAAGTAAACTAAAATACTATTTTGAAATAAAAGAAACGTAAAATCGCACTGCTTAAAACAGTGCGATTATTTGTTATTATTTTTTAATCTTTCCCGTTTTAAAGTGTCGTTTATGGGACTTTGGTTTTGTTAGACTATAGACAGTGAAGCAAAGCTTCAGACAACAAAGTGAAAAGAGGTAATAATATGTTTATGTTCTTTTTCCTATTCTTCGGTTTTTACGCCCTTATGGAAATTTTAACTCATATATAAAAACGTTAACTGCAAAACAAAACAGGCACTTTTTAGAGTGCCTGTTTTAATTTATTATTTTTTAAAATTTTCAACAAAATCTTTAATTTCTACCCAGAATTTATCAGCAATAACCTGCATACCAAAGTCTCCGGGGTGGTTAAACTTACCCAAAGTTTCGGGGAGTTCTCTAATATCCTCAAGCAACACAAAAGTATCGTTATATTTATTGGAAACTTCCTGTTTTTCCTTATCTACTTTTGGTCGAACATAGTATCCCTGGGAATGAAGGACAAAGGGTTTTCTACCGTTTACAAGAAAGTTTCTTAAATCCTCATAAGCTTTTTTAAAGGTTTTCGGAGGATCATTGGTAATGGCATAATCTTTTCTGACGTTTGCGCCGAAAAACATAATAATAAGGTCTGCGTTAAAATCCTGCGCTTTTTGGTAGTAATCTTCAGGTTTTCTGTAATAAAACTCGCGTTCGTAGTTTCCTATTTGCAAAATACTGAAAGCGGCATCGGGATGAATTTCTTTAACCTTTGCCTGAATAAGATGAACATAATCTTTATCTGTACAACTTGCCGCCATACCGCAGTCATTAGTCCAGCCTATTTCGGGTTTTGGCGCGTGCTTTGTAACGGAATTACCAACATAAAGCACCCTTATACCGCTTCCCTTATCGTACTCAAAATAATCCATTGTATTTTGGCTACACATACCTATTCCCCTTTAGAAAAAATTTCGTCGGCTTTTTCTTTGTCAAGGTATCCGTATTTTACCATACTGTCAAGCACCTGACGCTGTCTTTGTGCAGTCAGCTCAGTATTATTATCGGGGGAATAAACCGAGGGTGCATTCGGTACACCTGCAAGGAGGGTAGCCTGATAATCGGTAAGGTCTTTTGGTTCTACCCCGTAATAGCCCATAGAAGCATCGTAAATATTATAATAACCACTTCCGAAATATATGTTATTCACATAAAACTCGAAAATTTCATCTTTACTGTAGTGCTTTTCAAGTTCTATAGCCATAAACAGTTCGGCTATTTTTCTGGTTAAGGTTTTTTCCTGAGAAAAATAAAGATTTTTAGCTACCTGCTGTGTAATGGTACTGCCGCCCATAGTCAGTTCCTGTTTGCTGAGATTAGTAAAAATTGCCCTTGCGGTAGAAAGAAAGCTTATAGCCCCGTGATTATAATAATTGTGGTCTTCCACCGCAATAACGGCATTTACATATATTGGGGGAAGCTCACTTTTTGGTATAAAATTTTCTCTTTGTATTATACTTTCTATTTTTACCTGAATAGGTGTTTCTTCTATGGCTTTTTTATATTCCTTATATCCTGAAACACCATAGCGAACACCCACGCATATACCGGCTATAATAGCCACAACAAGCACCGTTGCTATAGTTTTTCCTATAAATTTAAACAGTTTTTTCATATTAGTATTTACGGATAGAAAGACTACCGTCGTCTTCTCCTTTTTCGATTTTTCTGACAATTACCTCATAACTGCCGCTGTCACTCTGCACAGTAACCCTATCCCCCACCTTTTTGCCGAAAAGAGCTATTCCTATGGGAGATTCCTTGCTGACAATATTCATAAGGGCGTTATGGCGCATTGTGGTAACTATCATAACCGTTTCTTCTTCGTCATCTTCTTCAATATAGTAGGTAACCTTATCGTAAAGCCCCACCTCATCGTCAGACGAGATATCCTCAATAACTATTGCCGTTTTAATCATATTATTTAAAAATCTTATACGGCTCTCATTCTTGCCACGCTCTTGCTTTGCAGCCTTGTATTCAAAGTTTTCGCTTAAATCGCCGTGACTTCTTGCAAATTTTACTTCTTCAAGAATTTTAGGGCGCAAAACACCTATACGGTATTCAAGCTCTTCTTTCATTTTTTCTATATCTTTTTTTGTAAGCTCGTTATGCATAATAACCTCTTTTTATTTTACTAATAATTATTATACCTTACTGATAAAAAATTGCAACAAAAAACGGCGTTCTTGACTAAAGTCGAGTAATTTGTTATTATATAGGCAGACGAAAAGGAGTGTTGTAATGTCGAGTCCAGTTGTCAGTATTGTTATGCCGGTTTACGGTGTGGAAAAATATTTAAGAAACAGTATAGACTCTGTTTTAAATCAGACCTTCAGTGATTTTGAACTCATACTTGTAGACGATAAATCCCCCGATAAATCGCCCATTATATGTGACGAATATGCCTCTAAGTATGATAAAATAAAGGTAATACATTTAGAGAAAAACGGTGGGCTGAGTAACGCCAGAAACGAGGGCTTAAACATAGCTCGTGGACGTTACATAATGTTTTTGGACAGTGACGATTCTTTCAGACAGGATATGCTGGAAGTTACCGTAAAATCTATAACGGATAATCCTGCTCAGGTTGTGGTTTTTTCCCTTCGGGAAGATTATTATAATAAAGAAGGCGTAAATTACGACAGCGTAGACGTTTTCTATGATGATAAGGCTCTTAAAACAAAAGAAGATGTGCGAAAAGAAGTTATACACCTTGAAGACATAGGCATTTACGGGTACGCCTGGAACAAGCTTTACGACCTTGAATATATGCGCAAAATAGGCATAAAGTTCAAAACGGTTACTTTGGTTGAAGATATTCTTTTTAATATTGAATTTTTTAATAATATTGACGCCTGTAATATTCTAAGCGACACACTGTATTATTACCGCAAGAATAACAGCAGCAGTCTGACCGGCAAATTCATTCCTACTTATTATGAAAATATAATGCGCAGAATCAAGGCGATTTACGGTCAATACGAAAATTGGAACTGCCTGAGTGACGAAGTGAAAGGCATTATAGCAAACCGCTATTCAAGATATGTCTTTTCCGCACTGGAGCGTAACTGCGACAAACGAATGGGAATGTCGGGAAGGCAAAGATGTGACTTTTTCGACCGCGAAATAGGTTCTGAGCTTTTTGGTAAACTAAGCGCCCATATAAACGGAAAAGGCCTTTTCGGAATAATGACAGGCTTTTTTAAATCCCGCAACAGATTTATGTGCCTTTGCATTGCCAGAGTAATTTATATAGTTAAAAAGTATTTTCCGAAACTGTTTGAAAAAATCAATTAAATTTAAAAGCATCAGTATCAAAATCGATACTGATGCTTTTTTTATTTCTTAAGGTCGCCTTTAATCTGAGTAGTTGAAATTTCAGGTGTTCTTGGAAGGTAAACAACCTCGCAGTAATCTTTAAGAAAATCGAATTTCCCCTGCCAGTCGTCACCCATAACAAAGGTGTCCACCTTAAACTCTTTTACGTCAGAAATTTTCTGATCCCAGTTTTCTTCCGGAATAACCAAATCAACATAGCGTATAGCTTCTAACAAAAGCTTTCTTTTTTCATAAGAAAAATAACACTTTTTGTTTTTCGAATTCCAGTTAAATTCATCGGTTGAAAGAGCAACAATCAGGTAATCGCCTCTCTCTTTAGCACGTTTTAATAAATTTATATGTCCGTAATGCAACAAATCAAAAGTTCCGTAGGTTATAACTTTTTTCATAATTATCCCTCTTTAATTTTGTTTAATATCCACTGTGCAGCGGCTTTTGATGCAACACCGCTATCACAAAAACCGTGTTGCTTTTTAAAGCCCTTTATTGCTTCTTTATATGACTCTTCGTCAAAATTTTCTATACACTTTTCAAGCTCATCATTATTTTCGCACAGCTTAAACGGAAGGTCACCAAATTCAAAATAATAATCTCTTTCCTCGCGGTATTTTGAAATATCACTGGCGTATAAAAGGCTGGGCTTTTCTATAAGCAGATAGTCAAAAATTACAGACGAGTAGTCGGTTATAAGCATATCGGATATCATATATAATTCTTGCATATCTGAGTAGTATGAAGCATTTATAACAACATCTTTATCATACTCAATATTATTTGAGAGAGCAAATACGTTAGGGTGAAGTCTGAGCAGTATTTTCCAGCTTCCGCCAAAACGCTTTTCCACCGCTTCTTTACAGCGTCTGTAATTGATATCATAAGCCTCTAAATTATGGTCAGCGCGGAAAGTAGGCGCATATAAAAGAAGCCTTGTTGAGTCATCAATATTCAAATTACTTCTTATGCGTTTTACATCAGCCTCGGTAAAGTTTAAAAGTCTGTCATTCCGCGGAAGACCTTTTTGAAGTATTTCACCGTCAGGATACCAGAAATAATTGCGGTAGTCACTTGTCAGGGTATCACAGCTTGAAAGCATAACATCGCACTGCTTAGCATCACGCTTTGCCATTTTCAAATACTTTTTGTCAAGCTTGTCCGGCACCATATTTTCGACCTTTTTCATGCCCAGTCCGCCGTGCCAAGTCTGCATATAATATTGGTTTTTCTTTTTGGCGCAGTATTCTTTTCTGGCGTTATCAACCCAAACTTTTGCGGTTGACATTTCATAAATGTATTTAAAAGAACGGAATTTTACAGTACGAATTTCTTTTGGAAGATTATCCTCGTTGTCGTCTTTTATAACCCAAACCAAATCTAAGTCAAGCTTTGATTTAAGCAGTTCTTCGGCAATATACTTAGGGTTATCGCCATAGCCCCTTCCGTAATAGCTTTGAAAAATAATTTTATTTCTTCTTACGGGAAGAACTTTGCATATTATCCAAAAAGCTCTTTTTAATATTCGCAGAATAAGCTCCATTACCTTACTCCTTATTCATCAAATGGCGGTGTTTATATACAACTATAAGTCTGAAGATTAAAATTGACCATTCAGAAACAGAGGTCATAAGTGCCAGAGTAACACCGCTTATATTGCCTGTTACCGCTAAGATTACAGTACCTATAATATGAACAGCGGTGCCCACAAATATAGAGTAATTGGCATACTTTGAAATACCTAAAGCACCCATAGCCGGAAAACCGAAAATATAGCTTGGTAAAACGGCCACCACCACAGGTAAAAAGGCGCGCAAGATATCTGCACTTCCTGCAAACTCTTTACCAAAAGCAAAAATACAAAGAGGCTCTGCAAATATACCTACCGCAATACTGCCTACAATAATAGGTATCATAACAACGGTAAGGATTTTCTTTGCAGGACTGAAATCTTTATTTTTTACCATATACGGATAAAGGCTGTCAGAAATAGGAGAAAATCCGTTTTTGGCAGTTGTAATAACCTTATCGGCAGAGCTGAAATATCCTGTGATAAGCCCTGTAGTATCGGTAAAACCTAAAATTACAGTATTTGTGGCGCTGTAAACAGTAGATGCTATTCTTGAGTAAAAGAATACCGAAGAGCGCTTGAAATCACCAAGTATTTCACTGAAGCTAACCTTCGTAAATCCGTACTCAAGAGATTTAAAAAGGTGTAAATAAGCAAAAACAACGGCAAGTGCATTACCTATCAGCAGTAAAATGGGAACTGCCAGATAATCTTCCTTTGAACGCAAAAAGACAAATATCATTACGCAAAAGAAAAGCTTAATGGCTACGGTACGTACGGTTACCGCAGTCATTTTTTCAATTCCGCGATAAACATAATCGGGCAAAAAAGAATTTGCCGCAAAAGCCAAAAGATAAATAAAATAAACCGTCTTATGTTCTGCAAATTTTGGTATGGCTATAACCAAAATTGCCATAACAATTAAAGATACAATTCCAAAAACGGTTTTTATAATGGCTATAGATGTAATTTTTCTGCAAACATAGTCCCTGTCGTCACGGTTTTTGGCTATATCCTCAGTGCCCGAAAGCAAAAAGCCAAAGTCCATAAACAACTGAAAATATAGCATTACCGCTGCGGCAACACCTAAAATTCCGTATATTTCAGGTCCCAAAACTCTGGTTTGGTAAGGGACTGTTATAAAACTGAAAAGATAAGACGAAAACTGCAAAATATACAGCATAAATGTATTTTTCATTAAAGTCTTGCTTTTCAGATCCATTCTTCTGAGCTTATTTAACATTACGAACCTTCTTAACGAATTTATTTAACGCCGAAAAAAGTTTAATTGCAGCATAATTACCGTTAAGCGACCACTTAAGCAGCTGCCGCTCTTTTTTATTCAAGTCAGATATATATCTGTTTTTATGAGGTTCATTACACTTCTTAACCAGTTCTTCCCTCAATACAGATGCATATTCCTCAAAATGAGAAGACATAAGCTGCATCTCTCTCACGGGCAAAAAGAAGCCGTGGAAAAGCCATAAATACTCAAGTTCTGTCCTGTAAGTATCTTTAAATCCGTTTTTATCATAATATTCCCAAATTTCGTTTACGGCTTTCAGCCTTTGCTCAGTAATACGCTCAAAATTCGGCGTATGCATTATAGAGCCTGTCCGCTGAAAATAATAATACAGCGGTTTTTCACCGTAATAATAAGCCGCCTTAATATGCGGAATAAGCTTAGGTACTGTGTGCAAATCTTCATACCAAAGCTTATCAGGGAAATAAATATTAAACTTTTTAAATAAATCGCTTTTAAACATACGGTTACAAGCACCGCTTAAGAAAACCATGGATTTAAGGTCTTCACCCGAAAGAAAAGTATCCGCAGGCAGTGGTTTACAGGTGTATGTTTCACCTAAAGAGCCGTCTTCATAAACCGCAACACAGTTAAACAGCACCATATCACAGTCATGCTGCTTTGCTTTGTTATGGCAGATTTCAAGCAACTCAACATCAATATAATCATCGCTGTCCAAAAACAAAATATATTTACCCGTCGCGTTATCAATACCTGTATTTCTGGCACCGCCCAGTCCTTTATTTGTCTGATGGACAACCGAAATGAAAGAATACTTCTGCGCGTAATCATCGCAAAGTTTACCGCTACCGTCAGCAGAGCCGTCGTCTACCAAAATAATTTCGTAATCTTTAAAGCTTTGTGCCAAAACACTGTCAATACATTTACTTAAATATTTTTCAACGTTATAAACAGGTATTACTACACTGATGGCAGGCTGCATAATTATTCCTCCGTAAAAGAATCAGCGAATATTATTTATTTTGTTTAGCAGATACAGGCAGCGGTACATTTTACGTTTAGAAAAAGCATAGATAAATTTACGTCTAACAGGTAAACTAATGCTTATGTTTTTATTCTTTTTAAAATTCGGAAAGTTGCTTTTAGTATATTGGTGAAACTTTTTAAGCAAAACGTGTTTCGGATCTGTACCGGCGACCCTGTTAGTTGCCAAAACAAGCAGGTGTAAAATTGCCATATACTCTAAAATATCAAAATATTGTTCAAAGCAATTTTTACTCTTATAGTAGTTAATAACACCGTCAACAGCATCTATCATTTCAATATTTCTGTCCTGATTTGAAACATGCATAATTGAATCTGAGCGCTGAAGATAGTTGTAAAAAATCTTATCTGTTAAAACAATATTTTTGCAGTTAAGTATTAGTTTCGGCACGGTTGCCAGGTCCTCATACCAGGCGCGCTGAGGGAAAGAAACATTGTTGTCTTTGAAAAGTTCTGCTTTATAAAGCTTGTTACAGGCATAGGAATTATTAGCAAATTCCAAAAGATATTCATAAGGTGCCATACATTTTACACCAAAAGGCGTTGCCTTATAGGTTAAAATAACATCGTTGGCTTCTGTTATATAGTTTATTCCAAAGCTGACAATATCACCGTCATACTTTTCCGCCGTATCATAAAGAAAGCTGAGCGCACCGCCGCAAAGGGTATCGTCGCTATCCAAAAACAGCAGATATTTACCCTTAGCAGACAAAATTCCCGTGTTTCTTGCACCGCCAAGACCGGCATTTTCCTGAGTAATAACCTTTAAATTACTATACTTTTTTGAATACTCTGAAAGAATGTCACCGCAAGCATCGGGAGAGCCGTCATTAACGGCAATTATCTCAAAAGAATCTAAATTTTGATTTAATACAGAATCCAAACAGGCTCTCAAATATTTTTCGGCTTTGTAAATCGGTATAATCACAGAAATTTTAGTGTTCATTTACAAGTACTCTCTGTCAGTTTTTTTCTTTTTATGTAATGGAAAATATAACCCAGAAACAGCCAGAACATCAGCGAGGTGGGAGAATTGGTATAAACCAAATCGGTAACGAACATTGACGAAACCACGCTTGCAATAATACAAATAAGCATTACTGTAAGATACTCGTAATCGTCACCGTTTACCTTAAATATGTTTTTGAAAATGTAAACCACAGCAAAAAGAGCAAAGGCTGCAAAAATAATGATACCAATAGCTCCCTGTCCTGAAAGTATGTTAAATATCATATTATGCATATTATTGAAAGCGCCGTGGTCGTTATTGACCAAATATGTATCAGGCATTTCCGCTAAAGCGTACTGCTTAAGATTAAAGAAGGATACACCAAACACGGGATTTTTTAAGAAAATCTCGGTGCTGCTTTTCCAAAGATCAAAACGCCTGTTACTTATATCGCTGTCTATATCCTGTTGGCGTTCGTCCTCATAATCGGGAGCATCAGGTGTTTCCAGATTTGAGTAATAGCGGTATTCCATAATTTCAGCGTTGATTTTCTGAACCTGAACACAGGCAAAAACCACCGCACTTGCCACCAAAACAGCAAGTAAAACAGTCAGTGTGTTAGCCAATTTACGCTTTTGTCTTATTTCGTTCTTTTTGATTCCAACCATAAAAACATAAAAAAAGACACAGATAAAGAGCGCTACCATACCTGTTCTGGAACCTGAAAGAGCAATATACAAAAACTGAATTACTCCGTTTATAATAAGTAAAATTTTAATTGCTTTATTTTTACTTTTTCTTATGAAATATACACTTAAAATCAAGGCTACGGTGGCAAAAACACTTGCATAATTAGGATCGCGGTATACGCCCCATAATCTGCCCCAAACTACACCTGCCAAGCGACTGTAATTATCAAAATATTTTTCAAGTGAATAATCTACCGCATACTGTATTATGCTGACAAAAGACATAACAAAGAATACTATAAGATAAAAAACCGCAATAAACGAAAATTCTTTTTTGTATTCTTTTTCACTACGGTTACAGTTACAGGCAAACAGCAGGAAAAAGTGTAAAGCCAGCCAAATGAGTCCCTTAAAATTATCAGAATAACCGTATTTAATATTAAGAACAAAGGATACTGTAAAGCTAACCAAAAAAGCAATAATAAGAAACAGCCCCGGTGTACCCAAATACCCCTTAAGAGTTATAAGTCGGGGTATGCCTGCAAGTACGGCAAAACCCAAAACAGCAACAACTGCCACCGACATAATAGGTTGCATAAAAGTTAAATTGCAAAAAGTAAAAATTGCAAATATAAAATAAACTATCTTAAAAGGCAGCTCCATTATATATGGATTTTTATTTAACAGTGTTGTTTTCATTTTATAACCGCTTTCACATCATTGAATAACCGCTAATTTGCAGTTAACAGAACGCTTTATCTTTCTGCTTTCAGCTTGGCAAAAAGCTTAGTGTTTGTTGATTTAACCTTAGAAATTATAAGGCCCATCATATAAGCAAGACAAACACTCTTCCATTTTATAGGAAGCAGTATCATCTTCATATGGAAAGAATTAGGTCTTGCAAGTCTTACCGACCTTTGAGCCTCATCAGAACAAATAATGTTTTTAACCTGTTCCTTTTTCTCGGCTTTAGTTAAGGTACAGTTTTTATTGGTAACGTTTTCGATACAGCCGACAACTCTTTCAATATAACGTCTTGCAATAAATTCCTCTACATCACTGTTCATAATGTCCCAGTAAGCGTAAAGTTCTTTCATCCAACCGTTTTCTTCTTCGCGCTTGTCGTACATATCGCTTCTGTAACGCGCTGTTTCGCTTTCTGCACGTTTTCTTATAAAATGATAGTACTTTTTATCGGTTATGGCAACCCTTTCAATATCCCTTATTACACTTAAATTAAAGGGGAAATCGTCCCAGAAGGTGTTGGGAAAATAAATCTTATTTTCCTTTAAATACTGAGAAGAAAACAGCTTGTTCCAAGGAGTATAAAGCAGGTTTTTATCAAAAAGTCGATATGCGTTTTCTCTGAACTGCTTTTGAGTTTTGAAAACTACAGAATCAACCGACAACTCCTGAGTATATTTTTCTTCATCGTTATAGTAAACATCAATATAATAGCCGGCAATAACAAGCTGTCTGTCGTTTTCACGGGCAATATTATACATATCTTCAAGCATTGTAGGCTCTGCCCAGTCGTCAGAGTCCATAAAATACATATACTCGCCAACGGCTAAATCAATAGCTGCATTTCGTGCGGCAGGGGCACCGGCATTTTCCTGATGTATAACCTTAATACGAGAGTCTTTCTCAGCATACTCATCGCATATTTTTCCACTGTTATCGGGAGAACCGTCATCAACAGCAAAGAGCTCCCACTCAGTAAAGGTCTGAGCCTGAATACTCTCTATTGCCTTGCCAACATAGTCTTCAACCTTGTAAACAGGCATTATTATGCTTACTTTAACATTGTTTTCTGCCATTCTAATTTCTCCTAATTCAGTCAAAACGTTCAAATCCGCCTTTTTAGGCAAGTTCTTTTTCGATAAGTGAGAAAGCCGATTCAATAACTTTATCCATATCGTAATACTTATATTCTGCAAGTCTGCCGCCGAAAATAACATTTTGCTCATTCTCGGCAAGAGCAGCATATTGCTTATAAAGGGATTGATTTTTTTCGTCATTTACAGGATAGTACGGTTCCATACCCTCTTGCCAGTCGGCAGGATATTCTTTTGTAATAACCGTTTTTTCCTGAGTTCCGTATTCAAAGTGCTTATGCTCAATAATACGGGTAAACGGAGTTTCTCTGTCGGTGTAGTTTACCACAGCAACACCCTGATAATTTTCTTCGTCTAAAATCTCTGTTTCAAACTTTAAACTTCTGTATTCAAGCTTACCGAATTTAAAATCATAAAAAGAATCGAGAGTTCCGGTATAAAGTATCTTTTCGCCAATAGCGTTATACTTTTCTCTACTTGCATTATAATCAGTGTTAAGTTCAACATCACAGCCCTCAAAGAGAGCATTGATGAGAATATTGTACCCACCGATAGGAATACCCTGATAAAGATCATTAAAGTAGTTATTGTCGTATGTATATCTTACGGGAAGCCTTTTGATTATAAATGCGGGAAGGTCTTTACAGTCTCTTCCCCACTGCTTTTCGGTATAGCCCTTTACAAGCTTTTTGTAAATATCCTCTCCCACAAGGCTTATGGCCTGTTCCTCAAGGTTTCGAGGCTCACCCTTTATCTTAGCGGTCTGCTCGGCAATTCTTTTCTTTGCCTCTTTGGGTGTTTTTACGTCACTCCACATTTTAGAAAATGTGTTCATATTAAAAGGCATATTGTAAATTTCGCCTTTATAATTTGCAATGGGTGAATTTGTATATCTGTTGAACTCTACAAGAGAATTTACAAAATCCCACACAGCGCGATTGCTTGTATGAAAGATATGAGCGCCGTATTTGTGAACATTGATATCCTCAATATTTTCACAGTATATATTTCCGCCGAGGTGGTTTCTTTTTTCTATCACCAGACACTTCTTACCCTGCTTTACGGCACTATGAGCAAAAGTACCTGCAAAAAGTCCTCCGCCGACAATAATATAATCATATTTTTTCATGCTTTTTCTCCTAATTTTTCATATTGAACAGCATAAAATTCATAAAAATACAGATATTCAAGCTAATTATACTACTTTTTGCGGTCAATATCAAGTATAATATTATAACTATAATATTATATTATACTCAGACTATCAGTTTTTCTATGTCTGCATCACCTATATTTTTCATATTTTCCATTATTATGCTAACCTCGGTTTTGCCGTAACGGTTAAGATTATGAACAAAACCGTAAAGGCCTTTTGGCGTTTTAAACGCAACCTTCATAATATGGGTGTATTCTCCGGCAACGCAGTAACACTCAATAATACCGGGGTGATCGGTTATAAAGCTGTTAAAGTTTTCGGGCAAAGTGCGCTGTGCAGTAAAGCTGACAATAGCCACACAGTTTGCGCCAAGGGCCTCAAAATCAACATCGGCGTGAAAGCCTTTTATAATTTTCTTGCTTGCCAGTTTGTCTATTCTTGCAGTAGTTGCAGGCGAAGACAAAAACACAGATTCAGCCAGTTCTTTTATACTGGTACGGGCGTTTTTGTGAAGCTGTGTTAAAAGTTTTAAATCAATACTATCCATAATATTTACCACAAATCCGTCAACTGCTCAGGAAGCAGTCTTTTTATTTTTTCTACTTCTGCGCACTGTAAACATAACAGTCTGTAGGCAGATTTTTTATACCTTTATACTCAAAAAGTTCGCTTAATGTAACAAAGCGATAGCCTTTATCGTAAAGGCGTTTGCACAAATCGTCAATGGCACCCGCTGTGTTATTTGGCCAACAATGAAGAATAACTATTGCGCCGTCAAAAGCACCGCTGACAATGGTGTTTGCCACAGACTCAGGCGTGGACAAATTGTCATAGTCCTTTGATAGCAGACGGTCACTGGTCCATATAGGTGTCATATTAAGTTCCTTTGTTACCGAAAACACATTATCGTTAACATAGCCGTAACCGGGGCGTACGTATTTCATTCTTATGCCGAATTTTTCGTACACGATGTCATTGGCTTTTTTAACCTGTTCATATATTTCCGCCCTGTCAAGATAGGTAAGGTCCTCATGGCTGTATGTATGGTTACCAAGTTCAAATCCCATTTCAAGCGCATAAGAAAGCAAAACAGTACCGTTTTTCTCAATATTATCGCCCCGCACAAAGATAGTGCCGGCACCCTCATACTTGTTAAGAGTATCAATAATAGTTACGGTGTTGTTGTTTTGTGCAGTATTGTAATTAGGCGCGTCGTCAAAAGTAAGAGCAATAAGTTTATAGTCTTCGGGGTTATTACGCCACTGCGCATTTTTAACCCTGTCTATTTTTTCTTGCTTTTCTTTTTCAACCCTTTCGTTATACTCTGAAAAGGTTTCAGCAGACTGATTATTCATATGTGCCTGTCTGTCGGGAATAACTACTTTCTGTTTGCAAGAAGCAAAAGCAAAAACTATGCTCAGCACCATAAATAAACTTAAAATTCTTTTCACAAATACACCGCCTTACATCTATTGATAATACCATATTTGCCCTTAAAAGTCAATTTTACCGTAAAAAAAGCAGCGCCATTTGGCACTGCTTTAACATTTAGAAATCAGAATTGTTTATAAGCCTGTCGCAAGGAACATTTTTTATACCCTTATACTCAAAAAGTTCGCTTACAGTTACAAAGCGATAGCCCTGCTCGTAAAGTTTTTTACAAATAGGCTCCATAGCCTGCGCGGTATTATCTATCTGACCGTGAAACAAGACTATTGCGCCGTCATAAGCACCCAAAACAACCTTTTCTTCTATTCTCTCTGCCGTTGTTTCGGCGCTGTAATCGGCAATTCCCGTAATATCGGTCCAAATAACCGGCATATTAAGTTCCTTTGTCACTTTAAACACCCTGTCATCTACACTACCATAACCGGGGCGAACATACTTAACGGTTACACCAAGTTGTTCTTTTACAGCCTCATTTACCTTAACTATTTCATTCTTTATGCTGTTTTCATCAAGAGAAGTAAGGTATCCGTGGCTATAAGTATGGTTGCCGAGTTCAAAGCCTAAATCTACGGCATAACTTAAAAGAGCCGTGCCGTTAGTATTCATATTTTTGCCAACCACAAACAGCGTTCCCGCGCCCTCATATTTATTAAGGGTATCAATAATAGTCGCAGTGTTGTTACCTGTGGCTGCCGAATAGTAAGGAGCATCGTCAAAGGTAAAAGCAATAAGCTTATAATCTTCAGGGTTCTTCTTCCACTGAGCATTTTTTATCCTGCTTATCTTCTCTGCTTTTTCCTTTTCGAGCCTCTCATTATACTCCGAATAGGTTTCTGTAGACTGATTATTCATATGCGCCTCTCTGTCAGGAATTTTAACCTTTTGTTTACAAGAAGAAAGAGCCGTTACCATAAAAAGCAACAAAACTATACTAATTATTCTTTTCATAATTTCACCCGTTATATTTCTTTGAATATTCACTGAAAACAGCAGAAAATAGCGCATCAACCCTATCATCTTCACCGCATAAATGCAAATAACCGAACAAGGTTTCAAGGCCTGTGGCTATGTGGTACTCGCTGCCACTGGCGTTTTTAGGCGTTCTGCCTGTGTGAAAATTTCTGCCGCGTTTAAAAACCGACATTTCTTCTTCACTAAGGCTATCCTTTATAATTTCAAAGGCTTTTACCTGTCCGCCGGCACTCACAAGCTCTACCGATGCGCTGTGCAAATCACCCGACGGACGATTAACCGCCGCAAGTCTTTCGCTTACAAGAAGCGCATAAACCGCATCGCCCACAAAGGACAGCACCGACGGATTCATTAGCTTTACCTTCTGTTTATCATAGTACATATTCAAATTCAAAATCGTTCACGTGAACGATATCCCCTTCTTTTACACCTTTGCGTATTAAGGCGTTGATTATACCGCTGCTACGAAGCACTCTTTCAAAATACTGAAGTGACTCATAATCATCAGGGTCAACGGTGTTCATAATACGCTCAATCCAGTCACAGTTTTCAACATAGAATTCGCCGTTCTCTGTACGAACGGTAAAGGTACGAAGCTCTTTCTTTACAATATTTGTTTCAAAGGGTTCAATTTCTGCCTCATATCGTTTCATAGGCGGCAAAGTAGCAAGGGTTGCGGCAATATGGTTTATAAGTTCGCTTGTCCCCTCTTTAATAGGCGCCATAATGGGATAAAAGGCATAACCCAAATCGGTAAAATGCTTGCCAATTTTCTCAACTGTTTCGTCATCGGTTAAGTCGCACTTGTTAGCAACTACAATTTGAGGACGAAGTGATAATTCATCGCTGAAAATCTTAAGTTCTTTATTTATTTTTTCAAAATCTTCAATAGGATCTCTGCCCTCGCTGCCCGAAACATCTATAACGTGAACAAGCAGACGGCATCTTTCAACGTGTCTTAAAAATTCGTGACCAAGACCAACGCCCTCGCCTGCGCCCTCAATAAGACCTGGAATATCCGCCATAACAAAAGAACTGCCTTCTCCCATTCTTACAACGCCAAGCACAGGGGTAAGAGTAGTAAAGTGGTAATTGGCAATTTTGGGTTTTGCCTCACTTACCACAGAAACAAGGGTAGATTTTCCTACATTTGGAAAGCCGATAAGGCCAACATCGGCAAGAAGTTTCAGTTCAAGAACTACATCAAGCTCGTCACCGGGAGCGCCGGGTTTTGCAAAACGAGGTATTTGACGGGTAGCGTGAGCAAAATGCTGGTTGCCCCAGCCGCCATTACCGCCACGGGCTATGATAACAGCTTCTTCTCCTGAAATATCGGCGATGATTTTACCGCTTTCGGCATCTTTAATAAGGGTACCTCTGGGAACTCTTATCAAAAGGTCCTCAGCAGATTTACCCGTACAACGCGAAGCCCTGCCGTTTTCACCGTTTTCGGCGGCATATTTTCTTTTATATCTGAAATCTGCAAGGGTGGAAAGGTTGTCATCAGCTTTAAATATTATATTTCCGCCTCTGCCGCCGTCTCCACCGTCGGGGCCGCCTGCAGCAACATACTTTTCTCTGTGAAAAGAGACGCAGCCGTTACCGCCGTTACCGGCTTTAAGATGAATTTTCGCTACATCAATAAACATAAATTTAATCCTTAATCTTTAAAAGTCAAAAAAGGCTCAGGTACCACCTGAGCCTTAAAAATTATTGCTCTACAGCGTAAATGCTGACCTGCTTACGGTCACGGCCTACACGCTCAAACTTAACCTTACCGTCGATAAGAGCGAATAAGGTATCGTCAGAACCTCTGCCTACATTATTGCCGGCATGAATGTGTGTTCCGCGCTGGCGAACAAGAATGTTGCCTGCTAATACGAACTGACCGTCAGCACGCTTAACGCCAAGACGCTTGGATTCACTGTCACGACCGTTTTTAGTAGAACCCATACCTTTTTTATGGGCGAATAACTGAATGTTAATCTTTAACATGACTACACCTCCGAAAGGATAGATATTCTGTCATTATACTGGAAAGACAACTGCTCTAAATGAAGCTTTAACCCTTCTAAAACCGCTACAGTTTTAGCGTCAGGTTTTTTTACCTTTAAAGAGAGTTTTGCATCACTCTCAACAATTTCGGCTTTCTCGCCTATTATTTCGGTAATTGTATTGGCTGTCATATAAGCCGCAGACGAAACTGCAGAGCAGACAAGCTTTCCTTCGTCATCGTCACAGTTGACAGAGCTGTGACCGCTGATAGAGAAGCCGCAAAGCTTTCCCTTTTCAGCAAAAAACTTAACTTCGGTCATAATGATTAACCGATTGACTTGATTTCAACCTTAGTGTACGGCTGTCTGTGTCCCATTTTACGCGCACAGCCCTTCTTGGGTTTGTAGGTAAATACGGTTACCTTCTTGCCCTTGCCGTTCTTGAGAACTACACCCTTAACAGTAGCGCCCTCAACATAAGGAGCACCAACTTTAAGAGCACCGTCATTGATAGCTACAACTTTGTCAAAAACAACTTCGCTGTCAACTTCAGCACTGAGCTTCTCAACATAGATAACATCACCGTCAGTTACACGGTACTGTTTTCCGCCGGTTTCGATAATTGCGTACATTTTTTGCACCTGCCTTAATTCAGTCTCGCTACAGTAAGGCGTATGCCAAAAAGGGCATAACTTAACAGAGCCTTCAATATGCGGCTCTACCATTTTAACACCCGAAGATGTGTTTGTCAAGCATTATTTTTAAACCATTTATTGACTAAACCACATACCTTATGATAAAATAATTTCAGTAATTTATAAAGGACGGATTTATTATGACAACAGCTATAATTACCGGTGCTTCTTCAGGACTTGGCAGAGAATTTGCCTTTGCCCTTAAAAATAAGTACCCTGACATAGAATCTTTCTGGCTTATTGCAAGAAGACGCGAAAAGCTTGAAGAATTGGCCGAGGAACTGGGTAAAGAAAAATGCTTTGTTTTGCCTATCGACCTTAAAAGTAATGAGGGCCTCTCTGAATACAGACAGGCTCTTAGTGACAGTCAGCCTGAGGTTCGCTACCTTATAAATAATGCAGGTTTCGGAAAGCTTGAGCTTTTTGAAAATATACCTGCCGAAGACTGTGCTGACCAGGTCACCCTTAACTGCACCTCTCTTACATTTATAACAAGGGCTACGCTTCCCTATCTGAAAGAGGACAGTGAAATTATAAATATTGCCTCTATTGCTTCATTTGCGCCAAACATTCGTATGGCTGTTTACAGCTCTACCAAAGCCTTTGTTTTAAGCCTTAGCCGTGCGCTCAGAGAAGAATTCAAGGCAAGAAAAATCAACGTTCTTGCTGTTTGCCCCGGTCCTATGGATACCGAATTTTTACCTGTTGCAAACATTAAAAAAGGCACATCAAAAATGTTTGATACCCTACCCCGTGCAAACGTAAAAAAGGTTGCCGAAACCTCTCTTAAATATTCCAAAAAGAAAAAGGCTGTTTATACGCCGAAACTTCTTTTCAAGTTTTACAGAATACTCTCAAAGGTTTTGCCTACCGCTTTAGTTATGCAGTTTGCAAAAACTTAAAATATACGGACAAACAAAATCTCCCCTCTTTCTTCATATACATTGAAGTAGAGAGGGGATTTTTTATGTTTTTAGAGTTACTTACAAGAATTATGGGGGCGCTGTTTTATCTTGCGCTTCACGTAAAGAAAAACGGCGCTTTTCCGCCGCCGCTAAGCAAAAGTGAAGAAGAGGAACTGCTAAAAAGGTCAAACGAGGGTGATATTTCGGCGCGAAACAAACTTGTTGAACATAACCTGCGACTTGTGGCGCACATAGCAAAAAAATATTCGGGCAGTGCCGATAATGACGACCTTATATCTATAGGTACAATAGGTCTTATAAAGGGAATTTCAACCTTTAAGGCGGAAAAAGGCAACCGCCTTGCAACCTACACCGCCAGATGTATAGAAAATGAAATTCTTATGTATTTCAGATCTTTAAAAAAGAGTGCTCAGGACATTTCTTTTAGTGAGCCCATAGACACAGACAAGGACGGTAATACCTTAACCCTTGGAGATATAGTTTCTGACGAAAGCGATGTTTTAGAGCAAACCGACCAGAAGCTTAAAATAGAAAGTCTGAAAAAAATACTTCCTATTGCTCTTGATAAAAGAGAAAAGGAAATAATTTTTATGAGATACGGGCTAATGGGCAAAGAGCAACTCACTCAGCAAGAAATTGCTAAGAAACTCGGCATTTCCCGTTCTTATGTTTCACGAATCGAAAAATCGGCGCTAAAAAAACTGCGGCCGTATTTTTAAAGAAAAAAGGCTGAGGAAAATCCTCAGCCTTTCGTACTTATTATTACTTACCGTAAAGCTCAACGAGTTTTTCGAGATGTTCTCTGTTAGCCTTAGCGGTCTGTGCAGCCTTTTCAAAGAGTTCTTCAGCACGGTCGGGGAAGGAACGTGTAAGAGAAGCGTAACGAGCTTCACCAAGGAGGAATTCTTTGTAATCGCCGGTTGCGGGCTTGCTGTCAAGAGAGAAGGGATTCTTGCCTTCAGCCTTGAGAGCAGGGTTGTAACGGAACATATTCCAGTAACCGCAGTCAACAGCCTTCTTCATTTCCTTCTGGCAGTTAACCATACCGCCCTTAATGCTGTGCATTTCGCAGGGAGCATAGCAGATAACAAGAGAAGGACCGGGATAAGCTTCAGCTTCACGGATAGCCTTAAGAGTCTGATTCTGGTCAGCACCCATAGCGATCTGTGCAACATAGATATAGCCGTAAGACATAGCAATTTCAGCAAGGCTCTTCTTAGCGATAGCTTTACCTGCAGCAGCGAACTGTGCAACCTGACCTATCTGAGAAGCCTTAGATGCCTGACCGCCGGTGTTAGAGTAAACCTCGGTATCGAATACCATTACGTTTACATCGTTACCGCTTGCCAGTACATGGTCAAGACCGCCAAAGCCGATATCGTAAGCCCAACCGTCACCACCGAAGATCCATACAGACTTCTTGGAGAGGTATTCAGCGTTAGCAAGAACGTCTTTGCAGATATCGCAGTCAGCGTTGTGAGCCTTAAGAGCAGCTACAAACTTATCGGTAGCAGCAGGATTAGCCTTACCGTCGTTAACGGTATCAAGATATTCTTTAGCAGCAGCCTTAACTTCATCAGCAGCCTTATCGGAAGCGGCAATAAGTTCAACCTCGCCAATAAGTCTGTCGCGGATAGCCTTCTGACCGAGATACATACCAAGACCGTGCTCAGCGTTATCTTCAAAGAGTGAGTTAGCCCAAGCAGGACCGTGACCGTCAGCATTAACGGTGTAAGGTGAAGTAGCAGCAGGACCACCCCATATAGAAGAACAACCGGTAGCGTTAGAAATATACATTCTGTCGCCAAAGAGCTGTGTTACAAGACGAGCATATGCGGTTTCAGCACAACCTGCGCAAGAACCGGAGAACTCGAGTAAGGGTTTCTTGAACTGAGAAGCGATAACGGTAGCATCACCGGAAACATCAGCCTTTTCAGTAACATTGGCTACACAGTAATCAAATACATCCTGCTCAGCAAGCTGTGATTCGGTAGCAACCATGGTAAGTGACTTTGTGGGACACTCGCCGATACAAACGCCGCAACCCATACAGTCCATAGGAGATACAGCAAGAGTGAATTCGTAACCCTTGTTTGTAACAGCCTTAACCTTATCTGCAACCTTAATATTAGCGGGAGCAGCAGCCTTTTCGTCAGCAGAAAGTGCGAAGGGACGAATGGTAGCGTGAGGACAAACATAAGCACACTTATTACAGCCTACGCAGGTTTCATTATTCCAAGCGGGAACCATAACAGCAACGCCGCGCTTTTCAAAAGCAGATGCGCCCTGTTCGAAGGTACCGTCAGCGTGGTCAACGAAGGCAGATACAGGCAGAGAGTCACCGTCCATAAGAGCAACGGGCTTCATAACCTTTTCTACCATCTTAACAAGTTTAGAAGAATCTTCAGCTACAGCCTTAACATTTTCGTCAGCAGCATTTGCCCAGGAAGCAGGTATGTCGATCTTAACGTATGCGTTAGCACCGGCATCAATAGCCTTTTCGTTCATCTCAACGATTTCTTTACCCTTCTTCATAAACTTCTGAGCTTTTTCTTTCATATAGCCGATAGCATCTTCTCTGGGAAGAACACCGGAAAGTGCAAAGAATGCAGACTGTAAAACGGTATTGGTACGCTTACCAAGACCGATTTCGGCAGCAAGGTCAATAGCGTTAACGGTGTAAAGGTTGATATTGTTGTTGGCAATATAACGCTTTGCTTCAGCAGGCATATGATGATCAAGTTCTTCAGGAGACCACTGGCAGTTAATAAGGAAGGTACCGCCGGGTTTAACGTCGTTAACCATCTTGTAACCCTTAGTAACGTAAGAGGGGTTATGACAAGCAACGAAGTCAGCCTTATTGATATAGTAAGGGCTCTTTATAGGCTTGTCACCGAAGCGCAGGTGGGAAATAGTGATACCACCGGTCTTCTTAGAGTCATACTGGAAGTAAGCCTGTACATATTTGTCGGTATGATCACCGATAATCTTGATAGAGTCTTTGTTAGCACCAACGGTACCGTCACCGCCAAGACCCCAGAACTTACATTCCTTAGTGCCTTCAGCAGCAGTGTTGGGAGCGGGTTTCTCTTCAAGAGAAAGATAAGTAACATCGTCGTTGATACCAATAGTAAACTGAGCCTTGGGAGCATCCTTAGCCAGTTCTTCAAATACGGCAAATACGCTGGAAGGAGGAGTATCCTTAGAGCCAAGACCGTAACGGCCGCCGATAACATTATCAATCTTTCTGCCGGTAGCGGCAAGAGCAGATACAACATCAAGATAGAGAGGTTCGCCGATAGCACCGGGCTCTTTGGTACGGTCAAGTACAGCAATAGCCTTAGCAGTAGCAGGAATAGCCTCTACAAACTTAGCAGCGCTGAAAGGACGGTAAAGTCTTACTTTGATAAGACCAACCTTTTCGCCCATAGCGGTAAGGTAATCAATAACCTCTTCTGCAACGTCACAGATAGAGCCCATTGCTACGATTACGCGCTCAGCATCAGCAGCACCGTAGTAGTTGAAGAGTTTATAGTCGGTACCGAGTTTCTCGTTAACCTTGTCCATATACTTTTCAACAACAGCAGGAAGCTCATCATAGTATTTGTTACAAGCTTCTCTGTTCTGGAAGAATATATCGCCGTTCTGGTGAGAACCGCGCATTACAGGACGCTCAGGATTAAGAGCGCGCTTACGGAATGCTTCAACAGCATCCATATTGCACATTTCTTTAAGATCTTCATAATCCCAAACCTGAATTTTCTGAATTTCGTGAGAAGTACGGAAACCGTCAAAGAAGTTGATGAAAGGAACTCTGCCTTCGATAGTTGCAAGGTGAGCAACGGCACCGAGGTCCATAACTTCCTGAGTATTGGTTTCAGCCATCATAGCAAAGCCTGTCTGACGGCATGCGTAAACGTCAGAATGATCACCGAAAATGTTAAGAGCGTGAGAAGCTACACAACGAGCGGATACGTGGAATACGCAAGGAAGAAGCTCACCAGCTATCTTATACATATTGGGAATCATGAGGAGAAGACCCTGAGAAGCAGTATAGGTGGTAGTAAGAGCACCTGCTGCCAAAGAGCCGTGAACAGTACCGGAAGCACCGGCTTCAGACTGCATTTCTACAACATTAACGGTGGTACCGAAAATGTTTTTTAAGCCCTGAGCAGACCACTGGTCAGTATAGTCAGCCATAGGGCTGGACGGAGTAATAGGATAAATACCTGCTACTTCAGTAAACGCATAGGATACATAAGCAGCTGCATTATTACCGTCCATAGTTTTAAACTTTCTTGCCATGGATTAAATCCCCCTTATTTATTCTGGAGAATGTGCTATCGGCACATATTCTCATACGTTAACATTTTAACACTTTTCTTATGTAATGTAAATACATAAATTCATTTTTTTAAAAAATTTTAATATATTTTACAAATTTACCCGTCATTTATAACGCTTACATCATAAAAGTTAACATAAAAATCTTTGCCGTCAAGCTCGGCATAAAGCGGAAAGCCTGTTCCCGACACAAAAAGGTTAAATTCACCCATAGCGGTATTCCCCTTTACTATACAGTTTTCGTCCTTTTTTTCCGCATTTTTTCCGTTAGCCTCTTCACCCATAAGATAGATTACAGAAAGCATTCCCTTATCAATAGACACGGGTGTTGTGCTCTCTTTACCCAGATAGGAATAGGAGACGGTATCGTCGCAAAACATAGCGCAAAAACCGTCCATACTACCGTCTTTTATAACATACTCTGCTCTGCCGTCATTTTTTACCGTTACAAGACAGTTATATTCCTCGCCGTAATAAAAAATATGCGCCCTGTATGCTATATTTCTATTGATGACTGTAGGGCTTTTACCCGACCTACAGCCCATAAGAAATACAAAGCATAAAAGAACGCATAAAATTTTTTTCATTAAAACTACTCCCCGAGTTTTTTAAACACCTCAGACAGACTGTCAATAAGTTCACTCGGCAAAGCCGATATTTCCCCGTTTTTATCTCGGGACACATCACCTGCAAGACCGTGAATGCACACGCCCATTCGTGCTGCTTCTTCACAGCTGTACCCTTGAGCCGCAAACGAAACGATTATACCCGCAAGTACATCACCGCTTCCGCCCTTTGCCATAGAGGGATTGCCCGTTACATTGAAGTAAACCTGACCGTCTTTGTCACAAACCACGGTTACGGCACCCTTTAAAACTACGGTACAGGAAAGTTCACTGCTTAGCTTTTTTGCATAGAAGATTCTGTTTTTGTTAATATTTTCAACCTCTGTTTTGCAAAGCCGTGCCATTTCTAAGGGATGGGGAGTAAGAACAATATCTGCCTCAGAATGTTTTATACATTCTATGTTTTCACTCAGCAGATTTATTCCGTCGGCATCAATTATAAGTTTTTTCTTGAAGTTTTTGATTATGTAGGAAAAAATTTCTCTTTGTGTTTCGTCTTTTGAAAGGCCACAGCCCATAAGCAAGGCATCACAGTCCATAGCCTTATCACATGCTGTTTTTATATTTTCCCGACCATACACGTTACAAACCGCTTCGGGCACTCCCACCGTTATTATGGGATAAATTTCCTCCGGAACGGTAACCTTTGCAATACCGACACCGCTTTTTATACAGCCTTTAAGTGACAGTATTGCGGCGCCTGCCATACCGTAACTTCCTACCACAAGACAGGCAGTACCGTAACTTCCTTTATGGGTATCGCTTTGTCGTTTTTTTAAGACAGGCGGTTCTATCACTTTGCCTATAATATCTATTCCCTCAAAAGCTGAAGGCGGAACACCTATGGCAGACAGCACAATTTCCCCGCAATAGTTTCTTGCAGGAAACATTAAATGACAGGTCTTATAAGCAATAAAGGTAACCGTCAGGTCGGCATTTACGCAAAGATTTTCTTCTCCGCTGTCGGCAAAAAGCCCCGATGGGATATCCACGGAAGCGGTATAAGCCTTTGACCTGTTTACAGCCTTAATTATTTCTGCATATTCGCCCTCTGCCTTTCTTTTAAGGCCTGTGCCGAAAACAGCATCTACAATAATATCGGCTTCATATATTTCCTCAAGGCTTTTATCCGTAAAGTCGCCGATATAAAGCTTTCTGGCAAACTTTGCCGCTTCACTTTGAGGCTCTGCAAAAGCCATTACCTTGCAAAAGGCACCCTTTTCTTCAAGAAGCCTTGCCACAACATAGCCGTCGCCGCCGTTATTACCGCCGCCGCAAAGGACTAAAACCTTTTTGCCATTTACTTCTTTTCTTTTTAAGATTTCTTCAGCTACGCTTTTACCCGCATTTTCCATCATAGAAAAATAGGACATACCGGCTTTTGCGGCATTTTCTTCTGTTTTTCTTACATTTTCAACTGTGCATACCATCATCATTTAAAAGCCTCACGAGCAATAGTTTTGTCAAGATAGGGGCGAACTGCCTCTCTCATACCCTCATCAAACTGCATTACAAGGCAAATCTTACCCAAGCGGTGCTTAAAGGATATACAGTACAAATCTTCATCCCCTGCATTACAGTAAAAGCTTTTTTTGGCGTAATCGGTTTTAGTAAACATAGGAAGGTCTTTTGTATATTTTTCAATTCTGTCAATATCCTTACACTTAAAGGTAATAAGACGTTTTCTGGACGCTTTATTGGTAATAAGGTCAACATCCATTTCACCGTTTGTAAAGATATACTCGTACTCAACATTAAGCTGTCTTGTCAGCCATATTCCGCCTGCAATAGCGGCAATAATCAAAACAAAGGCAAACACACCAAGCTTACTGAAAAGCATCACGCACATCGCAATAACAATAAGCAGCATAGCCCATATAACAGCCAAAAGCCCCAGTGTTTTTGCATCCTTTCTAACAGGAATAAGATGTTCTCGACAATTATCCATTATTTAAACCCTCGCTTAATCGGAATATTTCACTGATTTTTGTAATATTATTACAGTAATATTATAAACAAAAACGGTTACACTTGCAATATAATTTACAATAAGTTATAATAAATTTACAAATGACCTGGAGGTTAGATTTATGAAAATTAAAAACGGATTCATTTTAAGAACAGTTGCAGGGCAAAATCTTATTGTTCCTGTAGGCGAAAACACAATGAATTTCAATGCCGCAATTACCCTTAACGAATCGGCTGCTTTTCTTTGGAACAAGCTTACCGAGGAACAGAGTGAAGAGCAGTTACTCAGCGCTCTTACAGAGGAATATGCTATCGACGAAGAAACTGCCAAGGCTGATATAAAGGTGTTTTTAGACGTTTTAAAGGAGCATAATATTCTTGAATAAGAAGGTTTCGCATACTGCTGTAAAGCTTATCCGAAGTTGTTTAAAAAGCCAACTGGTAAGAATCATTATTTCTTCGGTTTTATCGGTTTTTACTTCGGTTACCTACATAGCATTAGCACTTATTTCAAAAAAGATAATAGATGTTGCGACGGGTGAGATAAACGGCAAACTTTTGCCTCTCGCCCTTATTGTCGTCTGCCTTGTTGTATTTCAGGTTGTATCTGCCGCCCTTACTTCACATCTTCATGCCGTTACCTCATCTAAAATGTCAATGGCTATCAAAAAAGGGCTTTACCACACACTGCTTACAAAAAAGCTTAACAATGTAAACGAGTATCATTCGGGAGACCTTTTAAACCGTTTTTCTTCCGATACTTCGGTTGTTGTTTCTACCGTTTCTTCTATAGTACCCACTGTAGTATCAATTGTCTCAAGAATAATTACCGGCAGTATTGCCATTCTTATTATTGACTGGAAATTTGCCGCCGCTATTATTCTGCTGGGCGTTACCGTTCCCGCTATATGCAAACTGGTAGGTCACAAGTACCGTTATCTTCACACAAAGCATCAGCAGAGTGAAGGTAATCTTAAATCCTTTTTACAGGAAAGCTTTAAAAACTTAAGCGTTATAAAATCTTTTTCGTCGCTTAAGCCTATGTATAAAAAGCTCGATAATCTGCAAGAGGATAATTACCGTATAAAGATTCAACGAAACACGCTGAGCATTGTATATTCAGTTGGCATGTATATTTTCTTTACCGCAGGTTATTTCCTTGTACTTTTATGGGGTGCCTCGGGTATAAAGGCAGGCATTGTTACCTACGGTTCGCTTATTGCATTTTTACAGATTATTTCTCAGCTTCGCGCTCCCATGCAGAGCATTTCGGGAATTATTCCTGCATACCAGAGTATGTTGGCGTCAAGTGAAAGAATAAGTGAGATTATTGACCTTGAAGAAGAACTTCGTCCTTTGGACAAGCAGGTTATGGATACCATTAAAGACGTGTTCACCGAGATTAGAGCTGATAATTTAAGTTTTTCTTATAACGAACACGAAATTTTGAAGAATTGCTCGTTTAGTTTAAAGCGTGGCAGTATAACGGCTGTTACGGGCGAATCGGGTGTCGGTAAAAGCACCCTGTTTAAACTGCTTTTAGGTTACAACGATGCAAAGGGTGGTAAGCTTTCCTTTGACGGCAAATACGATATAAACGCTTCTACACGCGCGTTGTTTTCTTACGTACCGCAGGGTAATATGGTGCTGTCGGGCACAATTAAAGAAAACATTACGCTTTGCGCCGTAAACATAAACCCCGAAAAGATGGAAAAGGCTATTGAAACGGCACAGCTTAAAGAATGGCTGTCAACCTTAAAAGACGGGCTTGACACCTACGTAGGTGAAGACGGGCTGGGCGTTTCGGAAGGACAGTCTCAGCGTATAGCCATTGCAAGAGCTTTGATTTGCGACGCACCAATAATTTTACTTGACGAGGCAACCTCTGCTCTTGACAGTGAAACCGAAGCAAAAATGTTAGACAGTCTGAAAAAGCTTCGTGACAAAACCATTATTCTTGTAACCCACAGAACACTGTCAGAGGGA
Source organism: Acutalibacteraceae bacterium (assembly GCA_045586405.1). Classification (GTDB taxonomy): domain Bacteria; phylum Bacillota; class Clostridia; order Oscillospirales; family Acutalibacteraceae; genus SIG607. Next base: position 25,526 of record JAZNAG010000017.1, on the reverse strand, counting down.
ATTTGTGATAATCATTTACATCTTGAAAATTCAAAAATAATAAAAAAATAAGGCAGTTTATACTGCCTTATTTTTCTGATATATCATATTCTTTTATTTCTTCCAATAAAGTCTCATCATCGGTATCGGCTTTAACGGTAACAGGTTGTGTCAGGTCAAGGCTTAAAACACCCATAATGGACTTGGCATTAACAAGATATTTGCCAAGAGATAAATCTACTTCATAATCTTTTTCTGCCATTTTACTGACAAAGCGGTTAACATTTTCAATATTGTTAAGAAGAATTGTTTTAGTTATCATAAAGACGTCCTCCTGTTTTTATCATTTTACATTTTTCGACACCGTTTGTCAAGCACTTGAAAAAGACGGCCGTTTATAGTAAAATAGGTTTTCGGAGGGATTTTCTTGAAAATTGCTTTTTATACACTTGGCTGCAAGGTTAACCAATATGAAACTCAGGTTATGCGTGAGCTTTTTGAAAAAGAAGGTCACGTTATTACAACTATCCCTGAAGATGCTGATGTTTTTATAATAAATTCCTGCACCGTAACGGGAGAGAGTGACCGCAAAACAAGGCAGGCAGTACGGCGCTACCGTACACTTTGCCCGGGTGCTGTTATTGTGCTTACGGGCTGTATGCCTCAGGCTTTCCCGAAAGATGCCGAGGTTTTAAAAGAAGCCGATATTGTACTTGGCAACACCGACCACAGCCAACTTCCAAGCCTTGTCAAGCAGTTTCTCTCTAATGGCGAAAGAATAGTAAAAATAGAAAAGCATAAAAGAAAAGAAACCTTCAACACAAAATGTATAACCGACTTTGAAGAGCGCACCCGCGCCTTTATGAAAATACAGGACGGCTGTGACAGATACTGCAGTTATTGTATAATCCCTACAGCCAGAGGCCCTATTCGTTCAAAAAGTATTGACGAAATAAAAAGTGAGGCCGAAATTTTAAGTAAAAAAGGCTTTAGCGAGGTTGTGCTTGTGGGCATAAACCTTACCTCTTACGGCAAAGATACCAAGGGTAATATTTGCGATGCAGTTAGCGCCGTTTGCTCGGTGGAAGGTATTAAAAGAGTAAGACTCGGTTCCCTTGAGCCTGACCATATAACCGATGAAATGCTAATAAGGCTTAAAAACGAAGAAAAATTCTGCCCACAGTTTCATTTATCACTGCAGTCGGGCTGTGATGCCACCCTTAAACGAATGAACCGTCATTATGACACCGCTTTTTACAGAGATTTGGTAGAGCGTATAAGAAGTCAGTTTGAAAACGCCGCCATTACCACCGATATTATGGTAGGTTTTGTGGGTGAAACAAAAGAAGAATTTAACGCTTCACTTTCCTTTGCCAAAGAAATAGGATTTGCCTCTGCCCATATATTTGCTTATTCACGGCGAGAGGGCACCGTAGCCTTTGGGCTTCAAAATCAGGTGGAAAAGTCAGAAAAATCACGCCGAAGCAAAGAAATGATAGATGCCACAAATAAAAGTGAGCTTGAATTTTTAGAAAAGCATATCGGAAAAACCTATGACGTACTTTTTGAAACAAAAGACAAAGACGGATATTTTCACGGCTTTACCAAAAACTACTGTCAGGTTAAGGTGAAATCTGATAAAGATATATCGGGTATGCTTATTGATACAAAAATCATACAAAAAGAAAAAAATATCCTTATTGGTGAAATATAAAAAAAGAGCAACTTCCGTTGCTCTTTTTTTATAATTCACTTTTGCTTGTTCTTCGGTATATGCTCAACGATATCCGATACAGAACATTCTAACAGTTCGCAAAGGTCATCCAGCGTGTTTGTTGAAATCGACATATTTCTGCGCAAACGCTGAACTGTACTTCCGCTTATATTAAATTTAACCCTTAAAGTATAGGTAGACATTCCTTTTTTCTTCAATGTTTCCCATAAAGGTGTATAAGTAATCATAATATGCCTCCAAAATATCTTGCATATTTTTATTATGCTCGATATAATGGTCATATAAAATGCTCTAATATTGGGCATATTTAGGAGGTAATTATGGTCTGTACTTTCTTCGGTCATAGAGACACACCTGCAACAGTTAAAGAGCCTTTAAGGAAAATCTTAATAGATTTAATTGAAAACAGCAACACAAATATTTTTTATGTAGGAAACAATGGTTCATTTGACCAAATGGCAAGAAATCTACTTAAAGAAATTAAGAAAACACACGAAATAAATTATTACGTTGTACTTGCGTATATCCCTACAAAGCCGAACAATAAAGACTTCTCTGACAGTATTTATTTCGACGAACTAAATTCAAAACCGCACAGAGTACGAATTATCGAAAGAAACAAATTAATGATTGACAAATCAGATATAGTGATTACTTATATGACTCATATTACCGGAGGTGCAGCTGAATTTAAGGCTCTTGCCGAAAGAAAAGGTAAGAAGGTTATAAATATTTCATAAAAAGTGAGGGAGACAACTTCTTATAAAGTGTCTCCCTTTTGATTTTTTATCTTATTCCGTAATTTTCAATTATATAGTCCATATCCTTATCGCCTCTGCCTGAGAGGTTGATAAGAACGCTGCCCTTTTTCATTTCTCTTGCCAGCTTCATACCGTAAGCCACAGCGTGAGAACTTTCTATTGCAGGGATTATGCCTTCAAGACGGGAAAGAGTAAAGAATGCGTCGATAGTATCATCGTCACCGATAACATCATATTTTACTCTGCCGAGAGTATGCAGGAATGCATGTTCAGGGCCGCTGGAGGGATAATCAAGACCGCTTGCAACAGAATATACGGGAGCGGGATCACCTTTTTCATCCTTCAGCATTATACTGTTAAAGCCGTGCATAACACCTTCAGTACCGTACTGAAGAGAAGCGGCGTGGTCACCCATTTTTGTTCCTCTGCCAAGAGGCTCAACACCGTAAATATCAACGGGATCGTTAAGGAAACCTGCAAAGAAACCTGCAGAGTTTGAGCCGCCGCCTACACAGGCAACAACCGCATCGGGAAGTTCGCCTGTCATCTCTACAAACTGTTCTCTTGCCTCAATACCTACAACACTCTGGAAATCTCTTACCATCATTGGAAAAGGATGAGGACCAACAACACTGCCGATACAGTAAATACTGTTCTCATAGTCTTTTGCATAGGCTTCGAAAGCTGCGTCAACCGCCTCTTTCAAGGTAGCAAGGCCATGAGTTACCTCAACAACGTTTGCGCCGAGAATTTTCATTCTTGCAACATTGGGAGCCTGTTTTTTAATATCAACGCTACCCATATAAACATCGCACTCAAGACCGAAATAAGCGGCGGCGGGAGCAATAGCAACGCCGTGCTGACCGGCACCCGTTTCGGCAATAAGCTTTTTCTTGCCCATATACTTAGCAAGAAGAGCCTCCCCCATACAGTGATTAAGTTTATGAGCGCCGGTATGGTTTAAGTCTTCTCTTTTTACATAAAGCTGAACATTACCAAGACTGTTAGATAAGCGTTCAAGGTGAGAAATAGGGGTAGGTCTGCCCTGAAATTCTTTTCTTATTCTTCTCAGTTCGTCAATAAACTTTCTGGATTTGCAAATTGTAAAATATGCCTCTGTAATTTCATTCATAGCCTTTTTAAGTTCATCGTTTACATAGGCACCGCCGTATCTGCCGAAATATCCGTCGGCATCAGGATAATTTTTTAAATAGGTATCAAAATCAATTCCGTTATAAATCATAATTTACTTTCCTCCGATAATAGTAATATATCATATTTTTAGAAAAAATCAAGTGAAAGGTCGCCATCGAAAAGGCAAATTAAACATAAAATCATTCCTGACTAAAAAAAATAAAACCCGAGTCTGATAAACAGACTCGGGACGAATAAATAAATCCGCGGTACCACCCGACTTTGCCTTTCGGCACACTTCACATACAAAAATATGCTATCCGCTGTAACGGTCGGCATCCGTCTTCCCTACTTTAATATTCAGGTCGCCCTCGTAAGCCCATTCATTTACCTCTTCACTGCCGTTTTCCACCCTTCACGGCTCTCTGAAAGTTTTAAGATAAATTACTCTTCTTACTCATCGGTTTTGTTTTTAATATTCTATTACAGTTTTTAAGATATGTCAACCATTATTTTAACAAAGCAAAATACAGAATAACTATAATACCTATTATTATACGGTAATAGCCGAATACCTCAAAATTATGCTTTTTAATATAGCCCATAAGGAACTTAATTGCAAGTACCGATACTATGAATGCGCAAACGGTACCAACACTTAAAAATATAATATCGTTATTTTGCAAGGCTATACCCTTTTCCATAAAGTCAAGTATTTTAAGGGCACTGGCGCCAAGCATGGCGGGGATAGCCAGAATAAAGGTGAACTCTGAAGCCGCAACACGTGATACACCAAGCAGCAGTGCGCCCAGAATTGTTGCGCCTGAACGGCTGGTGCCGGGGAAGGCGGCAGCTAAAAGCTGAAACAGACCTATATAAAGAGCAATAGTATAGGTTATATCCCCAAGACCTTCAAATTTTGGAATTCTCTTTTTATTATATCTCTCAATCAGTATAAAGAAGATACCGAAAGCAATTAAGGCTATAGCAACGCCTGTTGAATTATAAAAATATTTATCGCATATTTCATCAAGCCCCAGCAGTACAAAAACAACGCCCGGTATGGTGGCTATTACAACCTTAAACCAAAGTACAAAGCTATCCTTTTTTATAATGCTTTTGCTTTTTTCTTTGCTTGGCATCTGAAACGGCCATATTTTGTTCCAAAACAGAATAACCGAAGCTAAAATAGCGCCCAGCTGAATAATAACCAAAAACATATCCCATACGTCTTTAGAGACATACTGGGGCAGTATTTCTTCAAATAATATTAAATGTCCCGTACTGCTTACGGGCAACCATTCGGTAATTCCTTCGATTATACCGAAAATTATTGCAACAATAATTATTCCCATAACAAAACACCCTTCTTTTAATATACAATATGTAAAAAGGACGGTGAATATCACCGTCCGCATTATATCACACATTGGCTTATTTGCCAAGTATTTGTTTATAGAGCTTTATATACTCCCCTGCCGATTTACCCCAACTGTTATCACACTCCATAGCGCGTTTTTTAAGGGTAGCAAAGCCTTGTTTATTGGAGTAACCCTGAAGTGCACGCCATACAGTCTCCAGCATATCGTGGGCATTATAGCTCTTAAAGGTAAAGCCGTTGCCCTCGTTATCTCCGCTGTCCTTTATTGTATCGGCAAGGCCGCCCGTTTCTCTGACAATGGGAATGGTTCCGTAACGAAGCGCCACCATCTGAGCAAGGCCGCAGGGCTCACTCTGGCTTGGCATAAGGAAAATATCGGCACCTGCATAAATTTTTCGAGCCAGTGCAGGTATAAAGCCCATTTTAAAGGCAACCTTTTGGGGATATTTCTGAGCCATTTCATTAAAGAAAGATTCAAACTCCCACTCGCCTGAGCCAAGTATCATAAACTGAACATCAGCCTTTAAGATATCTTCAAAAACGTGCTTTACAAGGTCAAGCCCTTTATGCTTAACAAGACGGGTAACAATACCTATAACCGGTACGTCTTCTCTGACAGGAAGCGACAGCTCTTTCTGAAGCTCTGTTTTATTAAGCACCTTTTTATCCATTTCTTCTGCGCTGAAATTTGCAAAAATATTTTCATCGGTTTCGGGGTTATAAACCTCTGTATCAATACCGTTTACTATACCCGACACTTTGTCTGATAAATCTTTTAAAATTCCGTCAAGACCGTGAGAATAATAAGGATCAAGAATTTCCTTTGCATAGGTGGGCGATACGGTGGTAACTCTGTCTGCTTCCTGTATACCGCCCTTCATAAAGTTGACGCAGTTATCGTACTCAACAACACGCGAATAACCTTCGGGAAGACCTAAAACATCACCGATAAGCTCATAACCGTACTTACCCTGATACTGAATATTATGAATGGTAAATACAGTATGAATGTTTTTATGAACCTCATTTTCTCTGTAAAGAGCGTTAAGAAAGACGGGGATAAGAGCAGTCTGCCAGTCGTTACAGTGAATTATATCGGGTTTATAGTCGATATACTGTATCATTTCAAGCACAGCGCGGGAGAAGAAAGCAAATCGCTCTGCATCGTCATAAAAGCCGTAAAGACCGTCTCTTTTAAAGTAATACTGATTATCAAGAAGATAATATATTACGCCGTCTGCCTTTGCCTCGAATATACCGCAATACTGTCTGCGCCAGGCAACAGGCACGGTAATACTTGTTACGAAATTCATATTGGCACGAAGACTTTCGGGCACACTGTCATAAAGGGGCATTACCACTCTGCAGCCTACAAGTCTTCTGCGAAGTGCTTTTGGAAGCGCGCCTGCTACATCGGCGAGTCCACCTGACATAGCAAAGGGATATGCTTCACTGGCGGCATATAGAATTTTCATATTTTTTCTCCTTTTTTAATAACGGCTATCTTTTTAACGTTTCCTTCTACCTTTTGGTTTTGGCTGACAATAGATTGCTTATCCATAACAGCGTAAGAAACACGCGCATTTTCGTCTATAACGGCATTCTGCATTATTATAGAATTTTCAACCACAGCGCCTTTTTTAATCTGCACATTTCTGAAAAGTATACAGTTTTTAACCTCACCCTCAATAACACATCCGTCGGCTATAAGGCAGTTTACAACATTACTGCCTATACAGTATTTTGCAGGCATACTGTCGTGGGTTTTCGTGTATACGGGGCATTCTCTGCTAAAAAGCTGTTTTCTTACCTTGCTGTCAAGCATTTTCATATTAAGGTCAAAATAACTCTTCATTCCGTCCATAACCTCAGCAAAGGAGGTTACTTCATAGCCCATTACCTTATACTTGTCAAGGTTTGGTGCAATAATTTCTTTAGAAAGACTGCTTTTACCTTCAATTTGAGCCTTGTTTATGATATCAACAAGAAACTGTCTTCCCATAATTATTACGTCAAGACTAAGGTTAGTATATGCCCTTTCCTTTATATAATCTATTTTTTCTACACGTTTTTCATCATTTAAGGTGAACACCATTGTTTTTTCGTGCTGTCTCGGTATTTTACCGTTCTTATACGCAATAGTGAAATCAGCACCGCTTTCAATATGCTGTTTGAACATTTCGGCAATATCTATATTGGTAAGAACATCGCTGTCGCATATAACAACATAATCTTGCTTTGCACGGGTTAAGAAAGGCAGTACACCTGTAAGAGCCTCAAGATGAGTTTTATAAATACCTGAGTCTGTTCTGCCCGACACAAAGGGGGGAAGAATGAAAAGACCGCCCGATTTTCTGTCAATGTCCCATTCTTTGCCGTTACCGATATGGTCAAGTAAAGAGCGATAGTTTTCTTTTGTTATAATACCTACCTGACTTACACCTGCATTTGAAAGCGAAGAAAGAGAGAAGTCAATTAGTCTGTATCGTCCTGCGACAGGAAGGGACGCCATAGAACGCTTTTCGGTAAGCTCGGGTAAAAAGCTGTCATTAACATTTGCAAAAATTATACCCAGCAAATTGTTTGTTCTCATAGCACTTCACCCTCCTTTACGTTTTTGCTTATCATAGATTTAGCCTTTATGGTGGCATTTTTGCCGACCTTTACGCCTGCGCCCACAACGGCAATTCCCCAATCGTCACGGTTTTCAAGGTCTTGAGGATTTTGACCTATAGTAGCCCCCTCGCCAACCTTTACGTTTTCTGCGATTATAGCGTACTGCACGTGAGCGCCCTTTTTAATTACGGCGCCCGGCATAACAAGGGAATACTCTACCGTTGCGCCCTCTTCTACCGTAACATTTTCAAAAAGCACCGAATAATCAAGATTTCCTCCAACCTCACAGCCGTCACTGATAAGAGAATTTTCTACACTTGCGGTTTTACTTATATACTGAGGCGGAAGCCAACCGGTACGGGAATATATTTTCCAGTCGTTGCTGTCGAGCTTCAGGTCAAGATTAGGATTTAAAAGGTCAAGATTAGCATCCCACAGCGACTCAACGGTACCAACGTCTTTCCAGTATCCGTCAAAGCGGTACGCCATCATTTTTTCACCGCTATTCAGCATCAGCGGAATAACGTCTTTACCAAAGTCTTTGCTGGAGTTTTTGTTCTTCTCATCCATAATGAGATATTCTCTCATTTTATCCCAAGTAAAAACATAAATACCCATTGAAGCGAGATTACTTTTAGGATTGGCAGGTTTTTCTTCAAATTCGTATATAGTGCCGTCTTCATAAGCATTCATAATGCCGAAGCGTGAGGCTTCTTCCATGGGCACCTCCATAACGGCAATGGTACAGTCGGCACCACTCTTTTTATGGAACTTTATCATTTTTGAATAGTCCATTTTATAAATGTGGTCACCCGAAAGTACAATGACATACTCAGGGTTGTACTTTTCTATAAAATGAATATTCTGATAAATAGCGTTAGCAGTTCCCTTATACCAGTCACCGCCCTTGCTTTTCTGATAAGGCGGTAAAATATGCACACCGCCGTCGTTTCTGTCAAGGTCCCAGGGCTTACCGCTTCCGATATAACCGTTAAGTTCAAGAGGCTGGTATTGGGTAAGTATACCTACAGTTTCTATACCCGAATTAACACAGTTTGAAAGAGGAAAGTCAATAATTCTGTACTTTCCGCCATAAGGTACGGCAGGCTTTGCAATTTTTTGAGTCAGTACACCAAGTCGGCTTCCCTGACCGCCTGCAAGAAGCATTGCTACACATTCATTCTTTTTCAAAACTCTCACTCCAGATAAATTTTAGTTTGACGCCTTTGACTTTCTGCTGTTTCTTTTTAAAAAGGTTACGCTTAAAGGTGGAAGGGTAAGAGAAATGCTGTTATCGTACCCGTGCATTTCTATATTTTCACTTTTAACAGAGGTTCTTCTTTTTTCGGTATTTCCGCCGAATTCTTTAAAATCAGAACAAAATACTGTTTTATAGCTACCCTGACCAGCAACACCTATACGGTAATCTGTACGCTCTACCGGAACAAAATTGCAGACAACTATTATTTCACTTTTATCCTTGGCTATTCTTCTGAATGATATTACGCTCTGATTATAATCATCATTAGATATCCAGTTAAAGCCTTCCCAAGAAAAATCGACCTCGTAAAGCGGCGGGTTTTCTAGGTAAAAATTATTAAGGCTTTTGCAGTACTGTTGCATATTTTTATGAGCGTCATAATCAGTTAAGAACCAGTCAAGTCGTTTTTTATAATCCCATTCTATAAACTGAGCGAATTCCTGTCCCATAAACAAATGCTTTTTGCCCGGATGCGCCATCATATAGGCGTAAAATGCCCGAAGTCCTGCAAATTTCATATCGTAGTCGCCCGGCATTTTATTTATCATAGAACACTTGCCGTGAACAACTTCATCGTGAGATATGGGCAATATAAAGTTTTCACTGAAAGCATAAAACAAGGAAAAAGTAAGGCTGTCGTGGTGGTGTTTCCTGAAAAGTGGGTCGAGAGAAGTATATCTCAGTATGTCATTCATCCAGCCCATATTCCACTTAAAGTTAAAGCCAAGACCACCGTCGCTTGCCGGTTTTGTAACCATAGGCCACGCCGTTGACTCCTCGGCTACCATAAGTACTGAGGGGTTTGTATAAAATGTCGCTTCATTCAGTCTGCGCAAAAACTCAACCGCTTCGAGATGCTCTCTGCCGCCGTAAGAATTGGCTAACCATTCTCCGTCATTTCTGCCGTAATCAAGATACAGCATAGATGCAACTGCATCTACTCTCAGTCCGTCTATATGATAATCCTTTAAAAAGTGACAGGCGCTGCCTATAAGGAAGTTCATAACCTCTACCTTACCGAAATCAAATACCGCAGTTCCCCATTCCTTGTGAAGTCCTTTTCGCTCATCTGAGTATTCATAAAGGGGTGTAGTATCAAAACGGTATAAAAAGGGGTCGTCTTTCGGGAAATGAGCAGGAACCCAGTCAAGTATAACGCCGATTCCCGCCCCGTGCATAATATCTATAAACTTTTTAAAGTCTTCAGGTGTGCCGTATCGTGAGGTTGGCGCATAATATCCGCTTACCTGATAACCCCAAGAACCGTCAAAAGGATATTCGGTTATGGGCATAAGCTCTATATGAGTATAACCCATTTCTTTCACATATCTTGACAGTTTTTCTGCTACCCGAGTATACGACAGTAAAGTTCCGTCTTCATTTCTTTCCCAAGAGCCCAGATGCACCTCGTAAATATTAACGGGCGACTCATATACATTTTTATTTTTAACCTCTTTTTGCCACTTCTCGTCTTTCCATTCATATTCATCAGAATAAACTTTAGAACAGGTCCCCGGCGGGGTTTCAAAATGATGGGCATAAGGATCGGCTTTAAGTACTGTAGTATCACCCTTTGTTATGGCGTATTTATAGTTATCATAAATTTTAATACCCTTTATTTTAAGTTCAAAACTGCCTGTATCAGTTTTTTGCATAATATCAGCATAACCGTTCCAGCCGTTAAAGTCGCCAACAACCGATACTGTATCAGCATTGGGTGCCCATACTCTGAAAAGAGTTTCCTCTTCACTGTAAAAAGAACCGAAATATTCATAAGCGTTATAAATAATTTCGCTGTAAAACTTATTGTCATTTAAGCTCACCTTATACTCACTTCCCTACCATTCAAAAATATCGCTATACATAGCTATATATGTTATTATAATATCAAATAAATAGCACAATTTCAAGTGATTTTAGTGAATATTTAATCAATAATATGGTATTTTTTTCATAAAGATTATAAATTTTATACAAAAAATCTCTATATTTTATCAGCAATGCCAAATTACGACAATTTTCCTTTAAAAACATAAAAACACCGCAGGTACCTGCGGTGTTTTTTCTATTCAAGGCAAAGTTTTATAAGGTCGTCCACGTTAGCCGTAGCAAGACACTCAACAGTATCACTTGCTCCGTAATAAATTTTAACCTGTCCGTCGTCCTCTAAAATCATTCCACCGGGAAAAATAACATTTTGGCGGAAGCCCTCGTCAACCTCAAAAGGAAGTTCGGGCGCTATAAGGGGCTCTTTATACATACCTATAACTTTAGACGGGTCTTGAAGGTCAAGTAATGCAATACCCGCGCAGTAGCGCTTTTGCCATTTTGTTTCCCAACCGTTTTTACCGCGCGAGGCATCTACGTCTACTGTATGGAATGTCGTAAGCCAACCCTTTTCGGTTTTTATAGGCGGCGCAGCAGGTCCGATTTTATCATTAGCAAAAGGTACGTCCTCTACACCCATCACAAGTTTGCTTTCTCCCCAGAATTTCAGGTCAGGTGACTTTGAAAGCCACATATCAAACCTGTCTTTTCCTCTGCTGTATACGGGCATAGGACGCTCAAGTCGGCAATAATAGCCGCCTATTTTTTCGGGAAAAAGCACCATATTTCTATTATCGGGTACTGACGTACTCAAAATATTTACTTTATCAAAATTTTCGCTTACCTCACCGATACAACCGTGAATACCGTGCCTTGTATCAAGAGCAACGCATATATACACCTTGCCATCAATAACCGTAAGACGAGGGTCGCTATAACGATAAATTTCAAGACCATTATTGAAAAAATGAGGATAATCAAACAATTTTGTGTCGCTTACTTTCCAGTTATCTATACCGTTATCGCTGAAAGCAACACCGACACTTGTTCCGTGAAGGCACTTTGTTTTATTGAACTCCTCTTCCATACTACCATAATCGTTTCTAAATACCATTACATATTTGCCCTGATATTTAATTACGCCTGCATTAAATATTAGTGATGCCTCGTAAGGTATATCTTTATAGGTTAATATGGGTTTTTCGAGTTTAGTAATTACCTTGCTGCTGAAAAGCGGCGGGTTTAACATAGGCATTTTTTAACGTTCCTTTCTTATCTTATTCTATCTTTACTGCCCCGAAAGTGTAAGTCTTGATACTATCGCAAAAAATACGGGAATAAGCAAAAGCACCTGCGTACAAATGCTTGATACTCTTATATTTGATTCAATGGTTGAACGGACTAAATATGCAAAATACCGCCTTGGCGCAGGTTGTTTTTACCTTGCGCGTTCCGGCCGATATAATAAAAGCGAAATTGAAATATGCCGTCCCGTGCTTTTATGGCTTAGAGATAAAACAGGTGAAACTCCTCTTATAGCACAAATTAAAGGCGGTACCCGATACGTTATTGACTATGCTACGGGAAATTTCAAACTTATGAATTCAGGGGACACAATTTTAGCGGGAGATTCCTACAATTCGGCTACGGGACGACTTATATGTGCTCACCTTTCCCCCTACGAATTATATGATTTTATCGATAAAAACGGACTCCCTACCAAAGAGCAGTGGCAAGAATTCAACTCAAAAGAAGATTTTATAAAAGAACTTTCTTTAATAAAAGAAGCAAAATACGTTTGCTATAAAACTTCAAAAACCGCCATAGGTTATGCCGCACCGCTTTTTGTTGGCAAGGAATTTTTCGGTGCTCTCGGTTTAGCCGTAAATGCAAACAACCCGTCAAGTGTTAAAAACCACGATACTTTTGTTAAAGCTCTGCTTTGTGCCGCAAAGGAAATAAACCGACGACTTAATTTCTAAATAAAAACTCCCAACTCATGTTGGGAGTTTTTCTATACCTCAAAGGGCATTTTACTATCGCAAATAATCATATCTACATCGTCCTTAGTGCAAAGAGTAAAGGTTTTTTTAAGGCCGATTTTTGAAGAATCGCAAACAAAAATTTTCTTAGCCGCACGGGAAAGCATAGCACGTCTTATATTAGTTTCTTCCTCACAAACGTCACTTATTTCACCCTCGTCAGATACAGCCTGACTTGAGAAAAACAAAATATCGGCATAAATATTTTTAATGTAATTTTCTGCGGTACTGCCTACAAAAACGTTGTTTTGTTTTACAAACTTACCGCCGGTACAGTAAAGCTCTATATTCTCGCTGTTGCATTCGTTTATTATGCGCTGACTGTTTGTTATAATTTTAAGCATTTTAAAATTCTCTGCATACTTCATAATACGTCTGACGGTTGATGAATTATCCATAAGAATGGTGGCGCCGTCAAAAATATACTTTGCCGCTTCTTCAGCAAGTTTATCCTTCACCGAAGAATTGAAGGTATCTCTGATCGCCATTGGCACAACGGTATTTTCATAAGGCAGAGTTACACCGCCGTAAATCTGCTTTACATAGCCCTTTTGTTCAAGGGCTTTTATATCTCGGCGCACCGAAGATTCGCTTGTAAAAACCGTACTTGCCAGTTCCTTAACGGTAGCCCATTTAACTTTATTCAAATAATTTAAAATTTCCTCTTGGCGCTGATAAAGAATCATATATATCACCTCAATGACAAAGTTTGAAAAAGTTTCATTTTTCCCACCGCTTATTGCGATGTATATCTCATATAATATATAATGATTATAGCATAATAAAAAATGTTTTTCAAACATTTTCAAACTTTTTCACAAAGGAAGTGATATTTTATGAAAACTCAAAAAGCTGCATTTATGAACGGGCTTGATAACATTGTAATAAAAGAAATTCCCGTTCCCGAAAACATCGACGATAAATCGGTTCTTGTAAAGCTTGAATATGTAGGCATTTGCGGTTCTGACGTTCATTATTTCCATCACGGCGCTTGCGGTCCCTTTAAGGTAGACCTTAACGAAGATTTTATGTTAGGTCACGAATGTGCAGGTACAGTTGTAAAGACAGGAAAAGGTGTGTCCACCCTTAAGGTTGGTGACAAGGTAGCGCTTGAGCCGGGTATTACCTGCGGTAAGTGCGAATTCTGCAAAACAGGTCGCTATAATCTCTGCCCCGACGTTGTTTTCCTCGCTACCCCGCCGGTACAAGGTTGTTATGAAGAATTTATTGAATTCCCTGAGAATATGTGCTTTAAACTGCCCGAACATGTTTCGACAAAAGAAGGCGCTTTAATTGAGCCTTTGGCTGTCGGCTTTCACGCCGCAGCTCAGGGTAACGTCAGCGTTGGCGACACCGTTGTTATTTTGGGCTCGGGCTGTATCGGTCTTGTTACTCTTCTTGCCTGTAAATCACGTGGCGCAGGTAAAATTATCGTTACCGACCTTGTTGATGCAAGGCTTGAAAAAGCTAAAGAGCTTGGCGCTGACTATGTTATAAACGGCAAGGACGCTGATGTTATAAGCGAAATCAAAAAGCTGACCGATAATAAGGGTGCTGTTAAGGTTATTGAAACCGCAGGCTCTGCCCATACTATTGCCCAGACAGCTCATATTGTAAGCCGCGGCGGCACAATTGTACTTGTAGGTCTTGCCGCTACCGAGGAAATAAATTATAATTTCGCACAGATAATGGACAAAGAGGCAGAAATAAAATCTGTGTTCCGCTATAGAAACATTTACCCCAAAGCTATTGAAGCCGTTGCTTCGGGTATAATTGATATTAAGGGTATTGTAACCCACGAATATGAGCTTGAGAATATTCAGAAAGCCTTTACTGAGGTAGTTAACAACAAAACCGACTTAATCAAGGCTATTATTAAGGTTTAAAAGAGGAGATTTTTTATGCTATATATAGGTGTTGATCTTGGCACATCTGCCGTTAAGCTTCTTCTTATGAATGAAGCAGGTGAAATTAAAAAAATCGTTTCAAAGGAATACCCCCTTTACTTTCCTCATGACGGCTGGTCAGAGCAAAATCCTTGCGACTGGTTTGATAAAACTATTGAGGGACTTAAAGAGCTTATCGAGTCTTGCGAAAAAGACAAAGTTGCAGGTATAAGCTTTGGCGGTCAGATGCACGGACTTGTTACCCTTGACAAAGACGACAAGGTTATTCGTCCTGCTATTTTATGGAATGACGGCAGAAGCACAGAGGAAACCGAGTATCTAAATACGGTTATCGGTAAAAAAAGACTTTCAGAGTACACCGCTAATATTGCTTTTGCAGGCTTTACCGCACCGAAAATTTTATGGATGGCGAAAAATGAGCCTGAAAACTTCAGCAAAATAAGTAAAATTATGCTTCCAAAAGACTATCTTGCTTATATGCTGTCGGGCGCGTTTTGTACCGATGTATCTGACGCTTCAGGTATGCTTTTAATGGATGTTAAAAACAGATACTGGTCAAATGAAATGCTTGAAATTTGTTCTGTTAAAGAGTCACAGCTTCCCCGCATTTGCGAAAGCTATGAGGTAATAGGCACACTTAAAAGCGAAATTGCAGAAAAGTTAGGTCTAAAGGACAATGTTAAGGTAATAGCAGGTGCAGGTGATAATGCCGCAGCTGCTATAGGCACCGGAACAGTAAAGGACGGCTCTTGCAATATTTCTCTCGGCACCTCGGGAACAATATTTATTTCAAGTGACAACTTCTGCGTTGACGAATTTAACGCTCTTCATTCATTTGCCCACGCTAATGGAAAGTATCACCTTATGGGCTGTATGCTCAGCGCCGCTTCCTGTAATCAGTGGTGGTGTTCAAATATTTTAAACTGTAACGATTACGCCGCAGAGCAAAGCGAAATAAAAGAGCTTGGCAACAACAAGGTATTCTATCTTCCCTATCTTATGGGCGAACGCTCACCTCATAACAACCCCCTTGCCCGTGCAATGTTTATCGGTATGTCAATGGACACAAAGCATTCTGATATGACTCTTGCAGTGCTTGAGGGCGTAGCCTTTGCTCTGAGAGATTCCTTTGAGGTTGCTAAGAAACTGGGAATTAAAATTGAGCGTTCTAACATTTGCGGCGGCGGTGCAAAAAGTGAGCTTTGGAAAACCATCATCGCAAACGTACTGAATGTAGAAATTGACGTTATTGAAAATGAGCAGGGCCCTGCTCTCGGCGGCGCTATACTTGCGGCTGTAGGTTGCGGTGAATATAAAGACGTAGAAACAGCCACAAAGAAAATAGTAAAGGTTGTAGACACAGTTAAACCGCAGCCGGACCTTGTAGCAAAATACGAAAAGAATTATCAGAAATTCAAAAAAATCTACCCTACGGTAAAAGAATTATTCTAAAAAAAGAACACCGACTTACTCGTCGGTGTTTTTTCTTTTATCTTTTCTGTATCGCACCAAAGAAATAATAATGGAAACGATTACAAATATTGAGCCTATAGCAGCTCCATACGCTCTGCAGATAAAGTTATATATCAGCCAAAGCGGTACGCTTATCAGTCCGAATTTTCGAATAGTCTGTTCGTTATCACACCAGAGGCCTATAACCTGAAAAACGGTGCCGCCAATAGGCAAAAGCTCTATAAAATCGCGTCTGCTTACGGCTATAACAAGACCTATTACCACAATTATAACCACACTTGCTGTAACTATCAATTTAGCGTACTTTTTAATATCCGGTTGATTTTTCTTTGCCGCCAAAAACGAGGACACGGTGGAAAAAATATCCATAACAGCGCCTGAAAAAGCGCCCAGCAAAAAATACTGAAGTACATATAAAACGTTAGAAACAAAGGTGGCCCATACAATATGAGTTCTTTTTTTAAGCTGATAGCTTAAAAGATACAGTCCTACTGCCGTAAACCCTATTATTTGCGCAATAACTTCTGTCATACCGCACCACCGTTCTCTAAAATTCAATTTACATACTATCATATCTGCCGTACAAAAGCAAGCCGGCACTACACTATACTTTTGTGGTTTACTTTACCTCTTTATTATGCTATACTTTAATTGAGTAAACTAAGTTTATGACGGAAGCACAAGTTACCTTTACAAAAAATCTTTGTTTGCCAAAATAAAATATAACTTGAAAAGGTGGTTTTAAAAATGAGCCAAAATTCTGTTCCAAGTAGTGAAAGTTTGCTTCAAAGAGGATATTTCTTTTTAAAGGAAAGCGAATTTAAAACGGCTGCATTGTATTTTAATCGTGTACTGGATATAAATCCTAATTCCGCCCAGGCTTACTGGGGTTTGCTTTTATGCGAATATCAATGTAAAGAATCTAAAGAGCTCTACTTAAGACTTGCTGTTCCCATCAGCAATAATAACAACTTCAGATATGCAATAAATAATGCAACCGAAGAACTGCAAAATGAATACAGAGAAATAGAGAAACTTGTATTGCTTGCCTGTCATAAGAAAACAGTTATAAACGCCCTTGAGGGCAATAGTTTTCTTGCAAAAAAATGGGAAAATCACTATTCTGCTGCAAATAGTGAAAATAAACTATTTACAGAAGACAACAAAACTATTTTAAGCATCTCTAAAACAGACGATAATTTCCCGAAATTTATGATTTCTTTATATGCCAAATATGAAGAACTGGGCTACGGTGCTGATATCTTAAACTCATTGAAAGATATCGTTAAAAAAGAATACTCCGATGCTATGGAAGTGCGTCTGAATAAAATTTCAAAATCGCCCTACAAAGTTAGTGAAAGTGAACTTTTATTGTGGGCAAATCCGTTGTCTGCCGCATTTTCTGCAGAAAAGGCAGCAGACATAGGGCTTGACGGAAAGCCTTCTACCGTAGCAGACAGATTTGCTTTTCTTGCCAAAACGCTGGCTTTAACAAACGGCACCTTAAATATCTACAAAAAGATAAACTACTGTTATTCTTGTGCAGCCGAGTGCGAAAACAAAGAAATTTATGCTGCAGACAAGAAAGCGTATTTTGAAGCAGAAATTGTAAAAGACAAGTTATTAAAAGAGGAAATAGATTACATTATAGGCCTTTATCCCGAAGTCGGAAAATTCTATTGGCAATATGTTTTAGTGTTTACTGATAATTTAACCAGGTTACCCGTTTCATACATAAAGGACTCTGCTTTTTCTGCTTTTATGGAGAAGACAAAAGAACAGTATAGCGATGAAGATGTAGATAAAATTTTAACAAAGCAAAAAGACAGTAAAAATCACCTTGAAAGAGAGTATAACAGCATACTTGATGAAATGACTCCTTATGCTGAAAAAGCTATAAAATATTCCACCGATGAGAAAAACGCCGAGTTTTCTAAAAAGTGGGCTGATTATAAGGACGCTCTTTCAAAGGATAGGCAAAAAAGCCTTGATGCAATAGAGCAAAGAATAAAGGATATAAAAGAAAAGGAGGACATTGACAACAAACAAGGAAGTGACGAAGCTCACAAAAAAGGTATAATCCTTTCAGTTTTATCTGTGCTTGTTTTAGCAATGTCAATTCCTGTCGGTCTTTTTATAAAATATTCTTTCGAATCTATTATAAACCTCATAAAACACCCGCTTATATATGTTTATCTTTTAGCCCTTGCGGCGTTCTTAGTAATTTCTATTATTCAAATTCCGTCGGCATTAGCAATAAGTTCATATAGCCCTAAAAAGTTTAAGATGCCGATATATTTTCGAATAATTACAAGCATTGTAAGTATTTTGTCCGTAATCATTCTTCCCCTTTCTGTAGGAACATTGATTTATTCGTATGTCAAATATCCTGTTAACATAGGTGAGATTAAGATTCAGTCAGCTGAAGATTTGGCATATATTAAAAATGCCCCTCGCGGAACATTCTCTTTGGAAACCGATTTGGATTTAACCGATACAGAAATTGCTGACATTTCCACATTCAAAGGCAAACTTTTAGGAAACGAACACACTATTTCTAATTTAAAAATTTCCGAAGACGGTTTTATTAAAAGCAACGGCGGTGAAATTACCGATATAAAATTCGTTTCTCTGTCCTCTGATGAAGATTTTAATTTAATAAGTAAAAACAAAGGAACGCTTAAAAATATTTCTTTGTCAAACATAGTCCTTGAAGCCGAAAAAGATTTTACAGGCCTTGTAGATACAAATCAAGGCAAAATTATTTCTTGTGCTGTTAGTGAAATTTCAGGCGTGTACGACGACTTTGTCGGTATGTGTTATAAAAACAAAGGAGAAATAATCGCAAGTTCAGTAAATAATGTTGACGTTAAAACCCGTGGCGGTGACGGTTTTGCCGCAATAAATAACTCAGCTATAATAGGTTGCAGTTTTTCTGGAAAAATTGATGGCAAAGGAACAGTTAACGGATTCGTCGATAATATAAACGGTAAAAACGCAAGTATTGAAAGGTGTTTTGCAACCGGAACCGTAAAGGGCGGACAAAATGTGTCGGCGTTTATCGGCAGTATTAAAGAAGGAAAACTCGAAAATTGTTATAGCAGTGTAAATGCAACCCAGATGTGTTGTGAATACAACGATGCTATCGGCGGACTTATCAGAGAAATTACTCCCGATGACAAAACAAACATCGAAGTTAAAAATTGCTATTTTGGCGGAAAAATTACAGTTACTCGCGGCGAGGACTCAAATGAATACGAGGTTGTCGGTGGTTTGATCGGTGCTGCAAATACCGCTTCCAGCACACGAGATTACAGCATATTGGTAGATTCTTGTTTTAATGTTGGAACATATAATCTTTCTTCTGTATCTGAAGGAAACGGATGGTCTGCGTTTAAAAACAGTATCACCCTCAACAACACATACGGTTTAAGCGAAAATGACATAGGCCATGCAAATATTGACGGCGAACTAAAAATTATGCGAAAAAGCAATATACTTGCTACAAAATTCATAACAAATACTTTGGGTTGGGATCCTGAAATTTGGAATATTAAAAACGGAAAATTGCCTACGCTTAAAGAATATGTTGTGATAGAGGAAGAAACAAAAGTAGATAATACAAACTCACTTGTAGAGGAGAAGTAAATTATGTCAAACGGATTTGAAGAATTTGCAAAAGCAGCCAAAGAACTGGCAAGAACACTGGACGACAGACAAGAAGATTTAGCCGATACTCTAAGAAGCAGGGTTCAAGAAAAACAAATTGCATCCGGCGAAAAAACCGCTGAGGAAGTTTTTGCTGAAAATGCCGAATTCGCCAAAGGCAATATGGTTTCTCTCTTTTGCAGCGTTTGCGGAAATAAAATTTCGCTTCACGAAAAATTATCAGAAGGTTATTGCGAGTTTTGTGGAGAAAAAATTGCACTAAAGGCAGCTCTCAGAGGAGAAATAGAGAAAACTGCAATAGAAAACATAGACGGAAAAGATTTATACGAGTTAGCCACAAAAGGCAGCAGTCCGAATATGGAGTTGGTTGAGGCGGCTGCAAAAAAAGGCTCTGTCGAAGCCAATAGAATGATAGCGTATCATTATATAGAAGATGACGCCGCAAAGGCGTTGGCTTTTGCTCAGGCGGGAGCAAAGCTAGACGACATAGACTGCAAATGCTATGAAATTGTTGCAAAAGGCTCTTTAGGAAAAATAACAGATATAGATGGTTCCATAAAAAAACTTCACGAATACAAGAAAAAAGGCTTTGCTACTAAAGAGGCAAAACATGTTTGCGAAAAAGCAACTGAAATTTTCGAAAATGTATTAGCAGATTTTCGCGAACGCGAAAGAAGTGCCGAAAGGGAAAGAGCGGCGCGTGAAGAGGCAGAGTTCTATCGCCGTAGACTGCGCGAAGAAGAAGAAAAAAGAAAAAAACTGGAATCTCAGGATCTTGATTTTGTTGTAGTACCAAGAATTGATGTTTCTGATATGTAGTTTTTACAGTAAATAGATAAAACGGACTTTGCATAAGAAATCCGCCCGAATTTCTTCGGGCGGATATTTTTTACTTTATAAATCTAATTACTTAGATTCTTTGATAGCAGCCTGTATTACAGTGCACAAAGTGCACCAATCAGAAAACCGCCTTTAATTCATTCATTTTCTTATTGTCAGGTGGATTAAAATGCTGCGTTTTCTTTCCTATCGCGATATATTTATTCTCTCCCATGGCGTGATACGGCAAAAGCTCTACCTTTTCGGGAGAGCCGCAACTATCTAAAAAGTTCTTGATTTTTCGCATCTCATCAACCGAATCGTTTATGCCTTCGATTACAGGAATGCAAATCCATATTTTTGCCTTTGCCTTGAACAGTTTGTTGAGGTTTTCTAAAATAAGTTTGTTGTCTACACCAACGTATTTTTTGTGTTTTTCACTATCAAAACACTTTATATCATACAAAAACAAGTCCGTATAGGGTAAGATCTTTTCAAAACTTTCAAATGGTATATGCCCTGCGGTATCAACTGCGGTATGTATATTGTTTTCTTTACATTTTTTGAGGATCTCCGCAAGAAAATCAAGCTGAAGCATACATTCTCCGCCCGAAAACGTAACACCGCCGCTCGAATTTTCATAGAAGGCTTTATCTTTTATGATTTCATCGAAAACTTCATCAACGGTATATTCTTTACCGCAAACTTTACGTGCGTCAACGGGGCAGTAAAAACTACACTTCCCACAAAGAGTGCAGTTTTTTGGTGTAGGGCAAACCTCAGTACACTTACCGCAACCTGTGCATTTATCCTTATAAAACATCATTTGCGGTTTAAACTCCTGACCTTCGGGATTATGACACCATGCACACCTCAAATTACAGCCCTTAAAAAATACGACGGTGCGTATTCCGGGACCGTCCGAAGTAGAACAGTGATGTATATCAAAAATAATTGCTTTATTCATAGAAATTCCTTGTTAGCACTTCCTGCTGCCATTCGGGTGAAAGCGAAGTGAATTTTGCAGAAAAACCTGTTACTCTGACAATTAAATCAGGATATTTTTCGGGGTGGATTTGAGCATCTAAAAGTTGCTTCTTTGTTACACAGTTAAGTTGAAGGGACATTAGTGCTGAATCAGCAAACGTTCTTAAATACGCCTCACAAATATCAAGCGTTGTTTTGTCTGACGGCAGAATCACATTAACTACGTTGTTTCCTGCCATAGTGGAAGCATCTAATTGAGCCAAACTATTGATAACACTTGAAACGTAAGGTGTTTTTTTAAGTCTTGAAGGAGTCAGTCCTTGCGCAAAATATTCTCCGTTTCTTCTGCCGTCGGGAGTTGCAAGAGTTTTTTCTCCCCACCAACGAATTTCGGTATAAGTGAGATGCCCCAACTGTATTTTTCCACCGTATGTTCCGGGTAAATTTTGTGCCATTTCATAAAGGTCATTATTAAAGCGGTTTGCCAGTTCACAGGATTCTTTGCTGCCGTCACCCCAACCTTTACAGCGTTGAGCTTCTATTCTCATATTTTCAAAACCTTCCCAGTTGCATCTCACAGCGGTTAACAACTGCTTTAGCGTATATGCTTTACTGTCAAAGCATAGTTCTTTTATAGCGAGTAACGAATCGACTATATTGGGAAGCCCGAAACACATAAATTGGTCGTCTCTGTACTTCGACCCTCCTGCAGTATAATCTGCTTTTTTCTCTATACAATTCTCCAGCGTTGAAGAAAACAGCGGCAGAGGGTCCACTTTATTCCAGATATTGCCGCCTTTTTTTGTTATTCTCGCTCTTTCTTCAAAGAGGACTGCAATGTTTTCAATAGTGATACGATAAACCTCTTCAAAACTTTCGGCATCGTCAATAGTTTTGAATTGCATACCTACCCCTGCCATTTTATCGGTAAGGTTATGCAGCGAGTATTCAAAGGGTTTTAACATGTTCACGTATGTGCCGCTATCAAACTTCTCTACACCGTTGCACTGAATTCCCCAACATCCTGTAACGATATAATCTCTGGCTTCATCCATGGTTCTTCCGGCGCGAATAAGAGCAGGTATTACCGCATCGTCGTTCTGATATAAAACCGTACTTGTTCCGTTTATTACAGAAAGGTTTATCTCATCTAAATATTCCTTGGGGGAATTCTTTGAAAAACGGCACTTAATCTTTGGGAATATAATTTTTTCTTCCCTTGTGGCGCACAGAAACATTTTGGTAAGTTCATTATAAACAGGATTGCCGTATTTATCACACCCGCCCAAAACATAGGTGTTTTCAAGCTCGTGGTCGGCATATCCCACCATTTTCATATCATGGTCATAGTGCATATCAAAAGTTATTAAAAACTTACATATAAGGTCATATGCCTCTTTCTCGTTCAAAACGCCGTTTTCAATATCTTTTTTGTAAAAAGGATACAAGTCCAGATCTACTCGCCCAAAGGAGTTAAAACCAATCCCTTCTAATGCACCCATTACCTTTCGGCAAAAAGCAAGGCAGTTAAGCGCCTCGTAAAAGTTTTGCGGCTTTTCCCAAGGGGTTCGTTTTGCCGCCTCATAGATTTTCAGCATATTATTTTTTGCTTCTTCATCGGGGGCAGTTTCAGCAAGCGTTTTTGCTTTTTGAGCAAAAGTTTCGCTTACTTTTTTGAGACATAAAAGTCCCTCGCATAGAGCCGTCAAAAACTCTTTTTGCTCTTCCGTTTCTGCGTTTTTTAAATTTTCGATTGCTTTTTCATATACACCTTTAAAGCCCATTTCAAAAACAGGACGATAATTAAATGCAAAATGCTGACTCACGTCGTTATACGGTCCGCAGATCAGATAAAACAGTTCTTTTGCTTGCTTGCAGCGCCTATCCCAAAGTTCTTTATCTTGTTCGATAAAAAGATGCGAGTTTTTTCGGTAAGTCCATCCACCGGCATGACTATGCCCACGCAAATCCCGCGCACCGTCACAATGGGCAGCCATCGTTCCTGTTTCATAATAAAAAGGCGAATTGTAAAATAACACAGGCTCAAACATATTCGTAATAGTTTTATACTGATATGCTTTCATTTGATACGCAGACATTTGATTCTCTGCTTTTTCATCCAAAACTTTTGTGCATTCTTCAAAAAAGTTCTTGGCTTTTGTGCCCGCTTCATACCAATAATATTTCTTTAATTCTTCACGTAAATTCAAATGATTCATAAAATCATCTCCTTTACGTTCAGTATAACTATCAAAGAAAATACTTACAATGCAAAATACGGAAATTTGTAAAATAAGGAACTTGAAAAATTGTCTTTCTGTGTTATAATGGATATAAAGTGGGAGGAGTGCTTATGATTTTTTCCGATATAAGAGTTAAGGATATTAACGGTGTTCTGCATTATACGCCGCAAGTCGTGAAATTCACCACCAAAAACCGATATGACCATATTATCGGCATCCAGCTTTCAGGCAATGCTGAACATTTTTTTGCAGATCATAAGTTTACGCTAGATGAAAACTGCATCTATTTTTTTAATCAAAAAGAAGATTACAAAGTTGAAGTTGCAGAAAAAGGGCTGTGCTTCTCGGTTCATTTCACAACCTATGTGCCGATAGCGGTAACGAGTTTTTGTATAAAAATCAAGGATACCGGCGCCATTGTCCGAATATTGAACAGTATTGAACATCAATTTATAAATGCTGGCGGATGCACTGCCAAATGCCTTAGCGAGCTATATAAACTGTTTGGTAGCTTTGAAGATATTTATTTCAAAAAATATTTGCCGAAAGATACGAAGATTTCAAAGGCAAAAGAATATATGAATTTGCATTTTAAGGAAGAGGACTGTATTATCAAAGCGGCAGAAGAATATGGGGTTACAAAGCGGCGATTCAATGATATTTTCAAACAAAATTTTCACACCACACCAAATCAATACATCATTGATTACAAGATCGGCCTGGCAAAAAAACTATTGTGTTCTAAAGAATTATCTATAGGCGACATTTCAAATTTGTGTGGATTTGAGGACATATATTATTTTAGTAAAACCTTTAAAAAAGTAACCGGTCAAACAGCAAGTAATTTCAGAAAACAAATTTAAATCTTTTGAATAACGACTATACAGAAAACACCCCGTGTTCGATTGAACACGGGGTGCTTATTGCTTGTTTAATAGCTGTATTTTAGCGTATATTCGGGGCAATCAGAACGCCCGCAAACCCGCATAAATACTGACTTTTTCGAGGCTTACTTGCTCGATTTAATTGCAGCCTGTCCTGCTATCAGCAAAAGAGGGAAATAAATATAAAACAAAAATCCTCTTGCGGTTATTTTTTAGAAACCTGCAAAGAAAGTAGTTCGGAGAAATTGTATATATAATCATCCGCAATAGATTTTATTTCTTCTGCATAATCTTTTGAGGAATCGTCGTAAACACCGCAAACCTTCATACCAGCGGTTTTAGCGGTCATATCTGCGCCCAAATTGTCGTCAAGAAACCAAATGTCCTCAACATTTTTGTTAAGCCTTTTTGCTGCCATAACATAAATATCGGGGTTTGCTTTTGTTGTATTAAAATCGTCGCAAGACCATACATTATCAAATAAATCGTAAATGCCGAGCCGTTTCAAGCAGGCATCCAATGTAATATGTGGGCTTGCCGTTAACACATTCAAACTATCCCCTCTGTTTTTGAGTTCTGTTAATACGGATATAACATTTTCCTTTGCGGGGATTGTATTGTGGTACGCCTCCATCATATAGTTCTTCATTAATTCTATAAGTTCTTCTTTGGATTTATTGACACCCAGCGTATTTATGTAATATTCTGCTGTACCGTTTATTCCAAGAGGTGTTATTATTTTTATTATATCGTTACTGTACGAAATGTTATTTTCATTTAATATTCTAAGCATTGCAGATATGAACGT
>JAZNAG010000016.1:0-2788 GCA_045586405.1 Acutalibacteraceae bacterium | reverse complement strand
AAACGCAATCAAAAATAAGCTTTGAAGTGTTATATTGAACTGAAATTAAATAAGAGCGTAATAAAAAGGGGTGGCTCATTTATGGAAATAACTTCCAAAATAAGTCGCCCCGTGTACTTTTTGAATATTTATTCTGTAGCTGTAGGGGAGTGCATTGCACTCCCGCTTTTAGTATATTTATACATTTTGAAGCGGACGACCAATGTGTATAGTGTGGTAACATAGTTTACAAAATGTGAAGACACATAGTTTACAACTTTGATGTAAAATAAAGGCATGAAAAGTCAGAAGGAGACGAGAAAATGCCTTGGAAAGAACAAAGGTTGGAAACTATGCGAGAAGAATTTGTAAAACGAGTTTTATCATGCGAAAAAAGCAAGCGTAAGTTATGCGAGGAGTATGGCATAAGCCGTCCGACGGGAGATAAGTGGATCGCTCGGTATTTAGCAGGAGAGTCTTTGACGGATTTAAAGAAAGCGCCGAAAACTCTTCCAAATAAAACAGATCCCGAAATCGAAAAAGTAATTGTAGAATACCGAAAGAAATATCCCGCAATAGGTGCTGTAAAACTCCATCGGATAATGGGTAACGATAACTATACCGATTTACCGAGCCCACGTACTTTCAATGAGATATTTAAACGCAACGGACTGATAACCAGAGAAGCAAGTACTGCAGCTACTCACTATCAACGTTTTGAAAAATCTTATCCAAATGAAATGTGGCAAGCAGATTTCAAAGGTAACTTCAAAATGGAAAACGGCATAAGATGCCATCCTCTTAATATCATCGATGATTACAGCCGCATGAATTTATGCTGTGAACCTCTTTTATCTGAAACATTTTCAGAAGTAAAACCGCATATAGAAAGGCTTTTTAGTACTTATGGTTTACCTTTCTCGTTTCTTTGTGATAACGGTAATCCTTGGGGAACGTCACAATCTACAGGATTTACAAACTTTGAAGTTTGGCTTATGGAGCTTGGCGTTCTTACACTGCATGGTAGATTTATACATCCGCAAACACAAGGAAAAGAAGAAAGATTCAACGGTTCATTCACGAGAGAGTGTTTGAAATATCATAAGATAAAAGACCAAACAGATGCATCAAAAATCTTTGAAGAATACAGGGATTTTTACAACAATATACGGCCTCATATGTCGTTGAATTTAGAAGTACCTTCTTCAAGATATACACCCAGCACAAAAAAATACTCTTCTAAAATATCAGAGTGGGAGTATACCGATGATTTGAAAGTACACAAGGTAAAAGCAACAGGATACATAACAATTCGCGGGCAAGGATACTTTTTAAGTGAAGCGTTTGGAAACAAAGAGATCGCTTTCCGTGAATCAAGTAAAGGTGCGCATTTGATAAATTTGTATTTCAGGCAATTCCGCATAGGGCAAATTGATATTGAAAAACGAATTTTCACATTCAAGAGAGCCTATTTAATTCAAAATGACCCCCGGCAATCATGGTGATTAGACCAATAATTTTTCACTACAGCTTCGCTTTCGCTTCAAAATTATTGGTCGGAAAGTTGTAAACCATGTGTCTTCACAAATTGTAAATGATGTTGCCCTTGACACGATGCACGCCCCTACATTATAATGTTATTCGTCCTACGAATAACATTTCATGTTTGCAAGGCAAACATTTCAAGCGGCACCGCCGCATTTCATGCCGCAGGCATTTCATTTTTAAACCCGTTTGTGTTTATTTTATTCAGGGAGATGCCTGTAGGTAGGGGTTGGCGCCTCGACAACCCGTTTCAAACCCATTTACGCTCGTTTCATACGGACGTGCGATGCACGCCCCTACGGTTTTGTGTATTCGGGGGTGGTGCGGCAGGGCGGGTAGCGAAGCGACGTGAGGGTAATGAATGAGATGCCGGTGGCATGTCAGAACCCGAACGTGACCGAGCCGCAGCGAGATTTTGCTCCCGCCCAAAATAGAAATCCCCCGACAGATTTTCATCTGTCGGGGATTTTCATGCGTCCAAAATGGTTAGAATTATTTGTTTTTAATGATTTCAGTTTGGTCAATTATTTTTACACCTAATTTTTCAAGTCCTTTTTCCCAGTTTGTTTTTTCAAATCCATACGGCGCAGCATGATTTAACATATCCTCATATTTAATAATCGTACGCATATCTTTATCACAAAACAATAAAATTATGCCGCCACTTCTCGCATTAAAAGAATGTCGCAGCTCTATTGTCAATTCATCGATCTGTATTTTATATATTGCTGTTTTATTAAACCTATTAGTAACTTCTATTTGATTGCTTCTTATAACCAGGTGATTATTTTTGATTTTTAGCCATTCAAGCCAAATAAACAGATATGTTATTGACGACAAGACGAGAGAAATAGCACAGAACCAGTGAAATGTCATTCCAATAACAGAAAACAAACACAAAACGCCGATGCAAACAGAAGCTATATTATAGTCTTTTTTTCGACGATTAAAGTTACCTTCGCGCCTCACTTCCCAATCATCAAACAATATATTGTTTTCCATTTTTTAGCACCTCTCAATTCTGCAATATTGTTTTTAACTCTGTTTACCGCCAGTTTCGCCGTTGTATTACAAAGGCTTCGGGCAAAGCCCAGACCCCTAAGGTTGCTCGTCTAAGGCTCCCTCCGGGAGGGAGCTGTCAGCGAAGCTGACTGAGGGAGAGTGCGTTACAATAAGGTTAGCACAAACTTAAAGTCACGCAGGCTCCTTCCACCGCTATCGCGGTCCCCCTCCCTCTCGGAAGGAGGCTTTTCATCAGTTCCAT
>JAZNAG010000015.1:0-1681 GCA_045586405.1 Acutalibacteraceae bacterium | reverse complement strand
AACCTTCTTCCCTCACGCGGCGTTGCTGCATCAGGGTTTCCCCCATTGTGCAATATCCCCCACTGCTGCCTCCCGTAGGAGTCTGGGCCGTGTCTCAGTCCCAATGTGGCCGTTCAACCTCTCAGTCCGGCTACCGATCGTTGGCTTGGTGAGCCGTTACCTCACCAACTACCTAATCGGACGCGAGCCCATCTTTCAGCGGATTGCTCCTTTGATCAAATAAAGATGTCTAAATCTGATGTTATGCGGTATTAGCAGTCGTTTCCAACTGTTGTCCCCCTCTGAAAGGCAGGTTGCTCACGCGTTACTCACCCGTCCGCCACTAAGTTAACAACTCGTCACTCCGAAAAGATCTGAAAAGTTAACTCCGTTCGACTTGCATGTGTTAGGCACGCCGCCAGCGTTCGTCCTGAGCCAGGATCAAACTCTCTAAAATATTCTATCTAAACACCTTCAGGTGTTCAAATCTATTTCAGAACATTTGCTGCTCTTTTTCAAGACTTTTTTATGCTGACGCATTTCTTAAATCTTGTCCTTAAATTTACTTTGATTTCTCATCAAAATTGTCGGGTCCAATTTCTTTTTTATAGTCGTTGTTTAATTTTCAAGGTCCATCACAAATACACCCCGTTTTTTGCGGGTGCCAGATTATATTACCACAACGAAAGTGTAATGTCAAGCAATTTTTTCAAAAATTTTTAAAAAATTTTTAACCCCAATATTTACACTAAAACATTGGGGTTAAAACTTAACTCTTTTTATCTATTTTGCTTAATAAGTTACGTATTTTTTTAGTTTTTCCAAGGCTTTTTTCTCTTTCCGCGAAACCTGCACTTGAGAAATATTTAAAAGTTTTGCCGTCTGGCTTTGGGTTTTTTCAGTTAAATATCTGAGTTTTATAATTTGTTGTTCCTCTAAATTTAGTTTGCTTATTCCTTTTTCTATATCTATTTTGCAGATTATTTCCTTTTCATAACTTTCGGTAGGTAACTGAATTTCGTTTGCTCCCTCCTCATCCTCATAGGTAAGGGATAGCACCTGTCTGGAGGAACATATTGCCTCACTTATTTCTTCAGGGGTAACTCCAAGAATTTCTGCAAGTTGATAGGCGGTAGGTTCTACCCCTTTTTCTCTTTCATATTTTTCTTTTTCCCTTGTTATTTTTAAGGAGAGTTCTTTTAGCGTTCTGGAAACCTTGATTGCACCGCCGTCCCTAAAAAGTCTTTTAATCTCTCCTAAAATTACCGGCACGGCATAGGTAGAAAATTTAAGCCCTCGCGTCTTATCAAAGCCATCTGCCGCTTTAACCAGTCCAACGCAACCTGCCTGAAACATATCATCATATTCAAGTCCTCTGCTAACAAAATGCTTACAACAGGAGTGTACTAATTTTATATTGTTTTCAATAAGTGCCGACCTTTCAGACATTTTCTCTCACGCTTATTTTCTTTTCCATTGTAACGGTGGTGCCTTTTCCTACGGTTGAACGCACCTTTAAATTATCGGTAAAGCTTTCCATTACAGCAAAACCAAGCCCTGCTCTTTCTCTTCCTGCAGTTGTAAATAGAGGTTCCATCGCCTGTTTTATGTTTTCTATTCCGCAACCTTTATCTCTGATTTTTATTCTGAGTCTTTTTTCAGGAAGTATCCAGCAGTTTATGTATATATCTCCGATGGTGTT
>JAZNAG010000014.1:0-2014 GCA_045586405.1 Acutalibacteraceae bacterium | reverse complement strand
TGCTCACGCAGGCTCTTTGCTAATGTTTTGATCATAGGTTCCTCCTTTTAGTGTAGCGCGCTACACTTTATATCTAAGTAAAAGCCGATGGTAAATCGGCTCAACTTATTCAAGATTTTTGTAGACTGCCAAGAGCAGTTCTCTGAGCTGCTCAATCTCCTCACCCGAAAGAGAAGCCAACATCTTCTGTTCGTTGGCAGAAATATTATGCTCCATATCCATGCTGAGTGCTTCCGCAGCCCCAGTAAGCTTGACGAGCTGAAGGCGCTTATCATTCTCGTCGATCCAACTTATCACGTGACCGTTCTGCTCCATTCTTGAAACGATACCAACGACCGTCGGATGCGACACCTCCAAAAACACTTCGATTTCCTTCTGCGTGGCTTGCCCGCCGTTGCTATGTAAAAAGGCAAATACTCGGCTTTGCGCCAAAGTGAGATTATAACGCTTGAAGTCTGCATCGGCTTTGGCTTTTAACTTGTCATTGATGTTTTTGATCAGATAACCAACGTCTTTTTTAGGCACAGTATTACCCCCCTTTTTTTAATTATGTAGCACGCTACATATTATAACATTCTTTTTTCCTCTTGTCAATACGATGCAGCACATTCTTATGTAAATTTTTTGTGGTTATCAAAAACGTAGCGGCAAGGAGTTTTATCTCCCTGCGCTGTCATTCTTATCTATACTGCAAATACTCAATAAACCGTTTCGCTGCAAGCAAAGCGGATTTCTTATCTCTGAACGCAAGATCGATATTTCGGCATGCCGGAACATAGAGTCCCTTTGCCATGCTTTTAAAAATTTATGCCGGTGACCAAAATTTCGGTCACCGGCATTTTGATATACAAAATCAAGCTGTTTTGACTCTTTTAATTGTTCATAAGGATTTTTGATATTCACAGTGGTGAATAGGTATAAAAATAAAGCGGAGTGAATTTCACTCCGCTTTTTGTTTACCTGTTAAGAGCCTTTAAAACACCGTCTTTAATGTCTTTCATTCCTTTAATTGTAGGGTGACCACACGTTTTATCAATCTTGTCAAAAGTTACAGGTGTTATGTTGTATTTTTTGCAAGTGTTTTTCATACAAGAAGCAATTTCATCTTTGATTTCGGTGTTTATCAGGCAATAAATTTTTGCTTGTGGCAATGTTTCCTTTAAAAGTTTTAAAAAGTAACATACAGCAGGCAACACACAATAAAAATCATCATTTACAAAATCGCAGTGTTTTATTTCGCCAAGCGGTGCGTTTGACCAGCTATCGTTTGTTCCGCCAAATACAAAAACTGTATCAATATCATTCTTAATAAAAAAGCCGTCGGATATTAAGCGGTTTAGCCTATATATAAAGGAAGAGACTTTAGAACAATCGGTGTTATTGTATCCCGTATAACCAATAGTTGAACCTGACCAACTATTATTTAAAACAAGGTTTAAGTTCGCCTCTGTAATGACTTGATACCACCAAGTTTCGCACACTTTAGTAACATCAGTTTCGGGGCGACCGTTTTCAGAATAATAGGATTTATAACCTTGTGGGATGTATTTATCAAATGTGGAGTAACTGTCTCCGAAAATGATGGTGTTGTTTTTCATCAAAATCAACCTATCTGAATATTTTTTATAATAATGATTGTAGTTAGTCGAAACGCAGGGTGCGCTTCGACAAGCCAATTTCATTGGCTTTACATAATTTGAATTTTAAAATTCAAATTATGTACCACACTCATTTCAATGGAAAAGGACAAATTTTAAGAAAAAATTTGTCGCAAAATCAAAGATTTTGTGGCGAAACAGAAATGTTTCGCCTAAACTATTCCATTATAATATTTGCCGTAGGTGATATAAATGAACTTTACAGCTAAAAATTTTAACGAGCTTTCGCTTATAGAGCTTTATGAAATTTTGAAGGCGCGTTCACAAATTTTTATAGTAGAACAAAATATGCATTGTCAGGATATTGACGGCATCGACCAAAAAGCAAGGCATTTTTTTATAGAAGAAAACGGCAA
>JAZNAG010000013.1:0-1770 GCA_045586405.1 Acutalibacteraceae bacterium | reverse complement strand
CGCACTAAATTTAGTCTAAATCTTGTTAATGATTTTAGAGTCTCAAAATGATGGAACGATTTAGGATATGGTATGTAGTCGACCGTCATTAAATATTGGGCAATGCTCATAGAATCTAGCGAGTCCGTTTTCGTTCGTCTTAAAGTTTTACAAGATACGAACTTTTTTATCATTAGCGGATTAATTTCCATGAAAGAAAAATTGTTGGCCTCAAGAAATAGTTTTAAATTTTGCCCATAATGACCGGTAGATTCAAGACCTATCTTTATTTCACCTTTTAAATTGGCGAATTGTCAAGTCAAGTGCAACACTTTATGAAAAAAGCACTCAAAAGGAGACTTCCAGTCAAGGCATTTGCGAGGACGGCGATTAAGTTTTTCTGTAAAATCGCGTAGCAAATCTTCTGAAAAAGGAACCTTGTATGTGTGTTTGGGAACGTACTGTCGTAGCAAACCGTTAGTATTTTCATTGGTGCCACGTTCCCATGGAGCACGCGGATGAGCAAAATAGATTTCTGCACCTGTCACCTTTGTAATATCGTGGTGCATAGTAAACTCTGTACCTCGGTCAAGCGTAATTGTACGCAACATATGCTGTGGTAACTGCTTCATCATTGCTATTATTGCGGCATTAATCTGTTCTGGCTGTTTGGTTTTGCACACGCCTGTAATCAAAAAGCGTGACACTCGCTCCACCATCGTAACGATGTATACTTTGTGAAAACTGCTGTAGACTAGGTCGCCTTCCCAATGGCCAAACTGCTCTCGCGCGTCTACTTCTTTCGGTCTTTCATCTATTGTTTGATGGATGTGTGTTTGCGGTTTTGCCTTTTTTCCTTTGCCGCGCCAGCCCTTGCGGCGCAAGTGTTTCTGCAGAGAGTAGCGACCGTGACGATTTCGCCTTCTCTTGCCTTTTGGTTCCATATAACCTCGACTCAAAGCTCGGTAGATTGTGGTGTAACTTACCACAGGAGCTCCGTGTTCAAGTTCAAGGCGCTTGGCTATTTGTTCCGGCGACCATTGCTCACTGGAAATAAGCCTTACCACGGTGTTGCGAAGGTCTCCTTGCTCGAGTATGAGCCGTCTTTTACAGCGTTGACGCCGTTTTTGGTAGGCCTCCTGTGCCTCTGACGGTCGATAACTTTGTGCACACCTGTTGCGTTTTATTTCTCGGCTAATTGTAGAAGCGCTGCGCCCTGTCTCACGTGCTATTTGGCTTACCGTTTTTCCTTTTATCACACTTTCCCATATACTTTCTCGCTCAGATATGGTAAGATGATGGTAGTGACTCATTGAAATCTCTCCTTTATGCTTGTCTTGCAATTACCAGTTTACAGGAGTTTTCTCTTTGAGTCACTATTTTTTTATGTGTTGCACTTACATTGTAAATCCAAATTTGACAAAAGTGATAATAAAGAGGCAAATCCATCACAATCATTATTAAATGAAAATGAAGCAACTAGAACCTCACCGTCGCTGCCTACAACGGCACAATCATGCTTGAATTTTGAAATATCAATACCAACAAAATTCAGAAAAAAGACCTCCTTTGCAAAAATAGCACTGCTGTTTCCACAGTAAGTTCGTTCTTGTATCCACGAAAATTTAAACGTCTAAGCGTTAACTAACCAATTACCATTTGAAAACAAACTACTGCGGTTTGAGTCACGCACAAACAGTCAAGCCGTAGCCGCACAGGTACAAATCCGCAGTGCTTATGTATACAAAAAAATAATAGAAACTATCACAATCCGTATAGTTTCTATTATAC
>JAZNAG010000012.1:0-58437 GCA_045586405.1 Acutalibacteraceae bacterium | reverse complement strand
GCAAGCTATATCGTCACCGATCCCGGTACCACCCCTCTTGAAAAGAAACAGCTTCTTACCGAGAAGGAATACCGCGATATGCGTGAAAAATATGAAGAAGACTTCCAGGCAGGAATGGGCGCAGAAGCTGTTCAGCTCCTTCTCAAGGACATTGACCTTGAAGCCCTTTCCGCACAGCTTCATGAAGAACTTGAGAACGCTTCCGGACAGAAACGTGTCCGCCTTCTCAAACGTCTTGAAGTTGTCGAAGCCTTCCGCCTTTCCGGCAACCGTCCGGAATGGATGATTCTCGATGTAGTTCCTGTTATCCCTCCGGATATCAGACCTATGGTTCAGCTTGACGGCGGAAGATTTGCATCTTCCGACCTCAACGACCTTTACAGAAGAGTCATCAACAGAAACAACCGCCTTAAAAGACTTCTTGAACTCGGCGCTCCGGATATCATCGTCCGCAACGAAAAACGTATGCTTCAGGAAGCGGTTGACGCACTTATCGACAACGGCAGAAAAGGCCGTCCGGTAACCGGACCTTCCAACCGTCCTCTTAAATCCCTTTCCGATATGCTCAAAGGTAAACAGGGACGTTTCCGCCAGAACCTTCTCGGTAAACGTGTTGACTATTCCGGTCGTTCGGTTATCGTTGTTGGTCCTGAACTTAAGATGTACCAGTGCGGTCTTCCTAAGGAAATGGCTCTTGAACTCTTCAAACCCTTCGTTATGAAGCGTCTTGTTGAAGAAAAGAAGGTTCCAAATATCAAAGCGGCAAGAAAAGCCGTTGAACGCGCAAGCGGTGATATCTGGGATGCACTGGAAACCGTTATTAAAGAACACCCTGTTCTTCTTAACCGTGCTCCTACACTTCACAGACTTGGTATTCAGGCGTTTGAGCCCGTACTTGTTGAAGGTAAAGCACTTAAACTCCATCCTCTTGTATGTACCGCATACAACGCCGACTTCGACGGTGACCAGATGGCTGTTCACGTACCTCTTTCTGCAGAGGCTCAGGCTGAAGCTCGCTTCCTTATGCTTGCTGCAAACAACCTGCTCAAGCCTTCTGACGGTAAGCCTGTTGTAGTTCCTACACAGGATATGGTTCTCGGTTCTTACTATCTTACCATTGTTAAGACAGAAGAGCAGGGTATCAATAAGGTATTCCGTGATAAGAACGAAGCCATAATGGCTTATTCTAACGGACTTGTAGGTCTTCATGCGCCTATCCGTGTTCGTTTCACCCGTGAAGACGGACTTTCTCGTCTTGTATGGTGTACTGTTGGTTTCATTATCTTTAATGAATCTATTCCTCAGGACCTTGGCTTTGTTGACCGTACAGTAAAAGGTCATGAGCTCGACCTTGAATGGTCTTTCCGTCTGAAAGACGAGAATGCTACCGTTGTTAACAGTAACGACGATATCATTCAGAATAAGGTTGGCAAAAAGGCTCTTGGTAAGATTATTGATAAATGTATTATCGAAAAGGGAACAAGCGCTTCCTCTATCGTACTTGATAACATTAAAGCTACCGGCTTTAAGTATTCTACTCAGGGCGCTATTACCGTTGCTGTATTTGATGCAGTTATCCCTGAAACCAAGAGTGATATTATGAAGGCTGCTGAAGCTGAAATCGAT
The DNA here is from genome assembly GCA_045586405.1 of Acutalibacteraceae bacterium. Classification (GTDB taxonomy): domain Bacteria; phylum Bacillota; class Clostridia; order Oscillospirales; family Acutalibacteraceae; genus SIG607. Next base: position 56,811 of record JAZNAG010000012.1, on the reverse strand, counting down.
AAGGTTACCAAAAAGTACCGTCGTGGTTATATGAGTAATGACGAGCGTAGCCGTCATGTTATTGAAATATGGAATAAGGCAACCGAAGATGTTGCTGATGAACTTAAGGGCAACCTTGATGAGTTCAACCCCATCTTTATGATGGCAGACTCAGGCGCCCGTGGTTCTATGAGCCAGATTCGTCAGCTTGCAGGTATGCGTGGTCTTATTGCCAATACCGCCGGTAAGGTTATTGAAGTTCCGATTCGTGCTAACTATCGTGAAGGTCTTAATGTACTTGAGTACTTTATTTCTTCTCGTGGTGCTCGTAAAGGTCTTGCCGATACAGCACTTCGTACTGCTGACTCAGGTTACCTTACCCGTCGTCTTGTTGACGTTGCGCAGGATGTTATCATCCGTGAGGAAGACTGCGGCACTGCCGAAGGTCTTACCGTTACTGAAATTAAAGACGGCAACCACGTTATTGAACCCCTTGAAGAGCGTCTTGTAGGTCGTTATCTGCTTAACGATTTCGTTGACAGTAAGACCGGCGAAGTGCTCGTTTCAAATGAAAAACTTCTTACCGCTGATGATGCTAAGTTTATTTGCTCTACCGGTGTAGAAGAAGTAGAAATCCGTTCAATTCTTTCCTGCGTTTCCGATCACGGCGTATGTAAGAAGTGTTACGGCGCTAACCTTGCAACAGGTAAACCTGTTACTACCGGTGAAGCTGTTGGTATCGTTGCTGCTCAGTCTATCGGTGAACCCGGTACTCAGCTTACAATGAGAACCTTCCATACCGGTGGTATCGCAAGTACAGAAGATATTACCCAAGGTCTGCCTCGTGTTGAAGAACTCTTCGAAGCACGTAGACCTAAGCATTGCGGTCTTATTGCTAAAATCGGCGGTCAGGTATCTATCGTTGATGAAAAGAAGAGCAAAACCATCAATATCCGCAACGATAAAACTGAGGAGAAAATTACTATACCTTATGGTGTTAATCCTCTTGTTGACGACGGTGATTTTGTTGTTCCCGGTCAGTTGCTTATCTCCGGTTCTAAGTATCCTCAGGATATTCTTGAGGCTCAGGGACCTGAGGCTGTTCAGCACTATATTATTGCTGAAATTCAGAATGCATATCGTACACAGGGTGTTGATATCAACGATAAGCACATTGAGGTAATTATTCGTCAGATGATGAAGAAACACCTTATTACCGAGTCCGGTTCTACCGAACTTCTTCAGAATGTTCGTTACGATGTTGAAGAAGTACGTGCCGCTAACAAATCAATTAAAGACCGTCTTGAAGCAGGGGAGGCAGGTATTGCCGAGGCACAGCACAAGCCATTACTTCTCGGTATTACCAAGGCATCTCTTGCAACCGAATCATTCCTTTCAGCTGCTTCCTTCCAGGAAACCACCCGTGTTCTTACCGAAGCTGCTATTAAGGGTAAGGTTGATCCCTTGTTCGGTCTTAAAGAAAATGTTATTATCGGTAAACTTATTCCTGCAGGTACGGGCGTTAAATCTAACGATGTAGTGCTTGAAGAACCTGAGGAGGCTTTTACCGAAGCTGAAGTTGTAACAATAGCAGAATGATTATTTAATTAAATTTTTGTTTTCTATTGACAAATTATAATTTTGGTGTTACAATTTGTTAGTCTGCGAAACTATGTGTTTCGCACGGTAAATAGATATAACGCAGGCAGGAAAATTCCTGTCTGCGTCATATACATTTTTAATAGGAGGTGTGTTATGCCTACTTTTAACCAGTTGGTTCGCAGTGGACGTCAAGATGTTGAGAAAAAGGCCAAAGCTCCTGCACTTCTTAAGGGTTATAACTCTATGAAACGCAAGCTTACTGACAATGATTCTCCGCAGAAGAGAGGCGTCTGCACAGCCGTAAAGACTGCTACACCGAAAAAGCCTAACTCAGCGCTTCGTAAGATTGCCAGAGTAAGACTTAGCAACGGTATCGAAGTTTCAGCTTACATTCCCGGAATTGGTCACAATCTTCAGGAACATAGCGTTGTTTTGATCCGTGGCGGACGTGTAAAGGACCTCCCTGGTGTTCGTTACCATATTGTTCGTGGTACACTTGATACACAGGGTGTTGCAAACAGAATGCAGAGCCGTTCTAAGTACGGTGCAAAACGTCCTAAGGCAGGTAAGTAAAAGACGAATCTCTGCTGCATAGTACAAGCAGCGGTGTATATATATTTTATACGCCTTATGCTTGGTGCGTACGGGAATTTGTCACTCGAGTACCTATGATATCATCATTATGAAGGAGGGAAGTAAAGTGCCAAGAAGAGGTATTATTGCTAAACGCGATGTATTGCCGGATCCGGTGTACAATTCTAAAGTTGTTACCCGTCTTATCAATAACGTAATGTTAGATGGTAAAAAGGGTGTAGCACAGAAGATTGTATATGGTGCTTTCGACATTATTAGTGAAAAAACAGGGAAAGAAGCTCTTGAGGTTTTCGATGCTGCTATGGAAAACATTATGCCCCAGCTCGAAGTTAAGGCCGTTCGTAAGGGCGGTGCAACCTATCAGGTTCCTTTTGAGGTTCGTCCCGAAAGAAAGCAGACTCTTGGTCTGCGTTGGCTGACAACTTACAGCCGTGCTCGTTCTGAAAGAACGATGAAAGAGCGTCTTGCTGCAGAAATCCTTGATGCCGTTAACGGTATCGGCGGTGCTGCCAAGAAGCGTGAAGACACTCATAAGATGGCAGAAGCTAACAGAGCATTTGCACATTACAGATGGTAGTCCTATACTACTGATATTACTATGGAGGTTTAAGTTATGCCAAGAAAGGTATCTCTTGAAATGACCAGAAATATTGGTATTATGGCTCATATTGACGCCGGTAAAACCACCACCACCGAACGTATTCTTTTCTATACAGGTAAGAATCATAAGATGGGTGAAACCCACGATGGCGGTGCTACAATGGACTGGATGGAGCAGGAGCAGGAGAGAGGTATTACCATTACTTCTGCTGCTACTACATGTTTCTGGAAGGACCATCGTATCAATATTATCGACACCCCTGGTCACGTTGACTTTACTGTTGAAGTTCAGCGTTCTTTGCGTGTACTTGACGGTTCTGTAACCGTTATGTGTGCAAAGGGTGGTGTTGAACCTCAGTCTGAAACCGTTTGGAGACAGGCTGACGAATACAAAGTACCCAGAATGATTTATGTAAATAAAATGGACATTATGGGTGCTGACTTCTACCATGTTCTTGACATGGTAAAGGACCGTTTACAGTGTAATGCGGTTCCGATTCAGTTGCCTATCGGCTCTGAAGATACTTTCTGCGGTATTGTTGACCTTGTTAACAATGTTGCTGAAATTTATTACGACGATATGGGTAAAGATGTTCGTGAGGAAGAAATTCCTGAGGATATGAAAGAACTTGCCGAGAAGTATCGTACCGCTCTTATTGAGTCTGTTGTTGAAATGGACGATGAGCTTATGGAAAAATACTTCGAAGGTGAAGAACCTACCGTTGAACAGATTAAGAAGATTATCCGTAAGGCTACCATTGATAACAAAATGGTTCCCGTTTGCTGCGGTACTTCTTATCGTAACAAGGGTGTTCAGCCCTTACTCGACGCTATTATTGACTATATGCCGGCTCCTACCGACATTGAAGCAATCAAAGGCGTTAACCCCGACACCGATGAGGAAGAAGTTCGTCATTCTACCGATAGTGAGCCTTTTGCAGCTCTTGCTTTCAAGGTTGCAACTGACCCCTTCGTAGGTAAAATCTGCTACTTCCGTGTTTATTCTGGTTCTGTTGATTCAGGTGCTACCGTTTATAACTCTGTTAAGGATAACAGAGAAAGAATGGGACGTATCCTTCAGATGCACGCTAACCACAGAGAAGACCTTGAAACCTGCTATTCCGGTGATATTGCCGCTGCCGTAGGTCTTAAGAACACCACTACCGGTGATACTCTTTGTGATGAAAAGCATCCTGTAATCCTTGAATCAATGAACTTCCCTGAGCCTGTTATTCGTGTTGCTGTTGAGCCTAAGACTAAAGCAGGTCAGGAAAAAATGGGTATTGCTCTTGCAAAACTTGCAGAGGAAGATCCTACATTTAAGGCTTACACTGATGAAGAAACCGGTCAGACCATTATCGCCGGTATGGGTGAGCTCCATCTTGAAATTATCGTTGACCGTCTCCTTCGCGAGTTCAAGGTTGAAGCTAACGTTGGTGCTCCTCAGGTTGCTTATAAAGAAACCATTCGTCAGAAGGTTGATCACGAAACCAAGTACAAACGTCAGTCCGGTGGTTCCGGTCAGTACGGTCACGTTAAGATTATTCTTGAACCTAACGAGTCAGGTAAGGGTTATGAGTTTATCAACTCTGTAACCGGTGGTGCTATTCCTAAGGAATACATTCCTGCTGTTGATACCGGTATCAAGGGCGCTCTTAACGCAGGTGTACTTGCTAGCTATCCTGTTGTTGACGTTAAGGTTACACTTTATGATGGTTCTTACCACGAAGTTGACTCTTCTGAAATGGCATTTAAGATTGCCGGTTCTATGGCATTCAAAGAGGCCGCAAGAAAAGCTGACCCCGTACTTCTCGAACCTATCATGAAGGTTGCAGTTAACGTTCCCGAAGAATACTTCGGTTCTGTACAGGGTGACCTTATTGCTCGTCGTGGCGAAATCCTTGGATTTGAAGACCGTGGCGGCATTAAGCAGATCAATGCTCATGTTCCGCTTGCTGATATGTTCGGCTATGCTACCGACCTTCGTTCTAAGACTCAGGGCCGTGGTCAGTACGTAATGGAACCCGACGGTTACAAACCCGTTCCCAAGAGCGTTGCAGAAAAAATCATTACTGCTAGAGCAAAGAAAGACTAATTTATTAAATAAAAGTCTTGAAATTTGCAAATAAATTTGTTAAACTATGATTAGCTAAGCTATCAATTTATTTTTAGGAGGAATTCAAAAATGGCAAAGGCACATTTTGAACGTACCAAACCCCATGTAAACATTGGTACTATCGGTCACGTTGACCATGGTAAGACTACTCTTACCGCTGCTATTACTAAGTATCTTTCTTTAAAGGGCCAGGCTGCTTTCGAAGATTATGCAAACATCGATAAAGCTCCCGAAGAAAGAGAGCGTGGTATTACTATCAATACCGCACACGTTGAGTATGAAACCGACGTACGTCACTATGCACACGTTGACTGCCCCGGACACGCTGACTACGTTAAGAACATGATCACCGGTGCTGCTCAGATGGACGGTGCTATTCTCGTTATCGCTTCTACTGACGGTCCTATGGCTCAGACTAAGGAACATCTCCTTCTTGCTCGTCAGGTTGGCGTTCCTTACATCGTAGTATTCATGAACAAGGTTGACCAGGTTGACGACCCCGAACTTCTCGAGCTCGTTGAAATGGAAATCCGTGAGACTCTTGACAAGTATGAGTTCCCCGGCGATGATACTCCTATCATTAAGGGTTCTGCTCTTAAGGCTCTCGAAGCTCCCGAGGATGCTTCTGATCCTGCTTACGCTCCTATTGCTGAGCTTATGGATGCAGTTGACTCCTACATTCCTACTCCTGATCGTAAGGCTGACATGCCCTTCCTTATGCCTATCGAGGACGTTATGACCATCTCCGGTCGTGGTACTGTTGTTACCGGCCGTGTTGAGCGTGGTCAGCTCCATGCTGGTGACGAAGTTGAAATCATCGGTCTTACCGAAGAGAGAAAGAAGACTGTTGTTACCTCTATGGAAATGTTCCGTAAGACTCTTGACTACTGTGAGGCTGGTGATAACATCGGTGCTCTCCTCCGTGGTGTAGACCGTGAAGGTGTTGAGCGTGGCCAGGTTCTTTGTAAGACCGGTTCTATCAACCCCCACACCAAGTTCCATGGTCAGGTTTATATCCTTACCAAAGAAGAAGGCGGACGTCATACTCCTTTCTTCAACAACTATCGTCCTCAGTTCTATCTCAGAACTACTGACGTTACCGGCGTTGTATCTCTTCCCGCAGGTACCGAAATGTGTATGCCTGGCGATAATGTAGAGATGGATGTTGAACTCATCACTCCTATCGCTATCGAAGAAGGTCTTCGTTTCGCTATCCGTGAAGGTGGCCGTACCGTTGGTTCCGGCGTTGTAACCGCTATCAACGAATAATTAAACCTTAAAAAACTCCGTTCCTTGTGAACGGAGTTTTTTGTATATATAAATGATAAAAAATGCTTGACTTTTATATAAGCATTAGGTATAATATATATCGTTCGGTACGCTGCTATGGCTCAGGTGGTAGAGCACATCCTTGGTAAGGATGAGGTCACCAGTTCGAATCTGGTTAGCAGCTCCAAAAAATCCTCGTTCTTCGGAACGAGGATTTTTTTATCCATTGCGAAAGCAATGGTATATCACCACGCGTTAGCGTGTATATCATCAACACGGCATAGCCGTGTTGTATCTCATCACACCTTTAGGTGTGTATCAAAAACACTTTCGCAATGATGATATGCAACGGTTAGCACCGTTGATGATATACAAAACTTCGTTTTGATGATATGCAATTCCTTACGGAATTGATGATATACAACGCTCCGCATTGATTTGTTTCTGCTTTTATGCTATCGAACAGATTTACGTCTGTTCGTTTTTATTTTTTAAGTATTGCAAAAATTATTGAAACGTGCTATACTGTTTGTGCGACACAACTTAATATTTGGACAAACTATGGGAGAAGTGTTTTTATTTTTGGTAAAAACGCACTCTCTATTTTGGCTTTCTCTTGTAGTTTGTCAGAAGTTGTGTCGCAGCAATTGGAGTTATGCGTTTTTCGGTGTGTGTAGCTACAGTTGCACACACTTTTTATTTTTTGGAGGAAAAGGATATGTTAAAAAAATGTTTAAACTTGGTTTTAATTGCGATTTTAATTACAAGTATGTTTTGCGGTTGTCAGAAAACGATGAAATTTGAAACAGGGTCAGAAATGCGAATGCATGTTAAGGGTGTATGGAGATACGATACAACATATTATGTTATTGACAATAGCAAAGCATATAGATATTATGATTGGGAACTAACACATAGTTTATTGAAAATCGAAGATGATGAATCTATTGATATTGAAAATATTACTTTTGATGATTTTTATGAAGAAAATCCTCTTATTACACCGATAGATAATATAGTATTTGGGTATGGAGCTGGGAAAATTCTTTCTCGAGATGATAAAGAGGAATTGTTTCGTGTTTTGGAAGATGGAAGACTTAAATTTGATGATGAAATTTTGACACAGATTTCCTCGGAACCAAATTATTTGCGTGATTTAATAGAAGAAGACTTTAATGCAGAGATAAAGCGTATAAGATTTGACAAAAAATATTCTGATTTACCTACAGCAAGAGAGGTTCAGTACGATAAATATGGACACATATTCAAAAAGTTTGTGATAACCGGAATGGCAGAACTGGATGATTATTATAATTGGAATTATGAAAACTATGAATTTGGATATTTTTGTATAAATATACGTCCAACAGGTGGCTCATATTCAGATAGCTGGTATATTTATGCGGAAAGAGAAAAGTTCAAAGAGTTATATGAGAGTTTGCAAAGCGGTTCAAAAAATGTTACTTTGGTGGCAGAACTAATATATGTTGATACAGGTAGTAATAATATGGCTACATTAGTAGATTATAAGGATTGAAATTAAAGAAAATCAGGTTTTTCACCCAGTTCTTTTTCGGACACGAGAGACAAAAATCCCGTTCACGCAAGTGGGCGGGATTTTACTTTTTCTCTATTCACTCTTCACTTTTCACTAAAAAACGCGTTCGGGATTTTTGGAAAGTAAAAGGTAATAGTGAATAGTGAAGAGGTAATGTGTGGCTTCGTCACGAATTTTAAAACAACGTTCCGCATTGATTTATTTTTGCTTTTATGCTATACTACCCGTAAGGAGTTGATTTTATGCGTTCAATTTTTATGAGATACCCGGGCGGAAAAGCAAAGGCTGTTACATTCAGTTACGATGACGGCGTACAACAAGACAAACGTCTTGCCGAAATTTTCGACAAATATGGTATGAAAGCAACCTTTAATTTTAACAGTGAGAATATGAGAAAAATCAACTTTTCAAAAGAGGAAATTAAAGAGTATTTTCTGTCTCGCGGTCACGAAATTGCGGTTCACGGGGCAAATCATAGAGCAAACGGCAATACCAGAGTTATTGAGGGTATACGCGATGTGCTTGATTGCCGTCTTGAACTTGAGGAAAGATGCGACTCGATTATAAGAGGCATGGCATATCCTGACACCGGCATAACCCTTATGGGCAATTTTGGAAATTATGCGGATATTAAACATTATCTTTGTGAACTTGATATTGCTTATGCAAGAACGCTTGGCGGAGATAATAATTCCTTTTTGTTGCCGCAAGATTTTCACGCCTGGATGCCGTCTGCTCACCATAATAATCCTAAAATAATGGAATATATAGATGAATTTTTAAATCTTGATATTTCAACTAAAACTTATCACGCAAGACGAGTGCCCAGACTTTTATATATCTGGGGACACAGTTATGAGTTTGATAACAATAATAACTGGGAGCATATTGAAAAGATATGCGGAAAACTGTCAAATAACGATGAAATTTGGTATGCGACAAATATAGAAATATATGATTATGTGCAGGCTTATAAAAGCTTAAGATACAGCGCCAACAGCCATAAGGTATATAATCCTACTTTAATTACTGTTTGGTTGGATGTTGACGGCAAATTATACGAAATCAAACCCGATGAAACTATAAATATCGGTTAATAAAACTCCGTTCCCGTAGAGGAACGGAGTTTCTTTATTGTGAATTATCAGTTGCTTTGACGAGTACAACAGCCTATTACCAAACATGCGGTTGCAGTTATAATTAAGGATAAGAAGAAAATCAGTAAACCAACAATAATGGCACCGACGATACTGGTAGCCGCAAAGGTAATTGCCAGTAAAACAACTGAGGTTAGTGCAGTGCCCAGAATACCGGTCAATACTGCCGCTAGTGCGCAATTACCGCATCGACAGTTAGCTGATGCTCTGCAACAGCCGGTGGTGGCTAAGAGAATTGCTAAATATACAACTGCTATGCCAAGAGCTACCCATAAAAATGCGGGGGTAACAGTAATTACAGCTGTAATCTGCAAAAATGCGGCAACAACACCAAGAATTGCGCTGGCGATTACTGCTAAGGTTGTGCAAGTTGGTCTGTTTTCAGGACAAAAGAAAGCCATAATTTTCACCTCCTTATTTCATTTTATGAATGAAATAAAGAAAGGACACAGTTTTATATTATGGGGGAGTTGAGTAATTTTGATATACCCCCCTATTGACAATATACCCCGGTGGGGTATATTATGGTACTGGAGGGTTGGCTATGGATAATAATTGTTGCAATAAGAAAACCAAAAGAAGTGCTGAAGAAAAAAAGCTAATTATCAATAGACTGAACAGAATAAGCGGACAAATAAATGGAATAAATAAAATGATAGAAAATGACGCATATTGTAATGATGTGTTAATTCAGCTGTCTGCCGTTAAAAATTCTATTAAAAGTCTGTCTACGCATATTTTAGAAAATCATTTGTATATGTGTGTGAGCAGAGATTTGGAAAACGGCAATTTAGATGCTATTGATGAACTAATCAGTTTGTTTAAAAGATTTAATCAGTAAGGAGATGAGAATATGGAAAAATACGTACTTTGTGAAAAATGCGGTGCTATGGTCAAGGTGTTAATCGACTGTACCTGCGAAAACTGCGGCATTAAGTGTTGCGGCGAAACAATGAAAGAAATTTCAGCTGAAGAGGCCAACAAACGCCTTGAAAACAAGTAGTAAAAAGCACTTTTATGTAATGGTTAATAAAATAGCAGAGGCCCTTTGGTCTCTGTTATTTTATTTTATTTTATTTAATAATTGACACATTTGCCTATTTTTGTTACAATAAGTCTATGCATAGTTGAGAAATCACATTATATTTTGTGAGGTATAGTATGAGCAAGAAGTTAATTTTGGTTGCGGCGCCGCCTGCTTGTGGTAAAAATTATGTGTCAGATATAATATGCAAGGCTGTTGGCAATATTGCGTATCTTGACAAGGATGATTTTTATGCTTTACGCAATCGCTTTTTCACTCTTTGTGATGAAAAGGTTGATGTTGATGGCGAATTTTACTCGAAAAACGTTCGTCCTTTTGAGTATGAAACTCTTTTAGATGTTGCTTTTTCCGCTTTACGTTATTCACAATTTGTGTTAGTTAACGCACCGTTTCTGGGTGAGGTTCGTGATGAAAAATATATGCTCGGCTTAAAAGAAAGAGCCAACGCTATGCAAGCAAAGCTTATTTTGATATGGGTTAATACACCAGTTCAAATTTGCTATGATAGAATGAAAAAAAGAAACTCAAACAGAGATGCTGATAAGCTTTTGCACTGGGATGAATATGTTAAAAAAATAAATTACAGTATTCCCATAAGTCTTGAAGAAAAAAATTGCGTTGATAAACTTATTGTTTTTGAGAACGAAAATAATGAGTCGGCAAATAGTTCATTAAATAAAGTAATTAAAACATTAGGAGAATAAATATGATTAATCGTGAAGAAATTATTAAAGATATTGAGAAAAATAAAATTATCGTAGTTTTACGTGGCTTTGACAAGGAACAGCTGGTTAACACCGTTGCGGCTATGGAAAAGGGCGGAATAAGACTTGTTGAGGTTACTTTTGATCAGTCCGGTGCTGTAAGTGACGAAACTACTGCCATGTATATTCGCACTTTAAAAGAGCATTTTGGCGGAAGAGTAAGAGTGGGTGCGGGTACTGTTATGAATGATAAACAGTTAGAACTCGCCTTTAATGCCGGTGCAGAATATATTTTGTCTCCCGACTGTTATGAGCCCATTATAAGAAAAACCCGTGAGCTTGGTCTTGTGTCTATTCCCGGTGTTTTCACTCCTACAGAGGCGGCAAACGCTCATCGCTTTGGTGCTGATTTTGTTAAATTATTCCCCAATTCTGAGGTGAAAATTTCTTACCTTAAAGCAGTTATTGCTCCGCTGTCTCATATTAAATTCTTGACATTTGGCGGCGTAAATGCTGAAACTTTGCCTTCTTATATTGAGGCAGGTGCCACAGGTGTAGGTGTTGCTACTGCTATAGCAGACAAAAAAGCAATTGCTGTAGGCGATTATGCCGAGGTTGAAAGACGCGCAAAGGCATTTACCGATTTAATATAAAAGCTTATAAAAGCAGAAACCAAACGGTTTCTGCTTTTTTCTATAAATAAAGCTTAAAAAGTCATTTTTTGGTGAATAGTTATTGCACCATCAAAGCCAATGTGCTATAATTCTTTCGAAGTGGACGTATGAATACAAAAAGCTGAAAGAAAACGTTGCGGGTTTAAATATATTCTATTCCTTATAAAAAAAGTTACGGATTATTATATTTATAATTTTTCAGAACTTCTTGATCTTAATTCTTAAAATAAAGAATAATGCAAAGTTCTTTCAATGGTTTGAATAGGAGTGTATTTTTATGGTTAATAATTTTCCTAAAAGACAGGTGCATCTTGACTTTCACACCTCGCCCGATATTAAAGGAATAGGCAGTCGCTTTGACAAAAAGCAGTTTCAGGCGGCCTTAAAAGAAGGTAATGTGGACAGTATTACCGTTTTTGCTAAATGCCATCACGGTTATTGTTATTATCCTACTAAAATCGGTAAAATGCATCCAGGACTTGATTTTGACCTTACAGGTGCAATGGTTGATGCTGCTCACGAAATCGGTGTCAGAGCGCCTATTTACATAACAGCAGGTTGGTCCGAATTAGATTCTATAGAGCATCCCGAGTGGGCTGCCCGTAATGCTGACGGCACCGAGAAAGCTGCCGCTAAATTTAACTTTGAGGCTGATATGAATGATTTCAGACCTCATAATGCCTGGCGCTTTTTGTGTCTTAATGACAATGGTTACTGTCAGCATATTTATGACCTTGCAGAAGAGGTTTGCAAACGCTATAAAAAAGTTGACGGTCTTTTCTTTGATATCTGTTTTATGGGGGACTTCTGTTACTGTGATGCCTGTGTAAAGGGTATGAAAGAGATGGGCTTTAACCCCGAAAACTTAGACGATGCCAAAGAACATTTCCGCATAAAGCACATTGATTTTATGAAAAAGTGCGGCGAAGTGCTTCATAAATACCATAAAGACGCTACTATATTCTTTAACTCTGGCGGTGCTAACCCTGAAAAGCCTTGGTATCATCCCTATTCAACTCATTTTGAAATGGAAGATTTGCCAACCGCTTGGGGCGGTTATGATAAAATGCCCCCAAGAGCAAAATTCTTTGCTAATGTTGGTAAAGAGTATATTGGTATGACCGGTAAATTCCATCTTGACTGGGGCGAATTTGGCGGTTTTAAATGCGGTGAGGCTCTTCGCTACGAAATTGCTATGATGGCAACGTTCGGTGCAGGCGCAAGTATAGGTGACCATTTATTTCCGGATGGCGAAATGGATATGCAGACCTATAAAAATATAGGCTGTGCTTATAAATATGCCGAAAAAATTGCTCCGTATTGCTTTGGCGGTAAATCTACTGCAAATATCGGCGTATGCTTCTCAAAATCGGGTGAAGCCAATGAAGGTCTTTCACAGATTTTACTTGCTAATCAGATAGATTTTGAGTATATCAAAAACAACAATTTTGCTGACTATAATACCGTTATAGTTCCCGAAGGCGTACAACTTGATAGTGATGCTGAAAAATCACTGAAAGAGTATGTTGCAAAAGGTGGCAAAGTTCTGTTTTGCGCTGATAGCCTTATATCAAACGGACAGTTTATTCTCGATTGCGGCATAGAATTTGCAGGTCAAAGTTCTTATGACTGCGACTATATTTTACCTCTTGATTCTATGGTGGGTGACCTTCCTCGATCACCTTTCTTGTGCTATTTGCCAGGTTGTAAGGTAAAGGCTTTGGATGCTGAGGTTTTGGCTGTACTGGCAGAGCCGCAGTTTAGCCGTACCTATGGTCATTTTTGCGGTCATAGAAATACTCCTTACCTCAAAGATGCTAACCATTTACCTGCAGTAACCAAAAAGGGCAATGTAGTATACCTTTCTCATAAAATTTCCACCATTTATATGAAATACGGAAGTCTTTATCACAAGAGATTTTTTATTTCAGCACTTAGAACCATTTACAATGACGAGCCTTTAAAACTCGACCTTGGTTCGATAGGCAGATGCCGTATGATAAAACAGGAAAGTGACAACCGCTACTGTATAAATATGGTATACGCTTCACCTGTTAAAAAAGGTGCAGCTGAAATTATTGAGGATATTATGCCTCTTTACGGTATTGATGTTACACTTAAAGTGGCCGAAACCGTCAAAAAGATTTGGGTACTGAATACCGAGGAAACTCTTGCTTTTTCACAAGATGACCACAAGATTAAATTTACTCTGCCAAAACTTAATTGCCACGAAACAGTAATTGTTGAATACTAATATAAATTAAAAAAACGACAGATATCTGATCTGTCGTTTTTTGTTGTGTTTTCACTTGCGATTTGTATTTATATAGAGTATAATGACTTTGACATAGCAGAGGGGTGTTTAAAATGTCTGAAATTTTAGAGGTAATTATGATTTTAAGCTTTGGTGCGTCTTGGCCGCTTAATGTTATAAAATCATATAAAGCACGTACCACCAAAGGAAAAAGCCTTGCCTTTTTGTGCCTTATTTTCTTTGGATATGTTGCAGGTATAATTTCAAAACTTTTAAATGATGCCTATATGATGTCTTTTTCTTCAAAATGGTATGTTCTTTTTTTCTATGTGCTGAATTTAATAATGGTAGGCATTGATATTTGCCTATATATAAGAAATTACGGCTACGATAGAAAAACTTATAAAATTTAAAAGGCAGGGATGTTTTAATGATTTTATATTATGTGCGACACGGAGATCCTATATATAATCCCGATTCGCTGACACCTCTTGGCATTCGTCAAGCAGAGGCGGCTTCAAAAAGACTTGCTCTTCACGGTATTGATAAAGTATACAGTTCTACCTCTAACAGAGCTATTTTAACAGCCAAACCTACTTGTGAATTAATAAAAAAAGAGGCTGAGCTTTTAGAGTTTGCAAATGAAAATCTTGCTTGGAAAGACCTTACTGTCAATAGGGAAGACGGTAAAGGTAAAACCTGGCTGTTTCATGATAAACGGTATGTTGACCTTTTGAACACAAAAGAAGTACGTGATTTAGGGGATAAATGGTTTGAGCATCCTGCCTTTGCTGAGTATGATTTTGAAAATGCAATTAAACGCATTTATGATGAATCGGATGCTTTTTTAAAGAGTCTCGGCTATGAACATCTGAGATATACCGGCAAATATAAGGTGAATGAATCAAATGATCAGCGAATTGCATTTTTTGCGCACCAAGGTTTTGGCATAGCCTTTTTAAGTTGTCTGCTTGATATTCCGTATCCGGCTTTTTGCACTCATTTTGATATCTGCCATTCGGGTATCACTGTTATTCATTTTAAAGAAATTGACGGCTATACCGTGCCAAAAATTCTTGAGCTTTCTTCAGATGCGCATTTGTATCATGAGGGGCTTCCGACGAGGTACAATAATCAACTTTATATTTAATGTTTTTCTAAAATAAAATGTGAAAAGGAGTGAGGTTTTTGAAGAAAAGCGCGCTGTTTTTAATTATTATTGCAGGTATTCTCTGGGGTACCAGCGGATTATTTACCAACGCATTAGGAATATTCGGTTTTTCTTCTTTGCAAATAACAGCAATGCGCGGTGCGGTAGCGGCAATTTTAATGCTTATATTCGTACTTATTAAAAACCCAAAACTTCTCTTTGTACCTAAAAAAGAAATATTTTTTCTTTTTGGCAGTGGTATTAGTATTTTTCTTACAGCCTTTACATATTTTGCTTCGATAAAGGCATCATCAGTTTCTACTGCGGTTATTCTTATGTATACCGCTCCTGTTTATGTGCTGATTTACTCGGTGCTATTCCTTGGTGAAAAGTTAAATACCATAAAGGCAATTTGTATTTTTTTAATGATAGCAGGTTGCGCTCTCGTTTCGGGAATTGTGGGCGGAATGAAGTTTAGTTTTGAGGGAATTTTATTAGGAATTGCGGCAGGTATTTCTTATAGCGCATACAATATTTTTACAAAAATACTTACTATTCATAAGGTAAACGCTCTTACTATTTCCTGTTATAGTTTTATCATTATGGGGATAATAGGTCTTGCTTTGTGTAATCCCACAGAGGTTTTTGAGATTACCGTGAAAGAGCCGATTTCGTTATCAATTCTTTTTGTCTGTCTTGGTCTTGTTACCTGCTTTTTACCGTATGTTTTCTATAATTTCTCACTTCGTGATATTCCTGCAGGTACAGCAACGGCACTTGGCATTATAGAGCCTTTGTCTGCAACTCTTTTCAGCGTGGCTTTTTTGGACGAAAAACTCGGACTGCCGCTTGTAGTGGGTATGGTGCTTATTTTAGTTGCAGTTTTTATTCTGGCAAGGCAGAAAAATGTATAAAAAAATATAAAGTCAGCGAAATCCGTCAAATAAGGCGGATTTCGCCTTTATATTTGCTCTAAAAGGTTGACAACAAGGGTATAAATTTGGTAAAATATATATCTAATATGGCGTAGTGTATCAACTTGGGAGGAACTTAAAATGGCAAACAGTATGACGGGTTACGGACGTGCCCAAAATCAATCGGAACTTTATGATATTACCGCTGAAATCAAAGCTGTAAATCACAGATATTTTGAGGTAAGCGTTAAGACTCCCAGAGGATATTCTTTTTTAGAAGAGAAAATCATTGCTGCACTTAAAAAGCGTATTTCCCGTGGTAAAATTGAGGTTTATATATCAATAAACAATTTGGGTGAAAGCGATACACTTATAGAAATAAATAAAGAGTACACCGATGCTTATATGGCGGCTCTCAAAGTTCTTGCAAAAGAGTATTCGCTTGAAGAAAATTTCCCCGTAATGCGTGTGGCACAAAACCCCGAAGTTTTCAAAATTACTAAAAAGCAAATCGACGAAGAAAAAGTTTCTGAGGAAGTGCTGCTAGTAATTGAAAAAGCAGTAGAAGGCTTCACTCAAATGCGAAAAGTTGAAGGGGCAAGACTTTGCGAAGATGTTCTTTCAAGAATTAACACAATAAGAGATTATGTTGCCTTTATTGAAAAGCGTTCACCCGAAACGGTAAATGTGTATAGAGAACGTCTTGAGGCAAGAATTCGTGAAATAGTTGGCGATATGCAGCTTGACGAACAGCGTATTCTTACCGAGGTTGCCGTTTTTGCTGATAAGGTAGCGGTGGCTGAGGAAACTGTAAGACTAAACAGCCACTTAAAACAGGTTGAAGAACTGCTTAAATGTGATGAGCCTATCGGCAGAAAGCTTGACTTTATTGTTCAGGAGATGAATCGTGAAGCAAATACAACTGGCTCTAAATCACAGGATATAGATATCACCAACGCAGTTGTTGATATTAAAGCTGAAATAGAAAAAATCCGTGAGCAGATACAAAATCTTGAATAGGTGATAAATATGAAATTAATAAATATCGGTTTTGGAAATATGGTATCAGCAAGCAGAATGGTGGCAATAGTTAGCCCTGAATCTGCACCGATTAAGCGTATGATTTCCGAAGCAAAGGATAAAGGAAATCTTATAGACGCAACCCACGGCCGTCGCACCCGCGCTGTAATAATTACCGACAGTGACCATATTATACTCACTTATTTGCAGTCAGAAACGGTAGCAAATCGTATTAGTGAAGAATATCCCGAAGAAGAGGAGATTGATAATGAGTAAAGGTAAACTTTTTATTATTTCCGGTCCGTCCGGCTCGGGTAAAGATACCGTTCTTGCAAATCTTTTTGAAAAACATCCTGAAATCAAACTTTCGATTTCTTCTATAACCAGACCTATGCGTATAGGTGAAGTTGAGGGACAAAAATATCACTTTATTTCCCGCGAGGAATTTGAAAGTATGATTGAAAATGATCAGCTTCTTGAACACAATGTGTTCGTTGGCAATTATTACGGAACTCCTAAGCAACCGGTTATTGACTGTATTAACAGCGGTCACGATATGATTCTTGAAATTGATGTAAACGGTGCAAAGCAAATCAGAGAAAAAATGCCCGATGCCGTCAGCATATTTATAATGCCTCCGTCCTACAGAGAACTTGAGAGAAGGCTTATCGGCAGAGGTACCGATGCTATGGAAATAATTGAAAAACGTCTTTCTTCAGCCCTTGGCGAAATAGCCAGAGCGGAAGAATACGATTATGTAGTTACGAATGATGTTGTTGACAAATGTGTTGACGATATTCTTCATATAATTCTCGCGCAAAGATTAACTTCTGCGCGTCAAACAAATCTTATTGAAGAGGTGCTTAATAAATGTTAAATCCCGCTATTGGAAAACTCATCTACAACTGTGAAAACAGATACAGTCTTGTAAACGAAATTGCTAAAGAGGCAAGAAAAATTGCTGACGAAGCTATTGAAAAAGAAGAAATCATTTTAGAAAAACCTGTTTCCCTTGCAATAAACAAGGTTGCAGACAAGCGCGGTTTACTTTAATAAACCACAAAATATCTGACGGGGGGTGTGTCTGTTGAAAAAGATTGCAAAGGTAGTAATTGACGGTGCAACTCTGCAATTTGACAGACTGTACTCGTACGTTTTGCCGCCAGATATAGCTGAAAAATGTAACAAAGGTATGCGTGTCGTTGTGCCCTTTGGCCGCGGCGATGTTAAAAAGCAAGGCTTTGTTATGGATACCGAGTATACCGATAATATTGAAGGCTTTAAAGCTGTTATTTCAGTTTTTGACAGTACACCTGTTTTAAGCGAAGAAATGATAAAGCTTTGTATCTTTCTTCGTAAACAGACCTTTTGTACCTATTACGATGCTATTCATGCAGTTTTACCCGCAGGCATCGGTATGAAGTTTGTAAAGTCTTTCTCTGCCGTAAATGATATTGATGAAGATGCACTTAACAACGACCAAGCCGCTGTATATTCCTTTGTAAAAGAAAAGGGTACAGCAAAAAGAGAGGTTGTTTTAACTGCATATCCTCATATTGATGACGAATTTTTGCAAAAGATGTGCAATATGGGTGTGCTTTGCTCTGAAGACGATGCTGTTCGCAAAATGGGTGATGCAACTCTCAAAATGCTTCGTTTGTCAATAAGTAATGACGATTTGGCGGTGCTAAAGCTTACAACCAAACAGCGTGAGGTTACTGATTATCTTCTTGAAAACGGTGAAAGCTCTGTTAAAGAGGTCATGTATTATACCGGTGTTACGGTTTCTGTTATAAATACACTTTGTAAAAATGGCGTTGTCACTCTTTTTGATAAAGAGGTTTTCAGGCTTTTTCACAGTTTTACCCAGCCGGTAGACAGAAGTGAAATAAAACTTACCGACGAACAAAGCAAGGTGTATAATCAGCTTTCAGAAAAACTTAATATTGACGGTGGTGCTTGTGCACTGCTTTACGGTGTTACCGGAAGCGGAAAAACCCAGGTGTTTTTAAAGCTTGTCGATAAGGTTGTTGACAGCGGCAAATCGGTTATTGTAATGGTGCCCGAAATTTCTTTAACTCCTCAAACCCTTTCTCTTTTTGGCAAGAGATATGGCAACAGAGTTGCTGTTTTTCACAGCGCAATGTCAAAAGGACAGCGACTGGATGAATGGAAAAGGGTGAAAAACGGTGAGGCGGTTGTTGCTATCGGCACTCGTTCGGCTGTTTTTGCACCTATGGATAACTTAGGGCTTATCGTTATGGACGAAGAGCAGGAGCATACCTATAAATCTGAGCAATCACCGAGGTTTCACGCAAGAACTGTTGCAAAATTCCGCGCAAACTATAATAATGCATTATTGTTACTTGCTTCGGCTACTCCTTCTATGGAGTCATACTTCATGGCCGAGAACGGTAAATACAGCCTTCATACGCTAAAAAACAGATATAAAGGCGCACATCTTCCCGATGTAACTACTGTGGATATGCGAAAAGAAATTATTTCGGGAAATCACGGTAGTATAAGCAGACAGTTGTGCGATGAGCTTTTATCAGTTTTAAATAACAAAAAGCAGGCGATAATTTTACTGAACAGAAGGGGATATAACACCTATATTTCCTGTCCTACCTGCGGTTATGTGGCTACCTGTCCTAATTGCAGTATTTCTATGACATATCACTCTGCAAACAACAGAATGATATGTCACTATTGCGGACATTCTGTTCCGGTATTTAAAAAATGTCCTGAATGTGACAGTGAACATCTGCGCTTTTTCGGTATGGGAACTCAGCGTGTTGAGGATGAGCTTAAAATGCTTTTTCCCACTGCCAGAATATTGCGACTTGATGCTGACAGCACTATGACTAAGGACGCCTTTTCACATCATTTAGGTCTTTTCTCAAAAGGTGAGTATGATATTATGATAGGCACCCAAATGGTAGCTAAAGGCCTTGATTTTGAAAATGTAACCTTAGTTGGTGTAATTGGCGCTGACAGTTCAATGCACAGTGACGATTACAGAAGCTACGAGCGCACCTTCTCACTACTTACTCAGGTGGTTGGCAGAGCGGGGCGCGGCGAGTTTGAGGGTAAGGCTATTATTCAAACCTCAAACCCCGAAAGCGATTTCATAAATATGGCGGTAACTCAAGATTACGAAGCCTTCTATAACAGTGAAATTTTAACACGTAAAATGATGCTTTACCCACCGTACTGCGATATTGCTATGGTTGCGGTATCGTCAGCCGACAGCGGTTTGGCTTTGTCATCGGTTAATAAGATATTTGATAATATAAGAGAACTGATAAACGGCGAATTTAATGATGTTAAGCTTGTTATATTGGGACCGTCAGCCGCATCAGTACCAAAGGTGAATATGAGATATCGCTACAGAATGATTATAAAATGCAGATTTAATGCCCGTTTTCGTGATATGATAGCAAAAGCTACCGATATAAAGCGTAAGAACGATTTGTCTGTGTTTATCGATATAAATCCCGAATCGGTTATTTAGGAGGAAGTATGGCAACAAGGATAATAACCGAGTATGGTAAAGACCCTATTCTTAAAAAGGTCTGCCGTTCTCAACTTGATTTTAATGAGCGTCTTGGAGAAATTCTTGACGATATGGCTGATACTATGTACGCCGCCGACGGTGTTGGACTTGCCGCACCGCAGATAGGAATACTCAGACGTTACTGTGTTATTGATATAGGCGACGGTATTATTGAACTTGTAAACCCTGTCATAATTGAAAAAGATGGGGAACAGTGCGGTCAGGAAGGCTGTCTTTCGGTGCCCGGCGTTTATGAAGAGGTTACCCGTCCTATGCACGTAAAGGTAAGAGCCCAGAACCGAAAGGGCGAAAACATAGTGGTAGAGGGTGAGGGCCTGCTTGCAAGGGCTTTGTGCCACGAAATTGACCACCTTGACGGAATTGTTTTCTTAGATCACGTTAAAAAATAGAAATAGGTAAGGTTTTTATGAAAATTGTTTTTATGGGAACGCCTGATTATGCCGTTCCTACACTAAAGCAACTGATTATTGACGGGCACGATCTTGCCGCTGTTTTTTGTCAGCCGGATAAACCCGTAGGCAGAAAGCAGATTTTAACTTTTCCTGCCGTAAAGGTTTGCGCTGCTGAGTACGGTATTCCCGTATATCAGCCCGATAGTGTTCGCACCGATGAGGTTTATGATATATTGGTGAACATAAACCCCGATGTTATTGTTGTTGTGGCATACGGCAAAATTTTGCCCGAAAGAATACTGAGTTTAGCTAAATACGGCTGTATCAACGGTCACGCTTCGCTACTGCCTAAATACAGAGGTGCTTCACCTATTCAGTGGGCTATTGTAAACGGTGAGAAAGAAACCGGTGTTACAATACAGTATATGGATAAGGGAATAGATACAGGTGATATTTTAGAGGTAGCTAAAACCGAGATTAAAGAGGGCGAAACGGCTGATGAGCTATTTGACAGACTATCTTTAATTACTGCTTCTCTTTTATCCGATACCATTAAAAAAGCACAAAACGGCGAACTGATTCCTGTAAAACAGAACGATAATGACGCCACTTATGCACCCATTATTAAAAAAGAAATGGCGCTTATTGATTTTTCTAAACCCGCAGAGCAAATTTATAATGCGGTCAGAGGTTATAATTCCTGGCCTGTCGCTTACTGCTTTTTAGACGGCAAACGTTTTAAGATTTTCTCTTGTGAAATCAGCGATAATCTTAAAGGTCAGATGGGCGAAATAATTTGCAAAAATGGCGAAATGTTTGTTGTTTGCGGTGAAAAAAGCTTGAAACTTGGCGAAATTCAGCTTGAGGGCGGCAAAAGAATGTCGGCTGCCGATTTCCTGAAAGGTAAACAGTTGCCTCAGGGTACTGTTTTAAAGCAGGAATAATTTATGATAAGTTCCAGAAAAATTGCAGCACAGGCTTTGTGCAGAGTAGAAGATGACGGCGGATATTCAAATATCGTTATTGGTAATTTTCTTAATGACTTTAATCTTTCAAAAGAAGATAAATCTCTTGCTTCGGCTTTGTTTTACGGCGTTCTTGACAGAAAAATCACTCTTGATTTCTATATAGGTAAACTTAGCAAAATAAAGCCTAAAAAGTTAGATCCGCTAACAAGACAAGCTTTGCGTATTGGTATTTATCAGATAGCCTATATGGAAAAGATACCTGTACGTGCCGCCGTAAATGAATCGGTAAATATAGTTAAAAATACGCCTGAGCAGAAAAACAGCGGTTTCATTAACGCTATTCTTAGAGGTGCGGCTGAAAATCTTCCGTCACTTCCCGATACTAAAGATTTGTTTTCGCTGTCGGTCAGATATTCCTGTCCTGTGTGGATAATAAGCGAACTTCTTTCCGGTTACGGCGCTGATACTACTGAGAAAATTCTGAACGCCTATTTGTTTACCGCAAACCTTAATGTATGTGTGAATACCGTTAAGACTTCGGCAAAAGAACTTAACAGTAGATTTAAGAACGATGGAACTCGCGCAGAGCTTCTTTATGATAACGAATCATTCAATATAATCGGCGGAATAGATTTTAAAAATAATTCTCCGTTTAATGAAGGACTTTTTTATGTGCAGGATATGGCATCAAAGAACTGCGCTAAAGCCATAAAAGCCGTAAAAGGCGAGAGGGTGCTTGATGTTTGCGCGGCACCCGGCGGTAAAAGCTTTACTATGGCGCTTTCAATGGAAAACGAAGGTGAAATTGTTTCCTGTGATTTATACGAAAACAGAGTTTCCCTTATTAAATCGGGCGCACAGCGGCTCGGACTTTCCTGTATAAAGCCGCAGATAAATGATGCGCTTATATATAATAAAAGCCTTGGCGAATTTGATGCTGTTCTTTGCGATGTTCCTTGTTCGGGCTTTGGTGTTATCAGAAGAAAACCCGAAATTAAATATAAGGGTATTGATGATTTTAAAGAGCTGGAAAAAATACAAAAGGATATCTTAGAAATATCTTCAAAATATGTAAAGCAGGGTGGCAGACTTTTATATTCTACCTGTACCCTTAGAAAAAATGAAAATGAAAACCGGGTGGCTGAATTTTTAAAGAGCCACGCTGATTTTAAGTGCGAATATATGCAAACTGATCTTCCGGGTGAAGATGGTGACGGCTTTTTCCACGCACTGCTTATTAAAGATTAGTCGGAGGTGAAATTTTGGATAAAATTGATATAAAATCAATGACAGTAGAAGAAATATCCTGTTTTATGCAGGAAATCTCACAGCCTAAATACCGTGCCGCACAGATTTTTAAATGGCTGCAAAACGGTACTGTCAGTTTTGATGAAATGTCCGATTTGTCCAAAGAACTTCGAAGTATCTTAAACGAAAAATGCTATATTGCCGATGTACAGATAGTTCGCCGTCTGCAGTCAAATATAGACGGCACCGTTAAGTATCTTTATCGTCTTTTTGACGGTGAATGTATTGAATCGGTGCTTATGAAATACAACCACGGCTATACTGTGTGTATTTCAACTCAGGTAGGTTGCAGAATGGGCTGTAAGTTTTGCGCTTCAGGCTTAGGCGGTCTTGTAAGACACTTAACTGCATCGGAAATGCTTTCTCAGGTTATGGCGGCAGAGCGTGACAATAATATCCGCGTTTCTAATGTAGTTATGATGGGTATGGGTGAGCCCCTTGATAATTTTGACAACAGTGTCCGCTTTTTAAAGCTTGTATCTGATGAAAAGGGTATGAATATAGGGCTAAGGCATATATCCCTTTCCACATCGGGTGTTGTTGACGGTATATATAAACTGGCTGAGCTTAAACTTCCTATTACACTGTCAATTTCGCTTCATGCGCCTACTGATGAAATCAGAAGTAAAACTATGCCGGTTAATAATAAATGGAATATTGAAAAGCTTATTAAAGCCTGTAAGGATTACCAAAAGGCAACAACCAGAAGAATATCGTTTGAGTATGCTATGATAAGTGGTGTTAATGACTCGGACGAACATGCTGTAATGCTTTCAAAAATATTAAGAGGCGTTATGTGTCATGTGAATTTAATCCCTGCAAATCCTGTTGTTGAAACTGATTTTATCAAATCAGACAATAACAGAATAAATAAATTTAAAGAATGTCTTGAAAAACATAAAATAAATGCAACTGTCAGAAGAACGCTGGGGGCGGACATAAACGCTTCTTGCGGACAGTTAAGACGTCAAGAGACAAGAAAGGAGGAGGTTTGATGTTAGTTTACGGTGCAACAGACACAGGTAAAGTCAGAGAGGCTAATCAGGACTATTTTCAGTATGAAGTGCTTACCGACGATACAGTATTCGCTGTTGTGTGTGATGGTATGGGCGGAGCCAAGGCGGGCAATATTGCAAGTAAATTGGCTACCGAAGTAGTAAGTGAATATTTAAAGCGGTCACTGCGACCTAATATGACATCAACACAGCTTGAAACTATTCTGCGCAGTGCAGTTTATTCTGCTAATACCGCAGTTTTTGAAGCCTCCCAAAAAGATGAAGATTATAGAGGAATGGGTACAACGGTTGTACTTCTTTATGTAGATAAAGGCAACGCATATATCGTTCATGTTGGTGATAGCAGGGCATATACCTTCAGAGATAATGCTCTGTCACAGATAACTGTCGATCATTCTATGGTGCAAACTATGGTGGATAACGGACAGATAACCCCTGATGAAGCAAAGGTGCATCCCGGCAAAAATGTTATTACAAGGGCTCTGGGTGTTGGCGCACAGGTAAGTGCTGACCTTGATTTTGCCGATGCAACAGAAGAAACTGTTATTTTGCTGTGTAGTGACGGTCTTTCTAATTATGTGAGCGCAGAACAAATAATTTCTGAGCTTTCAAATTTTGATGAAACCGTTGCCAAGCGTTTGATAAAAATTGCTAATGATAACGGCGGCGGAGATAACATAACGGCTGTTGCAGTGAAATTTTAGGATTTTGCGGAAAGGAATTAAGACATGGATAATTATATTGGAAAAAAGCTTGACGGACGATATGAATTACTTGAAATAATCGGTATCGGCGGTATGGCTGTTGTATATAAAGCCTATGATAATATAGAAGATAGAATAGTAGCGGTTAAAATATTAAAAGAAGAATATACATCAAATGAAGAGTTTATTCGCCGTTTTACTAACGAATCTAAAGCTATTGCCGTGCTTTCACATCCTAATATCGTAAAGGTGTTTGATGTAAGCATCGGTGAAAAAATTCAATATATTGTTATGGAATACATTGACGGTATCACCCTAAAGCAGCTTATTGAACAGCAGGGAAGCCTTCGCTGGAAGGACGCTCTTTATTATGCTGTTCAGATTTTGCGCGGTCTTCAGCACGCTCATGATAAGGGTATAGTTCACCGTGATGTTAAGCCGCAGAATATTATAGTGCTTTCTGACGGAACTATTAAGGTTACCGATTTCGGTATAGCTCGTTTTGCGCGCAGTGAACAAAAAACCATAACCGACAAAGCTATCGGTTCGGTTCATTATATCAGCCCTGAACAAGCAAGGGGAGATAATACCGATGAAAAATCTGATATTTATTCTCTTGGTGTAATTCTTTATGAAATGCTTACGGGCGAACTGCCTTTTCAGGCAGAAAGCGCTGTTTCTGTGGCTATTATGCAGCTTCAGAGAGAGCCTCAGTTACCAACAGCAATTAACGGATCCATACCTGTTGGCCTTGAGCAGATTACCATGCGCGCCATGCAAAAAAACAGCGATAAGCGTTACAAGTCTGCATCTGAAATGTTGCTTGACCTTGAGGCGTTTAAGCGCGATCCTGCAGTAACGTTTGATTATGGCTATTTTGTAGATGAACAGCCCACAAGATTTGTAGATGACCTGGATGATGAGGAACTGCAGTCTAAAAAGAGCGGTTCAAAGGATATTCCTTGGCTTCCTATAATTGCAGGTATAACCGTTACCTTTGTTGCAACCCTTATTATTATGTTAGTTATTTACATTCCTAAATTAGTGGGCAAAACAGAATCTTTTCCTTGTCCTGAGTTTGTTGGTCTTAAATGGGATTATATTCAGAGCAGTGAATATGAATATAGCGATATGTTTGATTACATTACAAAGTTTGAACCCAGTGACACCGAAAAGGGTTATGTAATTGCACAGTCGATTAACAAAGGACACGATGTTAAGAAGGATCAGTCTATAACGCTTACTATCAGTAGCGGCGCTAAAACAATTATTGTTACCGACGTTGAGGGTAAGGCTAAAGATATTGCAGGACAGATGCTTGAAAACGCGGGATTCAAGCCCAGCTTTGTAGAAAGCTCAGACAATGATATTGAAGCCGGTTTTGTAATCAGAACCAACCCCGAAGTAGGTTCGTCGGTTCCTGTAGGCAGTGAAGTTATCGTATATATAAGTACCGGTAAAGCAATATCAAGAGTTTCACTACCTGACAGTGTTGGTCTCAGTAAAGATGACGCTATTGCTCAGCTTGAAAAGAGCGGTCTTGTAGTAGGAAGCGTTACAATTGAGGACAATACCGATAAAAATTATTCTGCCGGAACTGTTATGGCACAAACTCCTGCTTTTTCTTCAGGTACAAAGGTTGATTACGGTACAGCTGTAGACCTTATCGTCAGCAGTGGTTTCTATAAAGGTTCCCTTACACTTTCTTTACCGAAAGATTTAAGCTATATAACAAATATCGGATATATCGGTATATGGGATGAAAAAGGCACATGTCTTGCTGTTTCAAAGGCCATTGACTTTACTGCAAATACCACCTATAGCTTGTCGTTTAATTCCAAAAACAAAATTTTAAACAGATGTACCATTAAAATAAGCCCTGACAACAGCAATTTTAATGATTATATGATTATCACTAACTTTAACTGTGTCACCGGCGATTATACCGTGTCAAACGAAAATAGTCTCGGATAAAATTATGAAGGGATTATTATGTAAAGCAATTTCGGGGTTTTATTATGTTCACGTTGATGAAACCGTTTATGAATGTAAGGCTCGCGGAAGTTTTAGAAACGATGGCATATCACCAATTGTCGGCGACTATGTTGAGATAACTGTCGGCTCTGATAACAAGGGTGTGGTTGAAAAAATATATCCTCGGAAAAATGCTCTTATCAGACCTACGGTTGCCAATATAGATAAACTGTTTATTGTTTCGTCTTTTGCCACTCCGTCACCGAATTTGCTGATTATCGACAGAATTACCGCGCTGGCGGCATTTCATAATATTGAACCTGTTATAGTTTTCAATAAATGTGATTTAGGTGATTTTTCAGAATATAAAAAGATTTATGTAAACAGTGGCTTTAAAACCTTGGTAGTATCGGCAAAAACAGGCGAAGGCATTGAGGATATGAAAAAGGAACTGTGTAACTGTGTTTCTGCCTTTACCGGTAATTCAGGTGTTGGAAAATCAAGCCTTTTAAACCTGCTTTTCGAAAACCTTTGTCTGCAAACAGGTGAAGTTAGCGTGAAGTTGGGCAGAGGTCGGCATACTACACGCCATACCGAACTTTTTAAACACGATTTTGGCGGTTATGTTGCAGATACTCCCGGCTTTTCTTCCCTTGACAGTCAGTTAGACTCTTTAGAGTTCAGAGATAGTCTAGTTGAATGTTTTCCTGATTTTAACGAATACACCCATAATTGCTTTTTCAACAACTGTCTTCATATATGTGAAAAGGGTTGCGGTGTTTGTGAAGCGGTGGAAAAAGGGAAGATAGAAAAAAGCCGTCACGAAAGCTATTGCACCTTGTATAACGAATTAAAACATTTAAGTTCTTGGAATATTCCTAAAAAACGATGAACACTTTTTGACTTTTTCCGTATAATTATATTAGAAATATGTACGGAAAAGGTCGGTGCGGTATATGCGAAGAAAACCTGTTAATAAGGGAGTAATTGCCATAGCATTTTCGGTTGGTTTGTTGCTTTCCTGCTTTTGTTCAGCTCGGTTGCTTATTGCGGTTCTTGCCATTACTGTTATTATATTGAGCTTTTCCTGCATAAAATTTTGTTAGGAGGCATTTTATGAAAGTAGTTTTGGTAAAGAGTCCTAAGTTTTTGAGCGGTATTTTGAGAATGATTTTTAAAATAAAAAAAGCAGAGCCAATAA
This sequence comes from Acutalibacteraceae bacterium, assembly GCA_045586405.1. GTDB lineage: Bacteria > Bacillota > Clostridia > Oscillospirales > Acutalibacteraceae > SIG607. Next base: position 29,035 of record JAZNAG010000012.1, on the reverse strand, counting down.
CATAACATATTAAGGAGATACAACGTATCTCCTTATTTTTTTGTCATAAATAAACTTTCTTTTTAATACAATATAGCGAGATACACTATATTGCAAATTGAAAAAGTGAGGGTTTTAATATGGATTTTAAAACGGTAAAACAGACAATGACGGTAAATGAATCGGTATTTAGCGCAACAGGGGAAATTCCTGTAGATGAAGACTTTGTTTTGCCGGATTTTTATCCGGAAATAACAAAAATACTTAAGTGTAAGGCAATAGCCAGAGTAGCTTCAAAAGGTGCCAATGGCAGAGCAGCTGAAATTGATGGCCATATTTGTATAACATTACTTTACTGCGATAAAAACGGCTGTATTAAAAATTATGAGCATATTGCGTCGTTTACAAAAACCTTTGATACAACAGAAGACATTTCGGGCGGTATCGTTTATTGTAAAATTAAACCTGAATATATAAACTGCCGTGCAATTACCGAACGTAAGGCGTCTGTTCACGGTGCGTTTTCTGTTATGGTACAAATTAAGCAAAAAAAACAGCATGAAGTTATTGTAGCAGTTGATGAAGAAAGCGTTCAGACAAATTGCAGTGAATGTTCCTTCTTAAATGCTGTTTCAAGTGCTGAAAAGAATTATGTAATAGAGCAGGAACTGGTTCTGTCTGACGGTCATCAAACAATTGACTCAATTCTGAGATGTGATGCTTTTCCTGTTATAACCGAAATAAAGGCTGTTCGTAATAAAGCTGCAGTAAAGGGTAATCTTACTGTATCTGTGCTATACAGCAGCGGCAAACAATGCGTTCCCTATAAGTCTGTTATACCTTTTAGTCAGTTTGTTGATGTTCAGGGTATCAGCGAAGACTGTGTATGCACCGGTAAGGTACAACTGTGCTTTTTAGAGGTAAAACCTAAGAGCGTCGATGGCGAATGGCGCAGTATGACACTTAATGCTAAGCTTGCAATAGGCGTTGAAACCTTCTGTGAAGGCGAGGTGCCGGTTATAAATGATGCCTACTCGACCAAATACGAACTTGAAATGGAGCATCTTGGTGTAAATCTTGAAAAGATTTTCGGACACATAAGTGATAATTTTATGTTCAAGAAAACCATTGAACTTCCGGAAGGCACACTTGGAAATGTTATTGATACTTGGTCGGAAATAGAGGTTGAAAACTGTTCTTTTAATAAAGGTACAGTTACTGTTAAAGGGTATATAACAGTATGCCTATTGGTATATGACAACGACGGAAGAGTATGCTATCACGAGAAAAAGTCGGATTTTTCCTTTGAAAAGGCTACCGATTATAGCTGTAACGGAAAACTTGTTTGTTCACCTGTAATTGAGCCGGTAACCGCTTCATTTGCTATTTTATCTGATACAAGTCTTGAGTACCGCATAGAGTACAGAATCAACCTGTCACTCTGTGAAGAGAAAAAAGTTTCTTTGCTTACCAAGATAATTCCTCACGACGAAACACTAAAGAAAAAGAGTAAAGACTGTTCTATGGTGATTTATTTTGCAAACAGAGGAGAGAATATTTGGGATATTGCAAAGAAGTTCAATGCCGACCTTACTGATATGAAAATTATCAATTCCCTTGAGGGCGATTTACTTGGTGCAGACCGACAGATTTTAATACCTCTTGTTTAAAACAAAACGAATATAAAGGGTGTATCTTTGAGAAGATACACCCGATTTTTTTTATTATTGTAAAATACATAGTTCAATATTTGTACAAAATAAAAAATGTTTAAATGGCGTATGACAAGTATTGACAATTTTCGCTAATAATGATAAAATAATCATATATCAGAGTTAAAGTGAGGGAGTATTTTTTATGAAGGCACTTGAAGATAAAATTTTAGCCGAAGGCGAAGTTTATCCCGGCAATATTTTAAAAGTATCTTCTTTTTTAAACCATCAGCTTGATGTAGACTTCCTTATGGAAATGGGCGCTGAAATATGCCGTCTTTTTTCTGATGTAAAAATTGATAAAATTCTCACTATTGAAGCATCCGGTATTGCGATAGCGGTGGCTGCGGCTGCCCATATGCATGTGCCGGTTGTTTTTGCTAAAAAGAACAAAACCACCAATATTCTTGCTGATGTTTATTCTTCTTGTGTTGAGTCTTATACACACAAAGAGGTGTATCAGGTAATCGTCAGCAAAGAGCATTTGTCTGAGGGTGAAAATATTCTTATTATCGACGATTTCCTTGCTATAGGTAATGCACTTAACGGCTTAATGGAAATTGTTAATCAGGCAGGCGGTAAAACGCAGGGTATTGCTGTTGCTATTGAAAAAGGCTTTCAGGGTGGCGGTGATAAACTGCGAGAGCAGGGCATACGTCTTGAATCTCTAGCTATTGTAGACAGTATGACAGACAGTTCGGTTAAATTCCGTCAACAGTAAGACGGTTTTAATAAAAAATTGCCCAAAGGGCGAGGAGGAAAATCTTATGAAAAAGATTCTGGCACTTCTTCTTGCAGTTGCTATGATTTTCAGCTTAGCAGCTTGCGGAGGCAACGGTGAAACTCTCGGTATGAGTGAGTCACCTCTCGCAGCAAAAACATTAACAGTTGATTATGAAATTGCTGACGATTTCAAAATTGGTTTCATCTGCTTACACGATGAAAACTCTACCTATGATCTTAACTTCATCAATGCTGTTAAGACCATTCAGGAAACATTAAAGCTTAAAGATGAACAGGTTATCCTTAAGACTAATGTTCCCGAGGGTAATGAATGCTATGTTGCAGCTAAAGACCTTGTTGGTCAGGGTTGTGATATTGTATTCGCTAACTCTTTCGGTCATGAAGACTTTATGATTCAGGCTGCTAGAGAATTCCCCGAAGTTCAGTTCTGCCATGCTACCGGTACCAAGGCTCATACTGAAGGCCTCGACAACTACCACAACGCTTTTGCTTCTATCTTCCAGGGCCGTTACCTCGCAGGTATTGCTGCAGGTCTTAAGCTTAATGAGATGATCGAAGAAGGCACCATTAAAGCTGAAGAAGCTAAAATGGGTTATGTAGGTGCTTTCACCTATGCTGAAGTTATTTCCGGCTACACCTCATTCTACCTCGGTGCAAAATCTGTATGTCCTTCTGTAACTATGGACGTTCAGTTCACAGGTTCTTGGTATGATGCTACTGAAGAAAAGAATGCTGCTGAAGCTCTTATTGCTAAGAAGTGCGTTCTTATTTCTCAGCACGCTGACTCTATGGGTGCTCCTTCTGCTTGCGAAGCTGCAGGTGTTCCCAACATTTCCTACAACGGAAGCACTTATGATGCTTGTCCCGAAACCTTCATCGTTTCTTCCAGAATTGACTGGGCTCCTTACTACAACTATATCATCAGATGCGTTGCTAAGGGCGAAAAGATTGCTGCTGACTGGTGCGGCGGTATTGAAGAAGGTTCTGTAGTTCTTACCGGTATCAACCTCGATGTTGCTGCTGAAGGCACTGTAGACGCTATCAAGAAGGCTATCGACGGTCTTAAAGATGGTTCTGTAAAGGTATTCACCGGCTTCCAGAAGGACGGCGCTGAAGTTGCTTCTTATATGGCTGACGTTGATACTGACGATGCTTTCACTCCTGATACCGAAGCTATTGAAAATGGTGTATTCACTGAGTCCACCAAGCGTTCTGCTCCTTACTTCGATCTCCGTATCGACGGCATCTCTCTCTTAAACGAGAAATTCTAATTCAGCTTTGGGCGGGGCATTATCTGCTTCGCCCAAACTCTTTTAAATACTGAAAAAACATCACTAAATTATTAGTGGTGCTTTTTCAATATTTAACATACAGGAGGTAAAATATGGGCGAAAATATTGCTATTGAGCTTGTAAATATCAGTAAGTATTTCGGCAATAATGCGGCTAATAAGAATATTAATCTTAAGGTTAACCGCGGTGAAATACTTTCTATTCTCGGTGAAAACGGTAGTGGTAAAACAACCTTGATGAATATGATAGCCGGTATTTATTATCCGGATGAAGGACAGATATTTATTAACGGCGAAGAGGTTTCCATAAAATCTCCTAAAGACGCCTTTGATTATAAAATCGGTATGGTACATCAGCATTTTAAACTTGTTGATGTATTTTCGGCTGCCGAAAATATTGTACTGGGATTAGAAGAAAAGTTTAATCTTAAAAAAGCGGTTTCTTCGGTTGCTGATATTTGTCATAAGTACGGCTTTGAAATAGATCCTAAGAAAAAAGTTTACGAAATGAGCGTTTCTGAAAAGCAAACCGTTGAAATTATTAAGGTGCTGTACCGTGGTGCAGATATTCTTATTCTTGACGAGCCTACTGCCGTTCTTACCCCTCAGGAAACCCAAAAACTTTTTGCCGTGCTTCGTAAAATGAAGGAAACAGGCAAATCAATTATAATTATTACCCATAAGCTTCATGAAGTTCTGTCACTTTCTGACAAGGTAGCTGTTTTAAGAAAAGGCGAGTATATTGGCACAGTAAATACCGCTGAAACTAATGAAGCTGAACTTACAGAAATGATGGTAGGCGAGAAGATTACTTTGAATATTGACCGTAGTGATCCTCAAAATGTAGAAGACCGTCTTATCGTTAAAGATCTTGACTGTATAAACCGCGATGGTGTTAAGGTGCTTGATGACGTAACCTTTACAGCACGTTCGGGTGAAATTCTCGGTATTGCGGGTATAGCAGGCAGTGGTCAGCGTGAACTCTTAGAGGCTATTGCAGGTCTTCAAAAGCTGGATAGTGGCGAGATATTCTATAACGATCCTAAGACAGGAAATATGGAAAATCTGAGAAATAAAACACCTATTCAGATACGCGATCTCGGTGTTCGTCTTTCCTTTGTTCCTGAGGATAGACTTGGAATGGGCCTTGTCGGTAATATGGATATCATTGATAATATGATGCTTAGAAGCTACAAAAAAGGACATTCAATTTTCCTTGAAAGAAAGGCTCCTAAAGACTTGGCTGAGCAGATTATTGAAAACCTTAATGTTGTTACTCCCGGTGCTACAACTCCTGTAAGACGCTTATCAGGCGGTAATGTTCAAAAGGTTCTTGTTGGTAGAGAAATTGCTTCTGCTCCGACCGTTTTACTTGCTGCTTATCCCGTAAGAGGTCTTGATATCGGTGCTTCTTATACTATATATAATCTTCTCAATGAGCAGAAAGAGAAGGGTGTAGCGGTAGTTTTTGTTGGTGAAGACCTTGACGTACTCTTGGAACTTTGTGACAGAATAATGGTTATTGGTTCAGGTAAGGTTACGGGTATTGTTGACGGAAGAACCGCCACAAAAGAAGAAATTGGCCTTTTAATGACTAAAACAGAATCAATGTATGAAAAGGAGGAGTAATAATGGAAAAAGCAACTAAAAAAATCAAAAGCGTACCTTTTCATATCGTAAAGCGTGATCCAATGGCTTGGTATTATAATCTTTTGGTACGTGCCTTTGCGGTTATTGCTGCCCTTGTTGTTTCGGCTGTGTTTATTACCCTTATGACACAGAAAAATCCTCTTGAAGTATATGCTTCTATGATTGACGGTGCTTTTGGTATTAAAACAAACAACGCCGATTTGCGTTCGCTTAGAATATGGAGTCTTTTGCAGAATGTTGCAATTTTGCTTTGCATATCATTGGCGGTTACGCCGGCATTTAAAATGCGATTTTGGAACTGTGGCGCCGAAGGTCAGGTACTTGTAGGCGGCCTTGCTACTGTTATGGTAATGATGTTCCTTGGTGATAAGCTTCCTATGCCTGTGCTGATAGTTGTTATGATATTAGCTTCGGTAATTGCGGGTATAGTTTGGGCTGTTTTACCTGCCGTTTTTAAGGCGCTGTGGAATACCAATGAGACCTTGTTCACCCTTATGATGAACTATGTTGCAATACAGCTGGTTGCATTTTTCCTTAAGTATTTCGTAAAAAGCGGCTCTGGCGTTCTTTCTCCTATGCCTCAGTTTGGTCTTCCGCGTATAGCAGGTAAAGATTATTTGCTTAATATAATAATTGTTGCCGCTATTACCGTGCTTGTTTATATTTACCTTAAGTTTACTAAACAGGGTTATGAAATCTCGGTAGTAGGTGAAAGTGAAAATACTGCAAAATATATCGGTATCAACGTTAAAAAGGTTATTGTTCGTACCCTTATTGTTTCAGGCGCTATTTGCGGTATAGCAGGTCTGCTTCTTGTTGGCGGTACTAACCATACCATAAGCACAACTACTGCCGGTGGCAGAGGTTTTACGGCGATTATGGTATCTTGGCTTGCTAAGTTCGATCCGCTTTATATGGTATTTACTTCATTCTTAATTGTTTTCTTTGATATCGGTTCACAACAGGTATCTACCGATTTCCGTATACCTAATGCGATTTCCGATATTGTAACAGGAATTATACTTTTCTTTATAATCGGTTCTGAATTCTTTTTACAATACAAAATTGTGGTTAACAAAAACAGAAAGGAGAATGCCTGATGCTTAGCTTTATTGTTAGTGCTATAAGACTTGGTATGGCTTTTCTTTTCGGTTCAACCGGTGAAACTATTGCCGAAAAATCAGGACACTTAAACCTGGGTATTCCAGGTGTTATGTGTGTTGGTGCGGCTATGGGTTGCTATGCAGAGTATTTATATCTTGATTCTGCTAAACTTAACGCCATACCTTTCTTGGCAATTATTATTCCTATTTTTGCTACTTTTGTGGGTGGCGCTTTGATGGGACTTTTGTACAGCTTCTTAACTGTTACTCTTCGCGCTAATCAGAATGTAACAGGTCTTGCACTTACTACGTTCGGTGTCGGTCTTTCTGACTATATGATAAATAAAACCGGCCCTATCTATACAAAGGGAAGTAAATTCTTTACAACTTCATTTCCTTTTGCTGATGAACTTGGTTGGTTTGGTAAGATTTTTCTGTCTCACGGCATTTTGATTTATCTTGCTATAATAGTAGCTCTTGTTACTTCATTTGTGCTTACAAAAACCCGTGTTGGTTTGCATCTCAGAAGTGTAGGCGAAAACCCTGCAACTGCTGATGCTGTTGGTATAAACGTAGCTAAGTACAGATATCTTGCTACCTGTATCGGTTGTGGTATTGCCGGTCTTGGCGGTCTTTCCTTTGTAATGGATTACCTCCACGGTAACTGGGAATACTGTATCGATGCTATCGGTTGGCTGGCTATTGCTCTGGTTATCTTTACTGTTTGGAAACCGAATCTTGGTATTATCGGCTCAATTGTTTTCGGTGCGCTTTATATAGCAAGTAGTTATATAACCGGTGTTAGCTTTGCTAATAAAGAGCTCTTTAAAATGCTTCCTTATGTTGTAACAATTATTGTTTTAATTATTACAAGTATAATGGATAAAAAAGAAAACCAGCCGCCTCTTGGTCTTGGTCTTAACTATTTTAGAGAAGAAAGATAAATTTTTGATATGAATAAAAAAGCTCCTTTGTCAAAAACTAACGACAAAGGAGTTTTTTGTATGGATAAGAAAGAATATGCAAGGTTGGTAAAAAAGGCGTCACCGCCATCAAAGCACCTTAAAAATTGTACTTTTGCATTTTTGGTAGGCGGTTTTATATGCGCTCTGGCTCAGGTTTTTCTGGAAATATACTTAAAACTGAATATTCCTGAGGAAAATGCTAAAATACTCGCATCTGTTTCGTTAATATTTATTGCTGCGCTTCTAACAGGCTTTAAAGTATTTGATAATATTGCGAAATTTGCGGGAGCAGGTACTTTGGTGCCGATAACGGGTTTTGCCAACTCGGTTGTATCGCCCGCCATAGAGTTCAAAAGGGAGGGGTTTGTCTTAGGCGTTGGCGCAAAGATGTTCACAATAGCAGGGCCTGTTATCGTGTATGGTACCGTAGCATCAGTTGTTTACGGAATTATTTATTGGATAACTACTTTATTCTAATGCAAAAGGCTTGACCAAACTCGGTCAAGCCTTTTAGATATTTATACTTTCTCGTTTATAAAAGCACCGATTTTTTTAACCGCTGCACGTAACTCATTTACCTGCGGTAGCATAACGATTCTGAAATAATTTGGTTTCTCCCAGGAAAAACCACTGCCGGGTACCACAAGAATATGCTTATCCAGTAATAAGTTCTCGGTGAACACTTTATCATCGTTGAATTTAAGATATTCCTTATTAATTTTAGGAAACACATAAAAGCCGCCATCGTTTTTAACATAGGAAAGACAATCTAACTTATCTAATTCTTCAAAAGCAGCTTTTCGTTGTTCATAGAGTCTGCCACCCTCTCTTATCATATCATTTGTATATGTAGTATCAGAAAGCGCCGAAGGTATAATTGTTTGCATTAAAGCGTTTGAAGAAAGTCTAATGGAAGCAATTTTAAGAAGTGCATTAGAAATGGCGCATCTTTCTTCTAATGGGCCGCTGGTCACCAACCAACCGCACCTAAAACCGCACAGGCAATGAGATTTTGAAAGACCATTCATAGTGATTACGGTTATATCATCGACAAGACTTGCAAAAGAAGTGTGTATTTTGCTGTCAAAAACCAATCTATCGTATATTTCATCCGATAAAACAATCAACTTGTGTTCACGAGCAATTTCTGCTATTTCTAATAATACTTCATTAGAATATAATACACCGGTTGGGTTGTTGGGATTTATAATTACAATTGCCTTTGTCTTTTTTGTAATTAAACTTTTGATGTGGTCTATGTCAGGATACCAGTGCTCGTCTTCATTACAGTTATAGTGTATCGGTTTTGCTCGACGAATGAGAATTTCATTCTCCCACAGTGAATAACAAGGGGTGGGGATAAGCACTTCATCTCCTATGTCAAATAATGCCGTAGTCACCATAGAGGCGATTTCGCTTACACCGTTTCCAATGAAAATATCATCTAAAGAAAAATTTTGGATGTTTTTTGATTTATGATATTCCATTATAGATTCACGAGCCAGAACCATTCCGCGAACATCACAGTAACCAACAGCGTTGTCCATATTTTTGAGCAATGCTTTTCTCACACTCTCCGGCATACCAAAACCGAATGTTGCAGGATTACCAGTATTTAACTTTAATATTTTTTCACCGCTTTGTTCAAGTTCCAAAGCGGTATAAAAGTTTTTTCCTCGAATATCGGAGTTGATAGACTTGATTATTTCAGAACATACACTCATTTATATCACCTTTGTTTCAGAATATCTTGATTATAGTAAAAAGTGGTGTTATAATCAAATATATATATAGATATAATTCCTATAATAATATATCTATGGGGTGGTAAAATTATGTTTAAGTATGCAAAATATGTATATGCAATTCATGAGGAACAAAGCTTTACAAAGGCTGCAAAGAAACTATTTGTTTCTCAACCCTCATTAAGTGCTACAATCAAAAAAGCTGAGGAGGAACTAGGGTTTCAAATATTTAACAGAGAAACAACACCTATCAGTTTAACCGATGCAGGACAGATTTATATTTCTGCCATAGAAGATATATATCGTATTGAAAATAATGTAAAAGACAGCATAAATAGTATTTATTCTTTAATGATGGGAGATATCTCCGTGAGTGGCGCAGCTTTTATTTCTTCATTTATTCTCCCAAAAATTATTATGGAGTACTCAAGTCGGTATCCCAAAATCAACATTCAGTTAATAGAGGATAACTCTGTGAATCTACAAGAAAAACTCCTTTTAGAAGAGATTGAAGTATTGATTGACTATGATTTTGATACAGAAAACTTTGAATCCTTCCCTCTCAAAAAAGAACATATACTTTTGGCAGTTCCAAAACAACACCCGATAAACATCCAGCTTTGTAATATTGCTCTTTCCGCAACGGATATTGTTGCTCAAAAACATTTGAAAAAAGAAACACCGTGTGTGGATTTAGCATACTTCAAACAAGAAAAGTTTATACAACTAAAGCCTAAAAATAATATGTATAAAATGAGTTGTCAGATTTGTAGCGATTTCGGATTTGTCCCTCAACCCGTGATAAGCGTGGATCAACTTTTGACCGCTTACAATATCGCCGGCTCGGGTATGGGTATCACATTTACCACTGACACATTAATTCAATCTTCGGCAAGGTATGAGAGTTTGCTATTTTACAAGTTAAACAGTTCCAATGCGGAACGAACAATATACATTGCTTACAAAAAGAAAAAATACATAAGTCCCGCTGTGGCTGAGTTTATTAATATTGCAAGAGTAATTTATAGTTAATTACCTGCTAAAATTCACAAGTCACTGTGTCCTATATTGACAGCAGCAGAGGGGTTTGTCTTAGGCGTTGGTGCGAAGATGTTCACGATTGCAGGACCGGTAATCGTTTACGGGACTGTGGCAAGTGTAATTTACGGCTTTATTTATTGGATTATTACACTATTCTAACAAAAAAAGCTTGACCGATTTGGTCAAGCCTTTTGATTTGTTTTTATATGCTTAAAATTTCCATAAGTTTCATTTACAATTTCAAAATAAGAAAAAGTATTATCATATTGCGAAACTATTTTTTGGAAATCGTTTAACTGATGCTTGTTCAGGATACAAATTAAGACTGATTTTTTTGCACCTGTATAAGTTCCCACAGCATCAATTTTTGTGCAGCCGTGGTGCAGTTTTTGAGTGATTTCTTTAATAAAGTCATCTTCGTGATTGGTAATGATGGTGAATTTATATGCCGTTTTTGTGGTCTTGAGTAATAAATTACCAACAAATGTGGAAATAAAGCAATAAATTATACATAATGCCATTGGTTTATAATTGAGTGTACTTTGCGAATAGACAAAGATTGAAGCAATGGCAACGATTGCGTTTAGTGTAAATGTAACGATAAAAAAATTGGTGTCAGGTTTAACCTTGTTTATGTATCGAGAAATAATATCAGTTCCACCCGTCGAGGCATTATTTCTAAAACAAATGCCGTACACAATACCGGCCAACACACCGCTGATAATTACCGGGTATATTGTGTCGTGGCCTTGTGCGTTATATTGAATAAATGTCAAACTGGAGTTTTGTAGTAAAAGAAACGCAAAAGAATATACAATGGAGAAAATAATAGTTTTAATTGCAAAATCTTTTTGGACTAAAAAATAAGCGAGGATTGAAAGCGGGATATTGATTAGCAATGACATATAACTGATGCTAAAACCACTTTTATATTGAATCATTGTTGCGATACCGTTCAATCCTGCAGGTGCAAAATTATTTGTAACGATGAAAATATAATAAACAAATGCCAATATAATAGCGCCTAAAATTATTTGAAAATGGCTCCATAATTTATTCATTCCAATCACCTCAGTTGATTTGGTTATAATATATCATACCATACCATAAAATTATTGTAAACATTTTTTTACTAATGGGTCCTTTTTGACCACAAGCAGAGGGGTTTGTCTTAGGCGTCGGCGCCAAGATATTTACTATTGCAGGACCGGTTATCGTTTACGGCACGGTTGCGAGTGTGATTTATGGGATTATTTATTGGATTATTACACTATTCTAACGAAAAAGCTTGACCGATTCGGTCAAGCTTTTTTGATTACTTTTTTATTGCGTTTACATATTTTTTTGCAAGGTTTTCAAGGGATGCCCAGTCTTTTTCCGAAATCATTTTTTTATCATACAGATTTGAACCGACACCGACACCGCTAAAGCCACAGCTGATAAAGTCTGCGGCGTTATCACTGCTTACACCGCCGACAGCGAGTAACTTTGCATCACTCAGAGGGGCTTTAACCGCCTTAATATAGTCTTTGGATAACTGGTCAGCAGGGAATAGCTTTACAAAGTCAGCACCTGCATTTATAGCAGAGGCAATTTCCGTTGGGGTAAATGCAGCAGGAATAGATACTAAACCTAATTTTCGTGTTAAAGTGATAATTTCGGTGTCGCAGTTTGGAGAAATAATGTAAGAAGCACCTGCATTATATGCCAGCATTACTTCATCTACTGATGTTACTGTACCGGCACCAACAAGTATGGGTAATTGTTCCTTTAAAAGTTTTATAGAGGCGGCTGTTTGTGATTTTGGTACTTTGCCGCTGCGGTCAAAGGTGATTTCAGCTAAGCGCACACCACCGCGATAAAGTGCCTCCATTGCAGGAAGAAGCGTTTCGTTATCAGGATTTCTTATAATAGCTATTAACTTTTCTTCTTCAATACTTTTAAGAACTGAATCACGGCATTTTTGCAAATTGAAATTACGGCGAATTTCACAAAGACCGTTATTTACAGCATTAGCACAAACATCATCGTCCAAAGCAGTGTCGCTTTCATCAAGCAGTATGCTATAGGTCTTTTTCAGGTTGTATCTACCGCCGATATAGATAGGCTTGTCTGCGGCGAATTTTAGAATTCTATCAGTATCCTGGTCAAGCACACAACCATAGAGGAAAGAAGAAAGGGTATTCTTGTCAGCGCCGTTTAATGCCATTACACGAATATGGAACAAAGCGGCATTAAAACCGCTTTTGCGTGAATAAAGAGCGCCACGCATAACAGCAGTTTCATTTATTTCAAAATTATGTGAAACCTGACCTGCAAGAATGGTATTATTTACAATATTGTTTAAAACTTCGCCACTTAGTGTAGTGTAGAAATCGTCAATAGTGCCGTCAGCTCGTACAGAAAGTATTTTGTTGTGAGTGCCCGGTAAAACAAGAACGAAATCTTTATCAAGGGACAGAGAATGAAAAATACCTAAGCTTTCTACTTCCTCACCTCTCATAATATCTTCGGTTATATCTCCGTTTAGTTTTTTGACGCCGGGAACAAACACAAAGGGGATAGAGGTTATTTCGCTTATATTTCGTTCCTGTAAATGCTCTGTAAGGCTACAAATGTTTATCGGCAGAGTAATATGAGGGATTTCGCACAAACCAAGTTCACTGCCCGCCATACCCGAAGCAAAAATATATTCAACTGTTTCGGCAGTAATATTACTTTCTTTAAGCAGTTGGCTAATAAGGTCTTTAAGCTTTGAAAATAAAGATTCTTTTCCTATGGTTTTTGTACTTCCTGCACCAATTTCCATTTTTTTGGTGTTTATGATTTTTTTGTCATCAAAAAGACAAAGTCTGGTGTTGGAAGTTCCCATATCTAAAGTAATATACATAATAGTTACCTCAATGTTCAGTATGGTATTTTCTGAATTCGCTGGGCGGTATTTTTTCAGAGCGCGTAAAGGATTCTGCGAAATAAGAAGCATTGTTGTAGCCGCACTGAATTGCTATTTGACTTATAGACTCATTACTTCCTATAAGCATTTGTTTTGCCTTTGTCAGTCTTAGTTCGTTGCGGAACTCCAAAATACTGATGCCTGTTGCTCTTTTGAAAAGGTGAGAAAGATAATATACGCTCATATTATTCTCTTTTGCATAGTCGGAAACTGAAAAGTCTTCAGCAAAATGATTTTTTACATAGTCGCATATTTTATCAACAACAGGATATGTGTTCTGGGTTGTTTGTGGTGTGGAACGGAGTATATTTACAATTTTTTTAAGTAACTTCTCGTCAATACCGTCTTGCTTTTGGAAGCGCTCGATAAGTGTGTCCAGTTCTGCCATATCATATGGGATAACGTCAACGCAGTTTATCGGATAACGGGTAAAAATTTTCTCTATAATATACTCTTTCTGAGCTACCGAGAGCGCCGCTACAAATTCTTCGGCATCTTCATCGGATTCATGATACGGGTCGGGTATTTCAGGAGAAAGCTTGTCAAGTTTGCTAACGACATTTTTTAGAAAACTTTCATTACTTGTAATTTTGCCGTTTATAATATCCTCTTCGGTGATTTTAGCAGTTAATATTTCTCTTGCGCAGGAATATGCTTCCTTCATTGATTTTTTAAATCCGCCGCGTTCTCTGTCGTATGTAATGTAAATATAACCGTCATCGCACTCAGTAGCATCGGGATAAGACACTTCATTTCGTTCATCAAGTAACAGCGAGTAGGGGAAGGTTTTTCCGTCATCATCGGAAAGAAGGGCGGTTAAATTGTTACGTCCTGTAAAATTTATATGGTTGATAAGTAAAATGCGTCCCGATTTAAGACGGCTGATAAAGAAACGCGAACAGGGACCGCCAAGGTTACTGTCACCGCCTGTACTCCAGGTTTTACCACGGTCATAGGAATAGGAAGCGGCAATTCCGTATGTGGTTCTTACAAACATTTTAAGAATGCCGTTTTGAAGTTCAAGCACCATATGTTCATCAAAACTTCTGTTGCGAATATCAGCCATACCCATACAAACAAAGTTTTTGCCGTTATCTGAAGTTTTATATACATAGGAACCGGCTACTTCATCATCCTTAAGACCGCTTTTACGAAGATTCAGCGCTATTTCCGTTTTCCATATTGCAATGGGGAAGAGCCATTCGCCGCTTGAAAGGACTGTGGGCTTGTTCATCATAACACCGCGACCGATGTAAAATTCTTCGCCCCAAACAAGTTCATCTGCATCGGGGTTTTCGCAAATAGAGGCATATACTTCTTCACCGGGCATAACATTCCAGATAAACCAAAGCCTGTCAAGCGGGTCTATCCAGAGAACAGGGTCAAAACAACGGAACTTACCCTCTTTTTTAGTAACGGCAACAGGTTCGCCAAAATCGGTGTCAGAGTCACTTTTTAGAACCATAGTGAAGTTGCCAAAGGTTTCTTTTGTATCACCTGAATAAAAGGAAACAAAGGTACGTCCGCCTTTGGTACGGGCAATACCCGGAATTCCTTGCCATATTCGGCGTGAGGAATAAAACTCAGTCAGTTTGTTTTTATCGGTTATAAGCATAAAAATCCTCCTGATTATGTTCATTAACATAATAGTAGTATTTATAAGTTAGCAAAGCAATAACAAATTTGCTTTAAAAGCAAAAGAGTTGACATTGCGGATAATGTTTAAATTTTATACACAGTATTTTCTTTTGCGTATTGTGTAGGGGGAATACCCGCCTTTGTTTTAAAGGCACGGCAGAAGTGATAAGGGCTTGAAAAACCGCACATTTCGGATATTTTAGTCACGGTGTTTGGGGTGTCGGTTAAAAGTTGTTTAGCCCTTTCTATGCGGTAATTCAGTATATACTGTTTGGGTGTTATACCGTAGCAGGATAAAAACAGTTTTCTGAAATATACTTCACTGATTCCTATTTGGTTTGCAAGTTTTTCGTTAGATAAATTTGCATCGGAAATATTAGAGTGAATATATTTTACAACATTTTCAAGCGGTTGATGTTTTTGACTTTTTGCCGAAGTGATGTTGCTGAGCAACTTATAAAGAGAGCTCATAAGTTTAAGTCGGTCCCGCCCCTGCAAATATATATTTTTAAGGTTTTCAAATTCTTTCAGGCAGTTATTGATGTTATCGGGATAAAATACAGTAATTTCGTTACAAATAAGATTTTCGCAATCAAAATTTATTACAGGAAAAAAGCCTTCTTTATCACCGTGAAGAAAATACGAAGAGCCTTTCGGGTGTAATATCACACTGTCTTTGGTGGACAAAAATTGTTTACCGTTCATACTGTATGTAATTTGTCCGCCCATACAAAGAGAAATACCGAAAAATTCTCGGTTGGTCATATGATTCTTATGTCCTTTTTGAGAATGAACTACAACGGGCGGTTCTATGTGTGTAATTGTTATGTTTTCAAATATATTCATTATTATCACCAAGAACATTATACCAATTTATGCAAAGAAATCAATAAAAGTTTTAATATATAGTATCGAAAATGTTAAAAATGTATCGTTTTTTTCTATTGTAAGATAAATGTGCTGATATTAAAATTAAACAAAAAGGAGGTCATTTATATGGATTTTAAAAACAAAACAGCAGTTATTACAGGCAGTAACCATCTGATTGACGGCGGAAGAATCGCTATGACAAGACAGTAGGGAGAATTTTATGAAACCTTCATTTTTAAATCAAAATCGTCCGCTTATTACCGGAATGATATTAAAAGACAACCCTGACAGTATGAGATATGCGATTAAAAACTCTATTTTTGATGGCGCTGACTGTCTTGGGCTTCAGTTTGAATGGTTAAAAAAGGAATATAAAACTGAAGAAAACTATAAAAAAATAATAGCAGCTTGCGCAGGTCATCCCAGTTATATTACCAATTACAGAGGCAGTGAAAATCGTGGCTTTTCTGATGAAGAACTGGCAAATGAACTTGTAAAAATATTATCCTGCGGCGGAACTCTCGGCGATGTGCCTGCAAGCCTTTTTGACTCAGAAAGCGCTGCGGGTGTAGGTCTTGAACTGTCAATGAAACAGGAAGCAATAGATAAGCAAATGAGTTTAATTGATAAAATTCATAGTATGGGCAAAGAAGTTCTAATGTCTTCTCATATATTTAAATTCACACCTGCCGAATCTATTCTTGAAGTTGCCTTTGAACAGCAAAGAAGAGGCGCAGATATTGTAAAAATTGTTGCAGGCGCTAACTCTGATGAAGAGCAGATGGAAAATTTAAGAATAACCACACTGCTTAAAAAAGAACTTAAAGTGCCGTTTTTGTTCCTTTCAAGCGGAACGCACACAAAAATTCACAGAATGATTGGCGCACAGCTTGGCTGTGTAACGTATCTTGCAGTGCGCGAACACGATGAACGCGCCGTTCCTACTCAGCCCATAATAAAGGCGGCAAAAGCAGTAAGAGATAATTTTGATTATTTACCCGATATAGTTGAGTAATTATATAGTTAAACTCGTTTTTTTCTTATTGTGCTTGGTGTCTTGTCTGTATAGTTTCTTAAAATTTTTCTGAAATATGATGTAGAACTGAACCCCAAACTGTCGCTTATTTCTTGCACTGATTTATCGGTGTTTGAAAGAAGCATAACGGCTTTTTGGCAAAGAATTTCGTTTTTTACCTCATTTGGCGTTTTGTTTGCAGCGGTTTTGAAAGCCCAGTAAAGAGTTGATTCACTTATTGCGCAATGCTTTGAAATGTCTTTTGCCGCGCAGTCGGTATTTCGGGAGATGTATTCTCTTGCTTTTGTGTATATTTCTTGTGCGCGGCTAGTCTTTTCTGCCTTCATAAGAGGTAGCAATTTGCTCAGCACATCAAAAAAAGCAGAAATTGTACGGCTGTCTACGGGCTTATTAACAGTTATTTTTCTGACCTCGGCTTTTATTTCATCGCTGCAGTCTATTTTTTGCACAAGGAAATTATTGTCAGCCGATTCGGGAAATAACTTAAAACCCAATGTCATAAAAGAAATTCGATTATTACCGTACCAATAAGACTGATAGGCTAGTCCCATTGGTATATAAAAAACATCACCTGTGTTTATTTCTACTGTTTCTTTTTCGCTGACAAGACGGCAACTGCCTTCCTCCATATATGCAAGGTAGTGTTCGGAAGCACCGTGTCGGTTATCGGTATGATGATATTTGTCCAAGGTTATCCTAAAAAAATGGAATTCGTTATATAAAACTATACTATTCATACTAAAAACCACCCTTTATATCGTAGAATTTTACCTCATTTATTATAGAGTAACATATTTTATTATCAGTTTCAAGGTTATATAATATAACCGAGGTGATTTATTATGACAAGTAAAAATATTGTATTTACAAAACCTTTTGTAACAGAAATTTTAGAGGAAGAAGTTAAAAGGCCGGAGGAAAATGAAGTAGTTGTAAAAATTACGGTTTCGGCTATCAGCAGCGGTACCGAAAGAGCTAACCTTGTGGGAGTGCCTAACGTTAGCGTAGGAACTAATCCTGTTGATTTTCCGCGTAGAGGCGGATACAGTTCTGCAGGTATAATTACCGAAGTGGGCAGCGGTGTCACCGAATTTAAAGTAGGGGACAGAGTTGCAACAATGTGGGGTACCCATAATCAGTATGTTACTCTTACAAAAACCAAGGTATTCAAAATAGACGATATGCCTTTTGAGGATGCGGCACTTATTCATATCGCTTCATTTCCTATTGCGGCTATCAGAAAGTGCAAACTTGAAATGGGCGAAAGCGCTATTGTTATGGGACTTGGCGTATTAGGTCTTATTGCCGTAAAGCTTTTAAAAATTGCGGGCGCTTTGCCTATTATTGCTGTTGATCCCGATCCTGATAAGCGTGAGAAAGCGCTGACTTGCGGAGCTGATTATGCCCTTGACCCGTATGATGAAAACTTTGCCGCAACTGTCAAGAAAATCACAGGCGGCGGCGCTAAGGTGGGTATTGAAGTTACCGGTATCGGCGCAGGTCTTAACGGTATTCTTGACTGTATGAGGCAATTCGGCAGAGTGGCATTGCTGGGTTGTACCAGAAATTCCGATTTTACCGTTGATTATTACAAAAAGGTACATGGCCCCGGTATATCTCTTATAGGTGCGCACACCATTGCGCGTCCTGTTCACGAGTCTTCTCCTGGATATTGGACATTAAGAGATGATATGGTTACTCTGGTAAAATTAATCAATTTTGGCAGACTGACGTTAAGTGACCTTGTTGACGAAATGCATTCTCCTGCTCGGGCTGTTGAAATTTATAACCGCCTTGCAAAAGAAAAATCCTTTCCCGTTGTAGAATTTGATTGGAGAGATTTTCAGTGAGAAAAATAAAAATTGATCAGATTGGTGCAAATACATATAGTCACGGAAAAGAGATATTTAACAGCCTTAAAAAGCAAAGTGATATTTTTGAAATAGCAGGTTATGTTTTACCTGAAAATGAAGGCGAAAGATTACCTGCAAAGGTCGATATTTATAAAGATTATAAAGAACTGACTTTAGAAGAGGTTTTAAGTAATCCCGAAATTGAAGCGGTAACTATAGAAACCGATGAAATTTATCTTACAAAATATGCTTTAATGGCGGCAAAAGCCGGAAAGCATATGCATATGGAAAAGCCGGGCGGCAGAGAACTTGCCGATTTTAAGGAACTGATTTCGGTAATGAAAAGTACCGGCAAGACTTTTCATACAGGTTATATGTATCGCTATAATCCTTATATAATAGAACTGCTTGACAGTATTGAAAAAGGTGAACTTGGCGAGATAATAAGCGTAGAGGCGCAAATGAACTGCACTCATGCTGCCACAACTCGTCAATGGCTTGAAAACTTGCCCGGCGGTATGATGTTCTATTTAGGCTGTCATTTGGTAGATTTAATTTACAGAATACAGGGCAAACCTAAAAACATAATTCCTTTAAACAAATGCTCAGGGCTTGACGGTGTTACTTCAAAAGATTTTGGTATGGCTGTTTTTGAATATGAAAACGGCGTGTCTTTTGCTAAAACTACTGCAGTTGAAATGGGCGGATTTTCAAGAAGACAACTTGTAGTTAATGGTTCTAAGGCTACGGTTGAACTTAAACCGCTTGAGTGGTATTTACCTGATTATAGCGGTCTTCAGACATACAGAAGCACCAAAACCTCAACCGAGTGGGTTAATGAGGGTAAAAATGAAATTTGTCAGCCTTATGACCGCTATGACAGTATGATGAAATCTTTTGCTGAAATGGTTGTTGGCGAAAAGGTAAATCCATATACTCTCGACTATGAATTAGAACTTTACAAAACTGTATTAAAAGCTTGCGCGGAGCATTTTTAAAGATTATTTCACTAAAAACTTGGTAAAAATGTAGATTTGGTCGACATGACTTCTGTTGAGGCTCAAATGAGTATATCTCACCCTAAAGAGATGCGTCAATGGCTTTATACTTTCAAAGGGTGACTATTGAAATAAAAACGGATGAGATTATATATGAAAAAAAAATAAAAACTTATCGTTATATTGTGTTAAATACGGTGAATCCACGATACCTGAGAGTATGGCGTTTGCAAACGGAGCAAAAGATAAAAGTGTACCTATTTCATTTGCCGTATATTTGATTAAGACGCAAAACAGAAATATTCTTATCGATGCGGGTTGCGATACAATGCCGGGTTTTGTAATGGAAAATTTTCATTCGCCGGCTAAAGTATTAGAGGATATAGGTGTTTTTGCTGAAGATATAACTGATGTAATAATAACTCATGCTCATCATGACCATATTGAAGCCCTGAAACACTTTGTTAACGCTACGGTTCATATAACAAAAGAACAATATGACAGGGGCAAAGGTTATATTCCTACTGATTTTTCCGTCAACATTATTAAAGAGTCATACTGCTTGACCGAACATATTAAGATTATTAAATGGGGCGGTCACGATGTCGGTTCTGCTGTTGTAGAGGTCAACTTTGGCGGCAACACCCATATTTTTGCAGGTGACGAATGTTATACAGAGGAAAATATCACTAAAAAAATATGTACCGGTACAAGCGTTTGCTATGAAAAATCGGCAGAGTTTGTAAATATGTTTAGTAATAGCAAGTATGTCGTGCATACCTGTCACGATAGTTCACTTAATACAGAAAGGATAATTTAAAATGAAAGCAATTTTAGTAAATGACGACAGAAGTCTTAGATGGGATAATGTTCCCGATGCTGTTTGCGGTGAAGAAGATTGCCTTGTAAAAATAGAAGCGGCAGCCCTTAACCGCGCTGACTTAATGCAAAGAGAGGGAGATTATCCGCCTCCTCCCGGTTGTCCTGATTGGATGGGACTTGAAATAGCAGGTACCGTTGTAGAAGTAGGCAAAATTGCCGCAGAAAAGTCCGACTGGAAGATAGGCGATAAGGTATGCGCTTTGCTTGGCGGCGGCGGATATGCCCAGTTTGCTAACGTAAAGTACGATATGCTTATGCCCGTACCAAAAAATTGTTCAATGGTGGAAGCGGCGGCAATTCCCGAAGCATTTGCTACTGCTTATCTTAATCTCTTTATTGAGGGAAAAATTAAAGAGGGCGATACACTACTTATGAATGCAGGTGCCAGCGGTCTTGCATCGGTTATTATTCCTATGGCAAAGGCTTTCGGCATCAGAGTTATTACCACAGTTTTAACAGATGAAATTGCAGGTAACATTAAGCACTTAAATGCTGACAGAGTAGTTGTTACTACCAAAGAAGATATTGCTGAAGTGCTTAAGGAAGAACTTGACAACGGACATCCCGTTGACGTTGCTATTGACTGTCTTGGCGGTGAGATAATGGGCAAATGTATCCACTATTTAAAACACGGCGCCCGTTGGATTATGATAGCCGCACTTGCTGGAACAAAAACCGAAATTGACCTTAAAAATATCTATGTAAGAAATGTTCGCATTATTGGTTCGACACTTCGTTCCCGTACACCTGAAGTAAAAGCTCAGATTTTAGCAGAGCTTGTTGAAAATGTATGGCCTAAGGTTGAAAGCGGAGAAGTTAAGCCTACCATTTATAAAGTACTTCCCATAACCGAAGCTGAAGCAGCTCACGATATTCTATATAAAGGACAAAATGTAGGTAAGGTTGTTCTTACCGTAAATCACTAAAATTAAAACGAGGTAACAATAAGTTACCTCGTTTTTTTAAATACTTCCTCGTTTTATGATTTTATGTGTAATAACCGTATCATCTTTTTCTTTGCCTAAAATATAATCAATTGAACTTTTTGCGGTAGCGGCAATATCATAGGAAACTGAGTCAAGTTTTAACCGGAGTTCATCAATCAGTTTTATGTTATCAAAACCTATAATTCCTATATTATGCTTTTTTGCAAGAGAGTAAAGCCGTATGGCGTAAATATCGGTAGGGCATATAAGTGCATTCTTCTTGTTTTTCTCTATGCAGTTTTCTGCATTATTTATGTCTGTGACCACATAATCAATATTGTTTTTGATGCAGAAATCCAAAAAACAGCTGACTCTTATATCCTGCGCATAGGTATTGCTTTCTTTTAGCGGCGGTTTAATATATATCAGTCTGTTATATCCTTTAGACGTAACATATTTTACGGTTTCCTCAATAGCAAGTTCATTATCTATACTGAAATAAGGAAAGTTGTCTAATCTGTTGCCAATGGTAACAATGGGAATGTCGAGTGATAAAAGATAGTTGCTGTACTCTGCAGAATTATTACAGGGACACAGTATTATTCCGTCAACCATAAGGCTGTACAGGTTTTCAACAGCCTTGATTTCACTTTCTTTATTCTTGTTAGTAAACATAATAAGCGTGGAATAGCCGTTTTTGGTACAATAGTTTTCAATTTCGGTTAAAAGGTCGGAAAAATATTGATTATTAAGGTCAAAAATAACTACGCCGATTATCTGCGATTTACCGCCTGCTATGCATCTTGCGTGAATATTTGGTCGGTAACCGTATTCCTTGGCAACCGACAAAATTTTTTGTTTTGTTATACTGCTTATACCTTTTCGGTTGTTCAGTGCACGGTCAACCGTGCCTTGAGAAACACCGCAAATTTCCGCTATTTTAGTAGTTGATATTGCATTTCTTTTCAACTGCGCACCTCAATTACAAGTGATTTTCTTATATTTATAGTGTCGAAAATAATTTTGTTTCCTTTTTGACTGAATTTTATTTTACTGCCGTCGGCAATAACTGAGGAAACGGTATTTTTAGTTCCTAATGAAAAGCTTGAAAGTTCAAGACAACCTGATTTAATGATTACCTTATATTCATTATCGTTCTTTGAAAAATCGCCCCATCCGGTGCCTAAACTCCAAAAACATCTGAAGTCACCTGATAAAACAGGTGCAAAACCGATATGCTTTTTCGGTAAATCAAACTCGAACCCGCTGAAAATAGGCAGCAAAGCAAAACTTGACATAGGTCGTGCATAGTTACTTCCACATTCAATTTCGTTGTAGGGGTTTCGTTTTTTGCCGTCATATCTGTCTCTTACTGCACGAACAACGGTTAAACCTTCCTCTATATAGCCTTCGCTGATAAGAAGTCCGGCAAAGGAATATTCAAAGCCTGTCATACATTCTTCACAGTAGGGAATAGGTATTATGGGTTTTCTGACATCATCCGGATAATCGCACATAATTGCGCCGCCTTCATCGTTTAAAGCGAACACGCGCCACATATTTGCAAAATTACGGAAAGATTTTTTGAAATTATTTTTGAACATATACGAAAGGGCTATTTTGCGCTGCTTTTTATCAAATATATCGCCCAATCCGCAAATGTTAGAATGCCATTGGCCAAGCAACTGGTCTATTATTGAACCTTCGCCTATTTGGTATTTAATTTCATTCTTTTCCTCGTTCCAATAATTTGGACAGTCGAACTCTTCGGTGTATTTTTTGTTTTTGAGGTCAACTTTATGATAGAAATATTTACCGTTAAATAAATTGTTTTTAGTCCATTTATAACCCTTTTCATAAAGTTCACCGTATTCATTTTTCTTATTTGTGTCACCAAGAAAATCAGCCATTTCAGATGCGGCCTTCAGAGCGGCTAAATACATACCCTGAAGCCAGGAAGAAGGTCCAAAAAGTTCCATATCAAGAGTATGGTGCTGTCTGCCTTCCAGAACGCCGTCTTTATTTCTATCCCATTTGTGAGGATTACTTTCACTGAAAGCAAAGTCAAGAACTTTGGTTATGTTGTTCCAATTGTCAGAAAGCCATTTGCTGTTTCCTGTAATCTTCCAGTCACGGTAGATTTTAATAACAGTTGCCATTTGTCCGTCAAGGCAGAAAAGATGAAATTCGTTTTTTCGGCCAAGCGGTAATACCGTTCTGAATCTCATCATACCGTTTTCTTCGGTACTGTATGTAAATTCTGCATCTCGCATACTGCACTCAAGTTCGGGGAACAAAAAGCAAAGGGCATAGGCATAACTCCATACGTGAGTGCAGGTACCTGCGCAGGAACCCCATTGTTCACTCACACCTTCAAAGCCGTAGAATGTACCGTCTTCAAGACGGAATACAGTTGGGGATTTCAAAACAGAAATAGTGGAAGAAATTGCGTCAATTACTGCTTTATCAAGGGTAGAATTGTGCAGAGACTTGCAAAATTCCTTGGTTTTTTTGTAAAGCAAATTCCAGTTATCAAATGAATAAAAACAGGAATCTGCAGAGTCTTCAAACAGGGTTGCATAATAGTTCTTCCAAGTAATGTGATTGCCGTTTTCATCGGTATAAGGACTCCAATAATTATAATTATTGGGTACATTCCAGGCCAAGACAAAGCGGAAAGACTTGCTTTTGCTTTTGTTTATTGTTTCTGTCGCACCAACCGAGCACATATCGGCTTTGCCGCTATCGGTATAGTTTCTGTTTTTAAGGTTACCATCGGTTAAATCACGCCAAAATGTAGTGATTTTATCTTGCCATGCGCCTCTGTACCAATATTCCTGATAAAAACCGTCGGCTTTGTCAACGGCAACGGTCATATCACCGTAAGATTTATCGCTTTTGTCAATACCGTCATAAAGCATTTTAATAGCGGTATAATGCTCATGCTCAATCTTAATGTTTTTTGAGGTTTCAAAGGGATTATTAACCGAAAATATAACTGTATATTTTACATCGTCGTAAAGGCTTTTTACCTTTATATCAAAAAATGCCGCAGGTATGCTTGAATTATCTGCATCAAGGGGGATAAAAGGATTAAAGGCGGTAAGAATTACCTTGGCGGGAAAAGCGCTATCCTCAAAAGTGAGGGTTGCAATAGGAAAATTGCCATCAAATTTGACAGTTTTAAAATGTGGAAATCCGCATAAAGTAGCGCTGTCCGGACCAAAACCAAAGCCGTTTCCTCTGACGCGCGTAAATTTTCCCGATAAATCCTTTGTTAAATCACCAAGCAACATTTTGGTTACGGTTTTTCCGTCGGGGAATTCGGCTTTAATTGCAAAGCCGGAATATCCGTTAATGCTTCCTTTATTTGGTCTGTTGAATATTTCCCAGTCAATAAGCGAACCGTTACCTGCAAGACCGATAGAGCCGGTACCAATACCGCCGATAGGGAAAGAAATTTCAGATAAATATTTGCCTTTATACCTCATAATAGCACCTCGAAATTTAGTATCGTGTACGTACACAATATAATTATAAAAACTTTCTTATTTCGTGTCAATCTACACGAAGGCAAAAAAATAAAAGACCGTTTGGTCTTTTATTTAATAGAAAGTTATGAATTAAAGAAATGTGCCTCAACAGCGGCGCAAATACAGTGATAAACAGGTAAGTGAAGTTCCTGTATTTTAAAGGTTTCGTTTTCAGGAACACGAATACAAATATCAGCGATATCTTTTAGTTTTCCGCCCTTTTCACCGGTCAGTCCGATAACGGTAATTCCCAAAGCCTTTGCGGTATTTGCCGCCGCAAAAACATTATTCGCATTTCCTGAAGTGCTTATACAAACTATTACGTCATTTTCAGTACCAAGGCCTAAAACAGTTTGAGCATATATAAGCGACGGGTCAACATCATTTGCAAAAGCTGTTGAAAGTGCGGCAAAGCAATGAAGTGGTATTGCAGGAAGTCCATTTTGAAGCTTACTGATTATTTCATCGTCAATTTGTGGGTTATTTGCTTTCATTGAAGCGATTTGCTCAGAGGAAAGAGGACGCTTTAAAAGAAAACCTTTTAGAAGTTCACCTGAAATATGGTCGGCATCGGCACAACTTCCGCCGTTTCCGCATATAAGCAATTTTCCACCGTTTTCATAGCACTTAATTAAGGCGTTTATGGTTGCTTTGATATCATTTTTGCAAGAAATTAGGGAAGGATAGCGAGAAACTAATTCGTTAATCATAAATATCACCTCGGGAAAACTATAATATTATTATATTGTAAAAGCAAAATTTGTCAATAAATTACTGTAATAAAAATTTGACTTTACCGAAAAATAATTACGGTGATATTATGGCGCAGATTATTGGAAAAGAAACAATAAAATTTGATAAAAGAATAAATATAATCGGTTACGGCTCGGTGGTGGGCAAAAAGGAAGGGCAGGGTCCTTTTGGAAAATATTTTGACTATGTAAGTGAAGACAGTCTTTTTGGAGAAGATTCTTTCGAAAAAGCAGAAAGCAGTCTTCAAAAAATTGCAATTACCAACGCGCTTAAGAGAGCTAACATTAAACCCGAGGATGTAAGCAATGTGTGCGCAGGTGACCTTTTGAATCAATGTATAGGCTCTTCGTTTGGCGTAAGAGATTATGGCATACCTTTTATTGGTATTTACGGCGCATGTTCCACAATGGCGCTGTCACTTATAATAAATAGTATATTGATAGAAAGCGGCGCGGCAAAATATTCTGTATGCTCGGCATCATCTCATTTTTGCGCGGCTGAAAGGCAGTACCGCTTTCCCCTTGAATACGGCTCACAGCGTACTCCAACTGCTCAGTGGACGGTTACGGGCGCGGGTGCTATGGTGCTTTGCGGTGAGGGCAAAGGCCCGTATATCGATAAGGCGTGTATCGGAAAAATATGCGACCTTGGCGTAAAAGACCAAAACAATATGGGTGCGGCTATGGCACCTGATGATGTTAAAATAAGACCATACCCAAAGTTAGAGGGTATGGTCTTTTTCTACACACAAATCCAGTATTTAAGGGGGTTCCGAACACTTTTTAAGGATTTTCAACGCTCAAAATAATGTAAAAAACAGTGGACTTGAAAGCAGGTATATATACCCCAAGTCGTCCACAAAAAAGGAGGTAATCATTTTGTTAAAATACTTAGTTGAAACTTTTGGATACAATAGACCTTTTAAGATTTCTGAGGTCAAGTACGATAAGTGTGCCCGTTCTCGAAGATACACTTTAATATCAGAACTATGCAAAAAAGGCAAACTTGTACGTTTTGAGAAAGGAATCTATTATATTCCTAAAACCACAAAATTCGGTGTAATTCCATTCGACCCAGTGACTGTTATTGAAAAGAAGTATGTTAAAGTTGGCGATTGTGTAATGGGATATTTTGCAGGCAGTTATTTATTGTATATACTTGGATTATCGAAAACTAGAGCAAATACGATAGACATATTCACAAACAATGAAACCAAAGATTCAAAAATTGTTTTTATCGGTGGTAAGAGAGTGCGTTTACATACAACAAGAACAACAGTTGATAAATTTAACGCACCCATTTTATGCTTCTTGGAACTGATGAACGGTATTGATGTTGAAACCCTTGACGAGTATAAGCGAAAACTAATCGCCGACTATATCACAGAAAACCGAATCACCCAACGACAAATCACCAAATATATACCGTTCTTTCCCGATAAGACCTGCCGAAATCTAATTGAAAGCGAGGTAATCTACCGTGTCCCGCAGTAATAGTTGTATGGTTTGTACATATCTAATCGAACTTGTAGCCGGAATAATGACCGGTTACATATTTATCTATCTTGACGATGCAATTGTGATGCGATTTGCACTTTCAATGTTGTATATCCCCGCAGTTCTCGTCCTTGTAGATGCAAAATCAAAAGCGGTGCGTTTTCTTGTCTACCTTATACTGACCGCTGTCTGCCTATGGGGCGTGTTTTACGCTATCTATTGGCGCCGACCTTTCGGCTTTTCTCTGATTTTCTGTGCCATTGTCGGCTTTGTCTACTATGTAATATTTACCGAACCCGCCAAAAAGGATAAAATATCAAAAATACTTATCGTCAATGGCTGCTTTATCGCACTTGTATTCCTAATCGCTCTCTCTTTAAACCTTATGTTCAATCCTAGACACGCACCCCTCCTCAACGGCGGTACAGTTATGTGGTGATGCTTTATCGACCAAAACAGCAACAGCGTGTTGCTTGTGATTAACTGTCAAGGATGATATAATACTATTACAATGATAAAAGGCGGTTTTGCATATGGAAACAAAAGATATTATTTTAGAACTCAGGATTAAAAAAGGATTATCGCAAGACGAACTTGCTGAAAAGGTGTTTGTAACCCGTCAGGCTGTTTCTCGTTGGGAAAACGGTGAAACACTCCCTAACACAGAAACACTCAAACTTCTTTCTAAACTTTTCGATGTAACTATTAATACGCTTCTTGGTTCTCCTCTTACACTAGTCTGTGAATGTTGCGGTATGCTCCTGAAGGACACCGATATCAGTCACGAGAAAGATGGTGCTTTCAACGAAAAATACTGTAAGTGGTGCTACGATGAAGGTGATTTCACGATGGATTTTTGGAAACGGTATGGTGAGCTCGGTGGCAAGGAAAAGTTCGATCAGTTCAAACAAACTCTAATTGACGAGTTTAACACCTTGCTTCATGTAGAGGGACTACCAAAGGTAGATAATCTGAACGTGTTATCTGGCGATTATATTAACCTTGAATACCGCCTACCAAACGGTCAAACTGTGAAATTCCTTGATGATAATGCCACATATCTCGGAAATCAGCTTGAATGTGAATTCGGCGGTGACCGTTGTTTCGGTATCGCCGCAAATATGGATTTCTTACTTGTTTGCACCTATGAAGAAAACGGCGAAAATCCCGAACTTGTAATTTATAAGAAAAGATAAAAAACACCGCTGAGGAATCGAAACTCCTCAGCGGTGTTTTTTACGTTTATCGGACTACCGAAGAATGGCTATAGATATAGAACTCCTCTTGGCTTGGCATCCACTTCTTTTCCTTTGGTGGGAAAGTTGCTTCGAATGCCTGGGCTGCTGCGGTATCCTCACAGCAATCAGCGGCGGTACTGGGGATATACATCCACTTTCTGCCGTCAAGTGCGCCGGGAATAAGTTCACAGACAAGAAGTGCTGTTGGGAAGTTACCGTCCACTACAAAACTTACATTCTTCTTTTTACAGCTCACGAACCCACGGCTGACATAGTTACCCGGATTGCCGAAGTTAATGTTGACATCATAGCCCATCTTGCGAGCTACCTCAAAAGAATGCTCAATCAGCATTTTGCCGAGCTTCTGCCTCTGATACTCAGGTGCAACGCAAAGCGGTCCAAAAGAGAGGATCTCCTTGCGCTCACCATTTTCGTCCTCCAGCCAAGCCCTCGTGTACATAATGTTGCCGACAATCTTGCCGTCAAGTTCAAGCACGAACGCAAGCTCGGGGATGAAATCAGGATGCGAACGCATCGTATGGACGAAATAATGTTCGTCAGCGCCCGGCTTGTAGACGTTCCAAAACGCTTCGCGTGTAAGTTCTTCAACTGTTCTGTAATCTTTTTCT
>JAZNAG010000011.1:0-1991 GCA_045586405.1 Acutalibacteraceae bacterium | reverse complement strand
GTACCAGTTATAATAAATGTTCCACCATTTGTCGGCATCAGTGCATTACCTTTGTGATAACTTATAACTTTAAATTTTTTCATCTCATCACCGCCTTGGGTATAGTATAGCATAAAAGCGACGAAGTCGCAAGATGTTAGTGATATTCTGTGCTTCGCACAGAGTGATATTATGCCTTACGTCATAGTGATATTTTTGCTATCGCAAAAGTGATATTATATTCGCCTCTTAACTGCCCGAAGGGCAATATCACTTAGGCGCAGCCTAAATATCACTGAAAAGCAATATCACTCGCCGAAGGCGAATATAACTGAAAAAACTCTTGTTCTTTCGAACAAGAGTTTTTTCTGGAGCTACTAACCGGAATCGAACCGGTGACCTCATCCTTACCAAGGATGCGCTCTACCGACTGAGCCATAGCAGCACAATATTCAATTGCACAGTTATTATACATATAAGAGCGTTTATTGTCAAGAGTTTTGTGGTTTTTGAATGTGAAAATATAATTCATAAATTGTGTTAAATTTTGTTGAATATTTTGCAAAAAACATCGAATTTTTTGTTTTATTCTATTCCATTTTTCGTATCTTTATGATATAATAAACTACAATTATAGTATTATGGAAAATTATGTGTTTATATATAGACTGAAAGGAAAATTATAATGGCAAAGATTATTTCAATTGTAAATCAGAAGGGTGGCGTTGGTAAGACAACGAGTGCCGTAAACTTAGTTGCCGCTTTAGGTGCTATGGGTAAAAAAGTTTTGCTTATAGATATTGACCCGCAGGGTAATACAACAAGTGGTTATGGCATTCAGCGTAAAGGGCTTACTGCTACTTCTTATGAACTTTTAATAAATTCTACTGAAGCTAAAAATGCAGTAATCAAAACTAAATATCAAGGTGTTGATATTATTCCGTCAAATATGAATTTAGCTGGTGCTGAGCTTGAAATGGCAGCTTTAGAGGGCAGAGAAGCATTACTAAAAAAGGCGATTGCTCCAATTCAGGAAAATTACGATTTTGTTTTCTTTGATTGCCCACCGTCTTTAGGCTTAATTACTCTTAACGCTCTTACTGCGTCAGATACTTTTATTGTTCCTATTCAGTGTGAATACTACGCACTTGAAGGTCTTTCACAACTTATGTCAACCGTAAGAACAATTAAAAGACTTTATAACGAATATTTAGAACTTGAAGGCGTTTTACTTACAATGTACGACGGCAGACTTAATCTCACTCAACAGGTAGTAGATGAAGTTAAAAACTTCTTCCCTAAAAAAGTTTATGCAACAGTTATTCCAAGAAACGTTCGTCTTTCAGAAGCACCGTCTTTCGGTGAACCAGTTCTCTATTATGACCGTGGTTCAAAAGGTGCAGAAAGTTATAATAACTTGGCAGAAGAATTTTTGAAAATGCAGAAATAAGGTGTGACAGTAAATGGCAAAGAAAACAGGTTTAGGTAAAGGTCTTAGCGAACTTTTTATAGATAACGCTACTGAAGAACTCGGTTCTTCAAGTGCGGTAAAATTAAAACTTTCTGAAATTGAACCTAATAAAAATCAACCAAGAAAGAATTTTAATGAAGAAGCGTTAGCAGAACTTTCTCACAGCATTGAGCTTCACGGTGTGCTTCAGCCACTCGTAGTTCGTCCGATGCCAGACGGTAGCTATCAGTTGGTTGCTGGTGAAAGACGTTGGAGAGCATCACGTATGGCAGGTCTTACAGAAGTTCCTGTTGTTATAAAAGAGTTAACAGATGCACAAGTTGCTGAAATAGCTCTCGTTGAAAACTTACAGCGTGAAGATTTAGACCCTATTGAAGAGGCGTTGGGTTATAAAGAACTAGCTGAAAAGTTTGACTACACACAAGAAGAAATTTCAAACCTTGTTGGTGCATCTCGCCCAGCTATTGCAAATGCTTTAAGACTTCTTTCATTACCAGAAGAAATTATAAAAATGGTTTCAATTAGAGAACTTTCAGCAGGT
>JAZNAG010000010.1:0-1510 GCA_045586405.1 Acutalibacteraceae bacterium | reverse complement strand
AATGAATTTACCTTGATTGCTGAAAGAGAAATAACAGAAACGGTTATCTGGAAAGAATATATGGTTTATGCCACGCTTTTCGGGATTTCCGATAAAGTTCTTGAGCAGTTTAAAAAGGTTTATCCCGAAAATATACCTGAGTTTGAAACCTATAACAGAAATGTTATTATAGCCCACAGCTATTACCGCAGTATGTATTATCAATCACAAAGAGCAATGCAAGCACGAAGAACAAGCGGCGGCGGTGGCAGAGCTTCCTTTGGCGGTGGAGGCGGTTTTTCCGGCGGCGGACGAGGCGGCGGGTCAAGATGATAAACAATAAAAATTTACTATATTATAAAGAAAGAAGGAATGAACATTGAAAAAAGTGCTATGTATGCTTTTGTGTCTTTGTATGATGATTGGCATATTGCCAACAACTTTGGTTGCAAATGCACAAACCGATTCAAAAACAATGACGTTTGGTTATGCCTATGATGTCCAGCGAAATCCGGCTTTCCCAACAAAAAAAGGGGATAAAGTTACAGTTTCCGGTTTCCAGACTCCGCTAAGATACGGTGCAAGTGCTTCAGGCAGTATGATACGTTATGAAAACAGTGCAGGCACCTGGACTCTTACCGAGGTTGGAACTTTCGGTAATATAAGCAAGGTTTCGCCTGCACCTACAAGCAACTTAAAGCCTATAGTAAAAACGGTTGCTGAAAGCTGCGGTATATCCGATATGAACAGTATTGTAATTCACAAGCTGACAGGTATAAACAACAATCTTGTCGGCTATGGTGTTGTACTCTGTATTGATGAAGACAACGGTCAGGCTTTGTTTTTAGCTGACCTGTTCAATCAGTCCGGTGCGGGCTTTTTCTTATCAAAATCAGAGGTTAAAAGTACATCGGTAACAATTACTGCTGACAAGATAACACAGGCAAGCACAGAGAAAAGTGAAAACTCAGATGTTTCATCCGACGCAAAACCTGTTGAAGCTTTGAATTTCACTATAGATGAGCCTTATGCGTGGGAGACGGCGGCAAAAAAAGCAACCGTTGAACAGAGCAGTCAGGTGGAAGTTACAGATGTGAAATGGAACGGT
Organism: Acutalibacteraceae bacterium; assembly: GCA_045586405.1. Taxonomy (GTDB): domain Bacteria; phylum Bacillota; class Clostridia; order Oscillospirales; family Acutalibacteraceae; genus SIG607. Next base: position 423 of record JAZNAG010000010.1, on the reverse strand, counting down.
ACAATGTGGAATCCCGATGGCTCCTTTATGCAAAATGCAAGCTATACAGTTGACATCACAGTACGCATAAAGTCAGGGTCAAATATGTATTTTGACAAAAATAAGCTCCGTATTAAAATCAACGGAGAATCGGGTGCAGAAGCAGTTGAAATATCAGGTGACAAAAAACAGGCTGTTATCCGCGGATATTATGATTACCTGAAATCCAAAGACCAAGCTGCATTAGAGGAAAAAAAGCAAGAAGAAGCGAAGGCAAACAGAAAAGGTACAGCAGTCAGCAAGTTTGAACCCGGGGACTACGGCACTGCAAGATTTAAAGACAGGCTGAATGTGCATTTGGAACCTAAAACAGGAAGCAAGGTTGAAAGCATGTCGGATTATTCGTATCTGGATGCTCAGGCAAACCTCATTACAATTGTTGAA
>JAZNAG010000009.1:0-1692 GCA_045586405.1 Acutalibacteraceae bacterium | reverse complement strand
GCCTCTTGTCGGATTCGAACCAACGACCCCGAGATTACAAATCACGTGCTCTGGCCAACTGAGCTAAAGAGGCTTGTTCAACTTTACAGCCGCACTCTTATCGAGCTAAGCGGCTGCAAAGTTAGACATTTATTTTTAATCACAAAAACTTTTCGGCATTTTTTTATTTACCACGAAGTTTTTCCTTTGCTTTGGTCAATTGTTTGGACAGCGCATCCACGCAAACGTCCACGGATTCTTCAAATGTATCACTCACCTTTTCCGCAAAGAACTCGCCGTTCAACGCCAAGACCTTGATACCGGCCTCCTTATTCATTGCAGTTTCAGGCTTCACTACCTTTAATGACACCTCCACTTTCTTTATATCGTCGCAGAACTTCTCTAATTTGGCAACCTTCTTCTGGATAAACTCCTGAAGTTTTTCAGATGCATCAAAATGAATAGCTTGAATTCTTACTTCCATAAATACCTCCTTTTTTACGCTCGTGGATGAGCTTGTTCATAAACTTTTTTTAGTTCCTCAAAAGTTGCATGCGTATAGATTTCAGTCGTCGCCAAACTTTCATGCCCTAACAGTTCCTTAACGGCCCGCAGTTCCGCATTGTCGTTCAGCATAGCTGTTGCAAATGTATGCCTCAGCACATGTGGACTTCTTTTCTTCAGCGTCACAACCTTCGAGAGGTTCCGTTTCACTAATCCATATACCGACATCGGATACATCCGCTTTCCGTTTTTTAAAACGAAAAAAGCATCTGTCCCTTCCGGGAATGTTTCGTTTCTTACCTTAATATATATAAGCATATCTGCCAAGAGTTCGTCTCCGAACGGTATCAGCCTTTGCTTATTTCTCTTTCCCGTCACTTTTATCTGCCTCGCGGAGAAATCCACGTCCACATCATCAAGCCCTATCAATTCCGAGAGTCGCATACCCGTAGTATAAAACATCTCCAGAATCAACCGGTCCCTGCACCCTTCAAAGCCTTCGGCAAACGAAGTGCCGTCCAGCAAGCAATCCATATCTTTCTCTCTGACAAAAGACGGCAAAGGCTTTTTCTTTTTAGGCCCGACGACTTTCAACATCGGATTTACCTTCACCACTCCTTTTCTCAACAAGAAACGATAATAAGAGCGCAACGAACTTAGCTTCCGGTTTACCGAGGCAGCAGAATTACGATTGTCGCCCATCAGACGAACCATCCAATTCCGGACATTGTCCGCGCTTGCCTTCGTAAGGTCCAACAACGCATCCGTTTCTTTCAGATACCTTTCAAAATCCTTCAAATCCGTTCCATAAGCGACAATCGTCTTTTCCGAGCGGTTCAATTCATATAAAAGGTATTCCAAAAAAGGCTTCACAGCCTCCGGGAAAGAATCTATCAACATAAAAAACGTTACACTATAGATTTATGCAACGAATATATGAAAAAGAATTCAAACTTTCAAGAAGTTTGCAAAAAAAATTATTCTTCTACTTGTTGGAGCTTCTGTACATAGACTGCACGTTCTCTTTTCAGTCTGTTCAATACAGACGGCTTGTCGAACTGCTGTCTTGCTCTCAATTCCTTTACAACACCTGTCTTTTCGAATTTTCTCTTAAACTTCTTCAAGGCCTTTTCAATGTTTTCGCCTTCTTTTACTGGTACTACAATCATTTTTTATGAATTAATTATGTTGTTATTAAAATTTCCGCAG
>JAZNAG010000008.1:0-2007 GCA_045586405.1 Acutalibacteraceae bacterium | reverse complement strand
ATAATGTGCCGCCTCGGCAAAAATTCCTTCAACATCACATACTGTAGGCTCTATTTCCTTTTCTCCCATAAGATGAGAAAAAACATCAGCAAGGCACTCTGCTCCCAAAATTTCAACTCCGCGGGCAAGTGCCGCCTCCTGTGCATTGTCCTTTGGAACGAAAACCTTTTTGATACCGTTTTCCTTTGCATATGACACAAGAGCCAACACACCGCTTATACTGCGAAGCTCCCCTGAAAGCCCGAGTTCTCCTATAAACATATATTCTGAAAGGTCAGCTTTCATCTGCCCTGTTCCTGCCATAATGGAAATAGCAATGGGAAGGTCAAACTGTGTACCCTCCTTTTTCAAATCCGCAGGAGCAAGGTTTATAACGGCACGCTTTGCAGGAAATTCAAACCCACTGTTCTTAAGTGCCGCACGCACTCTTTCCTTTGCTTCCTTAACCGTTGTATCGGGAAGTCCCACAACATCAAAAGCAGGCAGACCGTTTGAAAAGTCCGCCTCCACTATAACGCTTTTTCCTTCAAGGCCGCATACTGCACCCGTGTTGACTTTAACTATCATAAAAAACATCCTTGCTGTCTGTAAAATATTACCTTTAGTATACCACTAAGATGTACTAAAGTCAAATCCTGCAAAAATTTTCTTGACTTCCTTTGATTAAAATAGTATAATATTTGAGTATCATTAAGAATATTTCGGGGTGTAGCGCAGTTTGGTAGCGTGCTTCGTTCGGGACGAAGAGGCCGCGGGTTCAAGTCCCGCCACTCCGACCACCTTAAACCTCAGTAACCAAGCGGTTTCTGAGGTTTTTATTTTGTTTAAAATTTTGCGAAAAATCGATTTTGACCACAATTTTTTATCTTCAACTGTGGAACAAAGTCCTTTTCTTTGTTTACACCGTATCAAAATTTAATACGCCCAAAAGCGATGGCACGGATTTTATGTCCGTGCCGTTTGTGTTTTATTGTGCCATCCTGATCTTAGCTTTTTTGTTCTGCGATTTCGGCTTTCATTTTCTTTATCAGTACGGCGAGTTTTTCTTCACATTCTTCTCTTGTAGGTGCATATATGTTTCTTGCCATTCGTTTGCCGTATGCATCCTTTGGCGAGTATCTGCCTTCGTAGAGGTGGTCATTTATCTTACTGATGCATCCTGTGCCGGGCTTTCTCATCTTGCCCTTTTTAGGCTCAAATTTGGCTTGTGGCGGTTTTTCCTGTTCATCTGTGATTGTTTCTTCGTTTCCGTTTGTATCCTTGTTGAATCGTGCGTTAATCTTTTCTGCTGCTTCTTTCTTCATTTCCTCGGTGCTATGCAGGTATATATCAAGTGTTGTTTTGCTTGATACATGTTCGAGGATGGTGGATAAGGTTTTGATGTCCATTCCGTTTGCTACCGATGTGGTTGCAAAGGTGTGGCGGAGATCGTGGAATCGGAGCTTTTTACATTCTGCTCTTTCTAATATTACCTGCATCATTCCATATACTGCCGAGGGATCTCTTGGCATCCCTTCAACTCTTGGTGATGGGAACATCCACTCTGAGTCTATTGTCTCCTTATATTCCTTCAGGATGCTTACAAGGCTTTTTGGTAGTATTATCGTTCTTACCGATTCTTCAGTTTTTGGTTCTGTTATGACTAATCTGCCTTTTGTCCGTTTGACTTGTCTTCTCACCTTTAGTTCTCCTGTATCGAGGTTTAAGTCTTCCCATTTCAGTGCCATATCTTCTCCTCGCCGTAAGCCTGTAGATAGGGCTACTAAGAAGATTTCGAAGAATCCGTCATATTTTGCTTGTATAAGGAACCTTTTAATTTCATCCGGTGTCTGCACCTGCATCTCTCTTGATTTTTTTGGTGGTATCTTGCAGCCTATTGCAGGATTCTTTTTAATAAGTCCGTCATCCGTCGCCTTTTGAAGTGCTGTTCTGCAGTTCGCATGGCAGCTTCTAACGAACCTGTCGGACAGGCCTTCGCCGAGCGTATCCCGATATCTCAGTCTGCCG
>JAZNAG010000007.1:0-2018 GCA_045586405.1 Acutalibacteraceae bacterium | reverse complement strand
CTGGCGCAGTTCTTCTTCGCTTTTACGAAGAATATCTTTAGGTGCTGCGTAAGAGCTAACCCTTTGCAGCTTGGGGAAAGTATCGCGCAAGGCTTGTAAAATTTTCAAAAGCTTTGCGGTGGGCAACACCAAAGCGTCGCCGTCTGCCAAGAACACTCTACGCACTCTATCCTTGCCGTAATGAGCAGCAAGAGCAATTTGGCGAGAGATTTCTTCATCTTTTAATATTTGGAAAGGCACTCCGCGGTACATATTGCAGTAAGTGCACTTGTTGTGAGCACAACCTCTGGTCACGCGCAGGATAAAGCTACGTGCTTCGCTGGGAGGTCTGAATACAGGTGTATCGTAAGTGTCGAAAAACATTTTAACCTCAAAATAGTATTATTAAATTTGACAAAGTATCCTCTTCAAAAGGTTTCAGTACTGACAAAATAGAAGATAATCCACTTTGTTATGTAAACATTATACTATATTTCGCAAATTTTGTAACACCCTTTTGGTGAAGTTTTTGTTACTTTTGATACAGGAATATTTCTAAAAGCAACTATAATGTAAAATCACAGCACTAGCTGTCGATTGCAGTAGCCTTTCGTCGCAAATACGTCAACATAACTTAACTCTTCCTTAACAACAAAAAATAACATTACTGCTATAATCAAGCTAGACCAAAGAGTTGGTTGTTCCCAAAGGAGGAATTACAAATGGAAATTTTTGAACAAATAAAAGATATGGCGAAATCCGCCGGAGAAAAAACTGAAGCCATCGCAAAAACCGTTGGCGAGAAAGCAGAGGCAACTATGGAAATTCAAAAGCTGAACGCAGCAATCGAAAAAGCAGAAGCACGAATCCGCGAGCACTATGTAAAAATTGGCGAAAAAATGTATAACCACTTCGTAGAAGCAGGCAACGCACCGGAACATTTGGTAGATAACTTCGCAGTTGTAGCAGCTTCCATGGCAGAAGTTAACGAATTGAAAAAACAAGTAGCAGATATCAGAATGAAAAAGCTGTGTGGCGCACTCCCTAAAACCACCTGCCCCTGCTGCCAAAAAGAAATTCTGGCAAATTCTAAATTCTGCCACGAATGCGGTGCCCCCGTAGAAAAGAAACCGGGCGTCGTAGAAAAACTTAAAGAAGAAATGAAAGAAACCGAAAAAATTTACGCTGAAGCTCACGCAGAAGCTTTGGCTGTAGAAGAATACCCCCGCTAAAAAATGCACTAAGCTGCAAAGGAGGTAAACGCTATGCTAGCAGTTAAAAAACAAGACCCGGAACTGGTTAGTAAAAAGAAAGAGAAAGAATTTGAAACCATTGGACAAATTCTCGCTGACGAAATTTTTACTTCTATGGAAGGCTACGCAATAAAAGGCGTAGAAGACGAAATTACCCCCAACAAGAAAAAACCTAAACCCTACGATATCGTAGATATCTAAAATCCCCTACATTTATATAAAGCTTCAAATGATCTGAAATTTCCCCCAAGCATAAATCCCCCACCTTACAGGAGCCAGTAAGGATGGGGGATTTGTGTTTTTCGGGGAAGTATTGCAAATCAAAACCGATTATGTTAAGCTATCAAAAAGAATTTCAATGTCAAAAATCGCCAAGTTTGATATTGAAATTTCCAATCGTATCAAAATCCTTAAAATTTGACATTGTATTTTTCTAAAGAGGTGCTACTTATGGCATACGAAAGCTTGAAAAAAATATATTACAAAGACAACTCCAAATGGCTCGAAGAATATACCAACAGATTTAACGCTCCTTTTACGGAACACTTTGACATTGAAATCAAACAGCTCGGTTACAAAGACGCTTATCCTGCTTTCTTCTGCCACAATGCAGAAATCACTTACCTTATCAATGCGATACATTCCTTGAATTTAGATTTAATGTTTAAACAACTTTCTCTCCCAAGCGTTGCATTACATCAATTAACCCAAGTGTATATGATTGAAGAAATTCAAGCCAGCAACGAAATTGAAGGCGTAAGAAGCTCCAGAAAAGAAATCCGTGCC
>JAZNAG010000006.1:0-1513 GCA_045586405.1 Acutalibacteraceae bacterium | reverse complement strand
CCAGTCGATGATGCCGCCGAATTCTTTTATGTTTGTGTAGCCAAGCTTCACGAGAGCCTCTGCTGCGATTTTGCTTCGTCTTCCGCTTCGGCAATATACTAAAATCTGCTTATCTTTATCGGGGAACATTTCTTCCGCTTTGTTCTCAATTTCGGTGTATGGAAGAAGTATTGCGCCAGGAATATGTCCTGCGTCAAATTCGTCCTGCTCTCGCACATCAAGGATGGTGTAATCATCACCCGAGTCCATTATCTTTTTGGCATCAATTGCCGTAATCTGCTCATACATAGCATTTTCTCCTTTGTTTGTTTTATCGGTATCATTTCCGCACGCTACAAGCAGTATGCAGAGTATTATTAATATAATACATAGCACTTTCTTCATCGCTTTTTCCTCACTTTTTAGGTTTTATAAGTTCTCCTACCATTGCTCCGCCGATTATAAATATTGCGCCGACAATCTGAATTAAAGTCATTTTTTCTCCAAGCAAAATTGCCGCAAATACTACTGCAGACAGAGCCTCGAGATAACCGCAAACCGCGACTGTTTGCACAGGCAATTTGGATAACGGAGAAAAATACAAGTAACATCCAATTCCTGTATTTACAACACCTAAAATCAAAATCCAAAACCATGCATCATTCGGGATTGTTATATGTAAGCCTTGTTTCAGACTTAAAAATATTGCGACTGTTATAAAACTGACGACAAGCTGAATTACCGAATTTTCCATACCAACAATTTTCTTGGATTTTTTATTCAGTGTCACCATAAAGAAATATGTGATCGCTGACAAAAGCCCGCAAAACAAGCCCCAAATATTTGTGTTGCTGCCCGCTGCGTTTCCGTTTACAAGAAAAATGCCGACAAGCACCGTTAAAAACCCGATTATTTTGGGTGCAGTCAGTTTTTCTTTAAATATGATTGGAGAGCAAATCATAACTATAACCGGTCCGCAATAATAAAGCAAGGATGCAAGGCTGACACCAATCTCCTGATATGACTCATATAAAAACATCCAGCTTGTCCCCATTGCAATACCCGAGAGAATTACAAAAACAAAATCCCTCTTGTTTTCTTTAATATGAAATTTTCCTTTTCCAAGCAGAAATAAGATAAGCAAAAGAATACTGCCTATGAGTGTTCTCATAAAGACTATCTCATAACTGCTCATTGCTATATGACTTGCAACTATGCCGTTAAGTCCAAACAGCAAAAGTGCTGATATATATTTTATAAATGCTATTTTGTTCATTTTAAATACACCTGTAGATTCTCTTATGTTACATACCGTATTTTTTCAAATCAATTGTTCCGTCGGGTTCAAAAACAATTCCCTCGGATTCGAGCAAGCCTCTTTGTACTCCGGCACCGCCGAATGCAAATGCAGGCGCTACCTTGCCCTCACGGTTTACTACTCTATGACAAGGAATAACACCCGGCTCGGGATTAACGTGCAGAGCATAGCCGACAACCCTCGCCCAACGGGGATTACCTGCAAGAGCCGCCACCT
>JAZNAG010000005.1:0-2978 GCA_045586405.1 Acutalibacteraceae bacterium | reverse complement strand
ATCGCCCTCAAAGCAGTGTTCGGTATCTACGTGATAGCAGGTGTCGCCGATTTTCTTATACAAATGTGCTATGCTCGGATACTGACCTGCCTGTGTAAATCCGTTTTGCATGAGTATCTGTCTGTACTGCTCAACTGCGTTAGCCGCCTCAAGGTGATTTCCCTTAAAGTCTGCCGAGAAGGTGATGTAATCGCCGTAATCTTCTATATAGTAGTTACTTCCGCCGCAGTTCCATTTGGGATAAGCTGAAAGCTTTTCATCCCACTCTGCCATTATCTTTGCGTTTTTGTCTGCCTGTGCTTGTTCTTCGGCAATGGCTGACGGTAATTTAGCTCCGCAGTCCTGACAGAATTTTGTGCCGATGGCGTTCTGCTTTCCGCAGGCGGTACAAACTGCACCTTCGGCTACCGTCTGTTCGGGGAGTGCCGTTCCGCATTCGGGACAGAACTTTTTATCTGCCGTGGTAGGCTTTTCACAATTTGGGCAAACCTTCATATTTTTTGCAGCCTCGGTTGCGTAATTATTTACGCTTCTTTCCAAATTTGCAAATGCGCCCTTAAAACCGCCGCCCTGAGTTTTACCTCCGTTTTGATTGCCTGCGGCATTATCTATATGACCTGCCGCTTTGTTTGCAAGATCTGTGGCTGTCGGCTCGATTGCTTTGCCTATGGCATCGCCAACGGCTCTGCCGATTCCCTGACTCACACCTCGTCTGATTGCTCTTTCCAAATCAAAGAAACTCATAACTTATGCCTCCTTCAAATTATCATTCATACAAATTCCGATTATGTCTTTCTCATCCTGCTTTAACATAAAACTACAAGTTCCGCAGGTTTTGTCCTCACCGTCAGCGTATGGACAGTCTTCTGTAATGACATCTACCCATTTTCTGCCACCGGGGGTTATTCTTGGACATTCGATAAAATCGGGATATTCGCCAAGATGCTTCTTGCTCAGCTCATCATATCGAAAGGTAATTTCAAGTGAATCGCCGTCAAGAGTGTAAACCTTCTTTTTGTCATCCCTCATACGCTAACACCTCTTTTCGTTTATGTTACTTATATTATACAGGCAAAATTTTCTTAAAAACAGTCCCGTTTTGGGGGTAAAAAAGTACAATTTTTGATGTTTTTTTTGCCAAATTAAGGCTTTCCAAAAGACCTCAAATCCCCGAAAAGCCAGTAAACAAGCCTCTTTCAAAGAAAAAAGCACCCCGTTCGCAAGCGAACGAGATGCAAAAAATATTTTTTATCTTTTTAAGTAGTTTTGAAGGTCTATTTTTTTGTTGATGCAAAGCTTCTGATATATGTGCTTTATATGGTTTTTAACCGAGCTTTCCGATATATTAAGATGCACAGCAATTTCTTTTGTTCCCCAATCACGGTTATACAGCATTGCTATACTGATTTCCAGTGGCGAAAGGGTGTGTGAGTAGTCGTGTTCATCAGGCTTGTGCAGACGATACCAGCCGTCATTAAATTCCTTTACAACCTTCATTATCTTTTTATAGTCTTCGGGATAGTCTGTTTTTAAGCACTGTTCTGTAAGACCTTGAAGCAAATTATGATGTATGCCGAATAGCTTTATAAAGCCGTCATGTTTTGCAGTTTCCCATGCAATCATAAAGTGCTGTCGGGCAAGAAGAGGCTTTTTAAGTCCCATAAAGGATGCTGCCGCAACTATAAGCACATAAATTGCCGCAACCGGATAAAAGCTGTTGCAAAAAGCAAGGGCTGTATCACATATACCGATTGCTCTTTCAAAATTCCTTTCTCTGTATGCCTTGTACGCCAATATGTATGCTCCGTAAAGTCTTATGCCGTTCGGAAGAAAGTGCAGATATTCCTCAAGGGGCGGCACTTCGGGAACAGGCACGTTCAAAAGATATTTTCCGATATATGCGGTAAGCACACCGATAGCATGTAGCTCTTTTGGTGCGTCTTGGTTTTTAAGTCCTTCCTCCAACTCTTTTGATACACGCTCGGAAAAGAAACCGGCAAGGTGAATATGACCTCTGAATATATTTGCAAAGGTACACATAACGTTGGCAGAATAGCGAAGCGATTCGTCATCTGAGTCAAAATACTGCTCCAAAAGCTGTGCGGCTTCTTCTGCCTGACCACGATAATAGTAGTATTCGGCAAGAGCAATGTTTTTATCATCGGGATCGGGAATGGATTCGATAAACTTCATCGCTTCTCCCACGTTAAAGGAGCAACGAAGGAGCGGAAGCTGATAACGGGTAACAGTTTTCTTAGGCGTTACTTCATTTGTCTTCAGCGGCTCTTTAATATCATCCGGTATCCACCAGACACGGTTATCAAAGTATGCACCCGGAAGTCTGCCTTCCTTTGCCCATTTTTGTATTGCACGGCTTGTTACGCCCATACGCTCTGCCGCTGATTTTACGCTTTCATATCCCATATATCACACCTCGCTTACATTTTTTCTGCAACCTGTGCAGGCACCGTATTCATCTTCGCTGATAAAACAGTTATCACACACCCAAGAATGGCAACGTTTGCATTGATTCATCTTTATTGCAATAATTTGCGTTGAATTTGCCCTTGCTCTGTTATAGAGGCTCTGGCAGATTTTATTTGCTTTTCCCTTTTCGCATCTTGCAAGGGTTTTTATACTGCGGCATAGAACAGGGATTTTTAAGCCATATTCTTTCTTTTTACAAATTTCACATTCGGCACAAAATTGCAAGGTTTCCGTATCCACTTTTACATTTTTATAAAACTGCCTCATTGCCATCCCTCCGTTCTTTTTTGACAAATTTCGTCAAAGTCTTGAATTTTTCAAGGTTTTGTGATATTATAATTATATAAATTATTTTCAATATTTCATATCCCACGTTGGTGGGGTTTTTAACAAAAACGTGGGATTTATGCAAAAAATCACGGGGGATGCCCCCGAAAAAGAAAGGTATGGCTATGAATAATTCGATTCTTTTTGAAAATCAAAAAAAGAGG
>JAZNAG010000004.1:0-53207 GCA_045586405.1 Acutalibacteraceae bacterium | reverse complement strand
GCGCCCTTCACGACGACGAAGCACAGGTGAAAGAAAATCTCCGCGCCCTCCTCCCGGAGGCCATTCGTCAGGATGTAACCATCCTTATCAAAACCAGCGGCATCTATGCCGACACCGCCCGGCTTCGCCGTCTGCTGGACGAGTTTGCCTGCGACGAGCTGGCAGTTCTCTGGGACGTACACCACCCCTACCGGGATTACGGCGAGAGCGGCGATACCACCATCAAAAATCTGGGCGACTATGTTCGCCATGTACACCTCCGGGATTCCGACGACACCGGTGCCTATACCCTGATCGGTGAAGGTTCCGCCCCCATCCCCGAGTTTATGCGGGCGCTGTCCTCCGTAAACTACAGCGGTTCCATCTCTCTGGAATGGAAGCCGGACTGGCTGGAGGATGTGCAGGACCGGGAGATTATCTTCCCCTATTTCGTCAACTACATGAGCCGGTTCGACAATCCCCGCAGCGGCAAAAAAACCTTGTATTTCAACCACGACGGCAGCGGTCAGTATGTTTGGAAGAAGGACGAGCTGATCGACCTGACCTTCTCTCAGGTGCTGGATCGGATGGTGGAGGAATTCCCTGACCAGTATGCCTTCAAGTACACCACTTTGGACTATACCCGCACCTACACCCAGTTCCGGGAGGATGTGGATGCCTTTGCCAGAGCGCTGATCAGTATGGGTGTCAAGGCCGGTTCCAAGGTTGCCATCTGGGCCACCAATGTACCGGAATGGTTTATCACTTTCTGGGCTACCACCAAGATCGGTGCTGTGCTGGTGACGGTCAACACCGCCTACAAGATCCACGAAGCCGAGTATCTGCTCCGGCAGTCCGATACCCACACCCTTGTGATGATCGAAAGCTGCCTGGACTCCAATTACAAAGCCATCATCAACGAGATCTGTCCGGAAATTTCCGGCACAAAGCCCGGAGACCCCCTCCACTGCAAAAAGCTCCCCTTCCTGCGGAATGTGATCACCGTAGGTTTCCGGCAGCCGGGCTGTCTGACCTTCCCGGAGGCCATGAACCGGGCTCATCTGACCGCTCCGGAGCAGCTGTCCAGATTGGCCGCTCAGGTACGCCCCGACGATGTGTGCAATATGCAGTACACCTCCGGAACCACCGGATTCCCCAAAGGTGTTATGTTAACCCATTACAATGTGGTCAACAACGGCAAATGTATCGGTGACCGGATGGGTCTGTCCACCGCCGACCGCATGATGGTGCAGGTCCCCATGTTCCACTGCTTCGGCATGACCCTCTCCATGACCGCCTCTATGACCCATGGCGCAACCGTCTGCCCCATGCCTTATTTCTCGGCAAAGCAAAGCCTTTCCTGCATCAATCAGGAAAAGATCACCTGCTTCAACGGCGTTCCCACCATGTTCATCGCTATGTTCAACCACCCGGACTACCGGAAAACCGATTTTTCCCATATGCGCACCGGCATCATGGCCGGCGCAGGCTGCCACCCGGAGCTGATGCGCCGTGCTGCCCAGCCGGATGAAATGAACATGCGCGGCATTGTCAGTGTCTACGGTCAGACAGAATGCGCCCCGGGCAACACCATGAGTGCCTGGACCGATTCTCTGGAGGTACGAACCGATACTGTGGGTTACGCCTTCCCCCATGTGCGCTGTAAGATCATCGACCCGGAAACCGGATTGGAAGTACCTGCCGGTGTCAACGGTGAGTTCTGCGCCAAGGGCTACAACACCATGAAGGGCTACTACAAAATGCCTCAGGCCACCGCCGACACCATTGACGCGGAGGGCTGGCTTCATTCCGGAGATCTGGCTTGTATGGACGAGGACGGCAATGTGCGAATCACCGGTCGTCTGAAGGATATGATCATCCGCGCCGGTGAGAATATCTACCCCAAGGAGATCGAGGAATTTATCTACACCCATCCCCAAACCAAGGATGTGCAGGTGATCGGTGTGCCGGACAAGAAGTACGGTGAAGAAATCATGGCCTGCATCATTCTCAAGGAGCCGGGCTCTGTGACGGTAGAAGAAATGACCGCCTATATCAAGGCCAGCATGGCTCGGCATAAAGTGCCTAAGTACATCGATTTTGTGGACAGCTTCCCCATGAATGCTGCCGGCAAGGTGCTGAAATACAAAATGCGGCAGGATGCCGCCCAGCGGCTGGGTCTTACCGGTGATGGTGCCGATACCGCAGGCCCCGGAAAATAAGTGAATAAGAAGACGGTCGCTGCCAAGCCAAGGCAGCGACCGTTTTTCGTTGAGGGCGAAATTCCGATTGATCGCACAGTTGCGTGATCGCTCCGTACCCTTGCCTCCCTCCCTGAGGGGGCCAAGGGATCGTGCGTTTTGGGCAGCGGAGCGATAAATCTGATTTCGAAGGTTTACATAATCTTTTTAATCCACCTTCAGAACGGTTCGGTAGACTTCCAGCAGTTCACCATTGGAAAGGCGGGCATAGATATGAATGGTGTTTTTGCCGTTTGCCAGCGGTTTCAGATCCAATTCGCCGGCAGCGCTGCCGAAGGCCGCACTGAACATATCCGGGCGGCTGGTCGGGGCGGGATAATGAGACAGCAGCACTTTCCAGATATTGCCCCGGGCATTGTTATTATTATAGAACATACCGGCATACGCCATACCCGCAGGAATTTCTACCGTACTGGTTCTCTCCAGCAGTGTAAATTCATAGGAAATATCCGTTGTGGGCGTCCATGTAAAGCTCAGATTGATCCGAAAGGCATCGGCCGCCAATTTCCGCAGCTGATCCTCGGACATATCCGCACTGGCAATGGGCATCGCCATCAGTTCATCGTACCAGCTTTTCGTGTCCTCCACGATACCTGCAAATTCGGAGTAATCCCGTTTGGGCTGCCGGGCAGATGCTTTCTTCTGCTTGCCACAGCCGGCAGAAGAGAGCAGGATGGCAACGGTTATCAGCAATACAACCATTTTTTCATAGCGTACACCTCCTATAAAGGTATTATATAAAACAACGGTTTTGCTGTAAATACGCATTTTTACTTGGAAAAGTATTTGTTATTTACATCCGGGTATTTGACTGATCGACGCAAGGAATATCGGTTTACATAACATTTTTGTAAACATTACGGGGGAAGATATCCCCTTCCCCCGTAATATATTTACCGGCCAAAATATTACCGGATCAGATCGTTGTCCCGGAACTGGAGGGAATAGAGCTTCTGATAAGTACCGCCACCGGCCAGCAGCTCCTCATGGGTTCCCCGTTCGGTAATCCGCCCGTCCAGCACCACCGCGATTTCATCCGCATTCCGGATGGTGCTGAGCCGATGGGCAACCACCAGTGTGGTTCTGCCCACGCACAGCGCATCCAATGCCTCCTGAATCAGCACCTCCGTGGTGTTATCCAGTGCGGAGGTGGCTTCGTCCAGAATGAGAATCGCCGGGTCTTTCAAAAACACACGGGCAATGGACACTCTCTGCTTCTGTCCGCCGGAAAGCTTCACGCCCCGCTCACCGATCTGGGTGTCGTAGCCCTCCGGCAGGGTCATGATATAATCATGGATATTGGCTTTCCGTGCCGCCTCCATCATCTCTTCTTCCGTGGCATCCGGTCTGCCGTACATAATGTTTTCCCGCAGCGTTCCCACAAACAGAAACACATCCTGCTGCACGATGCCGATGTTCTTTCTGAGGGATTCCATGGTCATTTTGCGGATGTCCACCCCGTCAATCAGCAGCTGTCCCTCTTCGATGCGGTAGAAATTGGGCAGCAAATGGCAAAGTGTGGTCTTGCCGCCACCGGAAGGACCTACCAGCGCCAGCTTTTTGCCCGCCTCCACCCGGAAGCTCACATTCCGCAAAACCTCTTTGCTCTCATTGTAGGAATAGGACACATTTTGAAATTCAATTTCCCCGCGGACATCCGTCAGCTCCACCGCATCGTCCGCCTCCTGCTCCGGCTCTTCGTCCATGATCTCGCAGAAGCGCCGGAAGCCGCTGGCACCGTTCTGGTACTGCTCCATGAAGTTGATCAGCGTCGTCACCGGGTTAATAAACAGATTCACCGATACGATAAAAGTGGAGTAATCGCCAAAGGAAATCCGCTCGTTATAGAGGAACAGACCGCCGGCAATCAAAATAAACACATTGAAAATATCCGTGATAAAGGATGTGGAGCTGAAAAACTTTGCCATGGCACGGTAGGCGCTTTTGGATGCCGCCACATAGGCCTCGTTTCCCCGGCGGAACTTCTCTTCCTCCACCCGAGAATTGGTGTAGGCCTTTGTGACCCGGATGCCGGTAATGCTGCTTTCCAGCTGGGCATTGATGGTGGCATTGGATTTCCTTCGGGCATCAAACGCCGCCTTCATTGCCTTTCGATAGTGCATGCTCACCCCAATCAAGATCGGCACGCAGGCAAAGATGATCAGCGTCAAGATCCAGTCGATGCTTGCCAGATAGCTGAAGGACAAAATGATCATCACCGAGCTGATCAGCAGATTTTCCGGTCCGTGGTGGGCAAGCTCGCAGACTTCCATCAGGTCGCTGGTCATCC
The DNA here is from genome assembly GCA_045586405.1 of Acutalibacteraceae bacterium. Lineage (GTDB taxonomy): Bacteria > Bacillota > Clostridia > Oscillospirales > Acutalibacteraceae > SIG607. The sequence goes on along the minus strand of JAZNAG010000004.1, from coordinate 48,677 downwards.
GGGTCATGATCCGCCCGGTTTCGTGATTGTCAAAGAAGCGGTACGGCAGCCTTTGCAGGTGAGAGAACAGGTCCCGCCGCATATGAGCCTGCATCCGCACGCCGATCACATGACCGTAATACTGCACAAAGAACCGCAGCAGCATTCGCAGGATGTAAAGCGCCAGCACCACGCAGCCGGCGATCACAATGGTTCCGTACATTTTGTTTGGGATGTAGTCATTGAGCATATTGTTGGTGACCACCGGATAGACCATTCCGATGACCGAAATCATCAGAGACGCGATCAAATCCATCGCCAGCAATTTTTTATGAGGCTTATAGTAAGCCAAAAACCGTTTCAGCATAAGGGGATCCTCTCATTTTTCTAGCAGCTGCCTTCTCTTTTCCGAAGGTGTCATGCCAAAATATCTCTTAAAGCACAGCTGGAAGCCACTATATGAGCTGTAGCCAACCTGCCAGGCAATTTCTTCCAATGTTTTTTCCGGATTTGTCAAATAGATCTCAGCCAGCTCCATTCGGCGGCGGACAATAATGCTCTTATAATCCTCACCCAGGAATTTCCGAACCAGCTTTCTGGTCTGCCGCTGGCTGAGAAACAAGGTCTTTGCCAGCCCCTCCAGCCCGGAATTGTCGGTAAACTTCTGCTCAATATGGTCTTCAATGATCCATCGCTGCCGCAGCAGATGATCCTCGTCCGGCAGCCGCAAAACGCCCTCTTCCGAAATTCGGGACAGCAGCCGCATCACCACACTCAGCAGCAAAAGACCCTGCTGCGCTTCCGTAAACAGACCGTTTCCGCCTTTCGTCAACTGGCGGCACTGCCGCAAAAGCTGCTTGATCTCCTCATCCTCAAAGACCATCGCCTGATCGATGCTCTGATACATCCGCACAAAGGGGCTGTTTTTCACATTGCCGCACTCGGCGCTGAAATTAAAGCACATCCGTTCCACGGTCTTTTCTTCGGTGGTAACCCCGTGATAGCTATCCTTCGGCAGCAGCAAGATCTGCCCCGGCAGCAGCCGGATCTCTCTTCCCTCCCGGGGGAGGATCACCGTCACCTCACCGGCATACACATAGTGGAACTCAATAAAATAATGCTTATGGGGGCGCTGATTGACCTTTTCCTGCGGCACAACATCGCTGCCAAAGGAGCGGATATGACAATGGACATTTTCCATCAGGGTGCTAAATTCAAATTGCATAAAACCGTTCCTTTCCCCGGCGCCTCCAAACATTGAAAAAGCGGAACTGTAATTTATAAATTATACAAACAATAAATTGACGAACCGGGTCTGTTTGTTTAAAATCAGTATATACCCACTTGATTATATTTGTCAAGCAGCAACCCCTGCTTAGAAAGGATTTCTTATGGAATTTGGAATTGTAGGCAGAACCACAGAAGGCTTTTTCCGCTATCAGGCATGGCCTACGGTGGCAAAAGACGAAAACGGTGTGCTGTATGCGGCTGCCTCCGGCCACCGGCTGGGTCATGTATGCCCCTTCGGCAAAGATCTGCTGTACATCAGCCATGACGATGGAAAAAGCTGGCTGGGTCCCATCATCGCCAATGACACTTATCTGGATGACCGGGATGCGGGCATCATCGCCTGGGGCGACGGTCAGTTATTGCTGAGCTGGTTTGCGCATCCGGCAGAATTTATGGACGGCCGCATTGGCCGCAACGCAGAAGTTTCGCTGCCCATGTCCATTGGCGCACGGGAGATGTGGCGGGGTCTGCCCAAGGAAGAAAAACCCTACGGCTCTTTTATAAAGCTGTCCCGGGACGGCGGAAAAACCTGGAGTGAAAAGGTGCGTGTTCCCCTGACCGCTCCCCACGGCCCCATCCGCAGAAAGGACGGCAGTTTCCTCTACTTCGGCAGAAGCTTCCACTCTGAGGATATGGGCTATGAGCCGAAGCGTGTTTACGCAGCGGAAAGCCGGGACGGCGGCAAGACCTGGGAGAAGCTGGGCATCGTACCTCTGGTAGAGGGTGTGGACAACAACCGGTTCTGCGAACCCCATGTGCTGGAGCTGCCCGACGGTACGCTGCTGGGCAGCATCCGTGTCAATCGGGAAGATAAGTCCATTGACAATGAGATCTACACCACCTTCTCCACCGACGGCGGCAAAACCTGGTCTGTCCCGGAAAATCAGGGTGAGATCGGCGCACCGCCCCACTTCCTGCTCCACTCCTCCGGTGCTGTTGTAATGGTCACCGGTCGCCGGATCGCTCCCTTCGGTCAGCGGGCATACATCAGCTACGATGGCGGCAAATCCTGGAGCGACCCCATTGTGATCAGCGAAGATGCCCCGGATTGGGATTTGGGCTATCCCTCCAGTGTGGAGCTGTCCGACGGCTCCATCCTGACGGTTTACTACCAGAAGTACCCCGGTGATTCTTATAATTCCATTCTCAGCACCCGCTGGGAATTGCCGTAAAATCTATTTTAGGAGGACAACCCTATGCATGTAATGGAAATGCTCAGTCTGAAAGGCAAAGTCGCTCTTGTTACCGGTGGCTCCGGCCGTTACGGCAGACCCATGGTGGAGGCGCTGGCAGAGGCCGGTGCCATCGTCATCACCGCTTCCCGCACTTTGGAAAAGAACGAAGAATACGCTGCCCAGCTGCGTGAAAAAGGTCTGCAGGTCTATGCGGATTGCTACGATCAGGGCGACGAAGCCAGCATCCTCGCTCTGCGTGACCGGCTGGTAGCTGCCTATGGCAAGGTGGATATCCTGGTCAACAACTCCGCTCTTCGTGGCTGCTTCACCGGCGGCTTCGACAAAGGCACCATCGAAGGCTTCGCTGAATCCCTCCGGGTCAACGGTGCCGGTCTGTTTGCCATGTCCCGTGCCTTCGGCAACCTGATGGCGCAAAACGGCAACGGCAGCATCATCAACATCGGCTCCTACATGGGAAATCTGGGCCCCAACGAGCCTTTGTATGAGGGTACAGACGGTATGTCAGTGCTGGGTGCGCCTGACTACTTCTTCCATAAGTCCGGTATGCACAACCTGACCCGCTTCCTGGCTGCCAAATTCAGCCCCAGCGGTGTGCGTGTCAACTGCCTGGCACTGGGCGGTCTGTTTAATAACCAGCACCCCGCCTTCGTGGCAAACTACAGCAAGTCCACTTATGTGGGTCGTCTGGCCGTTCCCGACGATGTAAAGGGCATTATGGTATATCTGGCATCCGATGCCTCCCAATACCTGACCGGTACCGTCATCCCGCTGGATGGCGGCTACAGCGCAAAATAACACCACCTAAGTAGGGGAGGGTCTTGACCCTCCCTTGCATTACCAACGAAGCACGAAAAACTTGGGAGGGTCATGACCCTTCCCTACAGAATTTTTTGTAAGGAGATTTTTATTATGAATATGAGAGCAAGCCGTGTACTGCGGCAAATGAGAGCAGGCAAGGTAGCTACCTGCACCAAGCTGAATCTGTCCGACCCTCGTGTGGCTGAGATCGCTGCTATGTGCGGCTTTGACTGTGTCTGGATCGACCTGGAGCATGTCCCTAACAACATGAAGGATGTAGAAGATACTGTCCGCGCTGCCAAGATCTACGATGTGGACGTGCTGACCCGTGTTTCCAAGGGCTGCTACAGCGACCTGGTTCGTCCCCTGGAGGGCGACTCCACCGGTATCATGGTTCCCCACCTGATGAGCCTGAAGGAAGCCAAGGAGATCGCACATTTCACCAAGTTCCATCCCGTAGGCCGTCGTCCCATCGACGGTGGCAACGCTGACGGCGCATACTGCATGGTCAGCGTTGCGGATTACATTAAGCAGGCAAACGAGGAGCGGTTCACTGTCGTGCAGATCGAAGATCCGGAACCCATGGAAGAGCTGGAAGAGATCTGCCAGGTTCCCGGCATCGACATGATCTTCTTCGGCCCCGCTGACTTCTCCCAGGGCATCGGCGCTCCTTTGGGCGGCGACCCCCGGATCGACGAAGCTCGTCGGCTGGTTGCGAAGACCGCTCGAAAGTACGGCAAGTGGGCAGGCACCGTAGGTGGCCCCGCAAACTTCGATTCCCTGGTGGAGATGGGCTACACCTTCATCAGCTGCGGCGCTGATGTGGTTGCCCTGACCAAGTATTTCCATGACATCGCCGGTCAGATCGAAGGCCGCAACATCGCAGAGGTGTAAGCATGAAGATTTCTCCCATGACACTGGGTACCGTCCAGCTGGGCATGCATTACGGCATCGCCAACGACGCCGGTAAACCCAGCGAAGAAAAAAGCTTTTCCATTTTGCAAAGCGCATTGGAGGGCGGTGTCACCGCACTGGATACCGCCCGTGCCTATGGCGACAGCGAGTTGGTCATCGGCAGATTCCTGAAGCAATGGCAGGGCAAGCGCCCCGCCATCATCACCAAGATCCCCAAGCTGCAAGGCACTTCACCCAAGGCGCTGGAAAAATTCGCCACCGAATCGGTGGAAATGTCTTTGGAGCGTTTGGGTGTCAATAAAGTGGACGGCATCATGCTCCACGGCGCAAAAGACCCCATCATCCACGGCAAAGCTTGTGCCGATGCGGTAAAAGCCCTGATCGACCACGACTACACCGATCGGGTGGGCGTGTCGGTATATGTTGCGGAGGACATTCGGGGAATGCTGCCCTATGATATTTTCTCCCTGACCCAAGTGCCGATGAGCATTTTCGACCAGCAGCTGATCGCCGACGGCTCGATTGATCGGCTGCAGGAGAGGAATTACTCGGTGTTTGTCCGCAGCGTTTTCCTGCAAGGCCTGTTTTTCCTTGACCCGGAGAAGGTGGACGATCCCATTCTGGTGGAGCATGCTGTGCCGAAGATCCGTCTGCTGCATCGCATTGCTGCCGATTTGGGCATCACTGTCGCACAGCTTGCCATCGCCTTCATGCGGGATTGCGCCGGTGTCACCAGTCTGGTGCTGGGCGCTGATACCCCGGAGCAGGTCAGAAGCAACATCGCTTACTTCGATGCCCCGGCTCTGGACGAGTCCGTTATGACGCTGCTGCAAAAGGAATTCGCCTTTGTGGATATCCCGGAGATCATGAAGGTGCTGTCCCGTCCGAAGAAATGATGGATCAGCAACTCTGCGGTAAAATTGCCGCCTATTGCCGGCAAAATCGGCTGTCCCTCTTTCTACGGGTGACCCGACAGGATCAGATTCTGCTGGAGCAGGGCTTCGGTTATGCAGACCGGGAGCTGCAGATCCCCTTTACGGCAGATTCCATGTTTACCTTGTATTCCATGTCCAAGCCCTTTTGCGCCATAGGCATTTTGCTACTGGCAGATCAGGGGCTGGTGGACTTGGATGCCCACCCAGGCAACTATGTGCCGGAGGCTGTAGGCTTTGACAGCCGTGTGACCATCCGTCAGCTGCTGCAGCACACCTCCGGTGTACCGGATTTCGGTCAGGACACCCATTATCTGGAATGCTGCGGTGATGTGCGGCAGGACTTGAAAGCGCTGACCACCTTCCCCTCCCATTTCGACCCCGGCGCCGGTGACCGGTACTCCAATATCGGCTACTTCGTCAGCGCTTTGATCATCGAAAACATTTCCGGGCTTTCTTACCCGGAATACATGCAAAAATTCGTCTTTGCGCCCCTTGGGATGAAAACGGCGCAGATCGACCATCCGGGTCTTGTGATCCCCAACCGGGTGCAAGGCTACCGCCTGGACGAAAACGATCAGGTCACCCCCTGCGAGAAATCCTACAATTGGATGCTGGGCGGTGGTGACATGATCGGTACTGCCGACGATGTATATGCCCTGAACCGGGCAGTGAAGCAAAAGCTGCTGTTAAAGCCGGAGACCTGGGAGCAGGTGCTGACCCCTTCCCCCATCAACAACAAAGGCTTTGGTTGCACCGTCACCCAATGGCACGGAAAATTCCGTATCACCCACAACGGCGGTCACCGGGGCTTCCGCACCTTGCACATCCACTTGCCCGAGGATGATCTGGATGTGATCTTCCTGAGCAACAGCGGTTTCCACAATCCGGCACGCACCGATGTCCTGGAGATGATCTATCAGGCCATTTACGACCCCAAAGCCCAGGCAGAACAGCCGCTCCCTATGGATGGTGGCTATATTTAAAATTAAAATTGGAGTTGATAGTATGTTTCCTTTGGGAGATAAAGAACTGCGGATCGGTATGATCGGTTTCACCGAAGGCAATGGTCACCCCTATTCCTGGAGTGCCATGTTCAATCATTACAATAAGGAAGAGATGGAGACCTGCGGTTTCCCGGTGATCCCCCGCTATTTGGAAAAACAGCCGGCTGAAACCTTCGGCATCCCCGGCGCCAAGATCACCTGCATCTGCTGCACCGGCTATGCAAGCCGTGAGGAGGCGGAGCACATCGCCCGTGCCGCCCGGATTCCCACGGTCTATGACCGCCCGGAGGAAATGATCGGCAATGTGGATGCGGTGATCATCGCCACCGACGACGGCAACGAGCATGTGGACCGCTGCCGCCCTTTCGTGGAAGCCGGCATCCCCATGTTTATCGGCAAGCCGCTGGTGAACACCGAAGAGGATCTGCGTACCTTCCTGCAGTGGCGCAAGGAGGGCGCAAAGTTTATCAGCTCCTCCTGCATGCGTTACGGCAAGGATCAGGAACCGTATTATGTAAACCGCTATGAGCTGGGCGATATCAAGTATATCTGCTCCCCCATGGCCAAAAAGTACGAAACTTACGGCATTCATGCGCTGGAACGGATGTACCCGCTGCTGGGCGAGGGGTTTGTCTCCGTCCGCAACACCGGCACCAAAGAAAAGACCGTGGTGCATATCAAGCACAAAAGCGGCTGCGATGTGAACATCATCCAGGGTTACGACATGTCCACCATGGGTATGATGGTGCTGGGCAGCTATCAGTCCAAGCTGTTTAGCGGCGGCGACAGCTACTATAGCTTCAAGAAGCAGCTGGATGTGTTCGTCCACTGGCTGCGCACCGGCGAAGAGCCGTTCCCCTTCTCCGAGACCGTAGAGCTGATGAAGCTGGTCATCGGCGGCCTCCGCAGCCGGGAAGAAGGCGGCAGAGAGGTCTTCCTCAGCGAAATTGATGTGTAAGCGGGCTGGTTGCCTGCAGGCGACTCCTTCTGCTTTTTGTTCTTTCCCTGACCCGCCCTGCATTCAAATTCTTATTTAGCGTTTCGTCTGCCGAACAACATGGCAGGGAACGCATATATCCGTACCCTACAAGGACCGTGCGAGCAATTGGAATTTGGTGTGTCGAAAGAAATTTCTGTTTTGCCCCTTTACAAAAGGGCAAAACCTTGCTATAATAAGCAGGCTTTATAGCAGATGCACCGGTGGCTCAATGGATAGAGCATCGGATTCCGGTTCCGAGGGTTGGGGGTTCGAGTCCCTTCCGGTGTACCAAAACATTCAAACCCGAACCTTTTGCCAATCGGCGAAACGTTCGGGTTTGTTGTTTTCTTCAAAGATGTATACTGAACGAACATTGTGGCGGTGCAGAGAGGTGAACTTACTGCACCGCCACATTTTCTTTTTAGTTCCTAACACAAAATGCTTATAAGCAGGCTTCATTTTTTAGAGAGATATTGACTTTCACCAAGTTTAGAGGTAAAATTTTACTAAAGACTTACACATAAAGAATTAGAGGGTGTAATAATGAAGAGGGAATTTGAAAGAAAGACAATTTTTTTGTACCCAGAAATCAGCACTTTGGGATATGACCAGTTACTTATGACTAACGAGTTGATAACAAACATTAATTTGGTTGTTTATTCTGCAAATGATTTAATTAAAACCATTCTAACGGGGGGCAATTTTAGCTTTATCAATTGCCTGCCAACGGTTTTTATGCAGAGTGTATGCGAAGACAAAAGTAACAGCGATGATGATATTACTAATGTTAGGATATGTATCTCTGGTTTTAATGACATCGATTATACTGAGAACTATGAAAAAATCATCCAAAAGTACAAAAATGAAACATCTGATATTAGTCATCTCGTTGCAATATACATAAACCAGAAGGCTACAAGAACGCGTTTTATACCTGATCCTAAAAATCAATTCGATGTTATAATCGAATCTAATCTAGAGAATCTGGAAAACATTTTAGTTGCTATAATGTTAGACATATCGCTGTATCATTACTTTTTATTAAGTGGAGATCTAAAGAAGCGCAAAGATTTTAATCTGTACAAGTATGAATATGTCTGTTCAACTTTTTCTCAACAAGATCAGGAAAAAATATATGGTAATCAATTTGTTAAAGAGCAAAAATTGTATTTACCTTTGAGTTTAAAAGCCGTGAAGGCGCTTAGCATTCGAACAAACAAAGATAGGCGTACACAAACAATAACGGATTTGATTTCCGAATATGCGAATTTTTTGGCGGATATTGTTTCGCATAAGATAGAAATTAACGAATCTGGTAGTATATTAAATCCCAACCAGCATAAATCATTACTGCATTACAATCAGATAGAACAGATTATTAAAAACAATCATTCCCATAACAAATTTTTGATAATAGTTCCCGACGATCTAACAGATACCAACAAGGAAATTGTATTACCATATATTTCTGATAACGAAAAAATTAATCCGTGGATCAGCAAAGACAACGAAGACATAGGGACCTATCAAATCATACTAGTTTCAAAGAGGTGAGTTCATTGTCTTATATTGCATATTTTGATTTGGTAGGAACTAAAGGCTTTTGCGAAAGTCCTGAAGTATATTTTGAAAAAATGCAGCACTTCAAAAAAGCAATTGAGCAAATATCTTGGTTGGTTAGAGAATATGGTACAGTCGGAGTGTTTAGTGATTGTGCGTATGTTGAATCGAGCGACTTAAAGTGCATTCTTGATTTCTTAGTGCAACTTAGAGATCGACTGATTTCAAAAGGTTTATTCTTTAATGCAGTAGTTAAGTCGGGCAGCCTAGATCCGCAAGATTTAAAAGCAAAAGGTTCTCAGCATTTATTTGGTGTTGCGTTTAATAATAGTAGTATTGCTGATCTGTATATTCAGCAAACCAAATTCAAGGGATTGGGCATATTGATTGATCGCTCAATTCAGGAAGAAGTCAAAGAAACAGCCTATACAATGACTGACTGCATATTTATAGAAAGAAGAGTTATTAATAACTGTATTGAATATATTCCAACATCCTATAAGGATATATCTTTCGGGTGCTCGATAAAAAGCAAGAAATCTATTGAGATTTTACTTAGAATGGTTTTAAACGTTATGTTTACATCATATATAAAATCTCCTAAATATGGTACATATTATGTATCAATTCTTTCTAACCTTGTTCGTAGCTATACCCAAGGGTTTGAGTGGGATATGAAAAAGCAAAAGTTTACTTCTATGCCATTGGGTTTCCAAAGTGTTAATAAAATACTTAGCCTATATTATGATAAAATGACAGATTTAAGCGGATTAGAATATTTAGCATTTGTTTTGCTGGACGTTATTTATAATTCCCAAGACCTGAATGACGAGGAAAAATCCAGTATTACAAATAGTTTTTCTAATTATGAATGTATTAAAAAATACCTGCATTCATTAAACTCTATACCGGAAAACATCTTTACCGGCAACAACAGAAATCTGTTCATAAAATATTGCCAAGACGATTTGTCGAGTGACTTTGTTGAAAAAGTTTTAGATAATAATCAATAACAGAATAGATTTTAAAAAATTGGTATTTGATTATAAAAGGTATGACCGTTGAAGCCCTCTGGTATTCAACGGTCATACCTTTTATGCGTCTTTCTGCTTTATCTACTGTCTCAATTGCTTGTCTGCCTTCTTAGGATTCAAAAAAGCCCAATATGCCCAGTAGGAAGTATTTTGTAAATGCTTTAATTTCATATTCAGGTATCTACACTTCTTATACAACTAGTACCTTGTTAAGATATCCTGAATCGTATATTCGTTTATAAGAGCCATAACGATCAAACATAGCAGCAAGATTAAAAGCATCTTCATAATCCAAGCCCATCATAAGAACGTACATTCGTACAGCATGGAGATCCGATTCATACGCTGCATATGTCGCGTTGTTTGATAATTCTCTAATAGTCGAACGGGAAACAATAGGATTAATTTCAAACTCCTGTGGATTGCTGAAACATTTTACAATATTGATATTGCGTTCCATAACCCGTTGTTGTCCTGCTATAGAGCCACCAATTCTATTCCAAGCTGGTAAATGTCCATAGTGTTGATTAAATGCTTCAATAAGAATTCCTTCAACTCTTTTTATATCTGCGATACCCTGTTCGCTTACATATTCCCTCACTGGGGTATTTATTTCTGCGGCATACGCTTCATACTGTTGTCTGTTTCGATGCACCATAGGCTGGGAGAGGGGTGACTGCACAAATATGGTGTATCCTAATTTATCGTGCGTGGTGAAATAATCCTCAATTTGACGGCGTTTGCAACCGTCTTCAGACATGTCAAGCAGACCATTATGCTGCTTAAATCGTTCTGCAAGATCGCTGGCTAAACCGATGTATAGAACCTCATGTGTATTGTAATCCCAGAACGAATAGATGCCTGCTGAAGCCCAGCCGTAGCTATCGGCAGGATTACAAAGATCGTCAATTGCTGCCGCCAATTGTTCTGTTTCATCTTTTGTATAAGCATCAATAATCACTGTTCCGAACATAAATTCACCCTAACTCTACAGTCCTTTAATAGTGTAACATCTCTTAATCATTAAATTTATATCCCCAAGATTTCCCTATGCGGATTTTCTCTAACTTTCCTTCGTCGGTAAATCTGAATAAAATACGATTTGCTGTTGCAGACGATACTTGGAACAACTGGCGCACATCCGTATTAGTAATCGTCCCGTTCTTTTTCAAGAATCGTTCTATCTTATACCAACGCAGTTCGTCAATTGTCATCTTCTCTGCGACACCCGATGTTTGTACTGCTTCTATCAATGCTTCCTGGATTGCAGATAGCATAAACTCGATAAATGCTGTAGACTCGCCCTCATAATTTGCGCGGTTGATAGCAGCATAATACTCATCCTGCCGATCATGGATAATGGACTCTACCGGAAGCCATGCAAACATCGGTTTCCATTGGGTCAGCAGCAGAGTATGCCACAGCCTGCCTATTCGTCCATTGCCATCAGCGAAGGGATGAATCACTTCCAACTCATAATGGAACACGCAACTTTTGATCAGCATGTGAACATCGCTATCTTTGATCCAATCCAGCAACTCTTTCGTGAGTCCCGGTGCATAATCCGGCAGTGTGCCAAAATGAAGAATATTGCCTTGTTTGTCCACCACACCCACTGGGCCAGAACGAAAACAACCGGACTCTTCAGTCAGTCCCTTGGTCATAACCGCATGGGCATTTAGAAGATCATCCATGGAATAGGGATTCAAAGAATCCATCATTTCGTAGATTTCGTATGCATTCTTGACTTCTGCAATATCCTTAGGCGGAGCAATAACCCGCTTGCCGTTCAGAACCGCAGTAACCTGCTCCAAACTCAAGGTGTTCTGTTCAATAGCCAGGGAAGAATAGATGGTGCGGATTCTGTTCGTCCGGCGCAGCATGGGGTTCGTTGTTAAACCTTCTACTGCATTGACCTGTCCAACTAATTCTGCAATCTCTGCGATTTTATCAAGAATAGAAGTCGTAATTTCAAAGGGCGGTTTCTGATTTTTCATAGGTATTACCTCGCATTATATATGTATCTTTAGCTTATATTCAGCAACTGAGAAACATTGGGCAAACAATTTCTTTCTACACATGCAACAAGCAGTTTATGAAGAAGGTTTACAGATTTTTCCTTTATATCCATTTCTGCGTTCTTAAACTCATGCACTGCTTTGCTTCTGCTTTCATACAGGGTCTTTATTTCATCAACCATAGAATCGTCTCCACCTATAAACCGTGATGCAGCAATAGATAAGTTCTTTTTGATGCTCCTTTCAATCAAAAATAACGACTCTATTCCACCCCAAAGAACGCTCATTTGAATAGCAGATCTATAGTGCATTCGGTAGCACCACAGAGCGTTGGACGCATTTCTGTATCTCTCATCGTGTTCTAGATTCAAAGCAATAGGTAGCCTCTTTTCTAAAAAGCTTGAATTCACCTCATCAATGACAGTTATTTCGCTTGGGAACTTATACATATTAGGACAAATTAACGACACACGTGTATTAGCATTAAATTTGTCTGCTGAATCACTAGCCTGGAAATACCAAGATACCTCACACTTAAGTAGTGCACCTATTTGTAAACATATGCTCTGTGAATTCCAAGTTCTAATAGCCAGTTTCTCTGAATCATTTGCTGTAATTCTCAGCTGTGCCGTTACCATTCTAAGTGTAGAAATCAACATCCCCAATTCAAACTCAGAACCATTTCCGTTTTTCATATAGCAATCAATCATATCATCCGGATTTGCTACTGATTTTACGGGCATTAATGTTACATAATCATCAATAACTATATCTCTTGATGGCTCGATGCCACAAATATAAATATACGATTCGTTCTTACGGTCAATAATTTTTTGGCCACCCTCAATATTCTCATCTTTTCTTTCGTCTATAGAATCCAAACTATTCACCACCCTTAATATATCCTTAGTACCATTATAACATTTCGTCGCTCATATTTCAACCATCTTTGATTGATGAAATGATTGATGAACAACATAGATAAACATTTTAACAATTTACTTTATTTTTCTGCAAACCTGTGGTAAACTAGGTATGCCAAACTAAGTTAATATATAAATTGAGAGTATTTTGCCTTAGGGGTGTTATACCCTTTTGCAATTTTGCTAAGAATTTGATAAAAATGCAAATTCCATCAGCATAATTGCAGAAATGCTCTTATATTGACTTAGTTTGGCGACTATCGGGGTTTGCGTTTTTTGTGCGACTGCTTCGGTGGCCGCACTTTTTATTTTTGGTAAAATTTTATTGAAAAAAGGCTCAGGTAATTGTGCTGTATATCTTATCCAAAACGAAAATGGCAACAAAAATAAAGCTTGAGAAATTCGACATTTGTCGATATTGTCACTTGTTTTTTTAATTAGTATATGTTATACTGTTACATAGTGTAAACTTGCGATAATTATGTTCGGATTTTTAAAGCTGAATATCGCAAATGAATTAAGCGTGTTGATTTTGCGGATTGATGGGCAATATGAATAAAGCATATTTATGCACAAGGGATGTAAAGGAAATACAAAATGGAAAATTATAGCGTGTTGATGTCAGTTTATAATAAGGAAAAAGCAGAATATTTGCGTCAAAGTATGCAAAGTATGTTTGAACAAACTGTGCCTACAGATGATTTTGTTTTAGTTTGTGACGGGGCTTTGACCGAAGAATTGGAAACGGTAATATCCGAGATGAAAGAAAAGTATCTGAATATTCTTAATATTGTTCGTTTCGAAAATAACAGAGGTCTTGGACCTGCACTTAATGATGGTCTTGCTGTTTGTAAAAACAGACTGGTAGCCAGAATGGATTCTGATGATATTGCACCGTCTGACAGGTGTGAGCTTCAGCTTAAGGCTTTTGAGCAAAATGCAGCCCTTGGCATTTTGGGCGGAACTATTGAAGAGTTTGAGGCGGATCCCAAAAACATTATTTCCAGAAAAGAAATGCCCGAAGAAAAATCGGAAATTATGAAGTTCGCGAGAAAAAGATGTCCCTTTAATCATCCTACGGTTATGTTTGATAAAGATGTTGTTCTGAAGTTGGGAGGCTATCCAACTCTTTCTCTTCACGAAGACTATGCCTTGTGGGTAAATCTTCTTAAAAACGATGTTGCTTGCAAGAATCTTAAAGAAACTCTTTGTTATATGCGAGTTGATAGTGGTCTTTACGGCAGACGAGGCGGCTTCAGCTATCTGAAAACTGCAGCTAAATTCAGATGGCATTTGTACAAAATAGGCTTTAGCGGAATTTTTGAAGTGCTTTACGTGATTTGTGCGTTAACTTTTGTTTGTCTTATTCCATCTAAAATCAGAAAGTTTATATACAGAAAGGTGCTGAGAACTAAGTGAGTGGATGGAATATAACTCATAGATTAAATAAAAAGGATATCATCGCTAATGGCTCGTTTTTAGCGTGGACTATGGCTATAGTGTGTTATTTTTTTCAGTTTCCTTTTGCCAGGCTCGCCGCTTTTATGGTTCCTTTTTTGTTTGTATATATATTTCTGCAATTACCACAAGCTAAGGTTCTCAAGGATAAAAAATATTTTATATTTGTTGTAGCTTTTTTGGTTTATTTACTGTTTTCGGTAATACGGTCTTTGGTTATAGGAATTGAGTTTCAAAGGGTTGTGAGATTTGCCGTTATACTTTTTTTTATACCATTAAGCTTTTGTATAAAAGATAGTAATTTTGAAAGAAAAAAAGAAGTTTTTATCAATTTGGCAATTGCAAAAGCACTTATACTGATACTATTTGGTTTAATAATTGCTTACTTTGAAGACTTTTCCTGGTTTAGAGGCTGGTGCCAACAGTATGAATTAGGAGATATTTATTTTTTAAACAGATTTTTTCCTAAAGTGCAGGTAAAAGGCAACCTTCTTATATTAGTGGCTTTCATTTTGGACTTTTTAAGCAAAAAGAAACTTACCGTAAAAAATATTGTTCTTCTTTTAGGCGTATTATTCGCCGGAAATTTTGCTTATATATTAGGGTTAATATTATTTGCCGTATGGTATTCAAGCCACAAGGTAATTAACATAATCAAAACAAACAAAAAAACACGATTTATAGTTTTAGGACTGGTTAGCATTGCTTTTATAGCAATTTCGATATATGTAGCCATTAAATTTAAAGAAAAATCAGCAGTATCCAATGTAGTAAGACTGGAGCAGGCTTTAATATTGCTGAAGGCTAATCCGCTGATAGGTGATGGCTTAGGTGCATGGGTTACAGCGCACACCGAAAATTTAAGCTACAACGGAGAAATGTATTTCGAATTACAAACTTTGTATATTTTTAAACAAATAGGTGTAGTCGGATTAGGACTTTTTTATACTGTAACACTTATGCCTATTTTGGCTAAAAGCAAAACCAGTGTAATTGTTTATTTAATTTATCTTTTTGTAAGTTTTTGGAATCCTTATTGTTTCGATTCCACCCAAATGATAACAATATTGCTTTTAATGAATGTAAGTAATATAGGTAGATTAGGAGAAACAAATGATAAAGGCTCTTATTACAGTTTATTTCCCTACAGATTTGGTAAGGGACAACATACGTAAAATATCAGAGCAAGTTGATGTAGTCTATATTTGTGATAATAGTCCTGAAAGTCATGAAAACTTATTTATAGACTTGCCTGACAATATCAATTACGAATGGTTTGGTAAAAATTTAGGGCTGTCTTTGGCTTTTAACAGTATCCTAAAAAAACAGGAGCTGTTTTGTGATGAGGATTATGTTATCTTTTTTGATCAGGATTCAAGCATTTCAGACGGGCATATAACGGCTTTGGTAAAAGAATATGAGAAACTTGAAGCGAAAGGTTTTAATTTAGGCTGCTTAGCACCGTTCTTTTTCAATACAAGTAATAATACAATTGAATCACCCAGAATGAAAACACCGATAAGTGAAAACAGTTTTACAGTGTCAAGCGCTATAACTTCCTCTATGTTATGCAAATTTAAGACAATAAAAGATATCGGTTTTTGGAACGATAGAGTTTTTCTTGATATGGCAGATTGGGATTTATGTTGGCGAATGAAAAAACTCAATAAAATATGTGTTATGACAGATGTTGTTACACTTAGGCATAGCTTGGGCACAGGTGAAAAGAAAGTAGGACCGATTAGTATCAGAGTGGGCAGTCCGTTTCGCGAATACTATCAGACAAGAGAATGCTTATATCTGTTGACAAGGAACTACACACCCTTTAAATTCAAATTGAGATTTATAGTAATGCTTACAGTACGCCCTGTAATTCATATTGTTTTTCTTGAAAAAAGAAAAGAAAGACTTAAGTATATATTGATGGGAATAAGAGATTATTTTACATCAAAAACAGGAGCGTTATAGAAAAGGAGATATATTTATGAAAGGTATTATTCTTGCCGGTGGTTCCGGTACAAGACTTTATCCGCTGACCAAGGTAACTTCAAAGCAGTTGTTACCGATATACGATAAGCCGATGATTTATTATCCCTTATCGGTACTTATGAAAGCAGGTATTCGTGATATACTAATTATCTCGACTCCTCAGGATACACCCCGTTTTAAAGATTTGCTTGGCGACGGAAAACAGTTCGGCGTAAACCTTTCTTATGCTGTTCAGCCTTCTCCTGATGGTTTGGCACAAGCCTTTATAATAGGCGCTGATTTTATCGGAAATGATACTGTAGCAATGGTACTTGGTGACAATATATTTGCAGGTCATGGTTTAAAGAAACGCCTTATATCAGCTGTTCAAAACGCTGAAACAGGTAAGGGTGCTACAGTGTTTGGATATTATGTTGACGATCCTGAGCGTTTTGGTATTGTTGAATTTGATAAGGACGGCAGAGCAATATCTATAGAAGAAAAACCTCAAAAACCGAAGAGTAATTATTGCGTAACCGGACTTTATTTCTACGATAACCGCGTTGTAGAATATGCTAAAAATCTTAAACCCTCACCTCGTGGTGAACTTGAAATAACCGACCTTAACAGAATTTATCTTGAGCAGGGTGATTTAAACGTTGAACTGCTTGGTCAGGGCTTTACCTGGCTTGATACAGGAACACACGAAAGCCTTGTTGATGCTACAAACTTCGTTAAAACGGTTGAAACCCATCAGCACAGAAAAATTGCCTGTCTTGAGGAAATTGCTTACCTCAACGGCTGGATAACCAAAGAGGACGTTTTAGAAGTTTATGAGGTTTTAAAGAAAAACCAATACGGACAGTATCTAAAAGATGTTCTTGACGGAAAATATATTGAAAAATTGTACTAATTTTTAAGGAGTAGAGATTATGACTATTATTGTAACAGGCGGCGCCGGATTTATTGGTTCAAACTTTGTCTTCCATATGCTTTCTAAATATCCCGATTACCGTATAATCTGCCTTGATAAACTTACTTATGCCGGTAATCTTTCAACTCTTGCGCCTGTTATGGACAACCCTAACTTCCGCTTTGTTAAAGAAGATATTTGCGACAGAGAAGCAGTATACAAACTCTTTGAAGAAGAAAAGCCGGATATTGTGGTTAACTTTGCGGCAGAGAGTCACGTTGACCGTTCTATAGAAAACCCCGAAGTATTCCTTCAGACAAATATTCTTGGTACACAGGTACTTATGGATGCTTGCCGTAAATACGGAATCGTTCGTTATCATCAGGTTTCTACCGACGAAGTTTACGGTGATTTGCCTCTTGACCGTCCTGACCTTTTCTTTACTGAGGAAACCCCTATTCATACCTCTTCACCTTATTCAAGCTCTAAAGCAGGTGCTGACCTTCTTGTTCTTGCTTATCACAGAACCTTTGGTCTTCCTGTTACAATAAGCCGTTGTTCTAACAACTACGGTCCTTACCATTTCCCCGAAAAGCTTATTCCTCTTATGATAGCTAATGCTCTTAACGATAAGCCTCTGCCTGTTTACGGCGAAGGCCTTAACGTGCGTGACTGGCTTTATGTTGAAGACCACTGCAAAGCTATTGACCTTATAATACATAAGGGCAGAGTTGGCGAGGTTTATAATATCGGCGGACACAATGAAATGAAGAATATTGATATCGTTAAGATTATTTGTAAAGCACTCGGCAAGCCTGAAAGTCTTATTACCTATGTAACAGACAGAAAAGGCCACGATATGCGCTATGCAATTGATCCTACTAAGATTCATAATGAACTCGGTTGGCTTCCTGAAACTAAGTTTGCCGACGGAATTCAGAAAACTATACAGTGGTATCTCGACAATAAGGAATGGTGGGAAACCATTATTTCCGGTGAATACCAAAACTATTACGACAAGATGTACGGTAACAGATAATGAGAGTTTTAGTTACAGGTGTTGGCGGACAGTTGGGCTTCGACGTTATGAAGGAGCTCGCATCCCGCGGATATGAGGCTATAGGCAGTGATATTCTCGAAAGCTTAGATTTTGAAAGCTATATACAGCTTGATATAACCGATAAAGCAGCCGCCTGCAAGACACTTTCAGATGTTAAACCCGATGCCGTTGTTCACTGCGCTGCCTGGACAGCCGTAGATGCCGCAGAGGACGAAGAAAACAAGTCAAAGGTTTACGCCATAAACGTTTCGGGTACTGCTAATATTGCAGAGGCTTGTAAAGAGCTTGACTGCAAGATGATTTATATTAGTACAGACTATGTCTTTGACGGCAAGGGTACTGAGCCTTGGCAGCCTGACTGTAAAGATTATGCGCCCTTAAGCGTATACGGCAGCACAAAGCTTGAAGGCGAAAAGGCAGTTAGCAGTATTCTGGATAAATATTTTATTGTTCGTATTGCCTGGGTTTTCGGCTTTAACGGTAAAAACTTTATAAAAACTATGTTAAACGTGGGTAAAAAGTATGACACGGTACGTGTTGTAAGCGACCAGATAGGTACCCCCACGTATACTCTTGACCTTTCAAGACTGCTGGTAGATATGTGCGAAACCGAAAAATACGGTTATTATCACGCTACTAACGAGGGTGGATATATCAGCTGGTATGATTTTACCTGTGAAATATTCCGTCAGGCAGGGTATACCACAAAGGTAGTGCCTGTTACCACTGAAGAATACGGGCTTTCTAAAGCCGCACGACCGTATAACAGCCGTCTTGATAAATCAAAACTTGTTGAAAACGGGTTTAAGCCGTTGCCGTCTTGGCAGGATGCCTTAAGCCGTTATTTAAAGGAAATAGATTCATAAAAAATCAAAGCCGATTGCTAAACTGCAATCGGCTTTCGAACTATAATTTGCCCCTTAAATTAAAGCTGAACCCCTATTCAAAGGTAATGCCTTTAATGACAACCGATAATAAGGGTACAATGAATATTGTTCTTGTCAACGCTTCTTTTGACGAAACAGGCGAATTTGAGTGCAGTCTGAAAGAAAAAACCAAGATTTATGAGATTTCTGCCGATGGTGAGTATTTAAATGAAGAACAAGAAACAGTCGATACCGGCACCGTGGTTAAAATTGATAATATCACACCGTGGGGATATGTGATTTTAACAAATAAGTTGATATAAATATTCGCCGTTTAATATATACGGGTAAACTATAAAGGGACAGGTTTAAAAAATCTGTTCCTTTATTTACTTTCAGAATAATTTATGGTATAATATATAGAATAAAAATATAAAGGAGTGAGAATAAGTGGACAGGTTTAAGTTAGTGTCAAACTATAAGCCAACCGGCGACCAGCCTGAAGCTATTGAAAAACTTTCAAACGGCCTCAAAAACGGCTTAAAAGAGCAGGTTTTACTTGGTGTTACTGGTTCGGGTAAAACATTTACTATGGCGAATATTATAGCAAATGTAAACCGTCCAACTCTCGTTCTCGCTCACAATAAAACCCTTGCCGCACAGCTTTGCAGTGAGTTTCGCGAATTCTTCCCTGAAAACGCGGTGGAGTATTTTGTGTCCTACTATGACTACTATCAGCCTGAGGCATATTTGCCGGGGACTGATACCTATATAGAAAAAGACTCGGCAATAAATGATGAAATAGACAAGCTTCGCCACAGTGCAACCTGCGCTTTGTCTGAACGGCGGGATGTTATAATTGTGGCATCGGTTTCCTGTATATATACTCTTGGTGACCCTATTGACTATAGAGAAATGGTTATATCACTTCGCACCGGAATGAAAAAGGAAAGAGATTGGCTGATCAGAAAACTTATAACCTTACAGTATGAGCGTAATGACCTTAATTTTGTACGTAATAAATTCAGGGTAAGAGGAGATACTGTTGATATTTACCCTGCCTATTCTTATGAAAATGCTATAAGGGTAGAATTTTTTGGTGACGAAATTGACAGAATAAGCGAAATAAATACCGTAACGGGTGAAATTAAAAATACTTTAAGCCACGTAGCCATATATCCTGCCTCCCACTATATTATTTCCGAAGACAAAATGGAAAAGGGAATAGAAAATATTTTAAAGGAAATGCAGGACAGAGAAAGGGAGTTTATTGAAAGCGGTAAACTTATTGAGGCTCAGCGTATAAGACAGCGCACCGAATATGATGTGGAAATGCTCCGTGAGGTTGGTACCTGCAAAGGTATCGAAAATTATTCGGGTGTTTTGTCGGGCAGAAAACGGGGCAGTACACCAACAACTCTGCTTGATTATTTCCCTGACGATTTTGTGTTGTTTGTGGACGAGTCCCACGTAACCTTGCCACAGGTAAGGGGTATGTACGGCGGTGATTTTGCAAGAAAATCAAACCTTGTGGAATACGGCTTCAGACTGCCCTCGGCATTTGACAACCGTCCTCTTAATTTTGAGGAATTTTATTCCCATATAAATCAGGCGGTGTTTGTTTCGGCTACACCTGCGCCTTTTGAAAGAGAACGCTCTGCCGCCATAGTAGAACAGGTAATCCGTCCTACCGGGCTATTGGACCCCGAGATTTCGGTCAGGTCAAGCGACGGTCAGATTGATGACCTTATTTCCGAAATAAACGAACGGGTAGAGAAAAAAGAGAGGGTACTTGTTACCACTCTTACCAAAAAGATGGCCGAGGACCTTACCGATTATCTTTTAAATGTGTCAATAAAGGTGAAATATATGCACCACGATATTGATACTATTGAGCGCATGGAGATAATAAGGGATTTACGCAAAGGCGAGTTTGACGTGCTTGTGGGTATAAATCTGCTTCGTGAAGGTCTTGATATACCCGAAGTCAGCCTTGTAGCCATACTTGATGCCGATAAAGAGGGCTTTCTCAGAAGCGAGTCTGCCCTTATACAGACAATAGGCCGTGCTGCAAGAAATGAAAACGGCAAGGTGATTATGTACGCCGACAGCGTTACAAACAGTATGGAAGCGGCAATAAGCGAAACAATAAGACGACGAAGTATTCAGACGGAGTATAACGAAAAGCACGGTATTGTGCCTAAAACCATTGTGAAAGACGTACGCGAAATACTTGAGATTTCGGGCAGAGGAGCAGATAAACAGAAAAATAAGCGTCTTACAAAACTTGAAAAGGAAAAACAAATAGAAATTTTAACCCGTCAAATGAAAGAAGCGGCAAAACTTCTTGAATTTGAACACGCGGCAATGCTTCGTGATAAAATTAAAAAGTTAAAGGATTAGCAGTAATGAATTTTTGCAGTGAGATTTATGATAACGGAAAAGTAAGAATGAATTATGGGGTTTATTATCCCGATAATTATAAAGAACTTCCTTTGGTAGTGTATTTGCACGGCGCAGGGGAGAGAGGCGAAAATTTCTCTCACCTTGAACGTCACGCTATACCCAGGCTTTTAAAGGAAGGAAAAGAGTATAATGCGGTAATTCTTACTCCCCAATGTCCCGCAGAATTTGTTTGGGATAATGTAGTGGCAAATTTAAAGGAAATTATAGACTGTGTTGTTTCAAAGTACGAAATAAAAGAGGACAGAATAACTATTACAGGCTCAAGTATGGGCGGTTTCGGCACCTGGATGATGGGACTTACCTATAACAACTTTTTTGCAGGTATTGCGCCTATTTCGGGCGGCGGTATGTCCTGGCGTATGTCAAACCTAAAATATACACCCGTATATGCTTTTCACGGTGACAAAGACACTTTGGTGCCGCATGTATATTCAGAACTTTGCGTAAATGCCGTTAAAGCAGGCGGCGGAAACGCAGAACTTAAAATTCTTGAGGGTATGGGGCATAACGATGCTATTAATTATGCCTATGAAAGTACCGACCTTATGGAGTGGCTTTTAGCACAGCGCAGGACTAATTTTGTTAAAATAGCGGAATTTTCTTCACATCTTTTTTAAGAGGGATAATATGGCACTTGAAAAAATAACAATTAAGGGCGCAAGGGTTCACAACCTTAAAAACATTGATGTAGAAATACCAAGGGATAAACTTATTGTTTTTACGGGACTTTCGGGTTCGGGTAAGTCATCCCTTGCTTTTGATACTATTTATGCCGAGGGACAACGCCGTTATGTTGAGTCCCTGTCTTCCTATGCCCGTATGTTTTTAGGGCAGATGGATAAGCCTGATGTTGACAGTATTGAGGGACTTTCTCCTGCCATATCCATAGACCAGAAAACCACCTCTAAAAATCCCCGTTCTACCGTTGGTACCGTAACCGAAATTTATGACTATTTAAGACTGCTTTATGCAAGGGTGGGAACACCCCACTGTCCTATTTGTAAAAAAGAAATCAAACAGCAGACTACCGACCAGATAGTTAAAAAGGTGTTGAAACTAAGCGAAGGCACTAAGATTCAGGTACTTGCCCCCGTTGTAAGAGGCAGAAAGGGCAGACACGAAAAGGAGCTTGAATCTGCCAAAAAATCGGGCTTTGTAAGGGTAAGAATTGACGGAAATATGTATGAACTTTCCGAAGAAATAAGCCTTGACAAAAATATTAAGCACCATATTGAAATAGTAGTAGACCGCCTTGTAATAAAAGAGGAAATAAAAAGCCGACTTTCTGACAGTATAGAAACTGCTGCCAAGCTGGCTGACGGAATAATTCTTGTAGATGTAATAGGCGGAGAGGAACTTCACTTTTCACAAAATTACGCTTGTGACGAGCACGGGCTCAGTATTCCCGAGCTTACGCCAACTCTGTTTTCCTTTAATAATCCCTTGGGCGCTTGTAGTGACTGTTCGGGTATAGGACGCTTTTTAAAGGTAAACCCAGACCTTATAATTGAGGATGAAAATCTTTCACTTAATGAGGGTGTGTTTATCTGTTCCGGCTGGAATATAAAAAACAAAGGCTCTTTTTCAAGGGGCAGCGTAGCCAGAATGTACTTTGAGGGTGTTGCCAACCGTTACGGATTCAGCCTTGATACGCCCTATAAAGATTTAAGTGAAGAACAAAAAAATGCTCTGCTTTACGGCACAAAGGGCGAAAAAATCGGCCTTGAAAAACTAATTGAATGGGGCGGAGGATATTATAACAGTTCCTTTGAGGGTGTAGTCAACAACCTTGAAAGGCGCTTTAGAGAAACCGAATCGGACTATACAAAGCGTGAAATTGAAAGCTATATGAGCGAAAGTGTTTGTCCTGCCTGTAAAGGTGCAAGACTTAAAGCTGAAGCCCTAAGTGTTACCGTGGGTGGCAAAAATATTGATGAGTTTTGCTGTCTTTCGGTAACCGAAGAACTTGAATTTTTAAAAACCCTTGAGTTTAGCGAACAAAAGCAGAAAATTGCAGGTCCCATTATAAAGGAAATTAAAGCCCGTCTTGAATTTTTAAACGGCGTCGGACTTTCTTATCTCTCTCTTTCCCGCTCGTCGGGTACTCTCTCGGGCGGTGAAAGTCAGCGTATTAGACTTGCTACCCAAATCGGTTCAGGTCTTACCGGTGTGCTCTATATTCTTGATGAGCCAAGCATTGGTCTTCACCAGCGAGATAATGACCGTCTGCTTGAAGCCCTTAAAAGACTGCGTGATTTAGGTAATACCCTTATTGTAGTCGAGCACGACGAGGACACTATGAAAGAGGCTGACTATATTGTTGATATTGGCCCCGGTGCAGGTGTTCACGGCGGTGAGATTATCTATTCTGGCGATGTTGAAGGGCTTTGCAAATGCAAGGACTCTATAACAGCGCAGTATCTGTGTAAAATTAAAGAAATTCCCGTTCCAAAGACAAGAAGAAAAGGAAACGGTAATTATCTTACGGTTTATGAAGCACAGGAAAACAATCTTAAAAAGATAACTGCCGAGATACCCCTTGGCACCTTCACCTGTGTTACAGGTGTTTCGGGCTCGGGCAAATCTTCTCTTGTTAACGATATTCTTTACAGATACCTGTCCTCAAAACTTAACAAAGCAAAATCTGTTTGGGGCAAATTCGGTAAAATCGAGGGTGTAGAGCATCTTGATAAGGTTATAGATATTGACCAGTCGCCCATCGGCAGAACTCCACGCTCTAACCCTGCCACCTATACAGGTGTATTTAACGATATAAGAGAACTGTTCGCCGTAACAAAGGATGCAAAAATGAAGGGCTTTGGTCCGGGCAGATTTTCCTTTAATGTAAGAGGCGGCAGATGTGAAGCCTGTGAGGGCGACGGCATTATAAAGATAGAAATGCAGTTTTTACCCGACGTTTACGTACCCTGTGAGGTATGTGAGGGCAGACGGTATAACGAGGAAACCCTTTCGGTAAAATATAAGGACAAAAGCATATCCGATGTGCTTGATATGACGGTTGAGGAGGCTATGCACTTCTTTGAAAGCATACCCAAAATACACCGTAAAATCAAAACTCTTTATGAGGTGGGACTTGGCTATGTTAAACTTGGTCAGTCTGCCACAACGTTGTCGGGCGGTGAAGCTCAGCGTGTAAAACTTGCTACCGAACTTGCAAAACGCAGTACAGGAAAAACAATATATATACTTGACGAGCCCACAACGGGACTTCATACCGCCGATGTTCACAGACTTATAGAGGTACTTGAAAAACTTGTAGATGCGGGTAATACGGTGCTTGTAATTGAGCACAACCTTGATGTAATTAAAACCGCCGATTATATTATAGATTTGGGCCCCGAAGGGGGAGACGGCGGCGGAAAAATTGTTGCCTCGGGTACACCTGAGCAGGTGGCAAAAAACAGTAAATCGTTCACCGGCGCATATCTTAAAAAAATGCTGCAATTTAATAAATTGTTCACCAAAAAAGGCAGGATTAAAGTACAATAAAATAAAGGGGTGAGGTAAGTGTTTGGCTATATTCGTATATCAAAACCCGAAATGAAGGTTAAAGAATATGAAATGTACAAAGCGGTATACTGTTCGCTTTGCAAAAAACTGGGCAAAGATTACGGTATTATAACACGCCTTGCCTTAAATTATGATTTTACCTTTACCGCACTTTTAGAGCTTTCTTTAAAAGACGGATTTGACGGTGTTTTTAAAAAAAACTGCGTTTGCAATCCTCTTAAAAAATGCGCCTATTGTAAAGAGGAAGAACCCTTTTCACTGTCTTCCGCCGCGCTTATAATACTAAGCTACTATAAATTTACAGACGATATAAACGACGAAAAAGGCATTAAAAAATTTACTGCCGTTTTACTGTCTAAAATATTTGCCTCTGCCTTTAAAAAGGCAAAAGCAAAATATCCGCTTGTTGAGGCGGCGGCAGCAGAGTATATTAAAGAACAAAATGAGGCGGAAAGAAATAAAAACTGCAGCCTTGACGATGCCGCAAACCCCAGCAGTAAAATGCTGTCAAAGCTTTTTGAAATGTGCTCTAACAACCAAAGAAACCGACAGGTGCTGAGTCACCTTGGCACTCTGCTCGGCAGATATATCTACCTGCTTGACTGTCTTGTTGACAGAAAAGAAGATGTTAAAAAGGGTGCCTTTAATCCTGTATCAATGCTTTCAGAGCAAGAGGCAAAAGAAAAAATTAAAGAACAGCTTTATATAGTTATAAATGAAGCCGAAAAAGCCTTTGAGCTTTTAGAGGTTAAAAGGTTTAAAGATATTTTAGGCAACATAATTTATGTCGGTCTTGAAGATACAATGAATAGCGAAATAAACCGAATGGAGAAGAAAAAATGACAGATCCGTATTCTATTTTAGGTGTAGACAAAAACGCAAGTGATGAAGATATTAAAAAGGCGTATAGAGAACTTGCCCGTAAATATCATCCCGATAACTATGCCGATAATCCGCTGTCTGACCTTGCCGCTGAAAAAATGAAGGAAATAAATGATGCTTATGGCGCTATTATGAATTCGCGCAGAGGCGGCGGTGCAAAGGGTGGCAACGCATATACGGCGCCCGGTGAATTCAAAGATATAAGAGATATGATAAACAGAGGGCAAATTGACCAGGCTCAAGTGGTGCTTGACGGTGTGCCAGTTGATAAGCGCAGCGCCGAATGGTACTTTTTAAGCGGTATGGTGCAGTATAGACGAGGTTATTTTGACAGCGCCTATTCAAGCTTTGCCAACGCTTGTCGTCTTGATCCGTCAAACCCTGAGTATGCTGAGGCTTATCGCAAAATTCAGCATCAAAGCAGGGGTAATTTCGGCAACCCTTACAGAAGCGGTACGAATATGGGCGGTATGGATGCTTGCAGCTGCTGTCAAACCCTTATATGCGCCGACTGTTGCTGTGAATGTATGGGCGGCGACCTTATAAGGTGCTGCTGATATGAAAAAGAAGACGGCTTATATTACCTTTTGCGCTCTCATTTGTGCGCTGATAACAGCGCTTATGGCGGCATCGTATTTCCCTTATCTTACCTATGCCGTTCCTGCTGTTTCAGGGGCGCTGATAATACTTCCTCTCGTTGAGCTTTCAAAGACCTATGCATTAGTTACCTATATTGCTTCCTCGGTGCTGGTAATGTTATTTGCCGAGCCTGAGGCAAAGCTTATGTATGTCTGCTTTTTCGGATATTATCCGATTTTAAAAAGCGTGTTTGAGAGCATAAAAAGCAGAGTAGCAGAGTACATTTTAAAGTTTTTAAGCTTTAATATCGCTGTAACTCTTGTTTACTTTGTTTTTGCCAAGGTATTTAGTATACCGCTTGAAAGTACAAGAGAATTCGGCAAATATACAGCCTTGGTTCTGTACGCTTTAGGTAATGTGGCATTTGTGCTTTATGATATCTGCCTTGCAAGAATTTGTGCGGTATATATGATAAGGCTTCACGAAAAAATAAAAAAGATAATGAGATTTTAGTATGTGTTTTGATGTAGTAGTTATAGGCGGTGGTGCTGCAGGGCTTATGGCGGCGGCAACTGCCGGTGGTATGGGCAAAAAGGTTGCCATTTTGGAGAAGAATGAAAGAACAGGCAGAAAAATACTTGTGACAGGCAAGGGCAGATGTAATGTTACAAACAACTGCTCTATGGATACCCTTATTGCCAATGTGAGAACTAATAATAAGTTTCTTTATTCTGCTTTTAAATCATTTAATTCGGGAGATACTATAAATTACATAGAGTCTTTGGGTGTACCTCTTAAAACCGAAAGAGGCAACCGCGTTTTTCCTGTATCGGACAAGGCTATGGATATTGCCGATGCTTTGCTTAAAGGCGCTCGTAAAAACGGCATTCAGTTACTTTGCGGCAGAGCAGTTGAAATTTTGCATAGTAACGGCGCCGTTACTGGAGTTCTCACCGAAAAGGGCGAGAAAATAGACTGTAAAAAGGTTATTCTTGCTACAGGCGGTCTTTCCTACAGCGGCACGGGTTCTACGGGGGACGGCTATGTAATGGCGGAAAAGGTAGGACATAGCATTAAAGAACTTCGTCCCAGTCTTATTCCTCTTTGCATTAAAGAGGGTTTTTGCGCAAAACTTATGGGGCTTTCGCTTAAAAATGTGGAACTGTCGGTTTATGAAGAAGACAAAAAGAAACCTATATACTCAGAGCAGGGAGAAATGCTTTTTACACATTTTGGCATAAGCGGACCATTGGTGCTGAGCGCTTCGGCGCATATGAAATATATGGATAAAAAGCAGTATTTTTGCGAACTTGATTTAAAACCGGCCTTAACTATTGAGCAGCTGGACAAAAGACTGCAAAGAGATTTTGCTGAAAACACCAATAAAAACTTCAGAAACGCTCTTGATAAATTGCTTCCTCAAAAGCTTATTCCCATTGCAGTTTTGCTGTCGGGAATACCTGCTGATACAAAGGTAAATCAGATAAGTAAAAAAGAGAGAAACGATTTTTGCGCACTTCTTAAAAAAATAAAAATGACGGTAACAGGTACCCGTCCTATTGAAGAAGCAATAATAACAAGCGGCGGAATAAATGTTAAGGAAATTGACCCTGCCACTATGCAGTCCAAAATACTTAAAGGACTTTATTTTGCAGGTGAGATAATAGATGTTGATGCTTATACAGGCGGATTTAATTTGCAGATAGCTTTTTCAACAGGCTATCTTGCAGGAAAAAGTTTTGAGGAGAGTTAAAGTTATGAAAACTGTTGCAATAGCAATCGACGGCCCTGCAGGTGCGGGTAAAAGTTCACTGGCAAAGGCGCTTTCGAGCGAACTGGGTTATATTTATATTGATACAGGCGCTCTCTACCGCGCTATCGGTCTTGCTTTCTCAAGACAGGGTATCGACACCGATTTAAACTGCGATATAGAAAAGCAACTTAGTAAAATAAAGGTGGATATTAAGTTTGTTGATGGTGTTCAGCACGTGCTTTTAAACGGTGAAGATGTCAGCGAGGAAATCAGAACTCCAAAAGCTTCTATGATGGCTTCTGCCGTTTCTGCAAAGCCGCAGGTACGCGCCTTTCTTCTAGATATGCAGAGAGATTTTGCTAAAAAGTACAACTGCGTAATGGACGGCAGAGATATCGGCACTGTTGTTTTGCCCGATGCACAGGTCAAGATTTTTCTTACCGCATCGGACGAGGAAAGAGCAATGCGCCGTTTTAAAGAACTTAAAGAAAAGGGAACAGAGGTTACCTTTGAAGAGGTACTTGCCGATATGAGAGAGCGTGACTATAATGATTCTCACAGAGCTGTTGCTCCCTTAAAACCTGCCGAGGACAGTATAATTGCCGATACAACGGGTAAAAATGTAGAACAGTCTTTAGAAATGCTTCTTGATATAATTAAGGAGAAAAATATATGAGCCTTTTTTACAGAGTAATACGCGGCATAGTTTCTGTTTTTGCACACCTTTTCTTCCGTATTAAAAAATACGGAGTACATAATATTCCAAGTGACGGTGCGCTGATTCTCTGCTGTAATCATACCTCTATAAGTGATATAATTTTTATGGCAATACTTTGCCCAAGACAAATTCATTTTATGGCAAAGGACGAGCTGTTTAAAAATAAGATTTTTGCCTTTCTTTTAACAAAGCTGGGCGCTTTCCCCGTTAACAGACGAACAGGGGATAAAAGTGCCATAAACAAAGCCGAAGAAATTTTAAATGACGGCAAAATTTTAGGCATTTTTCCTGAGGGTACAAGGCATACCGACGGCGCACCCCATAAAGCGAAACCGGGCGCCGCTATGTTGGCGCTGTCCACCAAGGCCCCTATTTTGCCCTGTGCTGTTTACAGAGATAAAGCCAAGGTGCGTTTTCTGCAGAAGGCGTCATTTCGTTTTGGCAGTCTTATTTCTTATGACGAATATTCAGACGGCGAGACGGGAAAAACAGTTATACGCAAAGTTACAGAGCTTATTACCGATAAAATCACACAGCTTTGGGAGATGAAACATTGAAAATAACACTTGCAAAAACAGCAGGTTTTTGTTTTGGCGTAAACAGAGCCGTAAGCATTGTTGAAAACCTTGCAGATGAAGGGAAAAAAGTATGTACCTTAGGTCCCATAATACATAACGAGCAGATGGTAGAAGAACTGCTCAAAAAGGGTGTTCGGGTTATAGAAGAGCCGGAAGAAGCCAAGGACGGTGACACTCTTGTCATACGCTCTCATGGTGTTCCGAAGGCAATAATGGAAAGGGCAGAAAGAACGGGGGCAAATGTAGTAGATGCTACCTGTCCCTTTGTTGCCAAGATACACAAAATAGTAAGTGAGTATTCGGGCGAGGATAATGTTATTTTAATTGCAGGGGACCCTCTGCATCATGAAGTAATCGGTATTTGTGGTAATGCCGTAAATACACCAACCTATGTTTACTCAAACGGTGATGAACTGGAAAAACTTATAGAAAATCACCCGGAATTCAATGAAAAAACCGTTATTGCGGTTGCTCAGACCACATTTAATGCAGAAATTTGGGCTGAATGTCAAAAAAAATTAAAAAAAGGGTATACAAATGCTTTAGTTTTTGATACAATATGTAATGCGACTGCGATGCGCCAGAGTGAAGCAGAGGTTCTGTCAAAATCAAGTGACTGTATGATAGTTATTGGCGGACAGAATAGTTCAAACACAGCAAAGCTATATGACGTTTGCTCTGCCAACTGTGAGCACACCTACTTTATTTCTACCGCGAAAGACCTTAGCGAAGAAATGTATAAAGGCAAGGAAAACATCGGGGTTGTCGCCGGAGCATCTACGCCGGCGCATATCATTAAGGAGGTTATTAAAACCATGTCGGAAAATTTACAATCGGTTGAACAGGTAGAAGAGGCTGTTCAGAAAAGCTTTGAGGAAATGACTGATGAAGAAGCATTCGAGGCATCCCTCAGCGCATTGACCGGAGATCAGAAGGTTGCTGGTACTGTTCTTGCAGTAAGCGAGAACGAGATTCAGGTGGATATTGGCAGAGGTCTTGCCGGATATATCTCTAAAGACGAGTATTCAGCTGATCCCGCCGCAGATATCTTAAAGGAAGTTAGTGTTGGCGACACAATGAATCTCATTATTATGCGCACAAATGATCAGGAAGGAACCGTAATGCTCTCAAAGCGCCGCTTCGATGCTATTGCCGGTTGGGATAATATTGTTGCTGCCAAAGATAGTGGCGAAATCCTTACAGGTATTGTTAAGGACGTTATCAAGGGCGGTATTACTGTTTACAGTAACGGTATTCGCATTTTCATCCCCGCTTCACAGGCTACCCTTACCAGAAACGAATCACTTGATGAGCTTAAAGGTAAAGAAGTTCGTTTCCAAATTATTGAAATCGGTCGCGGCAGAAGAGCTATCGGCTCTATCCGCAATATACTTAAGGAAGAAAGAAAAGCTGCTGCCAGCAAACTTTGGGAAACCATTGCTGTTGGTGAGCGCTTTACAGGAACCGTTAAATCACTTACCAGCTATGGCGCATTCGTTGACCTTGGCGGTATTGACGGAATGGTTCATATCTCTGAACTTTCTTGGCAGAGAATTAAAAATCCCAGCGAGGTTGTTCTCGTTGGCGATACCGTAGAGGTTTATGTAAAGGCTATTGACACCGAAAAGAAGAAAATTTCTCTCGGTTATAAGAAGCCTGAGGAAAATCCGTGGGTTATCTTTGAAAAGAACTTTGAGATTGATGATACTGTTAAGGTTACTATCGTTAGCATGACCACCTACGGCGCATTTGCCCGTATTATCCCCGGTATTGACGGTCTTATCCATATTTCTCAGATAGCTAACAAGCACGTTGCTAAGCCTCAGGATGAACTTTCTATCGGTCAGGAAGTTGAAGCAAAGATTATTGCTGTTGACGCTGATAAGAAGCGTGTAAGCCTTTCTATCCGCGCTCTTCTTCCCGAAGAAGCTCCTGTAGAAGAAGCTGTTGTTGAGGAAGTTGCTGAAGAAGTTCCTGCTGAAGAAACCGCAGAATAATTTAAAAATAAAAACCGTTCCCGAGGGAACGGTTTTTTATTTTATTTAAGGGTTATAAAGTCGTTATTTTCAGTAAAGGATTTATGGCAGGTGAAAATTAATGCTTGACTGTCAGAACAATAATCTTTTAAAAACCGCATAGCCCTTTCGGCACGTTTGTCATCATAGCGGTCAAAGGGATCATCTAAAATAAGGGGCAGTTTTTCGCCGTCTTTTGATAAAAATTCGCTAACCGCAAGGCGCAGAGCAAAATAAGCCTGGTCAATAGTTCCGTCGGAAAGGGTTTGCCAATCGTTTGTTCCGAAAACATCGGTTTCTTCTACAGAAATATCAAAGCTTTTTGAAACATTAACGTTTTTATATTTGCCGTTTGTGATACTGCCGAAAATTTCAGCAGTACGCTCTGAAAGAGCCGAGCCAAAGCCTTCCCGCACCTTTGCAAAGGCATCGCCCAAAACAGAAGCGGCAATATCTATACTATCACAAAAGAGAGTTTCTTTGTTTATGAGAGCCTTTAAATCTTCAATTTCCTTTTCTATAAGGGTGGGGTGGGTATGAAAGGCAAACTCGGTAGCGGCACGTGCTGAGTCGTCTGCGATTTTTTGTCTTAAATTCTCAGCTTCTTGCTTTTTAAATATAAGCCGTTCATTGAGTGTGTCAAGGTCGCCAACCGAAATAGCACCATCGGGTATAGCGGATAGCTCTTCCTCGGCTGATTCTACGCTTATATCGTCAAGGTCTTTTTTTAGCATAGCCGATTTCATAAGTAAAGCATCTTGTTTATTAAGGTTGGTTTTGTGAGAGAATAAAATTATCTCCATTCCCTTAAAGGATACATCCTCTTTATCGCTAAGAAGATTTAAAAACTTTTCAATTTCTTCTTTGCGCTGTGTTTTAGCACTAAGCTCAGCATCGCACTTTTTATATTCTTCGTACTTTGCTTCAAAGGTTTCGCCGGCGTCCTTTTCTCTTTGGCGCTGCACAGCCTCTTTGGCGGTAAGAATGGTTATTTCCTCTGAAATTTCCGCTGTTTTTTTACTGTTACTTTCACTTTCTTTATAGATTTCGCTTAAGCGGTTTTCTATTTCCTTTAAATTGATTTGCGGCTTTTTGCGAACAAGCAAGGTAAGTAAAAGAAACAGTACCGCACCTGCCGTACCTGTAGCCAATAAGGGCAGTTTTAACTGTGAAATTACAAATGAAGCAGCGCATAAAAGCCCGAAAATCACCATTAAAACAGGGAAGACGGGTATAATTTCAGGTTTCTTTGAAAATGCAACAGCTTTTTCGTTTTCAAGCTTTGCTTTTTCATTTCTCAGTATTTCGCCATTTTGATTAAAGAGAGAAAGCTGCTCTTTTTTATTATCAATAACGCCTTTTATATCGTCGGCTGTCTGTCCGCCAAAGCTTTCTTTAAGCTTTTCTATATCGGCTTCAAGACCGCTGTGACGCTGGATAAGTGATGGCAGTGTGTCATTCAAAAGCTTGTATTCTACAAGAGATGCCTCGGCATTGCTAAGCAGCTGATTGGTAATATAACTGCCGTCACTTAAAAGAAGCTTTTTATTGAGAGAATCTAAAGCCTTTGCACAGTCGGTGAATTCCTTTAGCTTTGCATAGCGTTTGCCACCCTCTGCCGCTTTGATTTGAGCAGTAAGTCTTGCTATATCCTGATTTGCGCTATTTAGCATAGACTTTCTGTTTTCAATAGAGAGGGCCAGTTCTTTTCTTGCCTGTTCGGTAATTCTTGCATTACTCAGTGAAAGGGTTAATTCGTCAAGTCTTTCTTTGTCCTTTATAAGCTTACCGCCTCTGCCTGTTTTGGTGAGAATAAGATTTCTCGCCTTTTCCAGTCTTGAGGTTACGGCTTCTACAGATAAATCTTCAACACCTGTATCAGCAAGGTTTGAAAGACGGCTGTTAAGCTCGTCCTGAGCTAAACCGTTTTCACTTATAGCGCCGTTTGTGGCAAGGAAAATGCTTCGCTCTGCCGCTTCGCCTGATAAACCGATAAATTTTTTGCCCAAATCGTCTTTACCGGTAAAGGTTTCACGCTCACCTGTTGAAAGGTCGGTAACAACAATTTTATCGGCAGAATTTGTGGCTTTAAATATGCGCTCTATTCGGTATTTTCTGCCGCAGGATGTAAAATCTATACTTCCCGCCATAGCTTTGTCATTTCGTGGGAGGTATTTTTTTCTGGGGTTTGAGTAGAGAGGATCGTTGCTTTTGGCAGTACTGCCGTAAAACATCATACGAATGAAATTCATAAGGGTGGTTTTGCCGTCCTCGTTCTCACCGTAAATAAGGTTGAGCCCGTCTGTAAAGTTAAAGGTTTTATCCTGAAATTTGCCGAAAGCGGAAATATAAACCGAGTTAATCTTCATCAAAATTTACCTCCCCGCCAAAACTTTCTATTCCAAGCTCTAAAGCTTTTATGTATTTTTCTTTTTCTTCCTCTTTTGAAGTTTTTATTTTTTCTAACATAAGCATAGTAAAATAACCTTTAAGGTTTTTCTCCTGCGCCAACGCCTCAAAGTCGATATTCGGTACTGTTTTGTCCTTAATTTTGATAAAGGCAACCTGTTCGTTAAGGTCAGCAATAATAGAGGGGATATCGAGTTTCTTTTCGTCGCTTCTTTTTCCTGTAAGGGTAATTCTATAATACTGGTCTTTAAAGTTTTTATCTGATTTTTCTATTTCTTCTTTTACTTTTTCGGTAATATTTTCGGCATCTGTTATATCAACATCAAGACAGTAGTGGGTTCTTTTGGCTGTAGGGACAAAGGAAAGGTCGGCCTTTCCTTTTGAAATATTGCCGAGATAAACTCCCTTTTCGCCGCTTTCGTCAAAGCCCTGACCTTCGGGACAACCGCAATAAGCAATGGCGGTGGTACCCATATACTGTACTTCACTTCTTGCGTGAATGTGACCAAGTGCTATATAATCCATTCCGCTGTATTTAACAAACTCGGGGGTTATGGGGCGGTAATTGCCGCTAAGGTCGGCACGGGCCTCGCCGTGTATAACCATAAGATTTATATAATCATCCTCAGGAGGAGTAAGTGAAAAACGAGACGCGCCCTCACAGTAAACACCGTCAAAGGAAGCACCGTAAACTCTGCAAGAAAGCTCGTCAAAGGTTAAAACGCTGTCCTTTGAGTCAAGAACATATACATTATCACTCATTTTGCGGTTTGCAAATGGTGAGTCGGCGGTAAGAGGATCGTGATTACCAAGAGCAATTACGGCTTTACCGCTTTTCAGATTATCAAGAGCCTCAAAAACACCGTTTATAAGGGTAGCTTCAATTTTATTGCTGTCAAAAAGGTCGCCTGCAATAAGTAGTAAATCAACCTTATTTTCATTAGCGAGACCAATTATTTTTTCAAAGGTTTTAAGCACTTCTCTACGGCGCACCGAAGCGTCAGTGCCAAGATAACTGCATTGAGCACCGATATGAAGGTCGGCGGTATGAAGAATTCGCACGGTATTCATAAATTCTACCTCGCATTTAAAAATTATATCTATATTATACATTCTCTCAGTTATTAAAGCAACACAAAAACTTTAATATATTTTTCTAAGTTTATTGCTATATCGAGGAAAATATTGTATAATAATATTAAATATGCTGTGTGGGAGGCAAAACTATGGACGTAAGACTGGGTGACGT
The DNA here is from genome assembly GCA_045586405.1 of Acutalibacteraceae bacterium. GTDB lineage: Bacteria > Bacillota > Clostridia > Oscillospirales > Acutalibacteraceae > SIG607. Next base: position 13,601 of record JAZNAG010000004.1, on the reverse strand, counting down.
TCTGCAAATGAAGAAAAAGCATCCTTGCGGAAACGACAAATTCTCGGTACTCAGAATAGGTATGGATTTTCGCATAAAATGCACAAAATGCGAAAGAGAAGTTATGCTTACCCGTATAGCGTGTGAGAAAAATATTAAGAAAATTATTCGTGAGGAAGAATAAACTATGTTTGATAAATTGGAAGCGGCAGTAAGAAGATATGAAGAAATCGGTGTACTGCTGACTCGTCCCGAAATAATAAACGATAACGAGCAATACACAAAACTCAGCAAAGAGTATAGCCAGATGACGCCTATTGTAGAAAAGTACAGAGAGTATAAGGCGGCGTCTGACAGTGAAAAGGAAGCCAGAGAGCTTCTTGAAGCAGGTGGCCTTGATAAAGACTTTAAAGAGCTTGTTGAAGAAGAACTTAAAGAATCAAGTAAAAATGTGAAAGTTTTGTCCGAAGAACTTAAAATTCTGCTTTTACCTAAAGATCCTAACGACGATAAAAACGTTATTGTTGAAATAAGAGCAGGCGCAGGTGGTGAAGAATCAGCACTTTTTGCAGGTTCGCTTTTCAGAATGTACTCTATGTATGCTGAAAAAATGCGCTGGAATATTGAAGTTATAAACGAAAGCGAAACCGAGCTTGGCGGTTATAAAGAGATATCTTTTTCTATTGAGGGTGTTGGCGCTTATTCAAGAATGAAATTTGAAAGCGGTGTTCACCGTGTACAGCGTGTACCCGACACCGAAACACAGGGCCGTATTCATACCTCTACCACCACCGTTGCGGTATTGCCTGAGGCTGAAGAGGTTGAATTTGAGCTTGATCCTAAAGACCTTAAAATTGATACCTTCAGAAGTAGCGGCGCAGGCGGTCAGCACATCAATAAGACCTCCTCGGCTATAAGAGTTACCCATCTGCCCACAGGTATGGTGGTTGAGTGTCAGGACGAGAGAAGTCAGTTTAAAAACAAGGATAAAGCATTAAGAGTGCTTCGTTCCCGCCTTTATGAACAGGCTCAGCGTGAGCAGGACGAGGCTATTGCTTCTGACAGAAAATCTCAGGTAGGTACGGGGGACAGAAGTGAAAGAATACGTACTTATAACTTCCCTCAAGGCAGAGTTACCGACCACAGAATAGGTCTTACCCTTTATAAAATAGAACAGATAATGAACGGTGATATTGATGAGCTTGTTGACGCACTTATCACCTATTACCGTGCAGAAATGCTTAAAAACGAGGAAAACGCATAATGAAAACAGAAAAGCTTTTCTTATATAAAGACAGAGAAAAAGCAATAAAATATGCGGCAGAACTTTTAAAGGACGGCAAAATTGTGGCAGTGCCTACCGAAACGGTTTACGGTCTTGCCGCTTCTGCGAAAGATAAAGAGGCTTTAAAGGCGGTTTTCAGTGCAAAGGGCAGACCGCAGGATAATCCTTTGATAGTTCATATTGATAGTATAGAAATGCTTGAAAGGGTTGCAAAAAACATACCCGAAAAGGCTTATATTTGCGCCGAAAAATTTTGGCCCGGCCCCTTTACTATGGTACTTGAGTCGTCAGATTATGTCTGCAAAGAGGTTTCGGCAGGGCTCGATACCGTTGCTGTTAGAATGCCAAAAGATAAAACCATGCGCGATATAATTTCTGTGTCCGGTATCCCCTTGGCGGCGCCCTCTGCTAATGCTTCGGGTTCTCCAAGTCCTGTAACGGCAGACCACGTGCTTTCTGATTTAGATGGCAAAATAGATGCCGTTATAATGGGGGATAGATGCAGTGTGGGTGTTGAGTCTACTGTTGTTTCTATAACCGAAAACGGTGCAAGACTTCTTCGCCCCGGTGCAATAACGGTGGAAATGCTTAAAGAGATTTTTCCCGATATTGTTATTGATAAAGCTATTTTAGAGGAATGTGAAAAAGACGCAAAGGTTGCTTCTCCCGGTATGAAATATAAGCATTACTCGCCCAAGGCAGAACTTTATCTTTTGGAGGGCGACAGTAAAAAATACTGTGACTTTGTAAATGCTAAAAATGACGGTGTTGCAGTTTGTTTTGAAGAGGATAAGCCTTTTATAAAGGTTACTTCCTTTGTTTTCGGAAATAAAGAAAACGAGCAAAGCATGGCGTATGAGGTTTTTGACGTACTTAGAAAACTTGATAAAGAAAACATAAAAAAAGCGTATGTTCATGCGCCTTCAAAAAGCGGTGTGGGGCTGGCGGTTTATAACCGTCTTATCCGCGCCTGCGCACATAGGGTGATAAATTTATGAAAAACATTATAGGTCTTACCGGTCCTACAGGGGCAGGTAAAAGCACTTTTTCAACTGTTGCAGAGGAAAAAGGCTTCACTGTAATCGACTGCGACAAAATTTCACGGCAGGTTACTGAAAAGGGCAGTGAATGTTTAAAAAAATTGGCAGACCAGTTTGGTGACGATATTTTAAATAGCGGTGTTCTTGACAGAAAACTTCTGGCTAAAAAGGCATTTTGCGATAGCGCAAAAAAAGAAAAGCTTGAAGAAATTATTTTTCCGTTTATACTAAGCAGTGTAATGGAGAAAATAGAAAGCACAGAAAACGAAAACATTTTACTTGACGCACCAACGCTTTTTGAAAGCGGAATAGACGAAATGTGCGGTACTGTGGTGGCAATTCTTTGCCCAAGTGATGTGCGAAAGGCAAGAATTACAGCCCGTGATAATTTAAGTGAGGAACAAGCCGAAATCCGTCTTGGCGCAGGAAAAAATGATAATTACTATGAAGAGAGAGCAGACTATATATTAAACAGTAACAAAACAGAGACTGAATATATAACAGAGTGCAATATGTTATTAGATAAACTTTTGGAGGAATAGATTATGAGTGAGAAAAGCGCAGCAACACTTCTTAAAGAAAAACTTTTTATAAACAAAAAAAGCCCTCTTTTAAAAGCAGAGGACGAAACAATAAAGGCGGCTTTTGATTTTTGCGAAGGGTATAAGAAATTTATTGATAACGCAAAAACCGAAAGAGAGGCAAATGCAGAATCTATAAGAATCGCAAAGGAAAACGGCTTTGTGCCCTTTGAGTTGGGTAAAACCTATAAGCCGGGCGATAAGGTTTATTTTGATAATCGTTCAAAGGCTGTGGCTTTTGCGGTTATAGGCAAAGAAAATGTTGAAAAAGGCGTGAAAATTACCGCTGCTCATATTGATTCGCCTCGCCTTGATATAAAGCAGAATCCTCTTTATGAAGATATGGATTTAGCCCTTTTTAAAACCCACTATTACGGTGGTATAAAGAAATATCAGTGGACTGCTGTTCCGATGGCACTTCACGGTGTTTTTGCTAAAAAAGACGGCAGTGTTGTAAAGGTTTCTATTGGTGAAAAAGACGATGAACCCAAGTTTATCATAAACGACCTTTTGCCCCATCTTGCTCAGGAACAGTCAAAGAGAACACTTAGTGACGGTATAAAGGGTGAAGAACTGAATGTTTTAATAGGCAGTCTGCCCTTTAAAGATGACAGTGAAAGCAGTCTTGTAAAACTCAATATTATGAATATTCTTTTTGAAAAGTACGGTATCACAGAGGAAGATTTCCTTTCTGCAGAACTTTGCTGTGTACCTGCGCTTAAGTCCTTTGATTTAGGTTTTGACCGTTCTATGATAGGAGGATACGGTCAGGATGACAGAGTTTGCGCTTATCCTGCTCTTATGGCAATCTTAAATATTGATACCCCCGAAAAAACAGCAATAGCCGTACTTGCCGACAAAGAGGAAACCGGTTCTGACGGTAATACGGGATTAAACTCCGATTTCCTTAAAAATGTCATAGGCGATATTGCTAAAATGCAGGGCGCAGATTTATCGCTTACTCTTAGAAACTCAAAATGTCTTTCTGCTGATGTTAATGCGGCAAGTGATCCTACCTTCCCTGAGGTTATGGACCGAAACAACGCCTGCTATTTAAACAGAGGTGTGTGTGTAACCAAGTATACCGGCGGAAGAGGCAAATCTTCTACATCTGACGCAAGTGCCGAGTATGTGGCTGAAATCAGAGCTATGCTTGATAAAGCAGGAATAGCCTGGCAGATGGGTGAACTTGGTAAGGTTGACCTTGGCGGCGGCGGAACTGTTGCCAAGTATGTAGCAAAGCTTGGTATAGATGTTGTTGACCTTGGCGTTGCGGTTCTTTCTATGCACGCTCCCGTTGAAACTACCTCTAAATTTGATATTTATATGTGCTATAAAGCGATGTATGAATTCTGTAAGTAAAAAAATCCCCTTTTCTGATTAGAAAAGGGGATTTTTTTATTCTTCTATTTGCCAGTCAATAGGGGAAAGACCGTTTGCTTTTAATATTTCGTTGGTTTTTGAAAAATGCTTACAACCGAAGAAACCTCTGTAAGCGGACAGTGGACTTGGATGCACACTTGTAAGTTTTATATGTTTAGGATTTGTTATTATCTGAGCTTTTGTTTTAGCGGGGGACCCCCACAGTAAGAAAATTACGGGGGTTTCTTTTTTGTTTAGTTCACTGATAACTCTGTCGGTAAAGGTTTCCCAACCCATACCTTTGTGTGAATTAGCGTTTCCTCTCTGAACAGTAAGTACTGTGTTGAGCATAAGAACGCCTTGCTTTGCCCATTTTATAAGTTCGCCGTGGTTCGGTATTTTAAAACCGATATCGGAATTTAATTCTTTATATATATTTACAAGAGAGGGGGGAGGCGGATTGCCTTTAAGTACCGAGAAACAAAGACCATGTGCCTGATTCGGCTCGTGGTATGGGTCCTGTCCTAAAATAACAACCTTAGTATCCTCAAAGGAACAGTATTTGAGAGCGTTGAATATATTATGCATATCAGGATAAATTGTTTTTGTTGAATACTCCTTTTTTAAGAAGCTTCTCAAAGCCAGATAATATGGCTTTTCAAACTCATCCTTTAATATGTTATCCCAGTCATTACCAAAGGTTACCATTTTATCAACTCCTTGAATAAAGTTTAACATATTTTGTCTAAAATATCAATAAAAGCTATAAATTCTACTGTGGGTAGAGTGACTTTTTCTTGTGGTAGAGTTGCTGTTTAAAAGGGTAGAATGACTGATTTCATCAGTAGGTTGAATTATGTGCCTTTCAAATGTATTATTAGTCATAGCAAAAAACCAAAAGGAGTAATTTTATGGGTGATTTCATACTTAGCGGTTCATCCACCGCAGATATCAGCAAAGAACATTTCGAAAAGCGTGATATAAAGTACGTATGTTTTAAATATTCTTTGGGCGATAATGTTTATAATGACGACTTGGGCATAACCGTACCGTTTAAGAATTTTTATCAGCGTATGGTTGACGGAGAGGAAACAAGAACTTCTCAGGTAAATGTTAATGAATACGTTGAATATTTTAAAAGTTTTTTGAGTGAAGGCAAAGACATTTTACATCTTGAACTCTCTTCGGGTCTTTCGGGCAGCTATAATTCGGCGCGTAATGCGGCTGAGATTTTAAAGGAGGAATTTCCTGATAGAAAGCTTTATATAGTGGACTCTTTGGGAGCTTCTTCCGGCTTTGGACTTTTTCTGGATATGCTTGCCGACCTTCGAGATGAAGGTAAGAATATTGATGAAATAGCTCAATGGGCGCAAAATAACCGTCTTAAACTTCATCATTGGTTCTTTTCTACCGATTTAACCTTTTACATCAAGGGTGGCAGAGTCTCAAAGGTTTCGGGCTTTTTTGGCAGTATGCTTGGCATTTGTCCGCTTCTTAATATGAATAATATAGGTAAACTTATAGCAAGAGAAAAGATTCGTTCTAAGCGTAAGGTTATAGAAACTATAGTCAATAAAATGGAAGCACATGCCAAAAACGGACTTTCCTACAGCGGTAAATGCTATATATGTCATTCTGACTGTATCGAAGATGCTGAAATGGTTAAAGCCTTGGTAGAGGAACGATTTAAAAAGCTTAATGGTGAAGTGGAAATTAACTGGATAGGCACAACCATAGGCAGTCATACAGGACCGGGCACGGTAGCACTCTTCTTCTGGGGTGATGAAAGAGCAGATTAAGGCACATTTTGAATAGACAGAAAAAAGGCTCATCGAAAGATGAGCCTTAATTTTTATTCATAAATCGGAAACTTTTCGCAAAGCTCAATAACTTCTTTGGTAATCTGCTCTTTGCTGTTTTCGAAGTCGGTAGCAACAAGGTAGAGCCAATGAGCAATTTTCTTCATTTCTTCTTCCTTAAAGCCTCTGGTGGTTACTGCGGGAGTGCCTATTCTCAGACCACTTGTAACAAATGGGCTTTGGGGATCGGCAGGAATGGTGTTTTTGTTAGCGGTAATGTGTACCTCATCAAGCATGTGCTCGAATTCTTTACCCGTAAGGTTCATATTACGAAGATCGAGAAGCATAAGGTGGTTATCGGTACCACCGGAAACAATGTTAAAGCCTTCAGACTTTAAGGCATCAGCAAGACAAGCGGCGTTTCTAATAATCTGCTTCTGATATTCTTTGAATTCTTCGGTCAGCGCTTCACCGAGAGCAACAGCCTTAGCGGCAATTATATGCATTAAAGGACCGCCCTGAATTCCGGGGAATATAGCCTTATCAATTTGCTTGGCATATTTTTCTTTGCAGAGAATTAGTCCGCCGCGAGGACCGCGAAGGGTTTTGTGTGTGGTTGTGGTAACAACGTCGGCATAAGGAACCGGACTTTCGTGAAGGCCTGCGGCAACAAGACCTGCAATATGAGCCATATCAACAAGAAGATATGCACCAACCTTATCGGCAATTTCCTTGAAACGCTTAAAATCAATTTTTCTTGCATAAGCGGAAGCACCTGCAAGGATAAGACGAGGCTTGTTTTCAAGCGCTAATTTTTCTACTAAATCGTAATCAATAGTCTGGGTGGTTTCATCAACACCGTAGGGGATAATGTTGAAGTATTTGCCTGAAATATTAACTGGTGAGCCGTGAGATAAATGACCGCCTTCAGAAAGATTCATAGAAAGGACGGTATCGCCCGGTTCAAGAAGTGCAAAGAAAACGGCAAGGTTAGCGCTTGCGCCTGAATGTGGCTGAACGTTAGCGTGTTCTGCACCGAAAAGTTTTTTTGCTCTTTCTCTTGCAATTTCTTCTACTTCATCAACGTATACACAGCCGCCGTAGTAACGCTTGGAAGGATAACCCTCAGCGTACTTATTGGTAAGGGGAGTGCCTGCGGCAAGAAGTACGGCTTCGCTTACAATATTTTCACTTGCGATAAGCTCGATGTTATGGGATTGGCGTTTGTTTTCTCTGTCAATAGAAGCGTAAACTTCGCTGTCAAATTCTTTTAATTTGTCGTAAAACATTATTATACCTCGCTTTATATATTTGCTTTAAATTTTAACATATTTATAGGCTCTTTTCAATAGATTATTCCATTAATTCAAAGTCACTTTTCGGATGCATACAAAGCGGGCAAACCCAGCTGTCAGGAAGCTCTTCGAAAGGCACTTTTTCTTTTGCATCATCGTAAATGAATCCGCAAATTGTACAAACCCATTTTTTGCCTTCGCCACTGCTTTGAACGGCAGGCTTCGGCTTGATGTTTTTGTGGTAATAGGAATAGGTTGCTGATGGTACGTTATTAAGAGAAAGGGTTTCAGTAACATCACCAATAAAGAGGAGGTGTGTTCCAAGGTCAACTGTATTGGTAACCTTAGCTGAAATTACAGTGTTGGCAACGCTATTAATATAAATTATGCCGTTTTCGGTCCGTGGGAGATTTCCGCCCACTTTATCTGTATTCCTGCCGCTTTTAAATCCATATTGTTCAAAAATGTCAAAGGTGGCATTTTCACTTAATACGGAAATATTAAAAAGCCCTGTTTTATCTATCATTTCACAAGTGTAGTTGGCTTTGTTTACAGTAACGCTTATTTTAAATGGGAAAGCGGTAACCTGTTGTGCTGTATTTATAATACAGCAGTTGTCCTTGTCGCCGTCTCTTGCGCTTAGTACGTAAAGACCATAAGAGATGTTATTCAAATCTTTTTCGTTAATCATAAAAAACTCCTTTAGTTTATTATAAATATATTTTAACACTAATTAGATGTATTGACAATTATTATTTTTTAAATTATTATTAAAAATATGCAAAAGGAGGGGGCAAAGTGAAGAACAAAATGCTTTATAAGGTATGCAGAAGCGGTATTTTTGCGGCAATAATTTGCGCTCTTTCGTTTATCAACTTTCCTCTTGGCGCTGTGCCTGTTACCTTAGCAACTTTAGGTATAATGATAGCAGGGGCGGTTTTACCTCCTTTGGAAGCGGTTATGGCGACTGTAACCTACGTACTTATAGGTCTTATCGGAATCCCTGTATTTTCAGGCGGTAGCGGTGGCATTGGCGTACTGCTTGGACCTACAGGCGGATATATCTGGTCGTACCCCATACTTGCACTGTTGATTTCTCTAAACTCATGTTTTTGCTATAAAAGCGCAAAAAGTAGGATTATAATGGAATTTGTTTTAAGTACGCTTGGTATGATTATTTGTTATGCATTAGGCACAACTCAGTATATGTTGGTCAGCAATACGCCATTTATAGCGTCACTTTTCGTTTGTGTAATCCCTTTTATACCTATTGATATTATAAAATTGACAGTCGGAATTTTGATAGGTCTTAAAATTAAATATAAAATAAATTAAAAAGCAGTGATTAACACTGCTTTTCTTTTATATATTCATCTATTGCTTTGGCGGCAGTTTTTCCTGCGCCCATAGCCGAAATTACGGTAGCGGCACCTGTTACGGCATCACCGCCTGCATAAACGCCTTCTCTTGTAGAAGCACCCGTATTTTCGTCTACTATAATACCGCCCCATTTATTTACTTCTATACCTTTAGTGGTAGATTTTATAAGGGGGTTAGGCGAAGTGCCTATTGAGATAATAACGACGTCGGTATCTAAAATAAACTCGCTGTCCTTTATCGGTACAGGTCTTCTTCTGCCTTTTTCGTCGGGCTCACCAAGTTCCATCTTAATACACTTCATACCCTTAACAAAGCCGTCCTCGTTTCCGAGTATTTCCACAGGGTTATTAAGAAGCAAGAACTCTATACCCTCTTCAATGGCATGTTCAACCTCTTCTTTTCGTGCGGGCAGCTCTTCCATACTGCGTCTATACACAATATCAACCTTTTCAGCACCCAGTCTGAGCGCCGTTCTTGCAGCGTCCATAGCAACATTACCGCCGCCTACAACACAAACCTTGCCGGTTTTCATTATGGGAGTGGCACAGTCGTCTTTGTAAGCCTTCATAAGATTACTTCTGGTTAAAAATTCGTTAGCCGAATAAACGCCTTTAAGACCCTCGCCTTTTATACCCATAAAGTTAGGAAGTCCTGCACCCGAACCAATAAACACAGCTTTAAAACCGTCTTCAAAAAGTTCGTCTATGGTAAGAGTCTTGCCTATAATTATGTTTGTTTCAAATTTAACACCTAAATTTTTAAGGTTGTTAATTTCTTTTTCTACAATTTTTTTTGGAAGTCTGAATTCGGGAATACCGTATAATAGTACGCCGCCTGCGGCATGAAGAGCTTCAAATACAGTTACTTCATAGCCGAGTCTTGCAAGGTCGCCGGCACAGGTAAGACCTGATGGGCCGCTGCCGATTATGGCCACCTTAACACCGTTAGATTCTATTTTTTCTATGTTTGCGTTTTCACATTCGTTATGAAGGTCGGCAACAAATCGTTCAAGTCTGCCAATAGCCACAGGCTCGCCTTTTATGCCACGAACGCATTTGGCTTCGCATTGTGTTTCCTGTGGGCAAACTCTGCCGCAAACAGCGGGCAGGGAAGAGGATTTGCTTATAATATCGTAAGCACCTTCGAAATCACATTCTTTGATTTTTTCTATAAAAGCAGGAATATGAATATTAACGGGACAACCCGAAACACAGGGCATATTTTTGCAGTTTAAACATCTTAGAGCTTCGTTAACTGCAGTATCCTTATCATAGCCGAGAGCAACTTCGCTGAAATTTTTGGCCCTTACTTTTGCATCTTGAGAAGGCATGGGATTTTTAACATTACTCATATTGGGTTTCATTATTTTGCCTCCTTATTAAACAGATTGCAGGTTTTGTCAAAGGAGTGCTTTTCAAAATCCTTATAAATGCCGTTTCGGCTCATAGCCTCGTCAAAATCTACCTTGTAGCCGTCAAAATCGGGGCCGTCTACGCAGGCGAATTTGATAACGGGCTTTCCGTCTTCAATAAGGGTTAGTCTGCAACCGCCGCACATACCTGTACCGTCTATCATAATCGGGTTCATAGAAACGGTGCAGGGTATACCGTAGGGGCGCACGGCTTCAACGGTAAATTTCATCATAACAAGAGGACCTATTGCAATAACCTCGTCGAAGGTTTCACCGCTTTCAAGCATATTGCTTAGCGGCATACAAACATTACCCTTGTTTTTATACGAGCCGTCGTCGGTCATAACAAAAAGGCGGTCGGAACAAGCGTTAAATTGGTCTTCAAGAATAACAAGGTCTTTGTTTCTAAAGCCGATTACAGAGGTGACCTGACAGCCCTCTGAATGAAGCTTCTCAGCAATGGGCAGGGCAATAGCACAGCCAACGCCTCCGCCTACGATACATACCTTTTTTAGTCCGTCGGTTTTGGTGGCAACGCCTAAAGGACCTGCAAAGTCTTCTATATATTCGCCCTCTGCTTTTTTACTTAAAAGAAGGGTAGAAGCGCCAACCGTTTGAAAGATTATTCTGACGGTGCCTTTGTCTCTGTCATAACCTGCAACGGTCAGAGGAATGCGTTCACCGTCGTTGTCAACACGAAGTATTATAAACTGTCCCGGTTCTGCTTTTTTTGCAACAAGCGGGGCATATATATCCATCATAGTAACAAAAGGATTAAGAATTTTTTTGCTGACTATTTTGTACATTTAAAAATCTCCTTGTAGCTATTGTGCTGTTCTATTTTAACACATATTTTCTGTTTCGTAAACGAATTTTTGAAAAATAACCCCTAAAATAAGCTGTTTTTATAGCTATTGTTTATAAAATATGAAAAAATATATAAAAGTTTTGAACAAAACACTTGACAAATGGTTAAAAATGTACTATAATAAAGACAGAAAAAAGAAAGGCGAAAAGAAAGGTGGCTGATACCAATGAGAATGGAAGCCGAACCTGTACAGGTGATTTCATTAAACTGAAAGAGGTGAGTCCCAAAAAGAGCTAACTTCAATTATATTTGGCCCTAAGACAAATTTAATATATAAGCGAATTGTTAAGTAATATAAATTTTTGTAAAATTTATTTTGAAATGATAGTCCGAAAAAAGATTCGGTTGAATAAATATTATAAGCCTTATTTTTAGTTGAAAAATTTATGTAAAAACCTCAAAAGTGTAAACCCAAATTTTTAACAGGGGTGTTACCCATGTACAATTTTAAGTTTGTAAGAATTAAATAAATAAGGGTGTTACCAATGTACAGTTAATTTTTCCCCGATGCGTTTCGCATCGGGGTTTTTCTTTATGTAATTCGAACAAAATTAAGGCTTTAATATTTTAACTAACAAAATATGTGAAAAAAGTGTCAATTTCGTCAATATATCTATTGCACATTTTTTAAAATATGGTATAATAATTCTTGTAGCGAAAAAGCCGACTTAGTCGGCTGTTGCATTTATAACCGAAAGGAGTTTATTTATGAAATACTCACATGAAGTAGAAAAAATGTGTCCTCTTGCCAAGGGTACATACCACGGTCCTGCTCCCATTCCGCAGGAAGGCGCGTGGACACAGGTTAAAGAAGTAAAGGATATTTCCGGTCTTACTCACGGCGTGGGCTGGTGTGCTCCTCAGCAGGGTACCTGTAAACTTACCCTTAATGTTAAAGAGGGTATAATTGAGGAAGCTCTTGTTGAAACACTTGGCTGTTCCGGTATGACTCACTCTGCTGCTATGGCTTCTGAAATTCTTGTTGGCAAAACTATTCTTGAAGCACTTAATACCGACCTTGTTTGCGATGCTATCAACACCGCTATGAGAGAACTTTTCTTACAGATAGTTTACGGTCGTACTCAGACTGCTTTCTCTGAAGACGGTCTGCCTATCGGTGCAGGTCTTGAGGACCTTGGTAAAGGTCTTCGTTCTCAGGTTGGTACTACCTATGCTACCAAGGCTAAGGGCCCCCGTTACCTAGAACTTGCCGAAGGTTATATCACTAAGATTGCCGTTGATAAAGACGACCAGATTATCGGTTACAAGTTTGTTCATCTCGGCAAAATGATGGATATGATTAAAAAGGGTATGGACGCTAATGAAGCTCTTGAAAAAGCCAGCGGCCAGTACGGACGTGTTGATGACGCTGCTAAGCTCATCGACCCCCGTGAAGAATAATAAGGGAGGTAACAGTAATGGCTTTATTTGAAAGTTATGAAAGACGTATTGACCAAATCAATGCTGAACTTAATAAACACGGTATCGCTTCTATTGAAGAAGCAAAGAAAATCTGCGATGATGCAGGTGTAGATGCTTACAATATCGTAAAGGGTATCCAGCCTATCTGTTTTGAAAATGCCGCTTGGGCTTATGTTGTAGGCTGTGCTATTGCTCTTAAGGATAAGGCTGCAAGTGCTGCTGAGGCTGCTGAAAAAATCGGTCTCGGTCTTCAGTCTTTCTGTATCCCCGGTTCTGTTGCTGACGACCGCAAGGTAGGTCTTGGCCACGGTAATCTGGGTGCTATGCTCCTCAGAGAAGAAACCAAGTGCTTTGCTTTCCTTGCAGGTCACGAATCTTTCGCTGCTGCTGAAGGCGCTATCGGTCTTGCAAGAAGCGCCAACAAAGCAAGAAAAGAACCTCTCCGCGTTGTTCTTAACGGTCTTGGTAAAGATGCTGCTAAAATCATTTCCCGTATCAATGGCTTTACCTATGTTCAGACTCAGTTCGACTACCACACAGGTAAAGTAAACGTTGTTAGCGAAACCGCTTATTCAGACGGTGAACGCGCTAAGGTTCGTTGCTACGGTGCAGACGATGTTCGTGAAGGTGTTGCTATTATGCATCTTGAGGGTGTTGACGTTTCCATCACCGGTAACTCAACCAACCCCACCCGTTTCCAGCATCCCGTTGCAGGTACCTATAAGAAAGAATGTATCGAACAGGGCAAGAAATACTTCTCAGTTGCTTCGGGCGGCGGTACAGGTCGTACTCTCCATCCCGATAATATGGCTGCAGGTCCTGCTTCCTACGGTATGACCGATACAATGGGCCGTATGCACTCTGACGCTCAGTTCGCAGGTTCCTCTTCCGTTCCTGCTCACGTAGAAATGATGGGCCTTATCGGTGCAGGTAACAACCCTATGGTTGGTATGACTGTTGCTTGCGCAGTTGCAGTTAACGAAGCGCTGAACAAATAATTATAGATTATTTGAATAAAAACTAAAGGACTTGGGATTTTGATATGCACCCCAAAAGTTAGACACTTTTGGAGGTGCATATTTTTATGGCAAAAAAGGGACAAATACAACGAAAATACTCGACTGAATTCAAAATAAGTGTTATAGTAGATATGCGAGAACACCATTTGAGTTATAGAGA
>JAZNAG010000003.1:0-1945 GCA_045586405.1 Acutalibacteraceae bacterium | reverse complement strand
TGCGAGAATCTCTGCCGTACCACCCTCAACTTTAAAGAATATAATCAATGGTGGTAGCAAGAACGCAGGTGTTGTTACTCTTAAGAAATTATGTGACGGATTAGAAATATCCCTTTATGACTTTTTCGATACCGAAACATTCAAAACCTTAGAACAAGAAATTAAATAACATTCTATTAACGAAAAAAACGCTCTGCTGCGGCAGAGCGTTTTACTATTAAGAAAGTATAAAAATAATGTTATACTATACCCATTGCAATTTCAACCACTAAAGCAACTACAACAACTAGTGCGGAAATGATAAATCCGTGAACCATAGGGCGTATACCGGATTTCTTCATACTTGCAAAAGAAGTATTAAGTCCTATAGCAGAAAGTGCGGCTACCATTAAGAATTTGCTAACTGTTTTTGTGCTGGAAACTATTTCGGCAGGGATAGTAAACAAACTTGCAACTGCCGACATAGCAACAAACCCAACTATAAACCAAGGAAATATCTTTTTAATACTAAAATTAGCTTTAATTTCACCATCACTATTGCCGTTTACACATGCTTCTTTTCTCTTTAATCGAAGATTAACAAAAGCAAATACAAGAACAGTTGGAATTATCGATAGAGTTCTTGTGAGTTTCACCATAGTTGCAAAATCTCCCGCCGCCTCTGAAAAAGAATATCCAGTAGCTACTACCGATGATGTATCATTTACTGCAGTTCCTGCCCAAAGACCAAACGCCTCATTGGACATTCCCAAAGCTCTTCCCATAATAGGAAAAAGCAATATCATAGCCATATCAAATAAAAATGTAGCTGATAGTGCATAAGCAACATCGTTATCCTCAGCATCAATTGTAGGTGCAATTGCGGCAATAGCGGAGCCACCGCAAATACCGGTGCCTGCTGAAATAAGATTAGAAAGTTTCCAATTAAGCCCTAATGCTTTTCCTATAAAATATCCACCGCCGAAACAAGTCAGAAGAGTGAAAACCATAACGACCAAAGACATCTTTCCTACATTAAAAATAGTATTTATGTTAAGGGAAAGACCGAGCAGGATTATAGCAAATTTTAAGATTTTTTTGGATGTGAATTTTGCACCAGCATTAAAAATATCGATATTTTTTAAGAAATAGTTTAAAGTCATACCAATAAACATAGCAATTACCGATGCACCAACAACGTGAATCGGAAGTAGGCTTTCAAGCCAAAGTGCCAAAAAAGCAATAGCGATAGAAAGTGCTATACCCGGCATTGTTTTTAAGATTTTCATATGTACACTCCTTTTAGATATGCCTATATTTTACACTTTTAATTCAAAATGTCAACTTTTAATGTGATTTTCTATCGCCTTTGAAACGAAATCAGCAGTGCCTTTGCCGTTTTTGTTGATGTTGTTTTTGAAACGTTCATCGGCGACATACATTTGACCGAGACCTGCGAGGATTTCGGTTGTGCAAGTGTAGTAGTTTTCGGTAATGTAAATTTGTAATTCTTTTACAAGTGCCTGAGCATCATCCGAGTCTGCGGTGTTGCCGTTTTGCTTACACTCGGCAAATTTAGCGAAGATTGTCATTAGTCCATCGTTTACCTCTTGCCATTTATCCTTGCTGTAATTAGCTGTCTTTTGTTTGTGTTCTTTATAGGCTTCTGTTTTTCCCCAACGCTCTTTTGCCTCAACTTCATACTGCTTACGTGCAGTTTCGTAATCACTGTTATCAAACGCTGTCATTGTAACCTTTCCTTTCGTGGCACCGTCCAAAGCATCGATAATTCTCTCTAATCGTTCCTTTTTTAACTCTAAGAGTTTTCGTTGCTCGGCGAGTGCTTTTTGCTTGTCATAATCGGGAGATGACAATATCTCTAAAATGCTCTTAAGCGGGAAATCAAGTTCGCGATAAAACAGTATCTCTTGCATACGCAGGAGAGAATTTTCGTCATAAAACCTAT
>JAZNAG010000002.1:0-2113 GCA_045586405.1 Acutalibacteraceae bacterium | reverse complement strand
AATTTGTTTTTTGAGTTTATAGTAGATAACCGAGGCTTAAACCTCGGTTATCTTTTTCTTTATTTTATATTTTTGCTTGATTAGAACTTCACCTCGCAGTACTTAGTACAGCTTCAGTTCAGTTCTAATCATCTGCACTCTTTTTTTAAGCTATGGGGAACGCCTTTTCTAACCTCAGAACGCAAAAATTTGTTTTTTGAGTTTATAGTAGATAACCGAGGCTTAAACCTCGGTTATCTCAGCCTGTCGAAAAAGCCGTGTTTGGCGTTAAGCGAAACACGGCTTTTGAGTTGATATAGGTGCAATTTTGAAGAAAAGCGAGTGAAAGAAAGAAAAAACAGTGGTTTTGCGATGTGGATTTTCATCTTTGAACTTCCACATCGCTATCTTTTTGAGATTCATAGCAGCAAACTTAAGCCTAACCCAATTGGCTACTTGGTTTAGACCTCGATACGGTGTATAACGCATTGCGTGTTTTTCTTTTGCATCGGCAAACACTCGCTCTATTGTTCGGCTCCTCAATTTGTATGTTTCAGCACCGAGCTTGCTATGCCGTATGTCTTCTGTCTTCTCTATGTATTCTTCCCATATATGCCTCGTCACTATCTTCTGCATCTCTCTGCTATGTGTACATTGCTCTCGCATAGGGCAGTTCGCACATTCGTGTGGGTTACTCTTGTATTCTCGGTTACCGTCTCTGTTGGTTGTACTGTATCTTAATATCTTGTTGTTGGGGCAAATGAAACAGTCATAATATTCATCATACACATACTCATACTTTTTGAAAAAGCCTTCTTTTGTCATAGGACGCTTGTATGGCATTGACGGTATTCTTCCGTCGTCTATTATTCTCTTACATATCCAAGGTGTTTTGTATGCTGCATCTGCTACTACTGTTTCTATTTGAGGGAATCTTCCGGTTACTTTATCATAGAGAGAATCAAAGGAAACGCTGTCGTGTATATTGCCGGCTACTACATTTACATCAAGCACAAAGTTATTCTTGTCACAAGCTGTCTGTGCGGCATAAGCAAAGCATCTTTCGTGTTCTCCTTTGCAGAACAATCCGCTTTCGGGGTCTGTTGTGGATACTGTCTTTTCTACAAGCTCTTCTTTTTCCTCTTTGTCCTTTAGCGGCTTTTTATCATGGTCATCTCTGTCCTCGTCTATCTCTTTATGTAGCTGTTCCTCATATATCTTGACAGCTTTAGGTACATGAACTTTCATTTGTTTCTTTTTGTTAGCGTTGGCTTTAATATGGGTAGCGTCTACGAATATTACATTAGGCTTTACATATCCGCTGTCTATACCTTCGTTCAGTACAATGGTGAATATTTGTTCAAACATATCGCTATCAAATCTATGAAGAAAGTTGTAGCTGACTGTGGAGAAGTGGGGTATCTTTTCTGTTAGAGAATATCCGATAAACCAACGGTATGCTACATTTACTTCTATCTCTGCTACTGTTTGTCTGAGAGAGCGTATACCGTAAAGGTGCTGTAGCATAACCATTTTGACAAGCACAACAGGGTCGACACTTGGACGACCTATTTTACTGTATTTACTTTCTACTATGGGATATATCTTTTTCCAATCTATGGCTTTGTCTATTTTCCTAAGCAGATGGAACCTTGGTACTAACATATCAAGGCTTACTATTTCACCATCGTTTCTATGGTTGTTATTTCTCTTTTCTTCTAACATTTTCATCACCCGCATCCATTATACCACATTTACGCAAAAAAGCCCAGTATAAACTGGACTTTTTCGACAGTCTGAAGCGTGCCGAGTTTTTTCGGCACGCTGATTTTTGTCGGGGTCCCCAATAAGCCGCAGGCTTGTTGGGGTGATTTGTCGAGGTTCCCAATAAGGCTTATTGGGTGATTTACTGTTCGCTTTCGGCCTTAGCAGCCTTTTCGTCAAGCAGCTTGCGAATCTTGTGCTTGGCGTCAAGAAGAGGCGATATGCTTTGGTCGTGGCTGAGGGTATTAACTATCTTACCGATAAACTTGGAAAGGTCAACCTCAACAAACCAAGGCTTACTCTTGATTTCATCGGGAATATAGGAAAGATTAGTGGAATAAAGCTTAGTAAGCTTACCCTCTCTGTACAG
>JAZNAG010000001.1:0-2186 GCA_045586405.1 Acutalibacteraceae bacterium | reverse complement strand
TTAGCTTTGCGGGAGTGTGTCTTTCGATACTTTGCTGCGTTGGAATTCAGTAACTCTATTATTGCTTGTTTACTCATTTTGAGTGACATGTGTATATGCTAGTGCCTGATTTATGAGGCATCCAGCTTTTCACGTGTCAGCTGAACTCGTGGGAAGTGTAAGTTCGGTGACTGGATTTTTACTTGAAATCTTCTATCGCATGCCATACACTACCGTCCGACGATATTTTATTTTCATCTGTTTATGGTTGCGATAGATAAGAAAGAATCCGATTTCCTGAACTCTGTGAAATTTATATGCATTTTAACCATCGTGATGGTTCATTGCTCTCTCCATGATTCACAATATGTTGCGCCGCGTTTAATTCAGGAGACGATACCTCTGGTTCGTTCATGGCATATTTCTTTGCATTTTGGCGAGAATGCATTACGACTCTTTTTTATCATATCAGGGTACCTGTTCTTTCGTTCTGCTAATATCGAATCATTTAACTGGAAAGTAGATTATCTTAATAAGCTAAAAAGTCGGGTCAAAAGCCTTTTGGTAATCTATGTGGTATGGAATACCGTAGGTCTTATAACAGGCTATTTTATTAACAAAACTTTTCCGTCAGATCTTCTATCCTTCCTAAACGGCTACAATCCTTTTCAAGAAGGAAAATATTTTGGTATGGGACTCTGGTTTATTGAATCTCTTATCGTATTTTCTGTTATTTCACCCATCTATTATTTTTCAATAAGATGCCTGAAACATTTGGTTCCTCTTTTATGCTTAATATTCTGCCTGACAAGCATAAAATATAATTATCTCTATTTTAATGTGTATCTATTGATGGGCGGATATTTAGCATGTATGGGTATTAAAATAACCGATGTTGCAAAACTATTTAACTGGAAGATATGTTTGCTTCTTATCTTCTTTATTCAAATCTTTTCCCGCTCCTGTATGATAGAAGTTAATATTGCTCAATCTTTCACGGTTTTTTTATTCCTTGCTGTGTTTATGGGGCTGCTGTACAATCGTCCTATTCCGGCAAGAATAGCAGGGAGTAGTACATTTGTTTACCTTGCTCATTTTTATTGTACTCTTTCATTAAAGAAGGTATTGCTGATTATACTTCCGCATGGAATGTTTGGTTATGTGTCTAATATGTTACTTAATTGTGTTATCTCGGCGTCCATTTGTGTACTGCTTTATGTTTTTCTTATCAGTAGATTTAATATCCTAAACTTCTTTTTTGCCGGTGGGCGTTCTGTAAGAAAAACGACATAATAAGAGCGCCTCTAAAAGGCCAAAAAGCCTAAGCATGCCTAAGCCCGTTTTGCTAAGCCCGAACGCTTTTTAGGGGCACTAAAGATGTCTCGAATCTGCACCCTGTTGATTCTGTGGGCTTCCGGCTTCGAGTCAGCCCTGACGAGCTACTTTCTACGCCGTGACAGGTAGGCGATTTTGAGTGAATGGTGACTCTGTGGCAAGCAAAGATGTATCGAACTGACAAGCTACACAGAATCAGCTGTTTAAGCTCCCTTTTCACCGAATGGCACCCTAAAATGAAACATCGCTTGCAAATGGGTAAACAGGGTTAATTCTCCTCATCCTCGTCAGGTTCAGGGAGTCTACTGTAATCCGGCTGAATTGGAGTATAGCCAGGAAAGTCATACACCCCAAAGCTGCGGTGACCGTTTTCTCCATCGGCATGAAAAATAATGAGAGCAACTACGCCACGAGCCTGGCTCTGGTGGTAGCCGTGAGGGATTCATTCAATTCTGCGTATCGCATAATCAAGAATGCAGAATAGCAATCCAACAAGCCTGCCATATATTCGTGTGTGAGCTTTTGTTGCAATTCAATCGGTAATGAAGCCATGGCCTTGGGTAACACATTTTGCCGGTGAATTGCAAGTTTAAATGCGACACTTTGTGAAAAAAATGCATACTCAGGTTTTTGCAGGCTTAAAATTTAGACCGAACTCCTTAGCCTTGTCATTTGCAGACATGCCGGCGAAAAGTTTTCTGGGGGTTTTGTTCATCCAGCGAGCCAGTTTCTGCACATCGCGCTGGCGTAATTTATCAAACGTGCACCCTTTCGGCAGGAAACGCCTGATAAGCCTGTTCGCATTCTCATTACTCCCCCGCTCATAGGAGGAATACGGATGGGCAAAATAGACTTTTGTTCGCTTCTTAGTT